>JAWKIM010000001.1:0-1582 GCA_041394365.1 Acidimicrobiales bacterium
CGGCATCGTCGTCGACGACGCGATCGTCGTCGTCGAGAACATCGAGCGCCACATGCGCGAGTTCGGCAAACCGGCCTACCAGGCCGCCGTCGACGCCATGCGCGAGGTGCTGAGCGCCGTGATCGTCATCGGCATCGTGCTGGTGGCGGTGTTCGTGCCGGTGGCGTTCTTCCCCGGCACCACCGGGCGGCTCTACCAGCAGTTCTCGCTGACGATTGCCTTCGCGGTGGTGCTGTCGGTCTTCAACGCGATCACGCTGACACCGGCGCTGGCGGCGCTGCTCCTCGACAAGGAGTCACACACGCACGGCCGCTTCTTCACGGCCGTCAACCGCGTGATCGAGGGCGGCACCTCGGCCTACGTCGCCACCGTCCGGCGGGCACTGGCCTGGAAGTGGGCCATGCTGGCCGTGTTCGCGGCCGGCCTGTGGGCCACCTGGGGCATCACCCAGGTGGTGCCGACGGCGTTCGTGCCGGAAGAAGACGAAGGGTTCTTCATCACCGTGGTGCAGGCGCCGGCCGGCGCCTCGCTCGAGTACACCGACGGCATCGCCAAGCAGGCCGAGCAGATCCTCTACAGCGACCCCGACATCGCCTCGGCGTTCTCGGTCATGGGGTTCAGCTTCAGCGGCGCGGCGCCGAACAACGGCCTCATCTTCACGATGCTCAAGCCCTACGAGGAGCGTCGCCGACCCGACCAGGCGCTCGGCGCGGTGCTGAATCGCCTGCGCGGCCGGCTGTTCGGGCTGTCGGGGGCGATCGTCGTGCCGTTCGCGCCGCCGGCGATCCAGGGCCTGTCGGTGTTCGGCGGGTTCCAGTTCGAGGTGCTCGACCAGTCGGGCGGCGAGATCGCCGGCCTGGCCGACGCCACCGATGCGGTGGTCGGTGCCGGCAACCAGTCGGGCCGGGTGGCCGGGCTGTTCAGCAGCTTCCGCGCCAACGACCCGCAGCTGCGGGTCGATATCGACCGCGACAAGGCGCGGGCGCTGGGCCTGCCGCTGCGCGAGGTGACCGATGCGCTCCAGGTGTTCCTGGGCTCGCAGTACATCAACGACTTCGATTTCAACAGCCGCGCCTACCGCGTGTTCGCCCAGGCCGATCAGCGCTTCCGGTCGTCGCCCGACAACCTGAAGCAGCTCTACGCCCGCACCAATACCGGAGAGATGGTGTCGCTCGACTCGGTGGTGCGGGTCAGTGAGACGACGGCGCCGCAGGTGATCAGCCACTTCAACCTGTTCCGGTCGGCGGAGATTACCGGGGTGCCGGCACCCGGGCTGAGTTCGGGCGAAGGCCTGGCGGCGATGGAGCAGGTGGCGCGCCAGGCCCTGCCGCCCGGGTTCGACTTCGCGTGGGCGGGGCAGTCGCTCGAGGAGATCAAGGCCGGGTCGCAGGCCACCTACATCTTCGCCCTGAGCGTGCTGCTGGTCTACCTCGTGCTGGCCGCGCAGTACGAGAGCTGGGTGCTGCCGGTCATCATCCTGCTCGGTGTGCCGCTGGCGGTACTGGGCGGGCTGGGCGCCCAGTTCTGGCGGGGGCTGGCCAACGACGTCTTCTGTCAGGTCGGACTCGTGCTGCTGGTCGGC
>JAWKIM010000002.1:0-1579 GCA_041394365.1 Acidimicrobiales bacterium
GCGGCGAGGCGGCCACGGCGGCGTGGGTGGTCATCGCGCCGATGCGCAGGCCGCCGTCGGCGGCGCTGATGCCCTTGAGGGCCTCGATCCGGCCGATGTCGACCAGCGCCGGCGGCGCCGCCAGGCGCAGCTTGAGCATCGGCAGCAGGCTGTGTCCGCCGGCCAGCAGCTTGGCGCCCGGGTGGGCGGCCAGCAGCTGCTGCGCCTCGGCCACCGAGGAGGCTCGGTAGTAGTCGAACGATGGCGCGTACATCTCAGGCTCCCTTCTTCGCCGTCTGGACGGCCCGCCACACCCGTTCGGGGGTCATCGGCATGCGCACGTCCTCGACGCCGAGCGGCCGCAGCGCATCCATCACGGCGTTGTAGACGGTGCAGGTCGAGGCGATCGTCCCGGCCTCGCCGATGCCCTTCACGCCGAGCGGGTGATGCGGCGAGGGCGTCACGGTGTGCAGCACCTCGAGGTCGGGCAGGAGATCGGCGCGCGGGATCGCGTAGTCCATGAGCGACCCGGTCAGCAGCTGGCCGTTGTCGGCGTAGACCGCCTCCTCCCACAGCGCCTGGGCGACGCCCTGGACGACCCCGCCGTGCACCTGCCCCTCGACGATCATCGGGTTGATCTGCGGACCGCAGTCGTCCACCGCGACGTAGCGCTTGAGGGCGATCGCGCCGGTCGCGGGGTCGACCTCGACCACGGCCACGTGGGTGCCGAACGGGTAGACGAAGTTGGGCGGGTCGTAGAAGCTCGAGGCCTCGAGACCGGCCTCCATCCCCGCCGGCAGGTTCCACGCCACGTTGGCCATGAGCGCGATGTCCTGGATCGTCTTGGCCCGGGCCGGCGCGCCCTTCACGAAGAACCGGCCGTCGGCGTAGTCCATGTCCTCGACCGAGGCCTCCAGCAGGTGCGCGGCCAGCGCCCGCGCCTTGTCCTTGATCTTGCGGACGGCGATCGCCAGGGCGGCGCCGCTCACTGCGGTGGTGCGGCTGCCGTAGGTGCCCCAGCCCATCGGCGTCTTGTCGGTGTCGCCGTGCATCACCTTCACGTCGTTGACGTCGACGCCGACCTCTGAGGCGACGATCTGCGCGAAGGTGGTCTCCTCGCCCTGGCCGTGCGGCTTCGAGCCGATGAAGACGTTGACCTTGCCCGACGGATGGAAGCGGACGATGGCGCTTTCCCACAGCCCGCCCTGGAAGCCGATCGCGCCGGCCACCTGCGACGGGCCGAGGCCGCAGATCTCGACGTAGGTGCAGACGCCGATGCCGAGGTGGCGGCCCTGCCGCCGGGCTGCCGCCTGCTCCTGCCGCAGCGCCTCGTAGCCGACGTGGGCCAGCGCCTTGTCGAGGTTGGCGTGGTAGTCGCCGCTGTCGTAGGTGAGCCCGGTCGCCACGTCGTGGCCGTGGTCGAACTTCGGGATGAGGTTGAGCCGCCGCACCTCCACCGGATCCTTGCCGATCCTGGCGGCGAAGCGGTCGATCAGCCGCTCGAGCAGGTAGGTCGCTTCGGGACGTCCGGCGCCGCGGTAGGCCTCGACCGGCGTGGTGTTGGTGTAGACGCCGTAGACGTCTTCGTGCACGTTGGGAA
>JAWKIM010000003.1:0-4589 GCA_041394365.1 Acidimicrobiales bacterium
GCGCACGAGGCAGACGAACCGCTCGCGCAGCAGCACCAGCCGGAGCAGGCCGACGGCCTCGGGCGCCACCACCCCGATGGCCACGTCCACCGCGCCGCTCGCCAGCCCCTCGAAGGGCTCTGCGGCCCCGCCGATGATCTCCAGGTCGACGCCGGGGGCCTCGGCCCGGGAGCGGGCGATCACCGGCGCCATGAACACGGCGAAGAGATCCGAGGTGCTGATCCGGAACGTGCGGGTCGAGGCGGCCGGCTCGAAGCCGGGGGGCTCGAAGACGATCTGCCGCAGCGCACGCAGCGTCCGGCTGAGGGGCGCCTCCAGGGCCTCGGCCCGGGGCGTCGGCACCATGCCCCCCGGGGTCCGCACCAGCAGCGCATCCCCCAGCAGCTCGCGCAGCCGGGCCAGCGCGTGGCTCGCGGCGGAGGGGGTGACGCCCAGGTGGCGCGCGGCCACCGTCACGGAGCGCTCCCGGAGCAGGGCGTCCAGGGTCACCAGCAGGTTCAGGTTCAGCGACTCGAGCTCGGCCACGCCATGCCCCCCGATTGAATCTGGTTCAACTTGAACTGAAGACAATGAGCTCGATTGTCAACGCCGTCGGCGCGATGGTGGGGCCACACCCAAGGAGGTCGACATGTCCATCGTCATCAACACCCCCAATGGCCACATCGGGCGCGCCCTCGCCCTCCACCTGCTGGGCGCCGGCGCGCCGCTGACGGTGATCAGCCGCGACGCCGCCCGCGTGGCCGACCTGGCCGCCCGCGGCGCCCGCGTCGTGGTGGGCTCCATCGAGGATGCGGCGACGCTCGACGCCGCCTTCGCCGGGGCCGAGCAGCTCTTCTGGCTCACGCCCCCCACCTACCGGCCCGACTTCCGGGCCTGGGTCCAGGGCCTCTCGGCCCAGGCGGCCGCCCGGGCCGCGGCCCACGGCATCGGGCGCGTGGTGGTGCTGTCCAGCGTCGGCGCCCACAACCGCGACACCGAGGGCCACCTGGGCCCGGTGGGCGCGCTCCTCGACGTCGAGGACGCCTTCCGCGCGCAGGTGCGCGACGTGCTCGCGCTGCGGCCGGCCTTCTTCATGGAGAACCTGGTGCGGGAGGTCGACACCCTGCGCGCCACCGGCACCTACTTCACGGTGGCCCCGATCGACGCCGCCTTCCCGCCCGTCGCCACCGCGGACATCGCCCGCCGCGCGGCCGACGCCCCTGCTGGACGCCACCTGGAGCGGCCGGTACCGGGGCGTGCACGGCCCGCAGGATGTGACCTACGCCGAGATCGCCCGCCTGACCGGCGAGGCCGCCGGGCGCCCGTCCAGGCCGTCCAGGTGACGCTGGATCAGGCCCACCGGGCCATGGCCCAGGCCGGGGCGCCGGGGTTCGTGGTGGAGCTGATGGGCAACCTGTACGCCGGCTTCGAGGATGGCGGATGGCGCCCGCCGAGCCGCGCGACGCCTTCTCCACCACGGGGACGGACGTCGCCACCTTCCTGCGCGACACCCTCGTCCCCGCTTTGATCGCTACCGAGGCAGCCCGCTGATCGGATCGCGATCCCGGACGGTGAGCCTCTCCCTGGTGGCCGCTCAGCTTCCGCAGCGTCTCCTCCAGCGCCGCCACCGTCTTGATCTCGCCCTCCAGCCCCGGCACGCCGGCCTGCTCCAGGCGCTCCCGGAGCGCCCGCGCCACCTGCCACGCGCCCTCCTGATCGTTCTCGACCGTGTGCTTCGTGGCGGCCAGCACCCAGGGCCGTGGCCTCGTCGACGAGGGCGCGGCCCCGGGCTCAAACCGATGGGCAGCGGTCCCTGCCAGGGTGAACCAGGTGGCGTCCTCCAGCCTTTTGCCACCGCGGATTTCGTAGCGAGAAGCGGAGCGGTTCCGAGCGGTCCAGGGGCCCGACACCGCGCCCGGCTCGGGGGCGAACCCCAGGAAGATCGCCCCCTGCTTCCAGCTTTGAGGAAGACCGTCTCGATGCCGATGCGCAGGCCCCCGCGCTCCGTGCGCTCGACGGCATCCCCGGCACCCCGTACAGGCCCACGATCTGGTGGCCGGGGGCGGGCTCGACCATCAGCTCCAGGTCGTAGGCCAGCTCGCTGACGAGGGTGTCGAGCTCGGCCGCCAGGCGCTCGACCATGGTGGGCACATCCGAGGAAGAAGGCCAGGTTGCCCCCGCGGACGCTGCTGATCGCGGTCGCCAGCTCGGCACCGAAGTGGGTGCCCGCCGACGGTGGTCAGGCCGATGCCGCCCTTGCTGGCGGCGCGCGCCATGGCCATGAAGCTGCCGGCGTCCGTGCGGCCCACGTTGGGGCGCTCGTCGGTGAGCATGACGCGGCTGGTGCCGTGGAAAGAGCGGGGCCGTCTTGCGAGCCACCTCAGAAAGCCCAGCGCCAGGCCGGCCTCCATGTTCGTGCCGGCGCTCTGGATGCGCTCGATCTCGGCGTGCAGGCGGGCGCGCTGCGCCACCGACGTGGGGAGCCAGGTGCACATGGGTGCGATCGCCGTACAGCACGATGCCCAGCTGGTCCCCCCAGCTCCCGGTCGGCGATGCGGTGCAGGCTGGCCTTCACGGTGTCGAGCAGCGCCCCCGACATGCTGCCGCTCTTGTCGATCACCGCCACCAGGTTCAGCGGCGCGCGCCGCCAGGTGCCGGCGTCGATGTTGGTGAAAGCGAGCTGGGCGATGGCGCGGACCTCGGGCTGGGCCACCAGATCCGCCGGCGTCGTGGCCCCCACCACGCACAGGAGCTGGTCGCAGCCCCGGCCGGCCGGCGCCGACGGAATCGTGCTCGCTGAAAAGAAGGCCCTCAGGCGTGAAGGTGGCGGGGTGCGGCACCTCCCTCGAGTACGACCCCGGGCGAAGGCCACATCCTGCGCCCCGCCGGGTAGCGCCCATCGTCATCTCGGCCGCGGGCGCCACCAGGGCACCATCGATGAGGTCGGCCGAGAAGTCGAAGCTGGCCTTGGGGGCGAGCTGGGCAGGGGCGACCGCGGGCTCGTCGTCGTCCCGATCGGGCTCGGCGAAGGCGACGGCGGTCAGGGCGAGCAGGCAGGCGACGGGCGCCAGGCGACGGTACATCGAAGTTCCCCCACGTGGTGTGGGGGCCTGCAACGACTCGCGGCAGGGATGGATCTACGGAGGAGAGTTCGTCGCCCGCCCGCTGGCAGCGCGGGCACCAGAACGTCGAGCGCCCCTGCTGGGCGGTGCGGCGGATGGGTGTGCGGCAGCGCTCTACGGGGCTCACCCTCGCGCCCGTAGACCCGAAAGGGGCTCGCGGCCCCCCTCTTACATGTACCGGATCTCCTCGTCCTGCTCCCGGGCCAGGCTCTCGGTGAACGTCTGCACCAGCCCCGCCGCCAGGGCCGGCCAGCGCGTCACCTCGCCCGCCGGTCGCCACGGATCCACCCCGGCCAGGAAGAGCGCCTCGGCCGCGTAGATGTTGCCCACCCCCGCCAGCCGGGCTGATCCAGCAGGGCCACCTTGATGGCCGACCGGGCGCCGACGAACCGGGCCGCCAGCGCCGCCAGATCCGCTGGCCAGCGCCAGGGCGTCCGGGCCGAGCCGCGCGGGCGGCCCTCGCGCTCGGCGTCCAGCAGATCCACCTGGCCGAACCGCCGGGGGTCCACGAAGTCGAGCCGGGTCGCATCATCCAGGCCGAGCTGCGCCCGCGTCCCCCGGCGAGGGACGGTGCCGGCCGCGACCCGGATGATCTTGCCCGTCATGCCCAGGTGCAGCGCCAGCGTCGCCGCCGGCAACCGGACGAAGAGCTGCTTGCCGTGGCGCTCGACGGCCAGCAGGCGAGCGCCCACCAGCGCCGACGCCAGCGCGGCGGGCTCGACAGCCAGCGGCGGCCCCGGCGACGCCTCGATGGCGACCACCACCCGCCCCGCCGTCCAGGCCCGCAGGCGCCGGGCGCAGAACTCGACCTCGGGCAGCTCCGGCATCAGTCGTGGCGGCCGTGGCCCTCGAAGTCGCCGTGCTTCAGCTTGCGGAAGTAGGCGTGGTAGGCCTTCATCGCCACGGCCCCGAAGATGAGCATGATGGGGATGTTGGCCCAGAGCATCACGCCCGTCCCGAGCGCTGTCAGCGCGTCCAGCTCGGCGTCCGTCTTGACCAGCCAGGGGATGCAGGCCACCACCACGAGCGCGCAGTACAGCAGGCGATAGATCAGCACGCCGCGGCCGCGGAACAGGAAGACCACCCCCTGCTCCCCGTAGTAAGACCATGAGATCATGGTGGAAAACGCGAAGAGCCAGCAGGCGAGCGTCACCAGCCACTTGCCCAGGCCATCGCCGCCGCGGTCGAACGCCTTGGCGGTGAGGGTGGCGCCGGCATAGTTGAACCAGGCCCCGCGCTCCACCAGCTTCGGCGTCCCGGGCAGGGCCGCCGTCTCCCACTGGATGGACCAGGTGCCGTCGGCGCGCTTGACCATCTTGCCGGCCAGCTTGTGGCGGCTCTGGCCCGTCGAGTCGTTGTGGCCCGCCTCGACGACCGTGAAGACCGGATCGCCGTCGGAGGTGCCCTCGGGGGGCGTCGCGACGGGGGTCTCGGCGATGGTGTAGCCGCCCTCCACCTGGGCGAGCGTGGCCGGCGCGGTGCCGAAGT
>JAWKIM010000004.1:0-2921 GCA_041394365.1 Acidimicrobiales bacterium
TTCTGGACCTCGTGGTACGGCACCGACGCCGCCACCAACGCCGGCAAGTACTCCAACCCCGAGGTCGACGCCCTCTTCGCCGAGGCGAAGACGGTGGAGGATCCGGCCGCCCGGTCCGACGTGTACGCCGAGGCGGCGAAGCTCATCACCGACGATGCGGCCTGGCTGTTCATCGTCAGCGACATGAACCCCCGGGCCACCGCGCCGTCGGTGAAGGGGTTCAACATGCCCAAGTCGTGGTTCGTCGATCTGACCGGCGTGTCCGTGGGCAACGGCACCGAGAGCACCAACCAGTGAGGGAGCAACGATGACCGACATCCCCAAGACCATCACCGAGGCGGCGGCGCTGCTGCGCTCGGGAGCGCTGACCAGCGCGGCGTTGACCGAGGCGTGCTTCGCCGTGGCCGACCGGCTCGACGGTGAGCTGGGCACCTACATCAGCCGCTACGACGAGACGGCGCTGGCGGCGGCGGTGCTGGCCGACGAGGAGCTGGCGGCCGGCATCGACAAGGGCCCACTGCATGGCATACCGATCGGTATCAAGGACATCATCGCCTGCCGGGAGGGCCGGACCACCGGGCAGTCGCTGGTGTTCGACCCGGCGTGGTGGGCCGGCGAGGACGCACCGGTGGTGGAGCGCCTGCGGGCGGCGGGCGCGGTGATCACCGGCAAGCTGACCACCATGGAGTACGCCTGCGGTCTGCCGGATCCGTCGAAGGGCTACCCGACGCCGCGCAACCCGTGGGACACCACCACCTGGCCGGGTGGTTCGTCGTCGGGCTCGGGCTCCGGGGTCTCCGCCGGGATGTTCCTGGGGGCACTGGGCACCGATACCGGAGGCTCGGTGCGGATGCCGGCCGCGTTCTGCGGGATCACCGGGATGAAGCAGACCTACGGGCTGGTGCCGAAGGCGGGCTGCCTGCCGCTGGGGGTCACGCTCGACCACATCGGGCCGATGACCCGTTCCGCAGCCGATGCGGCGGCGATGCTGACCGTGATGGCCGGCATCGACGAGCGCGATCCCTCCATGCCGCCCGGTACGGCCGGGGCCGACTACCTGGCGGCGCTGACCGGCGATCTGGCCGGGATGCGGGTGGGCGTGGCCCGTTCGCAGTTCATCGGGGGCGAGTTCGACGACGCCAACCTGGCCGGCCTGTTCGACGAGGCGGTGGCGGTGCTCGGCGCCGCCGGTGCCACCGTGGTCGAGGTGGAGCTGCCGCTGTGGGACGAGTTGGGCACCGCCTGCCTGGTGACGGCGATGACCGAGGCGTTCGCCTTCCATCGCCCGTGGATGCAGCAGCGCTGGGGGGATTACGGCGGGCCCACCCGGGCCGCGGTCGGCGGGGGTGTGCTCTACACCGCCGCCGACTACGCCCAGGCGCAGAAGGTGCGCCGCATCGCCATGGGCCGCCTCGCCGCCCTGTACCAGGACGTCGACCTCATCGTGCACCCGGCGGCGGCGGCGGGCGCCCCGGTGCTCGACGGCATCGAATGGGACAGCTTCTGGAAGATCCTGTACACCGCCTACTGGAACTGCACGGGCATGCCGTCGTTGTCGGTGCCGATGGGCTTCACCGTCGGGGGCCTGCCCCTCGGGCTGCTCATCAACGGCAGGCCGTTCGACGATGCGCTGGTGCTGCGGGCCGGCGACGCCTTCCAGCAGCGCACCGGGTTCCACCTGGAGCTGCCGCCGATCCTGCAGACGGTGGCCGCCTAGGCGGAGCGCGGGCGGGGCGGCGCCACCTGGTCCGGTGCCGCCCCGCCCGGGAGCGCCGAAGGCGCCAACAAAGATCGCGAAGCCGCCAACAAGCACACGGCCCGGCATGGGGTAGGGGCCCCGTGCTCGGGAGGAGGATGGGGTTGGGGCCCCATCCGGGAGCGCCGAAGGCGCCAGCAAACACCGCCCCATCCGGGAGCGGCGAAGCCGCCAGCAAGTAGGGTCCTGGGACGTGTCGCTGCGATTGCCCGCCGAACAGGTGCTGGTCACCATCGGCACCCCGTGCACCCTGTCCGCCGTCGGGACCACCGAGACCGAGCTCGCGCTGGTCACCGATGCACCGCACTTCCTGTCCTGCGTCGCTTTCGACGCCGGCTTGGTCGATCTGGCCCTGGGTGAGGACGGGGCGATCGTCGCCCGCTGGCCCGACGGCACCATCGCCACCGCCGACGCGATCGAGGCCCGCCACGGTCCCGCCCTGCGGGCCGCGATCGGCATCCGGGCCGTGCCGGAGCTGGTCGAGCGCGGCGCGTCGGTGGACGTGGCCGCGTCGCTGCCGCACGACCTGTCCGCCGGCGGGCTGCGCCAGCTGGCCGGTCTCACGTTCAAGGACATCCGGGGCTCGGAGCTGCGGGACATGCACGGGCTGTTCGACGACGACCCGCGGCTGGGCCCGTCGGTGCAGGCCCAGCTGTTCGCTTACGCCGGTCTGGGCGCGTTGGCCGCCCTGCCCCGCCCGCTGGCCGAGATCATGGAGCACCCGGCCGAGTTCCGGGTGGCGGCCGCCGCCGCCTTCCCCGGGGTCGACTCGTGGACCCAGCTGGTCAGCCCGGGCGCCCCGGCACCGCGCGACCGCTTCGCCGCCCGCCTGGCCAGTGCGCTCGAGTCGCACGGCCCGGCGTTGGTCTCCACCATGCTGTCGCCGTCCTACCCGATCAACCGCGCGGCCAAGAACCCCGAGATGCTCTCGACGCTGCGCTCGCCGTCGGGGTTCATGCGGGTGCCGCAGGCGCCGATGAACGCCGTCGGCGCCTGCGCCTCCAGCCTGGTGGCCCTGGCCGACGTCGCGCCGCAGATGTTGCTGGGCTACCCGGGCTTCCGGGGCCCGCGCATGGTCCTGTGGATGGCCGCCGACACGCCCACGTTGCCGGCGTGGGAGGTGCTCGACGGGTTCGGCCCCGAAGCGCTGGTGACCACCGCCAAG
>JAWKIM010000005.1:0-1757 GCA_041394365.1 Acidimicrobiales bacterium
ACCGCCGTGCTCACCGTGGTGGCCCTGGCCGAGGCGCCGCTGCGCACCGCCTTGCAGGTCACCGCGCCGTCGGTGCGCCTGGCCGCCGGTGTGGCGGTGGGGGTGGTGGCGCTGGGTCGGGTCCTCGCCGTGCTGACCACCCGCCGCCACCCGCCGGCCGACGACCGCCCCCACGACGCCGCGCCCGATCCCACCGAGGGCCGTGCCCGCCCGCTCGTCGCCGCGGTGCTCCGGCGGTTGCCCGGGGGACCGCTGCGGGTCGAGGTGGCGGTGGCGGTGTGGTCGCTGGCCGCCGATCACGGCGTCGCCCGCGGGGTGCTCGCCGCCCTGCTGTGCGCGCCGCTCGACGCCGCCGACGCCGCCGACGCCGCCCGCCCGGGGCGCACCGGCCGGGCGCTGCCGGGCGGCCGCGCCGCACACCTGGGCCGCGCCACCGCGGCCCTGGTGGTGGCGGTGCTGGTGGCGGTCAACGGCATCCTCGGGCTCTGAAGAACCGCCCGGACGCCGGGCACCGCCCACTACGGTGTACACCCGTGTGCGGCCGGTTCGTGTCCTCCTCGAAGGCTGACGTCCTGGCCGACTACTTCTCGGCCGAGCCCACCCCCGACGTCGAGCTGGCCGCCAACTACAACGTGGCCCCGACCAGCGAGGTGTACGTGGTCTACGACGACGGCACCGCCCGCCGCCTCGACCACGTCCGCTGGGGCCTGGTGCCGCCGTGGGCCAAGGACCTCGCCGTCGGCGCCAGGATGATCAACGCCCGCGCCGAGACGGTGGCGTCGAAGAACGCGTTCCGCAAGGCGTTCGCCAAGCGGCGCTGCATCGTGCCGGCCGACGGGTTCTACGAGTGGACCAAGGTGCCGGGCCACAAGCGCAAGCAGCCGTGGTTCATCCACCGGCCCGACGGCGAGCCCTACGCCTTCGCCGGGCTCTGGGAGCGCTGGCGGCCGGCGGCGGACCAGCCGTGGACCCTGTCGTGCACGATCATCACCGGCGCCGCCAACGACAAGATGGCCGAGCTGCACGACCGGATGCCGATCGTGCTGCCCCCCGACCGGTGGTCGAAGTGGTTGGATCCCGCCGTGGAGGACACCGAGCTGCTGGGCAGCCTGCTCGTGCCCGCCCCACCGGAGCTGGTCGC
This sequence comes from Acidimicrobiales bacterium, assembly GCA_041394365.1. Taxonomy (GTDB): domain Bacteria; phylum Actinomycetota; class Acidimicrobiia; order Acidimicrobiales; family CAIXPF01; genus CAIXPF01. The sequence goes on from JAWKIM010000005.1 coordinate 1,142, forward strand.
GTTCCACCCCGTGTCGACGGAGGTCAACAAGGCGGGCAACCAGGGCCCGCAGCTCATCGAGCCCGTCGACACCATCGATCCCGACCGGACCGGGGACCGGCTTGTCTGAGGAAGCCAGGGGAGGGGTCCCACCCCGGCGTGGGCTGCCGGGCCGGCCCCCGGGCCGGTCGGGACCGCGCCCGCTGCGCGAGGCCACCGAGCGCGCCCGGGCCCGCTGGTCGGCGCTGCGCCGGCGTCTCGATCACACGTCGCTGCGCTGGCACGCCCGGCTCGACTCGGCCTCGGCCGACCGGAGCCTGCCGTGGATCTTCGCCACCGCGCTGTTCATCGGGCTCGAGGCGCTGGCCGCGGCGCGGCTGCGCGGTCTGGAGCCGAGCGAATCGCTGGCCCGCTACACCGAGGCGGTCCGCCAGCTGCACGACGGGTTCCGCACCGAGCTGGCGCTGCTGCCCGAGGGCATCGCCTCGCCCCAACCCCTGTCGCACCTCGACGGGTCGCTGCTGTTCCACCCCATCGGCTGGCTGCTCGGCTTCCTGCCGGTGCGCCAGAGCCTGGTGACGTTGCAGGCGGCCGCCATCGCGGCCACCGTCCTGCCGTTGTGGCGGCTGGGCCGCCG
>JAWKIM010000006.1:0-558046 GCA_041394365.1 Acidimicrobiales bacterium
GTCGACGCGCACCACCGTCGCGTCGAACGTGCCACCGCCCAGGTCGTACACCACATAGCGCTGGCCGCTGCGAGCTCGACCGCGGTGGCTGTGGTGCAAGGCCGCCGCCACCGGCTCGCTCACCAGCAGCACCTTGTCCTCGGGCAGCTTCGCCAACCGGGCAACCTCGGCCAGCAGGTCGAGCTTGTAGGGACCCCAATTGGCCGGATGGGTGAGCGCCACCAACGCCGGCGCTTCCCCCTGGCGGCGCGACACCTCGACCAGCACGTGGGCCAGGACCTGGGCCATCAGCGCCTCCGCCGACCACAACTCGTCACCCACCAGCGACCCGACCTGGTCCCCCAACCTGCGTTTGAACTCGCGGACCACGCGGTCGGGTTCGTTCACCGCCCGCCGCTCTGCGGCATCGCCGACCACCGGTTCACCGCTGGGCGGGATGTACACCACGGTCGGGATCTGCGGGCGGCGCTGACCCAACTCCACGATCTCCGCGCGGCCGGCCTCGAACACCGCCGCCGCCGTGAAACTGGTCCCGAGGTCCACACCCAGGCAGTAGGTCAACGCCCGCCACCTGCACTCGCCATGCAGACGGTCGCGTCACCGCGCCGTGCAATCGCCCCTCCCCGCACCATGCGCCGTCACTGTACCGCGCGATCGCGTGACCGGTTCCAGGCGGAGCGATCACCGCGTCCGGCTACCAGACTGCTCGCGTCGCGCCGTTCTGTTGGCGCACAACGACATGTCTCACTGGACATGTCGAACGATGAGCGATGCCGACAAGCGGGACTCGACACGACACTGGCTATGGTCGCACCTCGACCGTGGAGGGGCGGCGAAGCCGATGCTGGAGCATTCGATGGAGGATCAGGGAGCAGGTCCGCGTCGCCGCGCCGTGGCGACGAACACCGGGCGGCAATGGTTGACCGTGCTCACGGTCTTCGCTGTCGTCGCCTCGCTCGTCGCCGGCGTCATCTGGCGAGCGGAAGGCTCCCGCGCCGCCATCGCCCGGACCCTGACCGGCTCCCTGTGGCTGGCCAACGAGGGCTGGGTCACCCTCGTGGACGGGACCACGAACGAGGCGGTGTGGAAGCTCAGCGTCGCGGCGCCGGGGACGAGCCTGCGAGTGCTCCAACTCGCCACCGGTGCGATCGTGCTCGACGAGGTTTCCGGAACGATCACGTCGATCTCATCCACGAGCCTGACCGCTTCCTCCACTGCGTCCATCACACCGGGGCCGACGGAGGTGCGCGCCAGCGACGGCATGGTCTACGTGGTCCCCGGTGATGCTCGGGAGAACATCTCGCGGCGCGATCCGCAGACGCTGGCGAGCGTGGCCGAGCTCCCGGTCAGCGGCGGCGCGTCGAGCGCTGTCGATGACCTCGGTCGCCTCTGGCTGTTCGACCGTGCCGGCGAGCGGCTCCACCTCGTCGACGGCGCCGAGTTGGTCGCGTCTCCGTCAGCGCCGGGCTCGGCGGCCGCCACCGTGGCCGCCATACGCACCGGCGTCGCTCTGGTCCAGCCCGACGGGAAGCTGACCCGGGTCCGGGCGGCGCCCACGGCGCGACCGATCGTCGAGCGCGACGAGATCGACCTCGCAGCCGCCGGCTGGGTCGCCGTGCATGCCGTGGAGGCCCCACCGGATGGGCTGGTCTTGCTCGATCCCGAGCGCGCCCGGTTGGCCCACTGCCCCGACGACGCCGGCTGCGCGGTGCTCTCGCTGGCCCCGCACCTCCAGCCCGGCGACGGCGCCGGCACCCCGTGGTACTTCGGCGGCGTGGTCTTCGTCCCCAACCACACCCGCGGCACCGTCGTGCTCGTCGATCCGGCCACCAACGCCGTCACCGATGTGGTCGAGGTGCTGGAGCGGCCCGCACCGTTCGAGTTGGTCTCGAGCGGGGCCGACCTGTGGTTCAACAACCCGGCCACCAACGAGGCCGGCCGCATCGCCCCGATGGCCGGGTCACCAGCGTGCGCAAGTACCTGACGACCTGTCCGCCGCACAGGTCGTCGAGCTCGCATCGGTCAGCGGACCGGTCGGAGAGCTCGGTGGGATCTCCGGCAACGCCAGCCCGTCCGGCGGCGGGGCGACCGGAGCGACCGCTGACGGTGCCGGCGGCGGGGACGGCGCCATCGACGGCGCGCTGGGTGAGCTCGAGGCGAAAGGGCGAGCCGCCGAGCGCACGCCACCGATCACGGCCCCCGCTGCGAGCGCAACGCCGAGAGCCCGGCGCCGCTCCCACCCCGCCCGCGACCGTTCCGCCCGCCGATGTCGAACTGCCGGAGGGCCGGCCCCGGCGGCCGGGCCACAGGCGGCGCCCGACGAGATCGGCACGCCGCAGGGTGGAGGCACCGGCGGTGCCCACCGAGAACACGGTGACGGAACCCGAGGCCCCGCCGCCTGACCGGTCACCACGCCCGCAGCCGGTGCCGGTCGCCGCGGAGTCGACCGGCGGGCCCAGGCCAACGAGTTGCTTTCACCGACGACCGCGCCGCCGCTGATCCACAGCCAACACCCCGCCGCAGACCCAGCCCGGCGGCGCCCTGGCCGCGGTGATCGGGACCTCCGCCACCGTCACCGAGCCCGACACCCCCGTCACCTTCGAGGACCGTTCGACCGGCGAGCCGACGAGCCGGACGTGGTCCTTCGGCGACGGCGCCACCTCCACCGAACGCCGCCCGACCCATCGTTGGCGAACCCCCGGCCGCTACCGCGTGACGCTGTCGGTGGCGCGCGGCGACGAGCGGGCCGACACCGCGCTGACCGTCGTCGTGTCCGACGGGCTGCTCGCCTCGTTCAGTGCGCCGGGCTCGGCCGAGACCGGTCAACCGGTCACGTTCACGAACCAATCGACCGGGGACATCGCCGAGTACCGCTGGGACTTCGGAGACGGCTCGGCGGGCTCCACCGAGCGCAGCCCGTCGCACGTCTACCGATCGGCGGGGCGCTACACGGTCCGGTTGACCGTTGTAGAGCCGGCGGTGCGACGGACAGCGCCAGCCACACCATCGAGGCCCGCAACCCTCAGATCGTCGGCGCGTACCGGGTGCTCGATGCGCCGGCGACCGTCGAGGTCGGCGGCGGTCGCGGTCTCGATCGAGGTCAGCGGTGCGCCGGTCACCGTGGCGGTGGCGTCGGGGCCATGCCGTCTGGTGCGCCGTGACCTCGACGGGGCGGTGGCCCGCCACATCGTGGGCGCCACCGCACCGGGGCCGTGCGCGCTCGACGTCTCCCAACCCGCCAGCGGCGACGTGACCGGCGCCCCCGCGCAGACGGTGAACCTCACCGCGGTCGCTCCGCCGACGGCGCAGAACCGACCGCCCGAGGTGCGTTGGCCGGGTCGTCGTGCGGTTGGGAGAAACCCGCTTGCTGACCGCGGCGGACCTCGGGGCGAGCGATCCCGATGGTGACCCGCTGACGTTCACGGTGACCGCCAGCAACCTTCCGGTGGGAGCGTTGAACGCCGCCGGGACGCCGGCGACGGCCAGGGCGGTACCCGGCGGGATCGAGCTGGACGCCAACGGGTACGGCACCGGTTGGTTCGACTTCACCGCCGGAGACGGGACGGCGACATCGGCCACCGCCCGGATGGACGTCGACATCCGGTTGCCGCCGCCCTCGCTCAGCGCCGAGGCCGGCGACGGCTCCGTCACCCTCACCGTCGGCGGGTTCGGCCAGGGGGGTTGGACCGCGGTGATCAACCCGGGCGACATCCGCGTCACCCGCAACTCGTCGCCGTACACCCACACCGGGTTGATCAACGGCACGACCTACAGCGCGTATGCGCGGTCATGACCGACGGCAGGGTGAGCTCCGACCCGTCGCCGACCCTGCAGTTCACGCCGCAAGCGGTCGCGTTGTCCGCGCCCACCAACGTCGTCGCCCGGGTCGACTATCCGAATGAGAACGACATACGCATCAGCTGGGAGCCTGTCGCCGGTGCAGAGTCGTACACGCTGTTCGGCACGCCGGAGGAGCAACCAGCGGCAGTGGTTGCCGCAACTCACCCAGCCGACCTACGTGGGGAACAACGTCAACTGGTTTGCACCCGGCACGCCCGTGCGTTTCACCGTCGTCGCCGCAGCCGGTCAGCAAACAGGGCCGACCTCAGCTCCATCCAACGCTTGCCGCAGCACCTATGTACCGCCTACCCAACAGCGCTACATCTCCTGCGACAGGCAGAGCATCCCCGTGCCACCGGTCGCTACCATCCGCTCGGCATCGATCTCCGCAACCGGGGCAACGATCGTTGCGGACATCCCTGCATTCGAGTACCGCGCATCGTCGGCGCAACCTGCGAGACATCGACCGGTGCGGCAGTGGAGTACTGGTACGAGCGAGATCCGGTCAACACCGAAGTGCTCGATGGTGCCAGCGGCGCGGTGACCACCACCCACGAACCCGTCTGGGCGGCGCAGCCACCCGGCACGCAGATCAGGTGCAAGATCGTCACCAACTCGATCATTGGTTCCGAGAGCGAGTCGGCCTGGACGGCGTTCACCGTGGTCTGACGTACTGGGCGGTCTGTTGCCGTCCCCCAAGCCAGGTGCCGGCGGGCGACCTCAGGACCAGCCGGGGGTTGCTCGTAGCCGCCGCCGGTGAGATCGGCGAGGAGGCGGGCGAAGTGCAGCGCGGTGCGGTCCTCGCAGTACGGCGCCACCACCTGCACGCTGACCGGCAGACCGCTCGCGGTGAGGCCCAGCGGCGGCGTGGTCACCGGCAGGTACGCCATGCCCACCATGGAGGTCCAGTTGACCAGGTCGGTGTACGGCCGCTCCACGCCGCTGATGGTCAACGTGCGATCACGCCAGTTGCCCTCGGTGCGGTGCGTGAACGCCGAGCTGGCGCTCACCGGGCACAGCAGCACGTCGTAGGAACGGAAGTACTCCGCCCCACGCCCCGCAGGCTCGGTGCGGCGCGGGTGGCGCCAGCCACGTGTGATGGCGCTGGGCCAGGTTGGCCGCCCCGCGCGACTTCTCGGCCAGCGAGTCCACCTCCTCCACGCTGAGGCTGACGCTGGTGGCCACGCTGATCAGCTGCGTGCCGAGCTTGGCCGCCTCGGCGAAGTCGATGGCCGGCCGGGCGTTGCGGTCCACTGCCACCCCGGCCCGCTCCAACGCCGACACCACGTCGGCCAGCACGGCGGCGATCTCCTCGTCGATGGGGCACGCCGGATCGTCCAACCAGGCACCCACCCGGAACTCGCGCAATTCCGTGTGGCAGGGCGGCGCCAGGTCCACCCGCCACGCCGGGGCGCGGTCGGGTGTGGGACCGGCCATGATGTCGAGCAACAGCTCCAGATCCTCAACCGAACGGCTCATCGGCCCGAACACGTTCACATCGGCCTCGATGCGGCCACCGCCCACGCAGTCGAGGTACCCGAGCGTGGGGATCAGCCCGAAGCTCGGCTTGTGGCCCCAGATCCCGCTGAACGTCGACGGCATGCGGACCGACCCGCCGATGTCGGTGCCCACCTCGAAGGCGGTCAGGCCCGCGGCCACCGCGGCCGCCGCCCCGCCCGAGGAGCCACCGGGTGTGCGCGTCACGTCCCACGGGTTGTTGGTGACGCCGAACAGCTCGTTGTAGCTCTGCCCGTCGCCCGACCAGCGCGGCAGGTTGGTCTTGCCGAACACGATGCTGCCCGCCCGCTTCAGCGACGCCACCGCCGGGGCATCGTGCAACGGCACGTGCTCGGCCAGCTCCACCGCCCCACCGGTGGAGCGGATCCCGGCCGTCTCGATGGCGTCTTTGATGGTGTGGGGCACGCCGTGCAGCGGGCCCAGCTCGCCGCCGGCAGCGGTGGCGTCATCGGCGGCGCGCGCCGCCACCCGGGCCGGTTCCTCCACCAGCGTGACCACCGCGTTGAGCGCCGGGTTCAGGCGCTCGATGCGACCGAGGTAGTGCTCCAGGAGCTCGGTGCTCGACAGGTCGCGGTTGCGGATGGCGGCCGCCTGGCGATGGGCGGGCCAGAAGGCCGGATCGTCTGCGCTCATGGCCCGGACCGTAGCGGAACGCACACCGCGATCGCCGAGCTGCCGCGCATCCCGAGCTGCGCTGTGCTGTTCGGGTCCAGGTGCCGAGCCCGACGGCGCCGCCAAACCGCAGCACGGCGACGCGGCGGCCGGGTGCTCGATCACGTGGCGATCGAGCCCAGCTCGATCGTCCTCATCGGTGTCTGTGCACCCAGGGTCAGACAGCCCTGCCGCCGTTCTCCTCCGCATCGCCCTGACCAGGCACGCAGCCGGCCCGTACCACAGGGTATGCGTCGAGCGGTGACCGCCAGTGCACAGACACGATGTTCCCGGCCGCGCTGCGGCCACCGGTGCGGCACCGCGAGGACTGCGCGCTGCGCCGACGGCGCGACCCCGGCGCGGCCGCCGGGCGATCAACCGGTGACGATGAGCTCGTGCACCGGGCTGCGCTGCACGGTCAGCGAGATGACCGCTGCCACCGTCGTCACCACCACGGCGATGATGATGGGCACGGTCTGGCCGCCGGTCGAGTCGGCCACGAACCCGGTGAGCGGCGGGCCGATCAGGCCGCCGAGGCCGAACCCGGCGAACATCACCCCGAACACCGAGCCGAGGCCCACCACCCCGAACAGGTGGGCCAGGACCTCCCCGCTCACCGCCACGAAACCGCCATAGGCCACCCCCAGGATGGCGGCGAACAGCACCAGCAGCGGATAGCGCCCGCCGGCCACCAGCCACACCAGGTAGGCCACCGGTTGGGCGGCGAGGCAGCCCTGGAACACCCGCACCGGACCGAACCGTCCACTGAGCGACGTGAGGAACAGCCGACCGACGATGCTCGAAGCGCCGATCACGCTGATGAGCGCGGCTGCCGCCCGCTGCGAGACCCCTTGATCGGTGGCGAACGTGACCAGGAAGCCGAACGGCACGAACAGGGCGACCGACAGCATCGCCGCCGAGCCGGCCACGCCCTGGAAGGCGCGGGTGCGCACCACCGCGGCGATGCGCTCCCGGGCCGGCGGGGGCGGCGCCACCGGAGCCGGCCGCACCAGCAGGGCCACCACGGCCAGCGCCACCGCGTCGGCCACGGCGAGCACGACGAAGGCCGAGCGCCAACCCTGGGCGTCGATCAGCCGCTCCGAGGTGGGCACGAGCACGAGCGTGCCCAGCCCGCTGCCGGTGGCGGTGATGCCCATGGCCACCGCCCGGTACCGCTGGAACCAGCCGCCCACGCTGGCCATGAGCGGGCTGACGGACATGCCCGCGCCGAAGCCGACGCCGAACCCGTAGGTCACGTACCCCAGCGCCACGTGCTGCACCCGGGAGGTGGTCAGCAGTCCGACGATGAGCAGCAGCGCACCGGCGATCACGAGCGGCCGGGGCCCGAACCGGTCGCCGAGCGGCCCGGTGATCACGCCCGAACCGAAGAACAGCAGCAGGGTGATGCCGAACACGAGGGCGGTCGGTCCGAGCCCGGTGCCGAACTCGTCGGCCATCGGCTCGAAGAAGGCGCCGAAGGCGTAGACCGTGCCGAAGCTGGTGCCGATCCCCAGCGCGGCGGCCACGCACACCCCCCAGGCCCGGGAGGAATCGATCAGCGGGCTCGGCGGCGGAGCGGCGCCGGACATGGCGTCAGCTCTCCGGATCGTGGCGCAGCACGCCCGCCTCGACCAGCTGGGCATACCGATCGGCATCCCAACCCAGGGTGCTGCGCACGATCTCCTCGTTGTGCTCGCCCAGACCGGCGGCGGCCAGCGGCAGCTCGTCGGGGAAGCCGGAGAAGCGGATGGGCATGCCCGGCACCTCCAGCTCGCCCAGACGGGCGTTGGTGACGGTGCGCACCGCCCGACGCTGGCGCAGGTGGGGGTGGGCCAGCGCCTCGGTCACGGTCAGCACCGGGGCCACCGGCACCCGTTCGGCCTGCAGCTTGGCCACCGCCTCATCGCGGGTGGGTTGGGCGTCGAGCCAGTCGATGATGAGCTGGTTGAACTCGTCGCGGTGGGCGGTGCGGCCCTCGGCGGTGCAGTAGCGCGGGTCGTCCTCGAGGTCGGGGCGCTGCATGGCCCGGCACAGCTGCACCCACTGCCGGTCGTTCACCACCGCCATGGACACGAAGCCGTCGCCGGCCCGGAACGCCCCGCAGCCGGCTACCAACGGGTGCAGCGACCCGTTGCGCTCGGGCACGTAGGCGCCCTGCGACAACGATGCCGACTGGTAGTTGACCTCGTGGCAGGTGGCGTAGGAATCGATCAGCGACACGTCGACGTACTGGCCCTGACCGGTGCGTTCGCGGTGGTACAGCGCGGCGCACACGCCGGCGAAGCCGTGCACACCGGTGAGCACGTCGCCGGGGGAGAACGCCAGCATGGCCGGCGGTTCGCCGCGGTCGCCGATCATGTGGGTGGTGCCGGTGTAGGCCTGGGCGATGTTGTCGTAACCGGGCTGGTCGGCCAGCGGGCCCTCCTGGCCGAAGGCGGAGATGGAGCACATGATGAGCCGCGGGTTGAGCGCCGACACGTCCTCCCAGCCCAGGCCGAGCCGGGCCACCGCCCCGGGGCTGAAGTTCTCCACCAGCACATCGACCTTGGTGACCAACTCGTGCAGGAGCGCCCGCCCGTCGGGGTGCTTGGCGTCGACGAACAGCGACTTCTTCCCCCGGTTCTGCTGCACGTGGTAGCCGGAGCGGCCGTTGGTGCGCCACGGCAGGTACCGCCCGATGTCGCCCGCCGGGTGCAGCTCGACCTTGATCACCTCGGCGCCCATCTCCACCATCAGCCGGGTGAGCGTGGGCCCCGACAGCACGTTGGTGAGATCGAGCACCTGCAGCCCGCTGAAGATGTGGTTCATGCCTGCCCGTCCGGTGCCTCGCGCATGGCCGGAACGTAGCCCGGATCGCCCGGGACCGCTCGGCGCTTGCCGTGGCGCGGGCAGCGGCGCCGGGGGGCTACTGGCCGGGATCGTGGATCTTGGCGGCGGTGCCGGCGTCGAAGTAGTCCCGCCAGACGGTGATCTTGCCGCCGTGGACCTCGAACACACTGTTGACCGGCAGCTCCCGCCAGCCGTGGTCGAGCCGGTGGCGGTCGAGGCGCTCCAGGAACACCACCGGACCGGCCGCCGCTTCGCGCAGCAGGATGAACTCGTTCTCGTGGATGGGGGCGAAGAACGGTCCGAGCACCGCCCGGGCACCGGCGGGCCCGTTGACCGTACCGAGTGGGATGTTGGTGTACTCGGCGTCCTCCGCGAGGTGGACGAGCGCCCGATCGAAGTCCATCGCCTCGAACGCCTCGAGGAACGCCTTCACCACCTCGATGGGCTCTGCTGCAGCTGCCATGATCGACTCCTCCTGGTTGTAGCGACCACTACAGAACCCTAGTTGCAGTGACCACTACGATCAATGGCCGGTGGGCTACAAGCACACGAAGACCGAGATCCTCGATGCCGCCATCGCCGTGTCCTTCGACGACGGGCTGAGCCAGCTGTCCTTCGGGCGGGTGGCCAAACGCCTCGGCATCCACGACCGGACCGTCGTGTACTACTTCCCGTCCAAGGACGATCTGGTGGGCGAGGTCCTCGTGGCGCTGGGCACCCGGCTCCAGGAGGCGCTCACCCCGGTGATCGGGGTGCCGGTGGCGGACCACCGGGCGCTGCTGCGGCTGGCGTGGCCCATCGTCGCCCGGCCGGCCGCCGACCCCACGTTCGCCTGCTACTTCGAGGCGCTCGGCCTGGCCGCCGCCGGGCGGGAGCCCTACCGCACGATCGTGCCGGCCCTCGTCGAGGCCTGGGTCGACTGGGCGGCCGCCACCATCGCCGGTCCGGCCCGGCGCCGGCGGGCGGAGGCGGAGACGGCCATCGCGGTGATCGACGGCCTGCTGCTGCTGCGCCAGGTGGCCGGGCCCGATCCCGCCGACCGCGCCGCCCGCCGGCTCGGCATCCGGTAGCGCCGGGTCAGGCGGCTCGCCGGTCGCCCGACCGACCGAGCGCCGCAACGGGCCCGGAACCGACGCGCTGGCGGTGCTGGTCCAGCGCGCTGGTCACGAGCACGGACAGCTCCTCGATGCCGAGCGCGGCACCGGCGAGGGACGCCTCCAGCGCCTCCGCCGGGCCAAGCGCGGCGTGCACCTCCCGGTCGAGCGCCACCCGGCGTCGTTCCGTGCTCGGCCACAGCCGCACACCGCTCCCGCGCAACACGGTGGTCGCCGCGCCCACCAGCGCACCGGCGGTGGCCCACCGGCCGGTGCCGGCAGCCAGCCCGGCGGCGAGCAGGGCGCCGCCGGCGAGCTGCGCCACCTCCCCGCAGGGCACCAGGACCCGCAGCGCCGCCTCCTGGAGGGCGGCCGCACCGGCCCCGTCGCCCTGCGCCAGCGCCAACTCGGCCAGCAGCGCCTGAGCGGCCGCGGCGGCGACGGGGTCGCCCGCTTCGGTGTGCAAGGCCGCGGCCTGCGCCGCCTGCGACCGACCCGCATCGAGGTCGCCCGCTTCCGCCGCAGCCACCGCCGCCAGCATCAGCAGCCGGGCCCGGCCCGCCGCCGTGCGCGCCGTGGGCAGCGCCTCCGCCGCCGCCCGACGGGCGAGGTTGGGCGCGCCCCGGCGCACGAACAGCTCGCCGGTGAGCGTCTCGAGCTCCATCTCGGAGCAGTCCGGGAGCGCCCCCCGGCGGGCCAGCGCGCGGGCGGCCTCGACGAAGCGCTCCGCCCGGTCGAGCTCCCCGGCGGCGACGGCGCAGCGGCCGGCCTCCACCAGCAGCGCGAAGCGTCCCGGTCCATCGCCCGGGTGACGGTCGAGGTGGGCGTCGAGCCAGGCGAGCGCGGCGGCGGGCGCGCCGAGCCGCCGCTGCGCCGCCACGATCCGGGCCAGCGCATCGACGTCGGCGGGCTCGGCGCCCGTTGCGCGCTCGGCGCCCGTTGCGGTGGCCGTCAGCAGCGCGAGCAGATGTTCCAGGTTGGGCAGCTCATGCGCCCGGTGCCCGATCGAGGCGGGATCGACCGGCGCAGCCGCTCCCAGCGTGGCCCGCAACCAGGCGGCGGCGCCGAGAGCGGCGGCCCGCAGCTCGTCGGCCGGGGTCAGCATCCGGATCACGGCCCGGACGGGGCCGAGCAGGCGATAGCGGGTCACCTCGCGCTCGGTGACCACCTCCAGCAGCGATGCCGACGCCAACGACCACACGAGCTCGGCCACCCGCCCCGGACCGGTGTCGGTGTTCGGCGGGGCACCCGCGCCGCCGCCGACCGCACCGCCACCGACCGCGGCGCCGGCGGCCTCGAGGTCGAAGTCCCCGGCGAACACCGTCAGCCGTCGCAGCGCGGCCTGCTCGTCACCGTCGAGCTGCCGATAGCTCCAACCGACGAGGCCCGGCAGGCTGCGCTGGCGCAGCGCCACGGTCGGGTCGGTGGCGGTGGGGTACCAGCCGCGGCGGACGTGGTCGAGCAGCGCCGCCACCCCCAGCACGTCGGTCCGGGCGGCAGCCAGCTCGGCGGCCAACGGCAGACCGTCGAAGTGCCGGCACAGCACCGGCAGGTCCGCATCGTCCTCCAGTTGGTCGCGCCGCCCGGCGGCGCGGTCGACGAACAGCGCGACGGCGTGCTCCTCGGCGAGCGGCCCGAGGCGGAGCACCGACTCGTCGATCAGGCCGAGGGGCCGGCGGCTGGTGACGACGATGCGCAGCGATGGGCAGGCGCGCAGCAGCCGGTCGGCCAGCGCGGCCAGCGCGGCCGCGACATGCTCAGCGGTATCGAGCACGAGCACCAGCTCGCGATCGGCGAGGCGGGCGATCACCGCGGCCAGCGCGTCGGCGCAGCCCTGGTGGCCCACCGCCAGCGCGCCGGCCACGGCCGGTGCGACCGCCGCCGGATCGTCGACGTCGGCCAGGTCCACCCAGCACAGGCCGTCGAACCAGTCCTCGGTGTGGCGTCGGCCGTATTCGGCCACCAACCGGGTCTTGCCGATCCCACCGGCGCCCACCACGCTGACCAGGCGACGGGCCGCCACCCGGGCGGCCAGTTCGGCCAGCTCGCCGTCGCGGCCGATCATCGAGGCGCGCGGCGCCGCGCCCTGCTGGCCCAGCACCGACGGCACCCGCAGCGCCTGCTCACCGTCGCCGGTCGGGGTGTCGGTGGCGAGCAGCAACTCGACCGGTGCGGGGAAGTCCCGCAGCCGGAACCAACCGACCGGGCGCAGGGTCACGCCGGGCGTCGCCCCCAGCCGGGTGGCCACGTCACCGGACACCACCACCTGGCCCGATTCGGCGGCGTCGGCGATGCGCCGGGTCCGGTGCAGCACCAGCGCGGGGGCGTCGGCGGCCCGGGAGCCGGCCAGCTCGAGGTGCATCCCCACCCGCACGGCCTCGGGCACCTCGGTGTGCACGCCGATGCGCAGCCGCGGTGCGCCGCCCGCGGCGGTGCCACCGGCAGCCGGTGGCTGCAGCGCCAGGGCGGCACGCACGGCGGCGGCGGCGTCGGGGAACCCGCAGGCGAGCGCGGCCCCGCCGGCCTCGAGGACCACACCGCCGTGACGGCGGGCGACCGCCTGGAGCAGGTCGGCGTCGGGCGGTGCCTCGCCGCTGTGGTTGGCACAGAGGAACGTCGTGAGCGGCGCACCCCACGGGATGGCCCGGCGATCCGGCGAGGACCCCCAGCCGGCCGATGACTCCCAGGCCGACAGCACGTCGATGCCGGCCACCCCGCCGAGCGATGCGCAGCGCAGCATCACCGGCCGCCGATCCGCTCGGCGGCGGCCAGCTCGCGCTCCACCAGCTCACGCCGCACCAGCTCGGCACAGATGCTGCGCAGCCACATCGCGACGGGCACGTCGCCCCGATGCTCGACGGCGCGGGCGAACGCCTCGCGCAACGCATCATCGGCCAGCGCGGCGGTTGGCCACGCCGACCGCCGCCCGGTTCAACTCCTGCCAGATGCGGCTGTGGTGCCGCCGCCGCAGCTCACCGAAGGCCCGCCCGGAGCCCCGGGCCATGGCCCGCACCAGCTCCTCGTCATCGAAGCGGCCCAACACCTCGTTCGGTTCCACCGTCGGCTCCTCACCGGCCGGGACGTGTGATCGGCCGGTCCGATCCACCACCGGCGCCGACGACGTTGCGAGACCGCGCTCGGAATCGGCCCCGAAACCGCTCGGACCGCTTTCCGAGCACCCTGACCTCGATGTTCACCCCACGGACCGGCGACCGGCGACCGAAACCACCGGGCCGGCGAACGGCGTGCTGCTCTAGCGTGGCGGCGTGGACGTCCGGGTGCTCGGCCCGATCGAGCTCGAGGGGGCAGACGGCGAGGTCCAGGTGCGGGGCCCCATCCCACGCACCGTGCTCGGCGTGCTGATCGCCATGGCCGGCAGCCCGGTGCCCACCGACCGGCTGATCATGGAGGTCTACGGCGAGGACGCGGGCGACAGCCGCCGGCGCCGCATCGAGGACACGGTCTCGTCGCTGCGGGCCATGCTCGGCACCGACCGCGACCGCCTCCGCTTCGGGACCGGCGGCTACCACTTCGACGTGGCCGTCGATGCCATCGACGCCGAGCGGTTCGAGCAGCTCGTCGAGCAGGCCCGCCGTCAGGCTCCCCAGGATGCGAGGGCGGCGCTGCGCAGCGTGGACGAGGCGCTCGCCCTCTGGCGGGGCGATCCCTACGGCGGCACCCGCAGCAGCGAGCTGCTGGAGGCCGAGCGGCGGCGCCTGCGGGAGCTGCGCGGCACCGCGCTGGAGGAGCAGTGCGAGCTCCAGGTCCGCCTCGGGCAGCTGGACACCGCGGTCAGCCGGCTGGCCCAGTTGTGCGGCGACGCCGAGCTGGCCAACCGGGAACGGCTGTGGACCCTGCGCATGCGGGCGTTGTACGCCGCCGGCCGCCCACAGGACGCCCTGCAGGTGGCCCGCGAGGCCGAACGCCGCTTGGCCGAGGCGTTCCTGGTGCCCTCGCCGGCGTTCCGCGAGCTCGAGTCGAGGATCCTGGCCCACGACCCGGCGGTGGCGCCGACGCCCGAGCGCCTCGACGCCTGCCCCTACAAGGGGCTCGAGGCCTACCAGACCCAGGATGCCCACCTCTTCCACGGCCGCGACGGCACCATCGACGAGCTCCTCGTGACGCTGGCGGCCACCCGGCTGGTGGTGGTCACCGGCCGTTCGGGGGCGGGCAAGAGCTCGGTGGTGCGGGCCGGGCTGGTGCCGGCACTGCGGCGCGGCCGGCTGTCGGTGCCGTACGCCGATGTCGTGCTGACCCCCGGCGAGGATCCCGCGTCGGCTCGGCGCGCCCTCGACGTCGCCCTGCACGCCGCGCCCGACGGCCGCCCGGCGTTGCTGGTGATCGACCAGGCGGAGGAGGTGTTCACCCTCGGCTGGGAGCCGGCCGACGCCGATCGCTACCTGGACCGCCTGGCCGGGCTGGCGGCCGGGGCCGAACCGCTGGTGCGGGTGGTCATCGTCGTGCGCGACGACCTGCTGGGCCGGTTGCTCGAGCACCCCCGGCTCACGCCGCGACGCCGGGGGTCGGGCGCCGGCGCCGACACGGTCGTGGTCACCCCGATGGGCCGGCCCGGGCTGCGCGAGGCCATCCGCCGCCCGGCGGCGTCCGTCGGGCTGCAGGTCGACGACGAGCTGGTGGAACGGCTGCTGGACGAGGCCTCGACGCCGGGTGCGCTGCCGCTGCTGTCCCACGCCCTGCTGCAGACCTGGCGGTATGCCGACCGGCGCCGCGGGGTGCTCACGGTGGCGGACTACGAGCGGACCGGCGGGCTGCACGCTGCAGTGGGCCGCACCGCCGACGAGGTGTACGGGTCGATGGACGGCGCTTCGCAGCAGCTGCTGCGACGGTTGCTGCTGGAGCTCGTCGAGCTGGGGGCACCGGGAGGGCCCGATGGGCGGCGCGGGTCCGACAGCCGCCGCCCGGCCACCATCGACTCGCTGCTGCGCCTCGGCGACGCCGACGAGGTGGTGCGCATCGTCGAGGACCTGGTGGCCGCCCGCCTGCTGAGCGTCGGCGCCGGGGGGTTCGAGCTGGTGCACGAGGCGCTGCTCACGTCGTGGCCGAAGCTCGCCGGGTGGATCGAGGCGGAGAGGGAGAGGCTGGCCACCGCCCGGCACCTGGCCGCCGACGCCGCCGCCTGGTACGACGCCGGCACTGACCGCGACCTGCTCTACCGCGGCGGTCGAGCTGGAGCGGGCGCAGTCGCTGCTGGGCGAACGCAGCGACGCCATGGTGGCCGGCGACCCGGTCGTGGCGGCGTTCATCCACGCCGGGACGGCGCAACGCGGAGTGGCGACCCAACGGGAACGGCGGGTACGGCGCTGGTCGGTGGGCGTCGCCGCCGTGCTGGTGTGCGATGGTCAGGGCCGTGACCCGGCGGGCGTGAGGCGCGGCCATGGAAGGAAGCGCGCCCGCCGCCAGGGCCAGGCGGCGCTGTCACCGCTGGTGGCCTTCGACAGCCCCGACAGCCCCGGCAGCCGTTCGCGCTGGAGCGCTTCAGCGAGGTGCGCGTGGGGCAATACCGACGCTGTGTCGAGCAGGAGCCTGCTCCCCGTCCGAGGACACCGCCACCGTGTCGTTGCTCGAGACGGCGCCGTCGAGCGCGCCCATCACGTTCGTCAGCTTCCGCCAGGCTGCGCCTACTGCCGCTGGCTCGGCCGCGCCACACACCCGGGCCGAGCTCGAATGGGCGATCACCCTCGGCGGCGAGCGCCCGTACCCATGGGGTGCGCAGGATCCGTTGTCCTTCGAGCTCGACGAGGCGCCGCTGTTGCTGGAGGTGATGGTGCGCAGCCTCGACGGCGAGGTGCGCACCGGGCTCCCGCTGCGACCGGTCACCGCCAGCCCGTCGTCGGCCGAGGGCCTGGTCAACCTGGTGAACAACGTGGCCGAATGGACCGCCACCGAACGCTCGCCGGTCGAGGTGGTGGCGGTGAGCGGAGCTGTCGGCGCGCGACAGGTTGCCCTGCGGCGGCCGGTGCGTTCTCCACGGTCGGGTGCTGGCCGGCGACGAAGATGTCGGTATCCGATGCGCCGCCGACGGCTCGTGATGAACAGCGACACCGCCGGCGCGCACGGCGCGGCGGCGAAGGAGGCCGCTGCCGGCGGTTGAGAGAGTCTGCCGATGACGAGACCGTTGGAACGCCAGGAGTTCGAGCTCGAGCTTGCGGCCGCTGCTTGAGCTTTTGTTGCGCACCGATCCCTACCCATTGGCCGAAGCCACGCTGCCCAACGGCGTCGTGCAGGTGGCGTTGTCGGCGCCGTCGGCCCCAGCGGTGCAGGACTTCCTGTCGAGGCGCTGTTCGGGGCCGAGCTGGTGCGGCAGCCGAACAGCCGCCTCAGCGCGGTCACCGGCCTGGCTGGCCGAAGCGCTGCAGGAACCGCCGAACGGTTGGTTGGCGAACAGGGCGGACCTCAAGGTCCTGCTGGCGGCGAACCCCCGCCTCGGCAGCCGGCCTGGTCGCCCGGGCCGGCGCCTCGGTGGAGGAAGCGATCATACCGCCGCGCATTGATCCGCACGCAGCCGAGGAACGCCGGCGCCTCGACCCACGCCTCCGCTGGGAGGGCCGCGCCAGCTGATCGACCGGGTCACCAGTAGCCTTCCTGCAGGGCGGCTATACCATCACCGGCGCCGCCTGGCCGCCTCGACCGCCCATCCCCGGCGATCCCGATCTGACCCTGGCCGTGGGGATCTCGGCGGCGCCGGCAACAGAGGGAAACGGGTGCAGCGGTTGCTTCCTGTTCGACCCGAGGGTGGACCGCATCAACTGGTTCACCGCCGTGACGTACCTGTCGGACGGTCTGCTCGACATCGCCTTCTGCCCCCGCAGCGGCGATGGGCTCGAGGTGTTCGACGCCGGCAACCTCGGCGGTCGCGTCGCGCCGATCGGCGCGACGCTCGGTGTCAGCGCCAGCACCTGGGCGGCGGTGTCGTCGCTGGGGTCCACCACCTACGAGGTGTGGGGCTCGTGCCGGGTGACCGCCGCCTACCCGCGGTGGAACGCGGGGTAGGCGGCGCGCTCGCCCCGGCAGGGATCAGCGGCAGCTCGCCGTCGTCTGGTCCCACGCGCAGTTCGGCGTGCGACCGGAGAGATCGACGATGTCCTGCTGGATCCACGCCTGCTGCGCAGCGTCCCATTGCGAGATGTCCGAACCCTCCAACAGGAACGCGTCGGCGTTGCCGTTCATGTTGAACTTGATGCCGGGCAGGTTGTGCGGGTTGGTCATGTCGAGCGTGCGCAACGCCAGCATGAAGTTGCTGCGGGTCAACCCGCCGGGCAGCTCCCCGCCGATGAGCAGCGCCTGCTGGATCGTCCATCCGTAGGTCACTGCGAGGTTCATGATCGGCTCTTTGTAGTCATGACCGGCGTCGGTGATCCACTGGCGAGCGGCCACGATCCACGGGTCATCGTCGAAGGAGGCCGAGGCCAGGTCCTTGGTGCCGCCACCCGCGCTCCACCAGCCGTCGGAAGCGTCGCCCACCTGGGCGTCGTTCACCGCACCGGTCGCTTTGCAGGTCGAGGACAGGAACAGGTACGCGCCGCTGTCCTTCATGCCGTTCTGAGCCGCTTCGGTGACCGCTTGCGGGCACGGCGTGCCGGTGGAGGCGATGAAGAAGAAGTCTGGGTCGAAAGCGGCGAGCGTGGTCATCTGCTCGGTGATCGTGGCCGCCGACGGCTCGTGTGCCTCGTAGCGCACGTCGATGGCGTCACGGTTCGGTGACTGGGCCAGGTACGCCTTGAACGCGGTCTCCCACGTGGCGCCGCCCTCGTTGTTGAGCTTGAGGAACGCCACCTTCGCCTCGCCCCCGAGCTCGTCGAGACGTTCCTCGATGAACGTGGCCCAGATGATCGCCTCGGTCACGTAGGAGAAGCTGGCGTTGGTGGTCCATGGGTGCTCCACGGGGTCACCCATGCCGGAGTGCCCGCTGCCGGTCATCGGCTGGGGCACGCAGTACTGGTTGATCTTGTCGTAGGTCCGCAGTGTCTGCGGCGTGCCCGAGGTCTGCACGGCGAACACCCCGTTGGAGACGATCAGCTCGTCGACCAGCGGGATCGTCCGAGCCGGGTCGTACCCGTCGTCCCGGGTGACCAGCTCGACGGTGCGGGACTTGCCCTCGGAGTCGGTGAAACCACCGAGGTCGGCTTGATGACGGAAGACGGCGTCCTCGGCCTTGGCCAGCCCGGCCGCCGCCGCCACCGGTCCCGACTGCGGTAGCACGTAGCCGATCTTGATCGACGTGTCGGTGAGCCCCTGCGTGTCGCTCCAACCGGCGATGCAGGCCGACAAATCAATGGTGAAGCCTTCCGGGCCGGTGACCGTCGCGCCGTCAGCGGACTTCCCCCAACCGTTGTCGACGATCCGCTCCACAATCGCGTCCCGCTCCTCGGCCCACAACGCCTCCCAGTCCTCGATGGTGCTCGGCACCTCGGCGGGGCGCTCGGCGGCGGTACTGCCGCTCATCGTCCGCGCTGCCGCCGGGACGTCGCTGACGACGAGCTCCGCGCGCAGTTCGATCCCGTGGTCTGCCCGGCGGTCGGGTCGGTGCTCGCCGCAGAGTCCCCGTCATCTCCCCCGCAGGCGGTGGCGACGAGCGCGGCGATGCTGAACGCCGCGAGGACGCGGCGTCGATGGACGCGTTCCATGATGTTGTTCCCCCTGCCCCCGATGTCGAGCTCCCCCTGAACCCGTTGGCCGAAAGCACGCGGAACCATAGCCGCACGCCGCCGCCTTGGAGGTCGGACTGACCAATGCTCTGGAGAAGCTGCTTCTCGACCAGACAGTTGATGGAGGAATCCTTCACGTCGGATCTGGAGCGATGCACCCGCGATCGCGGCGCCGGCACCGGTCGCGGTCCGCCCGGTGCGCCGGGTCAGCGTCCCAGCAGCTCGTCCGCCGCCCGTTGCCCGCTCAGATAGGCGCCGTGCACGGTCGAGAAGTGCTCGCGGTGGGTGTGCTCGCCGGCGAAGTGCAGCCGACCGACCGGTTGGGCAAGCACATCGAAGTGCGACAGCTCGGTCGCCACCGCGGTGAAGCTGTAAGCCCCGCGGGCGAACGGATCGGCACCCCACCGGCTCCGGCGAACCGCGATGGGGGCGGGTACCTGCGGCCCGTACAGGTCCCGGAGGTGCTCGAGCACCAGTTGCGTGAGCTCGGCGTCGCTGCGCTGGTCGCTGCGCACCGCCTCCTCGGCGTAGGCGAAGGTCAGCAGCGCCGCGCTGCCCGGTCGCAGTCGCTCGAGGTTGATGAAGTAGTTGAAGAGATCACGCCGGGCGGCGCTGTAGGCGATGACGTCGGCGTCGTCCCAGAACGGTCGCTCCCACTGGAAGAGGAACTTCTCCACCCGGTTGAACCCCACCGACTCGATCGCCTCCTGCTTGGCCGCCGGCAGCGGCGGCCGGAAGTCGATCGAGCCCGCCTTGAGCACACCGAGCGGTACGGTGACGATGGCGGCACCGGCGCGGAGCCGTTGGGTTGCGCCGTGCACGGTCACCGTCGAACCGGTCGTTTCGATGCGGTGCACCGGCTCACCGAGCCGCACGGCCACCCCGCGCCCGAGGTGCTCGGCGATCCGGTCGTACCCGTCGGTGAGCACCACCTCGCTGCCCTCGAAGACCGCACCCTCGTCGTAGAGCGTGGAGGAGAGCTGGTCGAGCCCGCCGGTGTCGAAGGTGAGGTAGGTCGAGACGACCAGGGCGCGGAGGCGATCGTCGAGCCAGCCCGGCTCGATCTCGGCCAGGACCTCACCGAAGCTGACGCCCGGTCGCCCGTGCGCGGCCAGCCGCTCCAGGAGATCGTTGAACTCGGCCTCGGCGCGGGCGAGCTCGCTCTCGCTCCAACGCCGACCGCCCTGGTCGAACGCGACCACGTCGTCCCCGTCGAGCGGCCGGGTCGTCGCTCCCGCCGCTTCCGCCACGGCGGTCAGCGGGTTGCCCGTGGTGCCGTGGATCCAGCTCGCTCCCACATCGAAGGGCACCCCCAGGCTGCGGTCGGTGGCCACCCGTCCGCCGATCCGCGGCCGCGCTTCGAGCACCACCACCCGACGCCCCTCGGCCTGGAGGCGAGCGGCTGCGGTCAGCCCGGCCACGCCGGCGCCGATCACCACCACGTCGGCGTCCAGCTCCTGGGCGCCCTCTCCCACGTCGCTGCTGCAGGCGCCCGTCAGCGCCGCGAGACCAAGGGCACCGAGCTGCAGGAACCGGCGGCGGCTCCAGGTGGGCTCGTGCCGCTCGCCCACCCCGGCCATCGGGCGTCCACCGTAGCGGCCGTCGGGTCGGGTCACGATCATCCCGCCAGCCGATGCGCCACAACGCCGGCGGCGCGGCTGGACTGGCAGGCCATGGATCGACGATCGACGCTGGTGGCCGGTGCAACCGGTGGCCTGGGCTCCGCCATCGCCACGCTGCTCGGCGAGCGGGGAGACCGCCTGACCCTGGTCGGCCGCGATGAGGCCAAGCTGGCCGCGCTGGCAACGCTGGGGCGCACGGTGCGGCTCGACCTGCGCAACCCCGACGCGGTGGCTGCGGCGGTGGCGAGCGCCGTCGAACACGGCGGCGGGCTCGACGTGGTGGTCAACGCGGTGGGCGTGGTCGCCTTCGGCCCGCTCGAGCAGCTCGATGTCGACACGATGGAGGAGCTGTTCCTCACCAACACGTTCGTGCCCATCATGCTCACCCGGGCCGCGCTGGCCACGCTGCGGCCCGGTGGTGTGATCGTGAACATCTCGGGGGTGATCGCCGAACGCAACCTGCCGGGCATGGCCGCCTACGGGGCGTCGAAGGCGGCGGTGCACGCCCTCGACGAGGCGGTGGCCCAGGAGGCCCGGCGCAAAGGCATCCGGGTCATCGACGCCTGGCCGCCGCACACCGACACGGGCCTGGCCGGGCGGCCCATCGCCGGGGTGGCACCGGCCATGGGCACCGGCCTCGATCCGATGTCGGTGGCCCGCATCATCGTGCGCGCCGTCGACGGCGCCACCGACGGTGCCTCGAACGGCGCCGTGACCGACCTGCCGAGCTCGGTGTTCTCCACCGTATGACCGCGTTGGTGCTCGGCGCGGCGGCCACCTGGGCGATGGTGGGGTTGATCTGGTTCGTGCAGCTGGTGCACTACCCGCTCCTGGCCCGGTTCTCGGCCGCGACGCCGGGCGCGGTGGCGGTGGAGCACCAGCGCCGCACCGGCTGGGTGGTGGGCCCGCCGATGGCCGTCGAGGGCGTCACCGCGCTGTGGTTGCTGTTCGATCGCCCCGACACGATGAGCGCGACCGGCGCGTGGGCGGGCGCCGTGCTGCTGGCGGTGGCGTTGGGGTCCACCGTGATGGTGCAGGTGCCGTTGCACCGCCGGCTCGCAGCGGGCCACGACGACGCCACCGCCAGGCGGCTGGTGAGCGGCAACTGGGTCCGCACCGTCGCCTGGACCGCCCGCGGGGTGCTCCTCGCCGGGGTGCTGCTCACGTGAGGTCGCGGTCCTGATGCGAACGTTGGAGGTGTCACGCCTGATCGCCGCACCGGTGGCCGAGGTGTGGGAGCTGCTGGTCAACGTCGAGCACTGGCCCGAGTGGGGCCCATCGGTGCGCGGCGTGGAGCTGGACACGTTGCGGATCAGCGCCGGCAGCCGGGGCACGGTGATCACCCGCGGCGGGTTGCGCCTGCCGTTCGACATCACCACCTTCGAACCGCAGCGCCGCTGGAGCTGGCGGGTGGCCGGCCTGCAGGCCACCGACCATACCGTTGAGCATGTCGGCGACGGTACCGTGGTCCGCTTCGGCGTGCCGTTGTTGGTGGCGCCGTACACCGGCGTCTGCGCACTCGCCCTCCGACGCCTCGAACGCCTGGCGACCTGCTGATCGAGCGGCTTCCGCCCGGCGGCCCATCGCGGGGTCGTTGCGTACACTTCGTGCGGCTGCTGCGTCCGGGCCGTCCATCGCGGCGTGCCGGAGGACCGCAGCAGGGAGGGGACATCATGCAACCACGACGAGCCATCGCCTTCACACCGTCGCACACCGACCTCGACCAGCTGGCCGCCACGGTCGGTCTGGCCGAGGAGCTCGGCTACGAGCTGGCGTGCCTGCCAGAGGCCTGGTGCCTCGATTCCACTGCGGTCATCGCCGCATTGGCGATGCGGACCGAGGCATCAAGTTCGGCGCCACCATCTTGTCGATCTGGGGGCGCACACCGGCCACCCTGGCGATGACGGCGGCAACGTTGCAGGCGTTGTCCGGCGGCCGCTTCGTGCTCGGGCTCGGTGCGAGCACGCCGACGCTCGCCGAAGGGTTCCACAACACCGCGTTCCGGCGGCCGGCCGACCGGCTGCGCGAGGTCACCGCTGCGGTCCGCACGCTGCTCGAGGGCGGTCGAGCCGTGGTGGACATCGAGACCGATCAGCGGCCGCTCCGGCTCGGCGTCCAACCGCCGACGCCGGTGCCCATCTGGCACGGTACGGTCAGCCCGCTCGCCTGCCGGGTCACCGCCGAGACGGCCGACGGCTGGACGCCGGTGTGGGTCACCCGCGCCAACCTCGCCAGGATGACCACCGAGCTGCGCGCCATCCGGTCGGCGGCTCGGCCGGAGGCGGCGCCGCTGGTGGTCGCCTGCGGGCCGATGGTCGTGGTGGACGACGATCTCGAACGGGCGCGAGCCACCGCCGGGGCGACGATCGCCTGGTACCTGTGCTCGATGGGCCCGCTACACCCGACGTTCATCGCCGCGCAGGGCTACGAGGCCGAGGTGCGGCAGGTGCAGGCGGCGAACCCGCGGCTCACGCCGTCGACCGGGGTGATCCCGGCCGGCGCATCCGTGCTCATCGATGAGCTCGCCGCTGCGGGACCCGAGGCGGTCGTCCGCGAGCAACTGTCGCCGTGGGACGACGTGGCCGACATCGTGATCGTGGGCATCCCGGCACCGGGCACACCGTGGGAGGTGGTGGAGGCGACCCTGCGAGCCGGTGCCCCCTGAGCAAGTCGGTCGCCTCCCGCGGGTGCAGCACGGCGGCGTTCAGCTGAACAGCGTCGTCCCGCCCAGCGGGAGAGAACGGCTGCCGGCCACCCGGGCCGCGGGTGCCATGCTGGGGCGATGGTGCCCGAACGGTTGCAGCAGCAGATCGACTTCCTCCTCGAGATCGACAAGCTGAAGGGGATCGTCCGGCGCAGCTACGTCATGGGCGGCGCTCGGCGGGAGAACACGGCCGAGCACAGCTGGCACCTGGTGATGATGGCGCTGGTGCTCACCGAGCACGCCGACCAGCCGGTGGACGCGCTCGCCGTGCTGCAGATGCTGGCGGTGCACGACCTGGTGGAGATCGACGCCGGCGACACCTACGTGTTCGACACCGACGGCGGGTCCTCCAAGGCCGAACGGGAGCAGGTCGCCGCCGATCGGATCTTCGCCCTGCTGCCGGCCGACCAGGGTGCCGCGCTGCGGGCCCGCTGGGAGGAGTTCGAAGCCGGCGACAGCGCCGAGGCCCGCTTCGCCCGCGCCCTCGACCGGTTGATGCCGCTGCTGCACAACGTGCACACCGAAGGCCGCAGCTGGCAGGAGCACGGCATCCGGCCCGAGCAGGTCCGCCGTCTCCACGGCCGCATCGCCGACGGCTCCATACCGCTCGGTCTGTACGCCGAGCGGCTCATCGACCACGCCGAGACCGCCGGCTTCTTCGGCCCCTGAGCCGCTCGGCCGGCTCCGCTCACCTCACGGTGCGCGCAACGCCGGCACGACCTGCTCGGCCAGCAGCCGGTTGGTGAGCTGCACATCATCGGGGTCGTTGTCCGGTCCGGCGAAGGAGAGGTGCAACCGGGTCACGCCCTCGGCCACGATCGACCGGAGGCGGGCGACCACCGTGTCGACCGGGCCCACCGCGGCGAAGCGCTCGACGAACGAGGGGTCCATCGCCTCGGCCTGCGGCGAGCTCGACCAGACGTGGCGGCGTTTGTCATAGACCCGGTTGATCAACTCGAACTGCGCCCGGTCCTCCGGTCGCTGACCGGTCCCGTCGTTGCCGGCCATGCCCGACAGCGATGCCAGGCCCGAGACCGGACCGCGGGCGATGGCGATCGCCCGATCGAGGTCGGGATGCGGATACGCCTGCACGTAGGCGGCGAAACGAAGGCCATCGGGATCGAGCCCGGCCGCGGCGCGTGCGGTTCGGGCGACGTCGATCGCCCAACGGATCCGATCGGGGTCGGCACCGACGGCGAACGCAAGGTGATCGGCGTGCCGAGCAGCGATGGCGATGGCTTTGGGGCCGGTCGCCGTGACCTCCAAGGGCACCGGCGTGCCGCTTCGCCGCAGCCATTTGAGGCTCGACGGCGTGCCGTGCTCATCAACCCTCTCGCCATGGAGATAGCCGCGCAGCGCCGCCAGGTACCGCTCGAACGCGGCGAGCGAAGCCGGCGGCAGCCCGATCTCGAAGTTCGCGCTCAACCCTCGCCCCACGCTGAGCACCATGCGCCCGCCCGACGTGGCCGAGATCGTGGCAGCCGCGTTGGCGAGCACCGAGGCATGGCGGGTCACCGGGTTGCTGGTGCCGGTGCCGAGTCGGAGGGCACTCGTCGCCGTCCCCATCACCCCCAACAAGACGAACGGATCCGCGGCGACGGCCTGGTTGTCCACCAGCGACACGCCGTCGAAGCCGGCTTGTTCGATGCGCCTCGCCGTCTCCGCCGCCGCGGCCGGCTCGACGAACGTGTTCACCCAGAACTCGATCCCCTCCATGCCCAGGACCGTACTAGCGGTCGCGACCCGGCGCGCCTACTGCGGGCGCAGTACGAGCGCGGCGCGGATCTCGATGTGGCGCAGCAGGAACGTGCGCTCGTCGAGGCGCTTGCGGCGCAGCCAGCCGGTCACCTCGAGGTTGCACTTGCTGGTGTTGCAGGATCGGCAGGCCGGCACCACGTTGTCCAGCGTGTAGCGCCCGCCACGGGAGATGGGCAGCACGCAGTCTCGTTGCAGCGGCGCCCCGGTGGCCCCGCAGTAGGCGCAGCCACCCCACGCCGCCTGCAACGCCAGCCACTGCGCGTCGGTCAGGTCGTGTTCGACACGGTCCATGCGCCGCTGGCGCTTGCGGGCGGCCCGGGCACTGCGGGTGCGGCTGGGACGGCGACCGGCGGCCATGGGCGCTCAGCGTAGGCGGGCCCGCCGTGGGCACTGGCCATGGTCCGTGCGCTCAGGCCAGGTCGTCCTGGCGCGGCACCGAGTAGAGCGTCGTCATCGAGCCCGCCTGCCGGTCCGCCCGGTGCGGCGCGTACTCGGGGTCGGCGAAGAACGCCGTCTCCGCCTCCTTCGACGGCCATTCGATGACCACTACGAGGGCGGCGTCGATGTCGCCCTCCAGCCGTTCGTGGCCCGCGGTGCGCACGGCGTAGGCGCCACCGTGCCGGGCGACGATCGGCCCGACCGAGGTGGTGTACCGCTCGATCCAGTCGGTCGAGGTGGGGGTGACGAAGCCGATGGTGTAGTGGGTCATGCCTGCTCCGCTGGGTCGCGCTGTGAGGGACGGCGCTCAGCCTGCCGCCAGGTCGTTGCACCGCCGGTTGCGTCGGGGTTGCAGCGGGCTCAGCAGCCTTCGAGACCGGCCAGCGCCACGTCGACGACGCCGCTGAGCGCAAGGCCGGCGCCCACCTCGAGCAGTTCGCCGAGGCCGCGCCGTCCAGGCGCTCGCGGGCGGCGTCGACCCGGGCCCGCATGCCAGGGGTGCCGGGCACACCCCGGCCGGTCAGCAGCCACCCGGCGACCAAGGCGGTGGCCTCATCGTCGCGCCGTCGCTCCAGCAGGGCGACGGCGTTGCGCAGCGTGTTCGTGGCGCTCTGGCGCGAGCCGCCGGCCCGCAACCGGTGCAGCGTGGCCACCGTCTCGCGCTGCGCTTCGTCGAGGCGCCCGGCACCGATCAGCGCGGCGCTGCGGTAGTTCGGGGTGTTGCCCGCCAGCCAGGTGGCGTTGACCGACGCGGCGACGGCGAGCGTGCGGTCCGCGCAGGCGATGGCCGCGGCGGGGTCGGCGTCGACCAGCGCGATCGTCCGGGCGAACAGGCACAGCGCCACCCTCGACGGTGAACCGGTCAAGCGGGCCAAGCGGTCGGCCCGGTCGCACAGGGCGACGGCCTCGTCCACCTCCCCCACGTAGGCGTGGCCCATGGCGGCACCCGACAGCAGCCACGACCGGGTGAGGTGATCGCCCCGCCGGTCGTCCTCGGCGGCGAGGCGCAGGCAGAGCCCCACGAACGAGCTGGGGTCGAGCACACCGCGATGCAGCGCCAGGCTCACCAGGATGGCCATCGGGTCGCCCACGGTGGCGCAGCGGGACTGCGTGTAGGCCTCCTCGGCCCGGGCCAGCCCCCGTTCGAAGCGGGCGCTGCACCAGTCGCTCAGGGCGCCGGCGGCCAGGGCCGTGGCCCGGCTCGCATCGGCCACCGTCACGTCGGCGTCGGCCGCCTCCGCGTCGAGCGCGAGCCCGAGCCAGTCGCCCACCTCGGTGCGCTCGCGCAACATGGCCGCCTCGGCCAGCCCGGCCACCAGTTCGAACAGCAGGGCCACCTCGCCGCGCACCGAGCACCAGGCCACCGCGGCGCGCAGCTCCGGCCACAACCGTTCGAGGGCGGCCACCCCTTCCGGCTCTTCGGGTCCTCGGCAGCGCCGGACGGCGGCGTCCTTCCGGGAGCAGATGAGCTGGGCGTGACGGCCGGCCAACCGATCGCGCTCGCCCGCTTCGTCGAGGCGGATCCGGGCGTAGGCCCGTACCGAGTCCAACATGGTGTAGTGGGTGCTGCCGCCGTGCGCGGTGGCGACCACCAGGCAGTGGTCCACCAGGTCGGCCAGCGACGCCGCCGGATCGCTCAGATGGTCGGCGGCGAGCTCCTCGAACAGCTCGAGCTCGACCTCGGTGTGGAACGCACCGAGCACCCGGAACGCCAGCTGCTGGCCGGGGTCGAGGCTGCGGTAGGACCAATCGAGGGCGGCTTCGAGGCTGGCGTGGCGGCCGCCGTCCCCGCCCTCCGGCGTGCCATCGCCCACCCGCAGCAGCGGGAACCGGCGATCGAGCCGATCGAGCAGCTCCTGCGGGCTGAGGGCGCGCACGCGGTTGGCGGCCAGCTCGATGGCCAGCGGTAGGACGTCGAGGCCGGCACACAGCCGGTCGATCACCGTCCGGCCGGCGGCGCCGGCGTCGAACGCCGGGTTGGCCCGCTCGGCGCGGTCGACGAACAGCTCGACCGCGATGGGCAGCGGCATCGGGGGCATGGGCCAGACCTGCTCCCCTGACACCCGCAGCGGCGCCCGGCTGGTGGCCACCACGGTGACGTCCGGGCAGTCCCGCAGCAGGGCTGCGGCGAGCGAGGCGGCGCCGTCGAGCACGTGCTCGCACGTGTCGAGGACCACCAGCCGGCGATGGCGGCGCCATTCGGCGACGAGCACGTCCGCAGCCGGGGCGCCCGGCGGCACGCGCACGGACGCCAGCTCGGCCACGGTGGGGGCGACGGGCGCACCGGCGGCGAGCTCGGAGAGCGAGCAGAACAGGGCGCCGTCGGGCCAACGTCGGGCCGCCGCCACCGGCAGCGTCTCGCACACCAACCGCGTCTTGCCCATGCCGGCCGCGCCGACCACGGTGAGCAGCCGGTGGTGGGCGACCGCTTCGAGCAGCGCCGGCCCGGCTCCCGTGGCCAGGTAGCGATCCGCGTACCGCCGAAAGCCACCGGACCGGCCGGCGTCGAGCGCGGCGCGACGACGCGGTGGCGGCACCCGCTGCTGGAGGATGGCCGCCTCCGCCTCCCGCAACACCGGCCCGGGTTCGACGCCGAGCTCTTCGGCGAGGCGGTTGCGTACCTCCCGGTACAGCTCCAACGCCTCCCGCTGGCGTCCCACCCGGTACATCGCCGTCATCGCCAGGGACCACAGCTCCTCGACATACGGATAGGTACGGCAGGCGAGGAGGAGGTCGGGCAACCAGCCGGCCTCCTGGCCGTCGGCGGCGAGGGCGCGGTAGCGGGCACAGAGCACCGACAGGCGCAGCTCCCTGAGCCGTACGGCGGCCGGGTGCTCGGCCAGCTCCGGCGGGCCGATCTCCTCTCGCCACAGCTGGAGCGCCTCGCCGGCCAGGCGGGCGGCACGGGCGGGGTCGAGCGAGACGATCCGGAGCACCTCTGCGCCGAGCGCCTCGAAGCGGGCGGCGTCCACCTCGGCGCCCCGAAGGTGGTAGCCGCCGGTCCCATGGATCACCGTGGCGTCGCTGCCCGCTTCGCGCAGCGCACGGCGTAGTCGGGAGATCAACACGCGCAGGTCGGGCAGCGCGGCGTCGAGACGATCGGGGTACACGGCGGCGAGCAGCTCGTGCGCTCGCACGGGATCGGGCGCGGCGAGCGCCAACAGCCCGGTCAGCACCGCCTGACGGCCCTTGAGCGGGGCGCCGTCGCCCACCACGATCGGCCCCAGGATGCGCACCAGCCCACGCGCAGTCGAACCCGCCGCGCCGAGCCCCTCCTCCGCTCATCGCCGGATGCTACGCCGAACGGTGCCGATGCGTCGGCCCCGTCGTGCGCTACGGATCGCCGGGGCCGGCGGTGCGGTGATCGCGGCGAGGAGCTGGCCCACCGTGCAGCCCGCCAGCAACGGGTGGCGCAGCGGGGCGTCGTGGTCCACGCGGTAGCGGTTGCAGCGGCCGTCGCGCCGCCGCACGAGGTAGCCGGCGCGCTCCAGATCATCGACGATGGGGTACACGGCCCGCAGCGACAGCCCGACGGCATCGGCGAGCTGGCGCATGCGCAGGTCCGGGTGTGCGGCCAAGCAGATGAGCACGTGCCCGTGGCGGGTGAGGAAGCTCCAGCCCGCTACATCCTGGTCGGTATGGCGCGACGGCTCGGCGTCTCGCCCGGCAGCTCTGAACCGGTCGGCGCCGGCGACGCCCGGCGGCGCCGTCGGGGTCAGGCCGGCTGCCATCCGCACCGACTCCAGCGCTCGAAGCCGCCGCCCTCGTCGTCGAAGCGGAGCAGGTGCAGCCAGCCGTTGCCCACCAGCTGCCGGACGGTCTCGTGCCCGTCGATGACGGCGTCGATGGGACCCCTGGGCGAATCGATCAGCACCGACAGCCGCAGCGGCGGGTGGCGCAGCACCTCACCGTCGTGCAGCGACTGCAGCGCGAGGCCGATGCGCAGGTCCCCGCCGTTGCCCTCGAACACGCCCACCTTCCCGCCGACGACGTTGTGGAGCACCTTGTTGCCGCTGCCGTAGCGTCGGTTGTCCACCGTGGAGGCGTGGTACTGGAGGTTGATCCAGTTCGTCACCACCATCGGCGCGGTCATGATCGTGGTCAGCACCGCGCCGTCGGGATCGTCGCGCCAGTCGTAGTCGTGTAGGAACACGCGCCCGTCGAGGTCCACGCCCCGGGTTCGGGCCCGCGGGGCGACGATGAAGGCGGCGTTGCCGGCGAGACCCCATTCGGGACGGGTCTGCGACCAATCCCGGGCCCGGTCCCGCACCGCCCGGCGCAACGACGCCGGCTCCCGGCGCGGCCGGCCGGGGTCGAGCGCCGGCGCCCGCTCGGCCCGCGCCCGATCACCCGCCCCGGCCAGCGCGTCCTCGAGGAGCTCGAGCTCGGCCCGGAGGGCGTCGGGCACCAGGTCGGTGTCGTAGAGGGTCACGTCGTCGGTGGTGGTGTTGTGCATCCCGGCGACGAACCACGTGCCTTCCGGGACGGCGATCCCGTGGGCGACGAGCGCCGACCGGACCTCGGGGGCGTTGAGCAGCTCGGCGAGCGCTCGGGCGTTGACATCGCCCCGCTGCCCGCCGCAGGCCCCACAGTGCAGGCCGGCGGCGTGGGGGTTGTTCGCGGTCTCGGCACCGTGGCCGCACAGCAGGACCAGCGGGGCGAACCCGTCGCGCAGGCCCATGGTCGACAGGATGCGGGCGGCCAGCTCGGCGGCCGCCTCCACCTGCTCGTCGAGCACGGGGAGGTGCGGGCGCACGTCACCGGCCAGACCGTGCGGTACGGACGCGTCGGTGGTGGACCGGCGGTGCAGGCCGGCCACGCTGGCGCGGATGAGCTCGAGGCCGTAGAGCAACCCGGCGGTCTCCACGAAGGTGAACATCGACGGCGGTGCGTGGCGCACGGTCATCCAGCGCCGGGCGCCGGCGTCGGCCGCTCGGGCGCGTTCGACAGCCGCGGTGGCCGATGCCTGGCCCTCGCGCCCGCCGGGCAGCTCGACCGAGCGCAGCCCGGGCGCCAGCAGCACCGGCAGGTGGGGCACGGCCAGGTCGGTGCCGGCGGGGGTGTGGGCGATGGGCAGGCCGAAGAAGCCGGCGAAACCGCGGGTGTGGATCCGGGGTTCGTGCGTCTCCAGGGCGCGCCGGAACACCTCGGAGCGCACGTCGATGCAGAACACCGCCTGCACGGCCGGCAGCGGTGGCGCGCCGGGCTCGGCCGGTGGCTCGACGGTGACCGGGCCATGGCCGAGCCTGCCCAGCAGGTGCCGTTGGTAGGCCCGCTCGGCGGCGCACTGCAGCACCGTCGGCGCGCTGCGCGTCGGCCACCGCCGCGGCGCTCGCCGGCGTCGGCCCACGACGCCGTCCACGCCTCCCAACGCCCCGCGTCCAGCTCGCCTCGGCGGCGCCGGCCTCGAGGTCGGCTCGCACCAGCGACTCCCACGCCAGGCGGATGGCGAGCAGCTCGACGATGGTGTCGTCATCGCCGCCGTGCAACCGCGCCTCCCACCGCAGCTGCGCCGCCCATGACGCCCAACCGTTGATCGACAACAGCAGTGCCGTCAGGTAGGGCTCCCGGCCGGCCGCCGGTAGGCCGAGCGCGCCGAGCAGCTCTTCGATCGCCTGCCGGGGCGTGCGGGGCAGGGCCCGCAGCTGCGCCCGCAGCCCGGCGCCGCCGGCGGCCAGCGCACCGTGTGCCGGACCGACGGCTGGTCGAGCCATGATCGGTAGAGACCGATGCCGGAGGCCGGGTGCCAGCCAGCCTGCCAGCGGTCGGCGTGCGCCGCCAGTGCTGGCTGATCTGGTGGGTGACCTGGTCACCCCACCGGCGCCAGGCAGCGGGGCCCGAACGGCGTCGGCCAAGTCGGTCACCAGCGGCAACCGGGCCGCCGCGCCGTCATGGCCGAACGTCGCGCTCGGCGCGGACGGCGGGGCGTCGCCCGCCCGGCACAGCACATCGAGGGCGAGACGGGC
This sequence comes from Acidimicrobiales bacterium, assembly GCA_041394365.1. Taxonomy (GTDB): domain Bacteria; phylum Actinomycetota; class Acidimicrobiia; order Acidimicrobiales; family CAIXPF01; genus CAIXPF01. The sequence continues at coordinate 31,087 of JAWKIM010000006.1, forward strand.
CAGATCCGGCTCGCCGAGCGATGAGGCGGCGGCGGCCAGGTCCTCCGCCGTGAGGCGGCCGGCTTCGAGCTCGGTGCGGAACCACGCCCGATCAGCGGTGAGGATGGTCCCGCCCAGTGCGCCCAACCGGCCGCCCGCCTCCTCGATGGGCAGCGCACGCCAGCCCCAGTAGGGGTTGACGGCGACGAACCGGTCGAGCGGCCAGGCCGGCGCGATGCGACCGCAGGCCGCTTCCAGCGCATCGGCCACCGTGGCGGCCGGGGTGAGGGCGACCTCGGGGGTCATGCGAAGCTCCGATCGGGAAGGGGGTTGCCGTGGCTGGTGGCGGTGATCATCGAGCGGGACGGCGCGGGCGCGCCGGGCGCGGGCCGCACGTCCACGCTGCTGCGGATCCCCACCGGGCGCACCGCCGGCCGGGCGCGGGCGGCGGGCGGCGGCCAGCGCTCGAACAGCCGGCGGGTCACCACCTCATCGAGGAACAGCCCGCCGTACAGCCACGGGTACAGCGCCGTGGCCAACCGGCCGGCGGGGGCCAGCGTCCGCCACCAGTGCACCGCCGACAGCAACGTGAACGCGGCGCCGACGAAGGCGAGCAACGCCATCGGCGCGCCCCGGCCGTCTTCCACCACCCGGCCGGCGAGCTCGTGCAGCGCCAGGTAGGTGAGCGGCACCCCGGCGGCGGTGGCCACCAGTGCCAGCACGGCGGCCGGCCGGTCGACCCGGCGCTGGGCCAGCGGGGTGACGAGCGCCAGTGCGACGACGCCCAGCAGAACCACCATGGCCGCCGACGGCGTCTTGGACAGCAGCAGCGACGACCACACCGCCACGACACCGGCGACAGCCGCGAACGAGACCAGGGCGGCCGCCACCATACCGAGCGGTGTGGGACGGATGGCCGGCACCCGTTGCTTGCGCTGGACCTGCTGCACCACCCCGCCGGCGCTGAGGAACGAATGGGCCTTGTACAGCGAGTGGGCCACGAGGTGCAGCAGCACCATCGACCACAGGCCCAGGCCGGCCTGCATGATCATGAACCCCATCTGCGCGCAGGTCGACCACGCCAGATCGACCTTGATGCTGATGCGGGTGGTCATCACCAGCCCGGCCACCACCGCGGTGGTGGTGCCCACCGCCACCAGCAACACCCGGGCCTCCGGGGCGGCGTCGATGAGCGGGGCGAGCTGCAGCAGCACGAACCCGCCCAGGTTCACCACGCCGGCGTGCAACAGCGCCGACACCGGGGTGGGTGCCTCCATCACCTGGATGAGCCAGCCGTGGAAGGGCAGCTGGGCCGTGCGCAGCAGCACCGCGACGGCCACCAGGCCCATGGCCACCCGCCCGCCGGCGGGCAGGCCGCCGGCCGCCGCCTCCGCCGCCAGGTGGTCGAGCCGCAACGTGCCGAACGCCAGGCCGAGCAGGGCCGCCGCGCCCACCAGGCACAGATCCGACGCCCGGGCGAACAGGAACTTCTTGTGGGCGGCGGCGATCGCCTCGGGCCGCTCCCGGTAGAACGTGAGCAGGCCGTGCATCGACAGGCTGGCCGCCACCCAGGCCGCCACCAGCACGAGCAGGTGGTTGGCGACGACCACCACTTCATCACGGCGAGGGTGGCGAGCAGCCGGTGGGTGGCGTGCCGTTGGTGCGCGTCACCGGCGAGGTAGGTGCGCGAGTAGCGGATCACCACCCAACCGACGAACGCGACCAGGCCGAGCATGATCGCCCCCGGCGCATCGGTGCGCACCAGTGCGCCGTGCCCAGCCCCACCGGCCAGCTGCACCACCGCCACCGCCGCGGCGACGAACAGGTTGGCCGCGCCCGCGGCACCGGCCGCTCGCCAAGCCGCTCGCGGCGAGGGGGCGCGCCGGGCGAACGCGGCCGCCAGGGCGAAGACGGCGGCGGGCAGGACGAGCAGGGCGGCATGCCACAACGGCAGGTCGGGATCGATCGGCACCGGTGGGTGCTCCTCTCGGTCGGTGTGGGTCGGTTGGACGGCTGCGATGCTCCCCGCCTGCGTCGTTCCGTCCAATACAATGATCCGAACACATCGTTCGTTCTGCACGAACGCTCACCGAGAGGCCCACCGCCCTGCCGGCCCACCCATGAGCGATCTGAACTACCACCACCTCCGCTACTTCTGGGCCGTCGCCAAAGAGGGGAACCTCACCCGCGCCGCCCGCCAGCTGCACGTGTCGCAATCGTCGCTGTCGGCGCAGATCAAGCAGCTGGAGACCCAACTCGGCCAACCGCTGTTCACGCGCACCGGGCGGAGCCTGACCCTCACCGACGCCGGCCGCCTGGCCTTCGCCCATGCCGAGACGATCTTCGCCACCGGCACCGAGCTGCTGGTCGCCCTGCGGGAGGGCCGGCGCAGCAGCGGACGGTGGTGCGCATCAGCAGTGGCCACGCTGTCGCGCAACTTCCAGGAGAACTTCATCCGGCCGCTGGTTGACCGTGACGACGTGGAGCTCGTGCTCGTGTCGGGCAGCCTCAGCCGGCTGCTGGCCCGCCTGCGGGTGCACTCGCTCGACCTCATCCTGTCCAACCAACGGGTCCACGCCAGCTCGAGCGACCCGTGGCGCTGCCGGCGCATCGCCCAGCAGCCGGTGAGCCTGGTCGGGCGACCGCGGGCCACACCGTTCCGCTTCCCCGAGGATCTGGCCGACGTCCCGTTGCTGCTGCCCGGGCGTGACAACGACATCCGGGCCCGCTTCGACCTGCTGTGCGAACAGCGCAGCATCCGCTACCGGCTGCGGGCCGAGGTGGACGACATGGCCCTGCTGCGCCTGCTGGCCCGGGACTCCGACTGCGTCGCCCTGGTGCCCTCGGTGGTGGTGCAGGACGAGTTGCAGGCCGGTCGGCTGGTGGAGCTGGCCACCGTGGCCGACCTGCACGAACACTTCTACTGCGTCACCATCCAGCGGCGGCACGAGCCGGCGGTGATCCGCTCGCTGCTCACCCGGCCGGCCACCGAGATGCTGCACCGCCCGCCGGCCGGTGACACCCCGGCCGACAGGTGACCGGGGTGCACCGGCGGGACGGGGGCTTCCCGGAGGGGAGGGAAGCCCGCTAGAACCGCACCGTGGCGGCGATGCGATCGTGATCGGCGAGGCTGCCGTCGGGCACGATCACGGCGCTTCCGCCCTGGAGCAGCACGTGCTCGATGAGGTCGTCGACCACGTCGTCGATGACGTCGACCGCCTCCACGTCCTCGGTGGGGTGCAGCTGTTGGAGCTCGTCGACGCGCGCCGCCACCCGGTACCCGTCCTCCACCACGACGAGCTCGATGCGGCCCTCGGTGGCCAGCGGCCACACCTCGTGCAGGCCGCCGGCGTAGCGGCGGGCCGACCGGGCCTCGTCGAGCCGGGCGAGGGCACGGTCGCAGTCGGTGCGGAGCCAATCGCTGATCAACGGCCAGGCGGCGTGGTGCAGCTGCGCAGCGGGCGTGCGATCGTGGTTGCCGGCGATCGTCCCGGCGATGGGGAGATCGTCGGGCAGGCGCACCTTGCCCACGGTGCGTTCGACGCCCGCCACGACGGTGGGGAGGCTGAGATCGGTGTGCTCGAAGGCGAGGAGGCCGGCCACGGAACGGGTCCACATCGCATGGCTCTGATCCTCGGCGCGCTCGAGCGGCCAGAGCGCGTTGCGCTCCTCGACGAGACGCTGGCGGTCGCCGACGAGCAGGCGGGCCCGTCGGCTGCTGATGGTCACCACCCGGTACACGGCCGTGCGGTTGAGGTCGGCGACGAGATCACGGGTGGCGAACGTGTCGTCCACCACGACCCGCGCCTCCACCGGACGGCCGAGCGACACCGCGGTGGCGAGCTCCGGGGAGGCACACAACGCCAGCGCCTGGGCGGCCGGCTGGATGCTGCGCTGCTCGATGAGCGCCTCCAGTTGCTGCACGACGACGGTGCGGATGTCCTCGGTGACATCGCCGCTCAACCGCAGATCGGTCGCCTCGAGGAGGCGACGGGCGTGGTCGCGGTCTTCCGCGGTGAGGACCGAGCCCGGCCTGGTGGGCAGCAGGATGGTGACACTGGGGTAGCAGCGGCGGTGCTGCCGGCGAGGAGCGCACGGTCTATGAGGTTCCTTCGATCAGCGGGTTGATCGAAGGTCTCCCCCACTCCGCAGAGCCGGCCCACCGGGACCGCTCGGTCCGTGGTGACGATGGCGCCGTTGCCGGGGTACTCCCCTTCGTGCCGTCACCATACCGTAGAGGTTCATTTCCGGCAACACCTTTCAATGAATCGGTCCCGTGGTCATCGGGGGCGACATCTCCCCCGGTGCGGTCGACCCCGTCGACCTCCGGGCTGCGCTGCTGCGCCCATTCGCATCTCGACCTCCCCGGGGCGGTGGTTGAACGTTCGTGCTGGTGCAGGCATCTGTGCGACGCTGCGTCCGGTGGTGCCCATTGTGACCGCGGAGGCGCTCGGTCTGGTGGCCGGGCACGGTCAAGAGCCGCCTGCACCGGGCGCTGGGCGTGCTCGCCGAGCACCTCGACGGGCACCACGACGGGCACCACGACGACGCCGGCCCCGAGCGTGGCGAGTGGCCGAGAGCCAGGCGCAGCCCGCCGTGGTGCGCAGCCCGGGCGGACGTCGGAGGACGGTGAGCGATGGAGTGACGAGCGCACGTTCGACGCCGCCGCGCAGCGCTTCCTCAGCGACGCGGCGGCCCTGCAGCGCCGGCTGGAGGAGCGGGCGCGGCGCGCGGGCGCGGCGGCGGCGCTCGCCGGCGGCGCCGGGCGGGCGGCGTTGGCCGTGTGCACCGCCGTGCTGCTGACTGCGTGATCACCGCCTGAACGCTGTCGCGCTCAGCAGGTACCCGTCGAGCAACGGCCGGTCGGCACGACAGCCCCCACGACCGATGTCGTGGAGGTGGTCGTGGCCCACCACGACCAGCGCAGCGCCGACGACCCTGCCACCGGTCACCGTGGCGCCGGATCCGTCCGGAGCAGGCGCCCTGCCGATCGCGGAACGAGGTGCCCGGCGACACGTGGCCGGCCTCGGCATCACCGCCACCGACGCCTCCGGGGTGACGTACTCGCTCTACGACACCGCCGCCGCCGACCCGAGTGGCCCTCGACCGGCCAGAGCGTGTCGATTGGCTTGGCCCGAACGGTGGACGGCACCGAGTGGGAGCGTCTCGACCCGATGCCGTGGGCGTCGTCGATCGCCTCCGACGGTGACGAGATCCTGGTCGCTGGACGCTCGCCTGCCGCGGGCGGACGACCCAGCGTTCGGGTCGCCTGCCTGTCCGACCACGGCGGACGTGGACCGCGCAGGACGTCGATACCGGACGGTATCGACGCACCCACGATCAACCCGCCCCCGGCGGACGACTCGTACCGATGCCGCCGCCCGGCGGACCCGACCGGTCCGGCGACGACCATCGCGCTCGAAGAGCAGTTCGATCGGAGACATCGAGGCCGGGCAGACCGCCATGCCCGGCGCCTGATCGCCGGGCGCAGCCGTGCTGCTCGTCATCGGCGTGCAGCGGTCGGCGGATGGCCTCGATCCCGCAGTGCCTGCGCGAGCGCAGCGTCAGCACCCCTACTGGTACTCCTACCGTGACGGCATCATCGTCGGTTCGAAGGCGAGCCCCGGCGCTTCCCTGGCGCAGTACACCGGTCGGGTCCCGGCCGGAGAGCCTTGGAGCCCGCCGAACTGGTCCGGTGCAACGCGGCTGGCGATGCGCTCGCCGGAGGCCGACGCCGTGACGATCCAAGCGACGACGACGTGGGAGACGGCGGTCCTCCGGGCGAGAGCGTGGCGAGGGTAGCTGGTGCGGCTCGACAGCGATCTGCCCAGCGCCACCCGGTGGCGGATCGATGGCGATGGGCGACCACTTCCTCGCCGTCGAGGAAGCGTCCGGCAACGGCTCGGCCCCGCGCGTCCTGCGCTCGATCGACGGCGAGCGCTGGGAGGACGTCGAGCGACCCCTGAACTGGCCGAACGAGTTGGGTGACACCGAGCGGAGCGGTGGGCAGCGGGCGATCGGGCTCGACCGCGAGCTGGGACAGGTGGCCACCTCGCTCGACGGCGGCCGGACGTGGAGCCGGGTCGACATCCGCGGCATCGCCATACCGGATGGTCCGGTGAACCCGGGTGCACTGCAGTTGGGCGAGACCCGGGCCACGCCCAACGGGTTCGTCCTCCGCTACATCGTCGCCGAGGGCGGCAGGTTCTGGCGGGTGTTCGCCACCAGCCACGACGGCATCACGTGGGCGGCCGTCGACGAGAGCCCGCTGTTCTGGACCGGCCCGCTCGGTCCGCGCCTGGCCGTCGTGGGCGACCGGATCCTCATGACCACCAACGACAGTGCGCCCATCTCGATGACGCCGCTGGTGATCGGGTTCACCACCCGCAGCTACCTCGGGCGGCCCACCGGCTGACCGGACCGGCCGCGCCGCCGGCGATGCCCTCCGACGGGGCGGTGGCTCGCGCTCGGAGCGCTGTCACAGGGGGCGCGGTAGGACAGCACCATGGTCTCGACGTTCCAGAGCGTGCTCGTGGTGTTCCTCGCCCTGCTGCCCGGCGCCCTCTACACGTGGGGGTTCGAGCGCCAGGTCGGCCAGTGGGGGTCAGCCTGGCCGACCGTCTGCTCCGCTTCTTCGGTTGGTCGGCGCTGCTGCACGTGCTGCCCGCCCCCCATCACCTACGTTGGGGATCGCTACTACCGCAGCGGCCGCATCGCCGCAGGGGAGGCGCCGCTGTGGTTGTGGTTCATCGCGCTGGGTTACGCCGTGGCCGCCCCGGCCGTGCTCGGCCTGATCATTGGCCACAGCGCCCGCCACCACGGCCGCCTCGGCCTGGGGTGCGGTGGCCGGGCGCCACCCCTCACCCACGGGTTGGGAGCACCTGTTCGCCAACGACCCGGTGGGCGTGATCCGCATCCGTCTGCCGGCGGCAGCTATGTGGCCGGCCTGCTCGGCACCGTCAGCGAGACCGAGTGGTCCTACGCCACCGGCTTCCCGCACCAGCCGATCGATCTTCGCGGCTGGCCTGCCATCGAGGTGGACGCCGACACCGCGAGTTCCACACCAACGCCGATGGCTCGCCTGTGCTGCTCGGATCGGGCATCCTGGTCCGGTACGACGAGGTGCAACTCCTCGAGTTCATCCCCCAGGAGGTCTGATGTCGACCACGAGGCGAGAGGCCGAGGGCGTCGTCGAGCGCGGGGGGCACGTGCCGAAACCGGTGGTGGTCGATCCACGAACGCTGCGCGTGCCGAAGGGTCCCGCACCGGGTGCCCGGCGGACCAACGGGCACGACGGCGCCCGCTGAACAGGTCCCCGAGCGCCCGTGCCGCGGCGCTCGCTACGGTGCAGCCCGGACGAGGAGGTCCGACGATGGCAACGTTCCTGGTGGCCGTGCTCAGCAACCCCGCAGAGGGCCGGGAGGACGAGTTCAACGAGTGGTACGAGCACACCCATCTCGATGAGGTGCTGAGCACGGCCGGCTTCCGCAGCGCGCAACGGTTCCAGCCGGCTGCGCAGGCCGGTTTCGCGGCCAGCCACCGCCACAATTGCGCTGCACGAGACCGACGGCGAGTCGGCCCAAGAGGTGATCGACCGGCGCCACCAGAGGCCAGCGCCAGCAGTCGTGCTGATCGACAACCGGGCGCCGCCCTCTGGGTGTTCTCGCCCACCGGCGAGCGCCACGAGGTGCGCCGACGCCAGGGTGCCCGCAGCGTTCAGCTGAACGCCTGGGCCCGCCCGGTCGGCCACCCCGCTCGGTCGGCCACCCGTCGAGCGAGCCGAAGCTTGGACACGGCCGTGCCGGGTGACCAGCGGCGGGGCGCCCCGTAAACGATCCCGGTCGGATCGCACGACGGTCGTCGGTTGCTCGTCAGGCCAGGCTTCGCCGCACCGAGAACGCCGCCGACGCGCCAGGCAAAACCGACCATCGAGCAGGCTGCCGGGTAGAAAGATCGACCGCCCGGGCGCTCAACGAGCCCGCCGCGGGCAGGACCCGCCAAAGTGAGCGACGACACACCGACCAGCACTGGCTCCCTGCTGGACCGGCCACCGACGCCAGCTGCTGCGCCGCCGAACAGACTGCGCCATCGACGTCGACGTCCTGCACCCGCTGAAGGAGCAGGGCGATCACATCAGAGGCCCACCGGGCCAGTATTGGCCCACCGGCAGAGATAGCCTGGCCGGCGGCGACGGGGCCTCGCCGGTCGACCAGCACGATCCACTGCCGCCGGACGGCGAGGCGGTGGATGAGGCGCCAACTCCGATGACCATCATTCCTGCACCGAGCGATGCGCCAGTTCAGGCCTTGCGCTTCCGCGGCGCGATCCGCCTGTATCGCAACCATTGGGTACCGGAAGGTCGGCAGCGTGAGCGCCGGGCGTGCTGGCCGACGAATACGGATCGCCTGGGCCTGGAGCCCCGCCCAACCGGTCCGGATATTGGTCACGACGCCAGATTGCCAGCACACCCACCGGCACGATCACCCGCACGAGAGCCTGCGGCGACTCGGGCACTGCTCAAGAGGTGATCGGCCGCTGGCATGGGCGAGCTCGCATGGCCACCGCTGCCGCCTCGGACGCATTGGCGCTGGCGAAGAACGGCGCCAGGACCGCCACTGCCAGCCGGAACCGTCTGCAGGGGATGGCCGTGTTCGTGGTGGGCGCCGCTACCGCACAACAGCGACGCCACCGGACCTGGCATACAGGCGCGGAAGAGGTGGACCGGCGTGGATCGAGGTATCCCACGCCCGACAGCGCCGGTGCAGGCCAGGTGGCGCACACTGATGGCGCCGAGGAGCAGCATCGACGTCGCGAGATCGATACCGGAAGCCGGCGAATGCACGGCCTGAACCCGGCCCGGCGGACAGGTCACCGGTCGCGGACTGCGGGCCACGACACGGTCCGCCACCGATCGACGTGGTCACCAACCCGGACGATGACCAGTGACGCCCACCACCACAGCACCGGAGGGTGCGCGGCGGCGGGGATCCGGCTCACGGCCGCTGGACGGACTGCACCAACTGCGCGGCCGGCGCCGGTTGTGCGAGCAACCGGCGCAAGCAGGCAAGGGTGATCTCGTTGCGCTTCGCGGCGTCGACACCGCCGGCGCGGAGCTGGTCCTCGATCACGGCGGCGATGCGTTCCAGCTCGGCGCCATCGATCCCGGCCCCCTGGCGATCCGCCGATCGAAGCGCCTGCCGCATGGCCACCACGTCGGCGGCCGCGCCGATGGAGGGCGCCCCGACCTCGACGAGCTTGCGCAACAACGGCAGCACCAGTGGCGCGATCGACGTGAGCGCCGCGAGCAACGTCGGGACCAGCAGCAGATCGCCGGGGCCGAACCCGGCGGCCGCCGGACCCGCACCGCTCGAGCGCAACCGGCCCGACCGGTGGCGGCTGTACATGGGGCCGGCCAGGTCGATCTCGTCGGGTGCCACCTCGGCGACCAGTCCGAGGAAGAGCTCGTCGCCGGTCACCGCACCTCCAGCAGGTAGCTCCGGATCCGCTGCACCGTCGCAATGTAGCCGACCGCCTCCCCTGCGAACCGGGGCAGCGGTGCCTGTGCGTTGGCGATCAGTCGTGCAGGGTCACCTCGGCGGTGGTGGAGGCGATGGGGATCTGCGCCTCTTGGAGGCGGGCGAGGACGCGTTCGGTCATCTCGTCCTTCGCCCGGCGGGCCGAGCGAACGGGCACCACGAACCGGGCCGAGAGCTCCACCCAGTTGTCGGTGGCGCGGGTGTGCACGCGCGGCTCGACGTCGGCCCGGGCGATCGGGTAGCGGCGCGCCATCTCGTTGATCGCCTCCTCGGCGCCCACGGTCGACGACGCCCGCCGCGCTTCCTCGGCCAGGAAGTCCCGCGCGGCCCGCCAATCCTCATCGTGGGCCACCGGCACGCTCAGCTCCTCCCAGATGAACTCGAAGATGGCCGAGTAGTTGAAGGCGTAGCGCACCAGCTTGCGGGCGTAGTAGCGGGCGTAGCGGTCCTCGAGGCGGCCGGCCACCACCCGTCCGACGACCCCGGCCAGCAGCAACGCCAGCACGACCACCACCACACTGGTCACGGCGCGACCACCCGCCGTCTCCTGGTCGACCAGCAGTTCCCAGATGCGTCGCATCGCCACCGGTTACCCGATGCGCCGCCGCTGCTCGCCTCGGACGAGCCGGCGCCCAGGCACAAGGCAGCGCAGCCAACCGTCCGGCCGAGCGCTACGCGTCGAGCGCGTCGAGCTCCTCGGCGGCCACGCGGTCGCCGCCCAGGCGCACCACGATGGCGGCCAGCGGCACGGTGAGCACCGCCGCGCCCACCATCGCCGCCGTGATCGACGTCCGGTCCGACAGCGCGCCCATACCGACCGGTATGAGCAAGGCGGGCGTGGCCAGCAACCCCACCAACGTGGGCACCGTGGCCGTCCACTCGGGTCTCACGGTCAGCGTGCGGTGGTGGACCTTCGCCCACACGACGGCGGTGCCGGCACCGAGGGCAGCCATGGCCGAAACCTGCACCACCAGCGCAGGCGCCAGCGCCGCGCCGAACGCCCCGGCCACCATGGCGGCGCCACCCGCCGCGGTGCGGCGACGGTCGAGGCCCTTGCGGGCGACCAGCAGCGCACCGGCGATCCCACCGACGACCACGCCGCCGGCCAGGCTCTGGGCCACCGCCCCGCCGTCGCCCGCCCGCCGGGCCACGGCGAAGCCGAGGAACGCCTCGTCGAGGGGCAACAGCAGCAGTTCGGCCCCGGCCAGCAGCAACAGCTCACGCTCCCGCAGCAACGATCGGGCCACCCGCCACACCGGCTCCGCCGGCCCGTCCTGTTCCGAAGGGACCGCCTCGGGGAACTCGATCAGCGACAGCACCGCACCGAAGGCCACGTAGATCGCGGCGGTCACGGCGAACACGCCCCGCCAGCCCAGCGCCGTCGCCGCGCCCAGCGCCAGCAGCGCCGGGCCGATGAAGTCGCCGAACCAGGTCACCAGGTGCTGACGGCCCAGCCACCGGTCGAGCTCGTCGCCGGCGTGTTCGGCCAGCGCCGATTCGAGGGGCAGGATCACCAGATCGCTGGCCGCACCGAGCACGGCGGCGCACACGGCCAGCACGGCGAACGGCGCACCGAGGGCGAACGCCGCCAACCCGGCGGCCAGGCCGAGCGCGCCGGCGACCGCCAGCAGGCGCCGGCGCCCGCGGTCGGCCAACGGGGCGAGCGGGGCACCGACCACGCCGCCGAGGGTCAGCAGGGCCAGCAACCAACCGGATTGGGCGTAGCTGAACCCGAGATCACGGTGGTGGTCCCCGATCGTGCCGGCGGGGAGGTAGGACCACCACTCGTCGAGCACGCGCACGACGAGCGCGCAGCCGATGACGGCCGCGGGGAGACGGAACAGCGCACCGGAGGCGCGCCACAGACGAACGGACATCGAGAGCTCCTGACGACGGCGGACGGACACGGGACGGTGACCGTCGACCGGGTGGAGCACGGGCCGGGCATCAACATCGATGGCGCATGGCCCTGACGCTACCGCCACCGCGGCGGCGAGGGCGCCGGCTATCGGTCAGGGGGCGAGCAGCTCGAGGGTGGTGCGGGCCACCTCGTCGCCCACCCCTGCCGGCTGGATGCGCAGCTGCAGCTGGGTCACCCCGGCGTCGGCGTAGGCGGCGAGCTGCTCTCGGGCTTGGTCGGCGGTGCCGATGATGGCCAGCTCACCCACCGCCGGCGCGCCCGGCCGGATATCGGCCGGGGTCAGCACGGTGCCATCGGCGCGGCGCACCCCGGCCGGTCCGACGTAGCGCCGGAGCAGTTCGAGCGCCGGCGCCGCCACCCGGTCCACGTCGGCGGCGCGCTCCACCACCACGGCCAGCCGGTTGCAGGCCACCGCGCCCGGCGCCCGGCCGGCCGCCTCGCACAGCTCGCGGTAGCGGGCGATGGCGGCGGCGAGCTGATCGCCGAGGCGATGGCTCGTGCCGGCGAACCAGCCGTCGCCCACCTCGGCCGCCCGCCGCAACGCCCGACCGGCGAGCCCGCCCACCAGCACCGGCGGTCCGCCCGGCTGCAGCGGCCGCGGCCGCAGCTCCAGGCCGAGCCCCGCCACCAGATCACCGTCGAACCGCTCGCCACGCCAGGCGGCCTTGAGGGCGAGCACCGTCTCATCGAGCCGGTCGGCCAGCCGCTCGGCGGGCACCCCGAAGCGGGCCCAGGTGGCCCGATCGCCGCCGGCCACGCCGAGCGAGAAACGGCCGCCGCAGAGCTGGTCGAGCACGGCAGCGTCGTAGGCCAGCCGCAGCGGGTCCCACGCAGGCAGCAGGACGATGCCGGTGCCCAGCGCCATACCGTGGGGTATGGCGGCGGGGGCCAGGGCGGCGAGGGCCACCAGCGGTGACGGCAGGTGGAAGTAGGCCGCATCGGTCGGGTGCTGCTCGCCGGTGGACAACATGGTGTAACCCAGGGCACCGGCCCGATCGGTGAGGTCGGCGAGCCGGGCGAACCGCTCATCGAGCCGCTCGCCGTCAGCGCCCAGGTCGAGGGTGATACCGAGCCGCATGGTCACCGGGTGCCGGCCCCGACCGGCCGCAGGGACACCGGCAGCGCATCGATGGTCAGGAACGCCCCGAACGTGGTGGGCGTGAACGTGGGCTCGCCGCGCAGCTCGATGTCGTAGCGCAGCAACTCCTCCGTGAGGATCCGCAACTCGACATCGGCCAGGAACGCGCCCACACAGCGGTGGACACCGTGGCCGTAGGCCAGGTGGCGGGCGGCGTCGCGGTCATCGGCGTAGCGGTCGAGATCGAAGCGATCCGCTTCGACGTACCGATCGGGATCCCGGTTGGCCGCCCCGAACAGCAACATCACCTTGTCGCCGGCCAGCATGGTGGTGCCCCGGTGCTCCACGTCGCGCGTCAGCGTGCGCACGAAGTTCTGCACCGGCGGGCGATGGCGGAGGCTCTCTTCGACCGCCCGGCCGAGCAACTGCGGCTCGGCCCGCAGCCGCCACCAACGACGGGTCGAGGCCGAGCTGGTAGGCGAGGTTGGTGGCGGCGATGAGGGTGGTCTCGTGCCCGGCGATCACCGCACCGACCAGGAACGACAGCAGGCCGATGGGCGGCAGGTCCTGCCCCACCAGCATGGTCAGGAAATCGTCGCGGGCTGGACCCGACGATCCTCGATCTGGCCGCAGCAGGTCCATGAGGGTGCGCTCGGGCCTCGATCCGGCGGTGCCGGCCGGGCGGTGCACCTGGGCCAGCTCGGCCACCGTCAGCTCACGCAGCTCCGCGGTGACCTCGGCATCGAAACCGAGCAGCATGCCGAGCGCCTCGATGGGGACCGGCGCAGCCACGTGCTCGATGAAATCGCCCTCGGCCCGCCGGGCGAGGCCGGCCAGCCGGCGGGCCGCGGTAGCACGGATGTCGGCCTCGATGCTGCGCACGCGGGGCGGCCGAGCAGCTCGGCGTAGAGCTTGCGGTAGACGGTGTGCTCGGGCGGGTCCTGCTCGAGTGCCACCTGGCGGGCCCGGCGGCCGGCCGGTGCCGGCGCCAGCACGCCCTCGGCCGAGGAGTAGGTGCGCCAATCCTCGGCGGCGGCGGCCACGTCGTCGAAGCGGGAGAGGATCCAGAAGCCGCCGGCAGCGTCGGATCGGGCGACCGGGCAGGCACGCAGCTCGGCATAACGCCGGTAGCGCTCCTCGTCGGCGAGCACCGCATGGTGGTCGAAGTGCGGGCAATCCACCGGCTGACGCTACCGCGGCCCACCGTGGTGATGCCCTCCGCCGTGGGGCGCCGCGACGCTCAGCGCCGGATCGGTCGGGGCCGCTGGCGCTGCGTACGGACCGGTACGGCCAGCAGCGGCCCGTCCCACGGCAGCGGGAGCACGAGCACCGGGTCATCGGCGTAGGCCCGGACCCCGAGACGCTCCGGCGGCAACGGCCGGGAGCGGCCCCGCCCACCGAACAGCCGCAGGAACCGTTTGTGTGCGCAGGTCCACCTCGACATGCGCACGGACCCTAGGGAGCGAATGTGACCGTTGCGTTCGCGACCGGCGCGCAACCGGCTGCGAACGCGAGAGCGGGTGGGCGAGCCGCCGCTGCGGCCCGCCCACCCGTCAGCGAACGCCGCTCAGCCGCAGGCGTTCGCGGCGCGATCGAAGGCGCAGGACTTCGACTTGCCCGACAGCTCGACGATCGGACCCTGCTGGACCCAGGTCTGCTTGGCCGAGTCGTACTGCGAGATGTCCGACCCTTCCGTGAGGTAGGCGTCGGCGTTGCCGTTCATGTTGTACTTGATGCCCTCGAGCAGGCCCGGTGCGGTCATGTCGAGCGAGCGCAACGCCAGGATGAAGTTCGAGCGGGTCAACCCGCCGTCGAGCTCCCCGGCGATCTTGATGGCCTGCACGAACGGGAAGCCGAACAGGAACCCGTTGCCGAAGTTGCCCGACGTCTTGTAGTCGTGACCGGCGTCGGCCAGCAGCTGCCGGCCCCAATCGACGAACGCGTCCCCGGTGTTGGCGTCGGCGTTGAAGTCCAGCGCGCCGCCACCGATGATCCACCAGCCGTCGGACTGCGAGCCGTCACCGCCGACCTTGTCCTTGCCCATGAAGCTGGCCGCCTTGCAGACCGAGGACATGAACAGGTACTTGGCCGACTCCTTCATGCCGTTGCCCGCCACCTCGTTGATGATCTGCGGGCACTGGGCCCCGCCGGTCATGGTGATGAACACCTCGGGGTTCTTGGAGGCCAACGTGGTCATCGGGTCGGTCACGGTGGGGGCCTGGAACTCGACCACCTCGGTGATGAACTCGATCTTGTCCTTGTTGGCCGATTCCTCGAAGTACGCCTCCAGCGCGCTCTCGTACGCCTTGCCGAAGTCGCTGTTGGCCACCAGGGCGGTCACCGTGACCGTACCGTCGACCGCCACCAGCTCGTCGAAGTGCTGGTCGATGAACGCGCCCCACAGCACCGCCTCGGTGTTGTAGGCCATCTGCTGGCCGGTGGTCCACGGGTGGTTCACCGGATCACCCCAGGCGGGATGGCCGCTCATCTCGAGTGGGTGGGGGATGCAGCGCTGGTTCAGCTTGTCGTACACGGCGAGGCCGTTCGGCGAGCCGAGGGTCCACACCGCGAACACCTTCTCGGAGTCGATCAGCTCGTCGACCAGCGGGATGGTGCGGGCGGCGTCGTAACCGTCATCCTTGAAGTTGAGCTTGATGCTGCGGGTCTTGCCCTCGCTGTCGGTGAAGAACCCCTCGTCGTTGTAGTGCGCGAAGTAGGCCTCCATGGCCCGGGCGATGTTGCCGTAGTCAGCCGCAGCGCCCGACAGGGCGATCGCCTGGCCCACCTTGATCTCCGTGTCGGTCAGGCCTTCGGTGTCGCTCCAACCGGCGGCACAGGCCGACAGGTCGATGGTGAAGCCCTCGGGCCCGGTCAGCGTCTTGCCGTCGGCCGACTTGCCCCAGCCTTCGTCCTTGATCCGAGCGACGATCGCCGCCCGCTCCTCCTCCCAGAGCGCCTCCCACTCCTCCATCGTCGCGGGCCGGCCCTTGGCTGCGGCGGTGGTGGCCGTCGAGTCGCCCCCGCCGTGGTCGACGAGCCCCCGAGCGCCTCGGCCACCCCCGCCTTCACGCCGGCGTCGACCGTGGCCGCCGTCTCGCCCCCGGCATCGCTGCCGCCCCCACCGTCATCGCCCCCACAGGCGGCTGCCGCCAGCGCGGCGGTGAGACCCACCGCCAGCACGCGCCGATGTCCGCGCATACTTCCTCCCCCTTCGCTTCCAGCACGTCGTGTGACTCTCGTCACGATTGCGGGCGGCATCTTAGCGCCGACATCCAGCGGCGGGGGCGCGGGTGATCAACTCGAAAGGGGCGATCGCCCCGACCACCCACGCAGGTCCTTCCTGGCGCCCGCTTCGGGACACCCGGCCCTAGGCGCGCACACCCACGGGGGTATTTGGTGAGAACCAAAGCACCAACCGCAACGAGCACACGAACGAAGAGGTTCGCCATGTCTCGCAAGAAGGTCCTCGTTCTCGGCGGCAACTTCGCCGGGCTGACCGCCGCCCTCGCCGTCCGCCACGAACTGCACGGCGATGTCGACGTCCGAGTGGTGGCTGCGTCAGACCGCTTCCTGTTCACCCCGTCGCTGATCTGGTTGCCCTTCGGGAAGCGCACCGCGGCCGATATCACGTTCCCGCTGGAGCCGACCTTCGCCGCCCACGGTGTCGACTTCGTGCACGGCGAGGCCACCCACCTCGACGTCAAGAGCCGCAAGGTGGAGACCACCGCCGGCGTGTACGACTACGACTACCTGGTCATCGCCACCGGCTACCGCAACGACAGCGACGTGATCCCCGGCCTCGGACCGGAGGGCAACGCCTACACGATCACCACGCTGGAGGCGGCCACCCGGGCCGGCGAGGGCTGGCGGAAGTTCCTCGAGAACCCGGGGCCCGTCGTCATCGGCGCCACCCAGGGCGCTGGCTGCTTCGGCGCCGCCTACGAGTACCTGTTCAACTTCTCCCACCAGCTGCGCAAGGCCGGGCTGAAGAAGCAGGTGCCCATGACCTACGTCAGCCCCGAGCCGTTCCTCGGCCACTTCGGGGTGGGCGGGCTGCCCCACGGGGACACGCTGCTCGGCCTGTTCCTCAAGAAGGAGAAGATCCAGGCGGTCGTCGACGTGAGCATGGACAACGTCGACGACGGACGGCTCACCCTCAGCGACGGCAGGGCCATCGACTTCGCCTACGCCATGATCGTGCCGCCGTTCCTGGGCCAGCGGTACCTGGCCACCAGCGGCATCGCCGACGCCAAGGGCTTCGTGCCCGTGCGCGACACCTATCAGACCGTCGACCACGACAACGTCTACGCCGTGGGCGTGGCCGCCGCCGTGCCGGTCCCGTGGCACACCCCCAACCCCGTGGGCATCCCGAAGACCGGCTTCCCCGCCGAGACCCAGGCCCACGTGGCCGCCCGCAACGTCGCCGCCCAGATCCGCGGCGAGGCACCGTCGGAGCACAAGGAGTTCGGTGACATCCCGGCGGTGTGCGTCATGGACGCCGGCAACAACGGCGTGATCATCCTCGGCGACAAGATGCTGCCGCCGCGCAAGCACGGACTGCTGATCCCCGGCCCGCAGGCCCACATGATGAAGCTGGCCTTCGAGAAGTACTTCCTGTGGAAGGCGCGCCACGGGCACGTGACCCTGCCGTGACCCGTCCGTCGGTTTCGCCGCCCGTGCCGGTGGGAACCCGATGAAGGAACGGTAACGTTCGTCATGGAAATGACATCTGATCGCCGACGATCCCGTATCCGATCAGTCGGTTCGCGCTCTTGTCGGGGATCGAACCGGAACGGACGGCCAGACGTCTACGAGCTGCGGGCGGCACTTCGAGGACGGGAGCACGCATGACCCAGACCGCCACCGCGCACGACCGGACGCCCATCGGTGGACGAACCCCCGACGCCGCCAACCCGGCGGGCATCGTGCCGATGCGCAGCGGCCTGCTGGCCGTGGCGTTGGCGGCGGTCCTGGTGCCGGCACTGTTGGCCGCGGCCGGGCGGGTGTCACCGGCATGGCCATCCGCCGGCGGGGCCGGGGCGGCCGCCACCGACGTGGCCGCGTACGCCGGGCTGGTCGGGCTGGCGATCGGCCTGGCCGGCGCGGCCACGCGTCCCGCCTGCCGAACCGCTCGCCGGCGGCGCGGCCGAGAGCTGCGCGACCTCGCCCTCGGCACCGCAGCCCCCGCCGTGGCCGGTGCGCTCATCGGCGCAGCTGCCGGCGCGACCGCCGGTGGCCTGCAGTTCGGTCGCAGCACGGTGGACGGGCTGCTGCTGTCGCTGCTCGCCTGCGTGGCCTACGGCGCGGCGGTCGGCGGGGCGGCACGGGCCTTCGGTGGTGACCACCAACCCCGCAACGCCGGCCTGATCGGCGGCGCGTGCGGGGGTTTCGTGCTGTGGCTGGCTGCCAACTCGCTGCGCGGCGCCGTCTCCGCCGCCGACGCGCTGCAGTACTGGCGGAGCCTTGGCGACCCGGTCCGTCACGAAGGGTTCTTCCCCAACGGGCTGGGTGCGGTGCTGCCGGCGCTGTGCATCCCGCTCGGTATCGTCGGCGTCGACGCCCTGCACCGCCTGTGGCGTCGCTGAGGCCCCCTACTGCCGGCTGACGCTCGGGTGACCGGGGCTGGCCGGCGCTCGTGTGACAGGGGTCGCCGAGCCGCTCACACCGTCCGGCGACGGTCTTGCCGCCGTCGCGGAGGGCGCCGCTAGCCTGCCCTGAGGGCCTTCGCCCGCTGTTGAGGAGATGCCACTGTGACCGCAACCGAGTCCACCGCGTTCCGCGCCGCCCTCGAGGTGATCGCCCGGGTCGATCCCACGATCGCGCAGGCCATCGTCGGCGAGCTCGGCAACCAGCGCAGCCAGCTCAAGCTGATCGCCTCGGAGAACTACGCGTCGCCGGCGGTGATGCTGGCCATGGGCAACTGGTTCTCCGACAAGTACGCCGAGGGCACGACCGGGCACCGCTTCTATGCCGGCTGCGAGTTCGTCGACATGGTGGAGGCGCGGGCCGCCGAGCTGGCCTGCCAGCTGTTCGGAGCCGCCCACGCCTACGTGCAGCCGCACTCGGGCATCGACGCCAACCTGGTGGGCTTCTGGTCGATCCTGGCCCGCGAGGTCGAGCTGCCCACGCTGGAGCGCCTCGGCGTCAAGCACATCAACGACCTGTCGGTCACCGACTGGGAGAAGCTCCGTCAGGAGCTGGGCAACCAGCGGCTGTTGGGCATGTCGCTCGACGCCGGCGGCCACCTCACCCACGGCTTCCGGCCCAACATCTCCGGCAAGATGTTCAACCAGCAGTCCTACGGGACCGACCCCGACACCGAGCTGCTGGACTACGACGCCGTGCGGGCGCAGGCGCTCGAGTTCCGGCCGCTGATCATCGTCGCCGGCTACTCGGCGTACCCGCGCCGCATCAACTTCGCCAAGATGCGCGAGATCGCCGACGAGGCCGGCGCCGTGCTGCTGGTGGACATGGCGCACTTCGCCGGGTTGGTGGCGGGCAAGGCGTTCACCGGTGAGTTCGACCCCATCCCCCATGCCCAGGTGGTCACCTCCACCACCCACAAGTCGCTGCGCGGGCCGCGGGGCGGCATCGTGCTGTGCCAGCCCGAGTACGCGGAGTTCGTGGACAAGGGTTGCCCCATGGTGCTGGGCGGGCCGCTGTCGAACATGATGGCGGCCAAGGCGGTGGCGTTCTCCGAGGCGCTGCAGCCGTCGTTCCGGGACTACGCCGCGGCCGTGGTGGACAACGCTGTGGCGCTGGCGGACGCCCTGACCAAGCGCGGGGTGCGGCTCGTCACCGGCGGCACCGACAACCACCTGGTGCTGGTGGACACCGCCACCAAGTTCGGCCTGACCGGGCGGCAGGCGGAGACGGCGCTGCTCGACTCGGGCGTGGTCACCAACCGCAACGCCATCCCCGCGACCCGAACGGTGCCTGGTACACCTCGGGCGTACGGCTCGGTACGCCGGCGCTGACCACGCTGGGCATGGGCGCGGCGGAGATGGACGAGGTGGCCGACATCATCGTCACCGCCCTGTCGGCGGCCACGCCCACCCAGGCGTCGAGCGGCCCGTCCAAGGCGAAGTTCACCATGACCGCCGGCGTGGCCGACGCCTGCCGGGCCCGCTGCGCCGACCTGCTGGCCCGCCACCCGCTGTACCCCGGCATCGACCTGAGCTGACCGTCGGTTGCCCGCCGCGCCATGGTGGTGCGTCGGGCGCCGTCCGAGGACGTTCCCCCACTCCTTCGGCGGCGATTCGACGTCGAATCGGCGCCTTCGACGGGCCGGGATCGACTGGGCACCGCCGGTGGGCGGCGACGACGTCCCCGGTCCGTGATCGCACGGACCGTGGCCGGATCTTGTGTCGCACGACCAATTCCGAATCGACGTCGATCGAGCGCGAAGGGCGCCCGGAACCCCCACCGGGTCGACGCCGGCGGACTGCCGGCCCCCCCGCCGCCCCGCCCCGAGGCTGGCAGCGGTCTGAAAGCGACGAGCAGTACCTCTGTCGGTGGCACGCCTGCCTGCGTGTCACCGACACGACAGGTGGAGCTCGACATGCCCGTACACACCGCCCTGTGCGCTGGCCGTCCTCACCGTGCTGCAGGCCCCGCTGGGTCGGCGCCGCCCGTGCGGACGCCGCGCCCGCCGCCCTCCCGCAACCCGAGGCGGTCGAGCAGGTGTGCCCGCCGCCGATCGATGCGGGCTCGCGGGATACGTACGGCTCGGCATCGTCGACGTACCCATCGATCCCGACGGTCCCTCGCCGTACCGGAGCTGCCCATCGGCCATCGCCATCGATGACCCGACCAGCCGTCAGTACGAGGCGCTGTGCATCGTGGAGATCACCGGTGCCGAGGTCGAGTGCTGAACGGCGAGCCTGCCGGCACGGCTGGCTCGGCCGGCACCCGGCGTGAGGGTTGCGCGTTGACAGGGTTCTGGCCCTGCTCGGCCAGGATGTCGGGATGGAGGGACACGGCCGTCACGGCCGGGCGCAGCCCGGCGGTGATCGGTGCGGTGCACGTGCAGGTGCTCCGGACCGCTGCGCCGCCACGCGCGCAGCGCCGGGATCAGGACCACTGCCCGTGGAGCTGGGCGGCCCCAGGCCGCGCCGGCTCCTGCTGGCGATGGCGGTGGACGCGGGTCGTCCGATCCCGATGGATCGACTGGCCGATCGGATCTGGCCGGCCCGGCTGCCGGCCGACCCCCGCGCCTCGCTGCACACCCTGATCTCGCGGCTGCGGACCGCGCTCGGAGCCGGCGCCATCACCACCGATGCGGCCGGGTACACCCTGCGGGCGGCGGCGGCCGGCGATGGCGCGCCGATCGAGCTGGGCCGCGTTGACGTTCGCCCGTTCGGTGCGCGATGCCGAGGTGGAGGGCGTGGGGCTGCTCCGACGGCTCGAGCTCCTCGATGCCGCGCTGGAGCTGTGGCGAGGCCCGGCCTTCGACGAGGTGGCCGGCGAGGAGTGGGCGATCGGCGAGGTCGAGCGACTGCAGGAGCTCCGTCTGGTCGCCCTGGAGCGACGGTTCGACACCATGCTGGCGCTGGGTCGGCACGTCGAGGCCCTGCCGGCGCTGTCGCAGGCCGTGCGGGAACACCCGCTGCGCGACCGGCTCGTCGGCCACCACATGCTGGCGCTGTTCCGCTCCGGCCGGCAGGCGGAGGCGGCTCGCGCCTTCCAGGCCCACCGCAGCAGGCTCGGCCAGCAGCTCGGGCTCGAACCCGGCATCGCCCTGGCCGAGCTCGATCGACGCATCGTCAGCGGCGACGCGACGCTGCTCGGCGAAGGGTCCGCACCGAGCAGCGGGCGCTCGGTCCGGGGCTACCGGCTGGCCGAGCAGTTGGGCCAGGCGCGTTCGCGGTGGTGTTCCGTGCTTCGCAGCCCACCCTCGACCGCGAGGTGGCCGTCAAGGTGATCCGCGCCGAGCTCGCCGACCACCCGGAGTTCGTGCGCCGGTTCGAGGCCGAAGCCCAACTGGTCGCGTCGCTCGAACACCCACACGTCGTGCCCTCTACGACTTCTGGCGGGAGCGAAGCGCCTGCCTGGTGTTCCGCTACCTCCGCGGCGGCTCGCTGGCCTCGCGGCTGCGCACCGCAGGACCGTTGCGACCCGACCACGTGCGCACTCTGATCGCCCAGGTGGGTGCGGCCCTCGCTGCTGCCCACCGGGCCGGCGTGGTCCACCGCGACGTCCGACCGGCCAACGTCTTCCTCGACGAGAGCGACAACTTCTACCTCGGAGACTTCGGCATCGCCGCGGCCGGCCACTCGCCGCAGGACGACATCCGCGGCCTCGCCGCCACCGTGCGCCAAGCGCTCACCGGGGAGCTCGATCCCGACGACGCCATCGAGCTGACCGACGACGGCGGCGCCCGCACGCATGCGAACCGCATCGCACCGGCCTCGGGCCCTGGGGTCCCCCCTGGCGCAGCGGCAGTGCTGGCCGCTGCCGAGGGCGGCGCCGCGACCGGTTCGGCCTTCCCCGGCGTGGTGGACTTCGCCGCTGCGCTGGCCCGGGCGCTCGACACACCATCGGCCGTGGCCGGCACCGCGGCCGGAGCGAGCACGACGAACGGCACCGCCGACCCGGCGCCGACCCTCGAGCGGAACCCCTACAAGGGCCTACGACCCTTCGCCGAGTCCGACGCCGATGACTTCAAGGGGCGCGATCGCCTCGTGCGCCGGCTGGTCGGGGGGTTCCGGCGGCGGCGTCGAGGGCCGCTTGGCGGTGGTGGTCGGCCCCTCGGGCATCGGGAAATCGTCGGTGGTGCGGGCGGGTTTGCTACCCGCCATCCGCGGTGGTGCGGTGACGGGTTCGCAACGCTGGCTGATCGCCACCATGGCGCCGGGGCGCGCGCCCTTCGCCGAGCTGGCCAACGCGTTGCTGCACGTGGCCACCACCACTGCCGGGGACCTGGCCGCCGAGCTGCACCACGACCCCGACCTGCCCGACGACGCCGGCCGGATCGCCCGAGTGGTCCGAGCCCTGGTGGCCGATGCGGGTGCCGGCGCCCTGCTGCTCGTGCTCGACCAGTTCGAGGAGCTGTTCACGCTGTGCGACGACGAGCCCGAACGCCGGCGCTTCCTGCACGCGCTCGAGACGGCGATCACCGACCCGGCGTGTCCGCTGCGGGTGGTGCTCACCCTGCGGGCCGACTTCTACGACCGCCCGTTGCGCTACGGCTCGTTCGCCCGGCTGATCGAGTCGGGGACGGTGCCGGTGCACGCGCTCACCCCCGACGAGCTCGAAGCGGCGATCGTGGAGCCGGCTGCGTCGGTCGGCTGTGCGTTCGCCCCCGGGCTCGTGTCGGAGATCGTGGCTGACGTCGGCGACCAGCCCGGGGCACTACCGCTGTTGCAGCACGCGCTCAACGAGCTGTGGAAGCGCCGGCGATCCGGACTGCTCACCGCCGAGGCGTACCGGTCCTGCGGTGGGGTGGCCGGCGCACTCGCAGCCACGGCCGAGCGGCTGTTCCTCGAGGCGTCGGAACCCGAGCGGGCCGCCCTGCGCCGGGCCTTCGGGCGCTTGGTCACGTTGGGCGATGGCGTGGAGGACACCCGGCGCCGCATCCGGCTGGCGGAGCTGGGCGCCGATGCTGCGCCCACCGACGTCCTCGCCCGCTTCGGCCCCGGCTGCTCTCTTCGACCGCGACCCGAGCACCCGCGAGCCGACGGTCGAGGTGGCGCACAGACGCTGCTGCGGGCGTGGCCGCGGCTTCGGGCGTGGCTCGACGAAGATCGTGACGGGCTGCAGGTGCTGCGCCACCTGGCCGCCGCGGCAGCGGCGTGGGAGGCGAGCGGCGCGATGCGGGTGAGCTGGCCGCGGCGGCAGGCTGGAGGCGGCGGAGGCGTGGGCCGACGAACAGCCGGACCGCCTGAACGACGGGAGACCGCCTTCTTGGCCGCCAGCCGGCATCGGCGCGATGAGGAGCATCGAGCCCAACGGCGGCATGTTCGACGCCTGCGCAGCGCGTTGGCGGCGGTGGCCGCAGTGGCGGCGGTGGCTGCGGTAGCCGGCGTGCTCGCCGTCGTGCAGCAGCGGCGCGCCGCGGCGGCGGCGGCAGAGGCCGAGACCCGCCGGCTGGTGGCCGACGCCGCCGCGCTGGTGGGCGAGAACCGCGACGTGGCCCTCCTGCTTCGCGTCCGAGGCCTACCGCCGCGATCCAGGCCCACAGACGCTCGCCGGGCTGCAACGGGTGCTCACCGCCACCGGCCCCTACCTGGGCACGTATGGCGCGGGACAGGACTTCCTCGGCGTGGAGGTGCTCGACGACGGCACCATCGCCGGGCTCACCCGAACGGTGTCACGTTCTACGACCCCGACACCGCCGCACCGATCCGCACCGTGCCGCTCGAGGTCGAAGTGCGCGGCTCCGCCGTAGGCCACGATGTCCTGGCCGTCCAGGCCGACCTCCTCGCCGTGGGCACGACCCGCGGCACGGTGACCCTGATCGACGGGGGCGACGTCCGCATCCTCACCGTGAGCACCCATGCCGTTCGGTCCCTTGCGTTCGGGGCGGGGGTGATCGCGGTGGGCACCAACGACGGTACGGTGCACCTGCTCGAGCTCGAGTCCGGTCAACAGCGCTGGGCGACGCAGGTCATGCCACAGCAGACGTACCGAGAGGTACTGGGCGACGACGCCTGGCTCGCCCTCGATGCACCCCTGCGCGATTTCTACACCGGGTTTGAGCCGCTATTGCTCCAGACTGGTCCCGGCAACATCATCGTGGAGCCATCGGGCCGGGTCGTCGCCAGCGCGATGCTCCACCTGGTCGCCCTCGATGGCAGCACCGGCGAGGTGGCAGCGCGCACACAAAACCCGCTGAACCCGCAGCACGGCATCCCCTTCACCCTGAGCCTGCTCTCCCGGTTGCCGGATGGCACACTCCTGGCGGCAGCCAGCTTCAAGGCGGTGCGCTTCGGCCCGGACCTCGACGTGCTTGAGGACCGCGCTGTCCCGACCGGCCGCATGGATACCAACGTCTTTGCTCGGGCGGTCGTAGTGGGATCCGATGGCCAACCGTATTGGGGTCTGAGCAACGGTCAGCTGGCCCGGGGCACTACCGCAGGACCCCTCGACGGCGCACGTGAGGTCACGGGGCTCACCGCCGCGCTGGCACTGGCGTGGGCCGAGGACGGCACCCTGCTCGTCGCCGGGCCTGGGGGCGTCGTGGCCTGGGCGTCCGAAGCCCGAACCCTGTTGGGTGTGGCCGTGCCCGACGGCGGCAACGCCGGCACGTCGATCAGCCCGGACGGCACTCTGCTGTACGCCTCAACGCTAGGCAGCGAGAACCAGAGTTACGCCTACGACTTGAGCGGCAGGGCACCAAGCCTGCTGCGGCGGGATCACAGCCCGGACTACAGCTATGCCGTCAGCCCCGATCCACTCGGGCGTTACGTCGACGCATTCCGCTTGGGCGAGCTGCGCTTTCTCGATCGAACGACCTCGGCTCATCTGGCCACGTTGCCCGATGCCAGCTTCACGGCCTTCTCTTTCGACGGGACTCGGCTGGCAGCGGTCACCTTCGACAGCAACGAGCTGCGAGTGTTCGATGCGCAGACCTTCCAGCCGATCTCGCCACCGCTCGACATCTCAGCCTGGACCCATGGGTTCCAGGGCGCAACACCGGGGTTCAGCGCCGACGGCACGCAGCTCTTCGCCGTCTTCCAGGCGACCGGCGAGGCCGTGGTGATGGACACAGCCACCTGGGCCGTGGTGCGGGCCATCGACCCGGCAGACCATCACGGCATCATCGCCGCCCGGTTCGGGCAGGACGGCAACACCCTCGTCACCCTCGGTACCGACGGCTCGATCGCCCTGCGCGATCCGCAGACCTGGGCGTTCCTGCGCATGCTCAGCGGCGGTATCAGCGGGACCGACTCCCTCGACACCGGGCTCTACCTCAGCGCCGACGGCCGCTACCTGCTGACCACCCGCGACGGCAAGCCCCGCCTTTGGGACCTGCCCAGCGCCACGCTGATCGGCACGTTCCCCCATCGGGCCGGGCTGACGGCGAGCGGGAACGACCTCGGCGCGCAGCTGCGGTTGGTGACGTTGGACGCGGGTTACGCCCTCAGCTGGAACCTCGACGTCACCGCATGGCCCGCACTGGCCTGCCGGGCGGCGGGCCGCAACCTGACCGAGGACGAGTGGCGCCAGTTCGGGCCCCGGTCGACGCCCTACCGGGCGACCTGCCCGCAATGGCCCTCCGGGGTGTGACCCGCGCACGGCCGGCCCATCGCAGGGTGGCGCGTTGCACCGTTGTCTCCGGCCGGGGCTGCGACGCCGTACGGTCATGCCTCCGGCTCGTCGCCCGGATGCGGCTCCCCGGTGTCCCCTTCGGCGGCGATTCGACGTCGAATCGGCGTGTTCGACGCGCCGGGATCGACTGGGCACCACCGGTGGCCGGCGGCAACGTCCCCGGGCCGGGATCGCACGGACCGTGGCCGGATCTTGTGTCGCACGACCAATTCCGAATCGACGTCGAATCGGCGCGAAGGTGCGCCCGGAACCCCCACCGCGCCGACGCCGGCAGACTGCCGGCCCCGCCCCCGGACCCTCGGCCCGACCCTGCCCGGGCCGGGGCCGGGCCGGCCACGTCGCCCGACCCGGCTCCTGCGATCAGTCCTTCGGGCGGCCCGGGAAGAACGCGTTGGTGCGGCGGATGTAGTCGGCGTAGGCCGGGCGGCGCCGGGTGATCGTCTTCTCCAGCAGATCCTTGCCCGACACCCGGGTCAGCAACACGGTCATGACGATCGGACCGATCACCCCGAACAACCCCCGGCCGGTCTCCGCCGCCACGACGAACAGGCCCCACCACACGCAGAAATCCCCGAAGTAGTTCGGGTGCCGCGTAGCGCCACAGGCCCTGGTCCATCACCAGGCCCCGGTTGGCCGGATCGGCCTTGAAGCGCGCCAGCTGCCGATCCCCCACCGCCTCGAAGAACAGGCCCACGCCCCACAACCCACGCCCACCACCGTCAACGGGGTCAGCCCCTCCGGAGTCGGGTCGGTCATGGCCAGGGTCACCGGCAGCGCCACCGCCCAGGCCAGCACCGCCTGCAACAGGAAGATCGAGTACAGGCTCCAGCGCACGAAGTCGTTCGGGTGGCGGCTGCGCATCGCCCGGTAGCGCGGGTCCTCACCGTGGGGCAGGTTGCGACGGGCCAGGTACGCCGCCAGGCGCACGCCCCACGCCGCCACCAACCCCACCAGCAGCCACGACCGCCACGGCACACCGTCGCCCACCGCGGCGCCCACCGCGGCGATGAGCGTGAAGGACAGCCCCCAGGCGATGTCGACGATGGAGGCGTCCCGCCGCCGGATGCTGAGCACCCACACCCCGACCTGTAGCGCCACCACGGCAGCGAGCGTCGCCGCCAACGTGCCGATCACCATCGTCCGCCTCCCCTCGCCATACGCCTTGGTATGCAGCGACCGTCCGCCTCGGCGGCGATCACCCGTCCGCGGCGGCCGCCCGGCGCCGCAGCTCGTCGTCGATCCACCGGTCGAGCTCCTCCCAGCGGTCGTACAACCAGGCCACCCGCTCCCCGCGCGAGGCCGGCACCGCCGACGCCGGCCAACGCCACGCCTGCACCGCCACCGGGAGGCGCAGCGGCACGTTGCGCCACAGCTCGGCCACCGTGGAGAACCCCTCGAGGCCGACGTGACCCAGGATGACCACGTCGGTGTGGGCGGGTGCTCCCTCCAGCAGGGCCAGCACCCCACCCGGCCGGGGCGGCAGCACGTGGCGCAGCTTCGCCGCCCGCGCCGCCAGGTGCGGGTCATCGCGCTCGAGGCGGGCCAGCACCCGGGCGGCGCGCGCCGCTGTGTGGAACTGGCCCTCGGGGAAGATCACCGCCGCGTCGTCGTGGTCCATGCCGGCGGCGATCCCCGTCACCGCCCGCTGCTCGGCCCCGGTGGCCGCCCCGCGGTCCACGAAGTGGTTGCGCAACCGGTGGCCGAACACGTCGAGCGACGGCGCCCACGCCAACCCACGGGCGATGACGTAGCGCAGCTGCAGGCGGTGCCGGGTGCCCAGCAGCACCGCCGGCAACAGTGCGTCGCCGTAGCTGCAGTGCCGCCCCGCCACCACGATGGGCCCGGGCGCCAACGCGTCGGTGGTGCGGTGCTCGAAGCGAAGCCCCAGCGTCCGCCCGGCGGCGGCCAGCACCTGATCGGCCCAGAACCACTGCACCCTGGTGTGCATCGCCACCGACCGGTCGGTGTGCAGCCACCGCCCGAGCCCGAACCCGAACCACAGCACGACCCCCGCTGTCACCGCGAACAGCTCGAGGACGAGGAACTGCAGCAGGAACGCCCACAAGCGCACGGTCGGCAGGCGGTGCCGCCGGCGCACCACGTCGAGCACCACCGCAGCAGGCAACAGGGCCGGGGCCGCCACCACCCCGACGCACAGCGCGGCCACCACCGAGGGGATCGAGACGGCACGGCGCCTCACCGTCACCGACCGGGCTGAACGCAACGCCATCGACATGATGTCCCTGTTGTAGCCGTTCCGTGGACGCTGCGCTGTGCTCGCACCGCGGCATCACCGAGCGGCCGGCAACCCTCCGGTAGCGTTGCCCCAGTGGAGGCGAAGGAACCGGTGGGTCGCGTGATCGGCACCGAGGACGCCACCCCGCTCGAGTTCTGGGTCGGCGTGGCCCCCGGCCAGTTCCTGCAGCTCGATGACGTCGTCGCCACCCAGCGCCCGCTGCCGGGCCGTGAGCCGGTGCAGGTCTACGGCGTCGTCTCCCAGGTGCGGGCCCGCCACGAGGGTGTGCGCTTCGACTCCGACGTGTTCCTGGTGGCCGACGGGGTGCTGCCGGCCGAGACGGCCGAAGCGGCGTTGGTGTCCACCACCCGCTTCGAACCCGAGGTGTTCGTGCCCCCACTGCCGGGCTGCGAGGTGGTGCGCGCCGCCGACAGCCAGCGCGACCGGGCGCTGGGCTGGGATCGCTGGGCCAACCGGCTGCCGGCCGGGCTGAGCCGCGACGACGAGCCGATGTACGTCAACCTCGACTTCGTCGACGGCACCCGCGGCGCCCACGTCAACATCTCGGGCATCTCCGGCGTCGCCACCAAGACCACCTACGCCAGCTTCCTCCTCTACAGCCTGTTCACCTCGGGCGTGCTGGGCGCCGAGGCGGCCAACACCAAGGCGCTGGTGTTCAACGTGAAGGGCGAGGATCTGCTGTTCCTCGACCACCACAACCGCTTCCTCGAACCCGACGACGTGGACCGCTACCACCTGCTGCGGCTGCCCGCCGACCGCTTCCCCAGCGTCGGGTTCTTCGCCCCGCCCCGCCGGGGCGACACCAGCGGGGTGCCCGACGTGGCCGGCCGCGGCGAGGGCATCACCAGCTTCTTCTGGACGCTGGCTGACTTCTGCCACGACGAGCTGCTGCCGTTCCTGTTCGCCGACGCCGAGGACGACCGCCAGCAGTACACCCTGGTGGTGGCGAACGTGGCCGCCCGCCTGCGCGACGCCGTGCCCGCCGGGGACGGCGCGGTCACCATCGAGGGCCGCACGCTGCGCACGTTCCGCCAGCTCGTGGACTTCATCGCCACCCGAGTGCAGGACGACGACGGTGGCGAGTGGGCCGGACGGGCGATCGGCAGCGGCACCGTCAACGCCTTCGTCCGCCGGCTCTACGGCGCGGTCCGCCCGCTGGAGCACCTCATCCGGGCCGATCTGGCCAACCCCGACCGCCACCGCATCCGCACCACCGAGCAGGTGACGGTGGTGGACCTGCACAACCTCAACGACCGGGCCAAGCGCTTCGTGGTGGGCGTGACCCTGCGGCGCACGTTCGAGGAGAAGGAGCGCAGCGGTTCGGCCCGCCCCCTGCTGTTCGTGGTGCTGGACGAGCTCAACAAGTACGCACCCAGGGACGGATCGAGCCCGATCAAGGAGATCCTGCTCGACGTGGCCGAACGCGGCCGTTCGCTGGGCATCATCCTGATCGGCGCCCAGCAGACCGCCTCGGAGGTGGAGCGGCGCATCGTGGCCAACTCGGCGGTGCGGGTCGTCGGCCGCCTCGACCCGGCCGAGGCCACCCGGCCCGAGTACGGCTTCCTCACCGGCGTCGCCCGCCAGCGAGCCACCATCCTGCGCCCCGGATCGATGTTCGTCACCCAACCCGAGCTGCCGGTGCCGTTGCTGGTCACCTTCCCGTTCCCGGCGTGGGCCACCCGGGTGGGCGAGGCCGGCGTCGCCCCCGCGGCCGGCCCTGGCGCCGCCCCCGGCGACGGCAACCCAACCGGCACCCCGAGCGGCACCGAGGCTGACGACGATCCCTTCGCCGGGCTGCCGTCGAGCTGAGGCGGGGGGTCGAACGCCATGTCGCACAGCACGGCCATCCGGTTGCTGCACACCGCCGACTGGCACGTCGGCCGGACCCTGCGGGGGCGGTCCCGCGCCGACGAGCACGAGGCCACCCTCGATGCGCTCGTCGCCCTGGCCGACGACAGCGGCGCCCAGATCGTGGTGGTGGCCGGCGATCTGTTCGACACCGCCGCCCCGACCCCGGAGGCCGAGCGGCTGGTGTACCGCACGTTGCTGCGGCTGTCCGAGCGCGATCGCCACGTGTTGGTGGTGGCCGGCAACCACGACCACCCCCGCCGCCTGGGGGCGGTGTCCCCGCTGCTGGAGCTGACCCGGGTGACGCTGCGCCCGCTGGTCGTGCCCCCCGCCCAGGGCGGCATCGCCACGCTCGACGTGGCCGGCACCGCGGTGCGGGTGGCGTTCCTGCCGTGGTTGTCCCACCGCCACGCCGTCAGCGCCGACGAGTTGCTCAACCGCGACGCCGACCAGCACAACCAGAGCTACCTCGACCGGGTGCGGCGCATCAGCGGTGCGCTGACCACCGGCTTCGACGGCGGCACCGTCAACCTGGTGGTCGGCCACCTGACCGCGGTAGGCGGCGTGGTGGGCGGCGGCGAGCGGGCCGCCCACACCGTGTTCGACTACGCCGTGCCCGCCACCATCTTCCCCCCGACCGCGGGGTATGTCGCGCTCGGCCACCTGCACCGCCACCAACGCATCGACGGGCCCGCCCCCACGTACTACGCGGGATCCCCGCTGCAGCTCGACTTCGGCGAGGGCGAGAACAGCCCCGGTGCGGTGGTGGTGGAGCTGGCCCCCGGCCGGCCGGCACGCCCCGAGTTCGTGCCCGTCGACGCCGCCCGGCGACTGCTGACCATCACCGGTTCGTTGGACGAGCTCGACCTGCTGGCCGAGGCGGCCGGCGACGCCCACCTGCGCGTGGTGGTGCGCGAACGCAACCGGGCCGGGCTGGCCGATGACGTGCGCAGCCGGTTCCCGCGCGCGGTCGACGCGCGGATCGAGGCACCGGAGGAACGCGACCGGGCCGGGGCGGGCGCCGGCGGGACGGGTGCAGGCGGGGGTGCAGGTGGTCGCAATGGGGTGGCGCCCCGCCGGCTCGGTCGGGGTGCCACCGAGCTGTTCGCCGAGTTCCTGGCCCAGCAGTCCATCGAGGATGCCCGCCTCCAGGCGCTGTTCGCCCGGTTGGTGGACGAGGACGCGGCCGAGGAGCGCGACCTCGACGACGACGAGCCGGCGGCGGCCCGCTCCAGGTGGAGCGATCGATGCGACCTGAGAAGCTGGAGCTCGAGGGCTTCACCGCCTTCCGCCGGCGCACGGTGGTCGATTTCACCGACGCCGACCTCTTCGCCTTCTCCGGGCCCACCGGCGCCGGGAAATCGAGCCTGATCGATGCCATGGTCTTCACCCTCTACGGCACCATCCCCCGCCTGGCCGATCGTCGGCGGGTGGGACCGGTGGTGAGCCAGGGCAAGGTGGAGGCCCGGCTGGGGCTCACGTTCCGGGTGGGGCCCGAGCAGTACCGGCGGTACGGGTGGTGCGGACGACGCCGTCCGGTTCGGCGTCGACCAAGGAGGCCCGGCTCGAACGGCTGGTCGACGGCGAACCGGCCGAGCTGCTGGCCGGCGACGCCGACGAGGTGACCGCCCGCATCGAACGGCTGCTGGGGCTGACCTACGACCACTTCACCACCGCGGTGGTGCTGCCCCAGGGCGAGTTCGCCCGCTTCCTGCACCACCGCCTCGCCGACCGTCAAGCGCTGCTGAAGGAGCTGCTCGACCTGGGCCTGTACGACCGCCTGCAGCAGCGGGCGCACCGCCACGCGGCCGTGGCCGCCGAGGCGGCCTGCTTCGCCCGCAGCCGCCTGGAGGAGCTGGCTGCGCCGACGCACGAGCGCCTGAGGAGCTGCAGCGGGCCTGGGCGGCGGTGGCCGCGCTGCTGGCCCGCGGCGACGCCGCCCAGCCCGAGCTCGATGAACTGGCCCGCACACGTTCGAAGCCAGCGCATCGGAAGCCCGCACGCAACGCCAGGCGGCCGAGCAGCTGCGAGCGGTCCGGCCCCCGCCGGGCTCGACGAGCTGGCCACCGCCCACGCCGCCGCCGACGCCGCCCTGGCCGAGCTGGAACACCATACCGAGGAGCATGAGCGGGCCTGCACCGAGGCGGGGCGGCGCTGGCCGGGCTGCCGACCGAGGCCGACAGCCGCACCGTGATCGAACGCCACGACGCCCTGGAACGGCAGCGGGCGTTGGTGGCCAAGGGCGAGCGCGCCCACGACTGCGCCCGCCTGCGGTTGGAGGGCGCCCTCGCCGCGGCCGCCGCTGCCGAGCAACAGCTGCTCGCCGCGGAGAACGCCCTGGAGGCGGCCCGCACCGCCGATGCCGCCGCCGTGGTCGCCGCCCATCTGCACCCCGGCGACCAGTGCCTGGTGTGCGGCAACCGGGTGGAGCAGCTCCCGGTTCGACGGCGCCGGCGCGCGCGCCGCCACCGCGGCCCAGAAGGCTGCGGCCAAAGCGGCCACCGCCGCCACCACCGACCGCCAGGACGCCGAGCTGGAGCTGGCCCGCATCGAGGCCCGCCTCGACGCCGAGCGCCCGGCTCGACGAACTGGCTGAACAGGTGGCGGCGGGACCGCCGCGGGCCGATGCCGAGGCGGCGCTGGCCGCGCGGCCGCCGCCGGCGCAGCGGTGACCGACGCCCGCAACCGGCGCAGCGCCCACCACAAGGCGATCGACGCCGCCCGGGCCCCGCTGCGCCGCAGCGACGATCAGCGCAGCGCCGCCTGGCAGGCCTTCGACTGCTTCGCGATGCGCTCGCCCGGCTCGAACCACCGCCCTTGGCCCGGCGCGACCCC
Source organism: Acidimicrobiales bacterium (assembly GCA_041394365.1). Lineage (GTDB taxonomy): Bacteria > Actinomycetota > Acidimicrobiia > Acidimicrobiales > CAIXPF01 > CAIXPF01. The sequence goes on from JAWKIM010000006.1 coordinate 63,813, forward strand.
GCCGAGGACTGGGCCGCGCCGCCACGTGGGCCGCCACCACCGAGCTGGACGTGCTGCGCCGCTTGGCCGCCGCCGAGGGCGAGCGCGACCGGCTGGCCGAGCGGCAACGGGCCCGCACCGCCGAGCTGCTCGACGCCGCCCAGGCCGTGCTGCCCGACGCCCACACCCTGCGCACCGTCGCCGACGTGCGGGACCGGTCGCTGGCCGCCGAGGGTCGCATCGCCGCCGAGCTCACCCGGCTGGAGGCCGACCGCCGTCGCGCCGCCGAGGTGCAGCGCGAGCTCGACGGCGCGGTGGAGGCCGAGCAGGTGGCGTCGATGGTGACCCAGCTGCTGCGGGCCAACCGCTTCGGTGCCTGGATCCTCGACGAGGCCGTCCAGCAGCTCGTCGAGGGCGCCACCGGTCTGTTGCAGCGGTTGTCGGCGGCGCCTACTCGCTGGTGCTCGACGGCAAGGACTTCGCCGTGATCGACCACAACAACGCCGACGCCATCCGCTCGGCCCGCACGCTGTCGGGCGGCGAGACGTTCCTGGCGTCGTTGGCGCTGGCGCTGGCGCTGGCCGACCAGGTGGTCATGCTCGCCGGTCCCACCGCCGCGCCGCTGGAGTCGCTCTTCCTCGACGAGGGGTTCGGCACGCTCGATCCCGACACGCTCGACACGGTGGCCTCCGCCATCGAGGAGCTGGGCAGCGCCGGGCGGATGGTGGGCATCGTCACCCACGTCCGGGACCTGGCCGAGCGGCTGCCGGTCCGTTACGAGGTGACCAAGGATGCCGACGGTGCCCGGGTGGAGCGGGTGCTGGCATGAGGAGGGCGCGGTGAACACCACCCGGCCGATGGGCCGCCTGTGCGTGGAGGCGTGGTCCCCGGACTACGGCGCTCCGATCGAGGACGGCGGCCAGGTGACGAGCCGGTCGACGTGAACCTCGGCGTCGAGCTGCCGGTCGAGCGGTGGCGGCCGATCCGCCCGGCGCCGGTGGACCGCGCCACCGTCGCCTTCGTGGACGGTGTGCGACGCATCGACGCCAGCCTGCTGTGGAGCACCGACGACGGGCAGTACCACCCGGGCCTGGCCGCGTCGGTGGCCGCCGGGGTGGTCACCTGCAACGGGCGGGCCGAGATCAGCCGGCTGGAGATCGACCGGGTGGTGCTGCTGCCGGTGGAGGTGCCGACGGTGCGCACCCGCCACGGGTTGGTCTGGCGGTACCGGCCCACCCGCGGCCGGCGGGACGATCCGGGACAGCTGTCGATCGAGCTCCAGCAGGTGATGGCCGATCTCGAGGTGGGGGTGGCCGAAGGGGCGGCGGCCGCCGCCGAGGCCGCCGGCGAGGAGTTGGCCATGGTGGTCATCGACGGGCCCATCCGCCGGCGGGAGCAGGTGCGCAACGCGGTCGGCCACATCAAGACCCACCACCACCGCTACCTGCCGCCGGCCGCGGGGGTCATCGCCGAGCTCGAGCCCGGCGAGTGACGCCGCTGTTCGCCATCGGGGGTGGCTTCCCCGGCTGTCGTGGTACCTGCGCCTGCCCTGCGCCCGGGAGCACGCCTGGTCGGGGGTGGTGCGCAACGAGATCGCGGTGGCGCCCGTCGAGGCGGCGCAGGCCCTGGCCGACCGCGCCGCCGCCACCCTGCCCTGCTTCGCATCGAGGGCGGCGCGCGATCCCCAGGCGCCGCAGAACCTCACCCCGGTGGGTGGGTTGAGTCACGGCTGCGCCACCGCCTCGGCGAGCCGACCCTGCTCTATCGCTTCCTGCGCGACGCGCCCGCCTGATCTGGGCGCCGGTGGGTCGGGACGGCGGGTCGATGGCGGCTCGACGGCGGTCGCACGCCGGGCCGAGGCGGCGGCCGGGCCGAGGCGGCGGCCGTGACGCAGTCGGCGGCACCGGCCGCCAGCAGCGGGGGCAGGGGGAGGCTCCCGGCAACCCGTCGCGCTCGATTCGACGTGGATTCGGAATCGGTCATCTGACGCAAGATCCGGGCACCGCAAGTGGGACGCCCAACCCGCTGTGCTGCCAACGGACGCCGTGGGTGGGCACCCGCTCCGATCCTCTCGCGCCGCCGAATCGAAATCTGAATCGCCCGCGAAGGAGGGGCGCGGACAGCGGGCAAGGAGCGGGGAGCGGGAACGGGAACCAAGAGCGGGCAGCGGGAACCAAGAGCGGGCAGCGGGAACGGGCAGCGGGAACGGCAGCGGCAGCGCTGAGCGGGAACGGGGAGCGGCCTGACGAGCAGGTTGATCGGCCCACGCTCGTCAGGCCGGTACGGGCTCGAGGGGCCAAGGGCCGACATACCGGGCGGTCGGGCGGATGATCTTGCCCGACGCCGCCTGTTCGAGCGCGTGCACCGACCAGCCGATGACCCGGCTCACCGCGAACGTCGGCGTGAACAGCGCGGCGGGCAGCCCGCAGCGTTGCATCACCACACCGGCGTAGAACTCCACGTTGGTGGGCAGGGCCACACCCGGTCGGCGTTGCGCCAGCGCGGCCAGCAGCGCCGCTTCGATCGCCTCCGCCCGACCCACCTCCGCCCCACCGAGGCTTCGGGCGATCTCCTGCAACAGCGCTGATCTCGGATCGGGTGCGGCGTACACCGCATGGCCGAAGCCCATGATCTTGCCGCCCCCGGCCAGCACACCGTCCACCCACGCCGCCGCCCGCTCGGGGGCGCCGATCTCGTCGATGGCCTCCAACGCCCGCGACGGGGCGCCGCCGTGCAGCGGCCCCGACAGCGCCGCCAGCGCGGCCACCAGCACGGCGGCGGCGTCGGCCCCCGTCGAGGCGACCACCCGGGCGGTGAACGTGGAGGCGTTGAACCCATGGTCGACGGTGGCGATCAGGTACTGCTCCACCGCCCGCACCTCCGCCGCCGGCAGGTCGCGACCCAACGCGGTCCACAGGTAGTGGGCGGCGTGACCGAGCTCCGGCCGTTCGGCCACCGGCTCCTGCCCGGCCGACAGGCGGTGCAGCACACCGACCAGCGTCGGCGTCAGCGCCGCCAACCGCCACAGATCGGCTCGACGGGCCCCCGGGTCCAGATCGAGCAGCGGCCGCACGCCGAGCGCGGTGCCCGCCAGCGACAGCGCAGTGCGCAGCTGTTCCAGCGGCGCGCCGCCCGAGCGGGCCACCACCCGCAGCGACTCGAGCAGCCCGTCCGGCAGGCGGCGGGCGGTGCGCAGCTCGGCGGCGAACGCATCGCGCTCGGCGGGCGTGGGCAACCGGCCCAGGTCGAGCAGGTGCCACACCGATTCCAGATCACGGGTCCGGGCCAGTTCCGTGGCGTCGTACTGGCGGTAGTGGTAGCGGCCCTCGGCACCGCGCACGTTACCGATGCTGGTGCGAGCCGCCACCACGTTGCGCAGGCCGTCGGGCACCTCGATGGCCGCTGCGCCCTTCGCTCCGGAGCGGCCCCCACGCCGTCCGCCGGCGCCATCCTCGTCGTCGTCGTTGTCATGCCCCGATCGTGCGCCCGCGCCACGCCCATCGTCAACGTTGATCAGATCAACGTTGACGACATCAATCCACACCGACCAGACTGATCGGCATGGTCGCCCAGCAACGCCGAAACCGCCGCCGGCGGCATCGATCATGACGGAACAACTCGGCATCGACGACGTCACCGAGCGGCTGGGGGTGAAGCGAGAGACGGTCTACGCCTACGTCAGCCGTGGGCTGTTGCGCTCGGCCCTTGCGCCGGACGGGCGGCGCAGCACGTTCGATGCGGCCGAGGTGGAGGCGCTCGCCGCTCGAAGCCGCCCGCGGCGCCGTCCCCGCCGGGGTGAGGGCATCGACGCCGCCCTCACCTCCGCCGTCACCGAGCTCGGCGACGGCCGGATCAACTACCGCGGCACCCCTCGAGGAGCTGGTGGCCCAGCGACTGCCGTTCGAGGCGGTTGCCGAGCTGCTATGGACGGGGGTCCGCCCCCAGCCCCTGGACGAGCGGCCCCGCTGGACGGCGCCGGCCGAACAGCTGGATGCCGCCCGGCGCGGCGTCGCCGCGCTCGGACCCACGGCCACACCCACCGATCGGCTTCGGGCGGCCGTGGTGGCCGCGGCGGCGGCCGACCCGCTGCGTCACGACCTCCGCCCCGATGCGGTCCTGCATTGCGGCCGCCATCTGCTGGCCGCGGTGACCGCCGCCCTTGCCACCCCGACCACCCCGGCGGCCCCGACCAGCCCGGCCACCCCGACCACCCCGGCCGACTCCAGCATCGCCGCGATGCTGGCCCAGGCCATCGACCGCCGGCTGCCGCGGCGTTGGCACCAGCCCATCGACCTCGCCCTCGTGTGCCTGGCCGACCACGAGCTGGCCACCTCCACGCTCGCCGCGCGCGTGGCCGCCTCGGTGCGGGCCGATCCCACCGCAGTCGTACTGGCCGGTCTGGCCACGCTCAGCGGGCCGTTGCACGGCAGCGCCAGCGTGGCGGTGCAACGGCTCCTGGCCACCGCCTCCGACGCCGGTGCTCCGTCCGCCGCGGTGGCCGATCGGTTGCGCAGCGACGGCCACCTGCCGGGCTTCGGGCACCTGGTGCACCGTCACGGCGACCCGCGCCACCGGCTGCTGCTCGATGCCATCCGCCGGACGGCGGGCGCCAACGCCCGCAGCGCCGCCCGCATGGCCGAGGTCGATGCGCTGCTGGCCGTCACCGCCGAGCGCGCCCCGGTGCCACCCAACGTCGATCTCGCCCTCGGCGCTCTCGGCCACGTGGCCGGCCTGCCGCTGGGCGCCACCGAGCTGCTGATGGCGGTGGCGCGCACGGCCGGCTGGATCGCCCACGCCATCGAGGAGTACGGCGAGGAGCCGCTGCGCTTCCGTGCCCGGGCCACCAGCCGGCCCGCTACAGCCAACCCTTCCGCTTGAACACCACGTACAGCGTGGTCGTCAGCCCCACGATCAGGCCGAGCGCCCAGACCCAACCGAAGCGCCAGTCGAACTCGGGGATGCCGGGGAAGTTCATGCCGTAGTAGCCGACGACCAGCGTGGCCACCACCAGGATGGCGCCCCACGACGAGGTGCGCTTCATGACGTCGTTGGTGCGGTTGGCGCTGATGGCCAGGTGGGCGTCGAGCAGACCGGCGAGCACGTCCCGCTGGCCCTCGATGAGCTCCACCACCCGCAGCAGGTGGTCGTAGACCCGCTCCAACGCCTCGCGCGCCGGTTCGCCGACCAGCTCCCGTTCGCTGCGCAGCAGGGACGACAACACGTCGCGCTGGGGCATCGTGGCCCGGCGCAGCGCGGCGATGCTGCGCCGTAGATCGAACAGACCGCGCGGTATGCTCACGTCGCGGACGTCGTCGAACACCACATCCTCGGCCCGGTCCAGCTCGTCATCGATCGCCTCCACCGCGTCGAACGCGTCCTCGGCCAGCTGGTCGAACAAGGCCCACAGCAACCCGCTCGCGCCCGCCGGCCCACCGCCGCGCAACGACGCCTCGAACGTGGCCCGCACCTCGTCGAGCGGGTACGGCCCGGCAGCACCGTCGCCGTCCTCGCCGGCCCAGCGCAGGGTGACCACCACCGAAGGCGAGAACAACAGCTCGACGACCCGCACCACCAGCCGCCCTCGACCAGCCGCCCCGCCGGCAAGGCGGCGTGGCGCACCTCGCCCCACGGCAGGATCCGGTTGCGGGGATGACCCTGGCCGACGGCGCGGACCAGCGCGGGGTCGAACCCGAGCAACCGTGACAACTGCTCGATCTCGCCGCCGTCGGGCTCGACGAGGTCCACCCACAGCAGGGCCATGGCCCCGGCGACCGCCGCCCGCTCGTGAGCACGCGGCAGGTCATCGATGGCGACGGGCTCCGAGGTCGCCAGGCCGGCCGGGTACCAGCGGCTCTCGATCACCCGGTCATGCTAGGCGGGGGTCAGCTCCCGGTGGTCGACCAGTGCCACGGCTCCGACGGCAGGTTGTAGAAGCCATACTCTGCGGCATGTTCCGACAGCCAACCGAAGGCGGTGGTGCCGCGGCTGCGGATGAGGTCGTCACCGATCACGAAGTCGACGGCCAGGCCGCGCTCGTGCATCGAGTACCCGGGCCGGGCCACCGGCGGCGAGCACTCTCCCGAGGGCATCTCCCAGATGGCGTACTCGCTCGTTCCGCAGTGCTGCTCGCGGAGGTAGATCTGCGTGGCGATGTCGCGGTAACCGGAACCGGTCAGATATACGCCGTCGGCTTCGGCGGCGGCGAGCATCGCCTCGAGCTGGTCGGCGATGGCCACGTTCACCTCGATGCCCCGCACGGTGGTGACCTCCACCCCCGAGGACACCCACGACGGCCGCGAGCCCGATCCCGAGCCGGAACCCGACCCTGACACCTTGGCGGCGAGAGCCTGCTCTCGGGCGGCGATCTGATCGGCCAGCTCCTGGCTGCGGCCGCTGATGGCCGCCGCCTCGCTCAGCGCCGAATCGAGCCGGGCCTGTACGTCGTCGAACAGCGACTGCTGCAGGCCCAGGGCCTGGGTCAGCTCGTCAAGGCTCGCCCGTTCGGCGGCCTCGGCCGCCTCGGCCGCCACCAGCGCCTCCGACGCCCGCTGACCGGCCCGGCGGGCCGCCTCCTCGGCGCCGCGCAGCTGATCGAGCACGTCGGCGGCGGAACGGGTGCGGGCCTCCGCCATCGCCTTGCGCTTGGCCGAGGCCGACGGGTCCTCGTCGCCCAGGACCACGGCCAGATCGTCGGCGGGGGGTCGGACGTAGGCGGCAAGGGCCACCGCCTCGAGCTCCTTGCGCAGCGCGACCGCCTCGGCCTCGGCCTCGGCCTTGGCGGCATCCGCGGCCGCCAGCTCCGCCTGCACCGAGGCGACACCCCGCTGGGCGTCCTCCAGCCGGGCCTGCTGGGTGGCCACGTTCTGGTCGAGGGTGGCGATGACCGCCTCCACATCGGCGACATCGGCCCGCAGCACATCGACCTGGGCCGCAGTGTCGACCTCCTGCCGGCGCAGCTGCTCCTGCTCGTCCTCCAGGTCGTCTTGGGCGAACGCCGGCCCGGCCCCACTCGTTAGCGTGGCCAGCAGCACACCGGTAGCGGCGAGAAGCGCCTGCCACCTGCGGTACCCACCTGTGCGCCTGCTCATTGTTACGGACATTACGGCGCGCCGACCCCCCTAGCGGCATCGCGGAGGGGGCCCAGCGGGCCGACGGGCGACCCGATCGAGCTGCGACCGACGGTCCGGTCGAGCTGCGACCGACGGTCCGATCCGGACCCGGTCAGCGGCCGTTCAGCGGGCGGGTGCCGCCGCCAGCGCCGGGCGGGCGGGCGCCGGCCAGGCCGCATACCGATCGGCACGGTCCTGGTGCAGGGCGATGTCGCCGGTGGCGCTCCACGATGTGCGGGTAGGCCGGCGGGAACGTCCAGTGCTCGGTGGCGGCGCCGAGCAGGGCGTCGAGCTCCACCGCCGACTGGTCCGCCGGGGTGGCCAGCAGGATCTCGACCAGGTCGGGGTTGGCGGCGAGCGGGTGGGCGGCCACACCCCACTCCCGTTCGGCGAACTGGCGCTCGATCCGCAGCAGCGCCCGGATCCCCGGGTTGGGGGCGACCAACCGGTCGGTACGGTAACGACCGGCTTCGATCAGCGAGGCCGACCGGAACCGCCGCAGGCCGCGTGCGTTGCGGGAGCCCTCGATGTAGGCGAGCGCCGACAGACCGTCCAGCTCGCTGGTGGCACCCTCGCCGTCCCCGGGCTCGGGCAGCTGCGGGGCGACCCGATCGCCGTAGCGCTGCCGGCGCCAGGGACCGGTGACGGTGACGATGACGGCGGTGCGGTCCGGATACCACTTGGCGAGCAGCACCTCCTGCTCGTCGGGATCCTCGATGAGACACAACGTCGTCTGGAACACGCTTTCGACCGTGCCCGACGCCACCCTCGCCGGGCACCCCACACCTTGGGGGAATCGGCTCGCCACGCTGAGCCATTCAGCCCAACGACAGGTTCCCACGGGCGGGCGGTGCGCTCGAGCGCAGCTCCTGCTCCTCAGCGCAGCGCGTGGTCCAACGGCGCCGGCCGGCCGAACAGGTAACCCTGCATCCGGTCGCAGCCCAGCTCCACCAGCAGCTGCCGCTGCATGTCGGTCTCCACCCCCTCGGCCACCGCCGGTACCTCCAGGGCGTGGGCCAGCCGGATGATCGAGTCGAGGATGTGGCGGCGGCGCTTGTCGGTGTCGGCGGCCCGCAGGAAGGACTGGTCGATCTTGATGGCGTCCACATCGAGCGACGCCAGCGACGACAGCGACGAGTGCCCGGTGCCGAAGTCGTCGATGGCGATGCTGAACCCCCACCGCCGCAGCTCCGACAGTGCGACCACCGAGCGCTCCACGTCGTCCATCAGCAGGTGCTCGGTGATCTCGAGCGTGACCCGCTGACCGGCGTCGAGCACCGTGTCGGTCAGCGCCCGGTGCAGCTCCTGGGGCCAACCCGGCTGGGCCAGGCCGGTGGCCGACACGTTCAGGCTCAGGCGCAGATCGTCGCGCCCGGCGGCGCACACGACCTTGAGGTCGCGCTCGAGCCGCTCCACCACCCGGGCGTCGAGTCGATCCGACAGGCCGGCCTGGGCGGCGACCGGCAGGAACTCGCCGGGAACAAGCAGCCCGCGGTAGGGGTGGTGCCAGCGCACCAGCGCCTCGAGCTCCACCGGCTCGCCCCGGCGCAGGTCGATGATCGGCTGGTAGTAGAGGACGAACTCGTCGTTGTCGATCCCGGCGTACAGCTCGCGCTCCATCGTGTGGCGCACGCGCGCCTGGTCGCGCAGGTCGCTGGAGAACACATGCCAACTGGCCCGGCGGGCCTTGGCCCGGTACATCGCGGTGTCGGCGTCGCGCAGCAGTTCCTCGGCGTGCACCGTCTCCGGGTTGGAGAGGGCGATGCCGATCGAGGCGCTGAGATGGTGGTCGATGCCGCCCAGTCGCAGCGGTTGGGTCAGGCGCTCCAGCAGCCGCTGGGCGACGCGCACCGCGCGCTGTTCCGCCTCCATACCGGGCGGTAGCTCAGTGAGCAGCACCACAAACTCGTCGCCGCCGAAGCGGGCGATGAGCGCCGCCTCGTCGATGGTGGCCCGCAGGCGGTCCGCCACCCGCACCAGCACCCGGTCGCCCACGCTGTGGCCGAGGCTGTCGTTGATCAGCTTGAAGTTGTCGAGATCGACGAACAGCACCGCCAGGCAGGTACCGCTCAGCGGCGCCCGGCCCAGCTCCTCGGCGAGCTGGTCGGCCAGCCGGGTGCGGTTGGCCAGATCGGTGAGCGGGTCCCGGGTGGCGGAGTGCTCGAGCGCCCGCTGGTGGGTCAGGTCCCGGAAGGAGACCACCACGCCACCCACGTCGGGGTTGTCGACCAGGTTGGTGGCCCACGCCTCCACCCACATCCAGCCCCGACGGGTCAGCACCTGGAACTCGGTGACCCGCCGCACCCCGGGCTCGGTCAGCAGCTCGGCGAGATCGGCGAAGACCCGCTCGCGATCCTCGGGGTGGATGAGCTCCGCCCCCGAACGCCCTTCCGCCGGGCGACCGGGCCGGCCGACGAGATCCTCGGCGGCTCGGTTGGCATAGGTGGTCATCAGGTCGGGGTCGATGATGACGATGGCGTCGGCGACGTTGTCGATCAGGTGCCCGAGGGCGCGGCCCCGTCTCGCCTCCTCCGCCAGTTCCGCAAGGGGTAGCTCGCTCTGGTCCTGTTTGGCCCCAGCCACCTTCCCTCCGTTCGCCGACCGCAAGCCTACCGAGGGTGGGGTTCGTTCGAACGCAGAGGAAAACTGCCCTCGCGCGGCTGGCGCGCAAGGGCCGTTCAGGTGAGGCCGCGGTGTTGACCGCCCGGCGTCAACCGGACGGTCAGGATCACAGGCGCTCGATCAGCGTGCCGGTGCCGAGACCGCCGCCGCAGCACATGGTGACGATGCCGTAGCGACCGCCGGTGCGCTCGAGCTCGTGCACGGCCTTGGTGGCCAGGAAGCAGCCGGTGCCGCCGAGCGGGTGGCCGAGGGCGATGGCGCCGCCGTTGGGGTTGACCCGCTCCATGTCGGGCTGCAGCTCCTTGGCCCACGCCAGCACGACCGACGCGAACGCCTCGTTGATCTCCACCACGTCGATGTCGGACATCTGCAGCCCGGCCCGCTCGAGCAGCTTGCGGGTGGCGGGGATGGGGCCCTCGAGCATCAGCACGGGATCGCAGCCGACCAGTGCGGTGCCGATGATGCGCGCCCGGGGGCGGACGCCGAGCTTCTCGGCCCGCTCGGCCGACATGACCAGCACGGCCGAGGCGCCATCGGCGATCTGCGACGACGAGCCGGCGGTGTGCACCCCGTTGTCTCGGGCGACCGGCTTGAGCTGGGCGAGCTTCTCGAGGGAGGTGTCGCGGGGGATCTCGTCACGGCTGACGACGATGCGGTCACCGGTGCGCTCGCCGCCCTCGTTGAACACGTCGACCTCGAGCGGGATGATCTGGTGCTCGAAGCGGCCCTCGGCGATGGCGCGGGCGGCCCGCAGCTGCGACTCGAGGCCGAGGCGGTCGGTGTCCTGACGGGAGATGCCGTACTTGTCGGCGATGCGCTCGGCGCCCTCGAACTGGCTGGTGAACTCGTAGTGCTCGAAGTAGCTGCGCGACACCGGCTTGCCATAGCCGGCCTTGGTCCCGGCGTAGGCGTCGGCACCGATGGGGATGCGGCTCATGTTCTCCACACCGCAGGCCAGCACCACGTCCTCGGCGCCGGAGGCGATCAGGCTGTAGGCCTGGTTGAGCGCCTGCTGGCTGGAGCCGCACTGGCTGTCGATGGTGGTCGAGGCGACGTGCTCGGCACCGCCGTGGGACAGCCACGCCGTGCGGGTCACGTTCATCGCCTGGGCGCCGACCTTGTTGATGACCCCGCCGACCACCTGGTCCACCTGGCCGGACTCGAGGCCGGCCCGCCGGATGACCTCCATCATCACCGGACCCAGCGTGTCCGCCGGGTGCACCTGGGCGAGCGATCCGCCCCGCTTGCCGATGGCCGAACGGCCGGCTTCCACGATCACGACGTCCCGCATGGACACCCCCAAGTTCCGGCGCGCCGTTCGATCCGGTGCGCCTGGTGTGCACCAGCGTGCCCCCTGATCAGGCCCCGCCACAAGCGCGTCCCACGGCCACGGCGGGCCCGGCGACGCGGCGGGCAGCGATCCCACCGTCACCCGGTGGTTAATCTCCGGCCATGCGCGAGCCCACGCCCTCGTTCGACGACGTGTTCCCCGGCGGCGACATCGACCTCGGCAGCCGCTGGGTCAACGCCGACCCCGACGCCTTCGCCGCGTGGGCGCTGGCCGGCGACCCGATCCGCCGCAGCGAGCGCAACCGGGCCTGGCTGCTGCTGTCCTACAAGGCGGCCACCGAGGGCTTCCTCGAACCGCGCTTCTCCTCGGACCGCACCCGGGCCTTCAAGCGCCAGATCGAGGCCCGCGGCCCCGCGTTCGAGCGCACCTACGCGCTGCTCGCCGGCTGGATGGTCTTCCGTGACCCGCCCACCCACACCCGCCTGCGCGAGCCGGTCCGCCGGGCGTTCACCCCGAAGGTGATGGAGCGGTTGCGGACCTCGGTGGAGGACACCGTCGAGGAGCTGCTCGCGCCGCTGAGCGCCGGCGACCACGTGGACTTCAAAGCGGTGTTCGCCAACCCGATGCCGGCGCTGGTCATCGCCGACCTGCTCGGTGTGCCGCGCCAGGAGCGGGTCCGCTTCCAGGCGTGGTCGGACCGGCTGGCCGAGATCGTGTTCTCGGTGGAGACCGACAACGCGGACGAGGCCGGCGTGGTGGCCGCCACCGAGGAGTTCGTCTCGTTCTTCACCGAGCAGATGGACCACCGGCGCCGCCACCCCGGCGAGGACCTGATCTCGAAGGTGGTCAACAGCGGGCTCGACGAGCTCGACGAGCTGGAGGTGGTGGGCGCCTGCACGCTGCTGCTGTTCGCCGGCCACGAGACGACCACCAACCTGCTCGCCTCCAGCGTGCGCACCCTGGCCGACCACCCCGAGGCGGTGGCCCGCATCCGCGCCGGCGAGGTGGAGGACACCTTCGCCGACGAGCTGATGCGGGTGGCCGGCCCGGCCAAGGCGATGGTGCGCAAGGTCAGCGAGGCCCACGAACGGGGCGGGCACCGCTTCGAGGTGGGCGACACCGTGTTCCTCACCATGCTGGTGGCCAACCGGGACCCGAACACGTTCCCCGACCCGGCCCGCCTCGACGTGGCCCGCACGCCGAACCCGCAGCTGGGCTTCGGTTGGGGCAGCCACCTCTGCCTGGGCGCCAACCTGGCCCGCCTGGAGGCCACCATCGCGCTGGGCCGCCTGTACCGCCGCTTCCCGGCCATGGTGCCCGACGGTGAGCTGCCCGCCTGGCGGGGCAACCCGCTCGGACGCTCGATCCGGGAGATGCCGGTGGTGCTGTAGCCCGGCCGCCTGCGCTCCCCGTACCGGTCGGCAGGTTTGGCCCATCCCCGCGGCACCGGGCATCGTGGAGCGGGTCGACCAGGTCAGCACAGGGGGACCCTCACCGATGCCGTATGCCAGCGGGCGCACCTACCACGACGCCGATGCCCACATCATGGAGCTGCCGGACTTCCTGCGCGACCACGCCGATCCGGCCTTCCGGGACCGCATGCCCCGCCTGGGCATCTCCGCCATCGGCGAGCAGGCCGGCAGCGACGTCGACTGGGTGGCCAAGACCTGCCCGCTGCACAACGACCCCGAGTACCGGGCCAACGAGGCCGAGGTGCTGCTGCGCAAGAACTACTACGCGGTCGGCTCGTTCGAGAAGGAGCACCGCGGCCAGGCGCTCGACCAGCTCGGCTTCGCCTCGCAGCTGATCTTCACCACCTGGTCGGCGGCGTCGCTGGTGGCGGCCGAGCACGGCGACGACGTGGAGCTGGCCTACGCCATGGCCGACGCCCACAACCGGGGTGCGGCCGAGTTCTGCGCCGTCGACCCCCGCCTGCTGGCCGTGGGCTACGTGTCGCTCATGGACTTCGACCGGGCCGCCGCCCAGGCGCGGCGCGCCATCGACGGCGGCTGCCAGGCGCTGATGATCGCCAGTGCCTGCCCCCGCGACCACTCCCCCAGCCACATCGCCCTCGACCGGGTGTGGGCCCAGGCCCAGGAGGCGGGCGTGCCCATCGTGATGCACGTGGGCGGGACGGGTCAGCTGCTGTCGCCCAAGTACTTCGTGAACGGCCTGCCGCCGGTGCTCGACTTCCACGGCGGCGCCGAGAACTTCCGCTCCATCGACTACATGGCCATCCCGGTCAACCCGGCCCAGACGATGGCCACCCTCATCCTCGACGGTGTGCTCGACCGCTTCCCCGAGCTGAAGTTCGGCATCATCGAGCTCGGTGCGTCGTGGGTGCCGGGCTGGATGCGCTACCTCGACTCGGCCTACAGCGCCTTCTTCAAGAACGAGGAGCGCCTGCAGAAGCTGTCGATGAAGCCGAGCGACTTCGTGCGCCGCCAGGTGCGGGTCACGCCGTACCCGGGTGAGGACACCGGCTGGATCATCCGCCAGAGCGACCCGCGCATCTGCCTGTTCTCGTCGGACTACCCCCACGTGGAGGGTGGCCGCAACCCGCTCAAGCGCTTCGCCCAGTCCACCGAGGGCTGCACCGAGGAGGAGCTCGACCACTTCTACGAGCTCAACTTCGCCGACCTGATGGGCCCGCACCTGCCCGCGGCCACCCCCGCCGCCGCCTGAGCGCAGCGCCCCGCCCGGTGACCACCCTGTGACCGCCACCCGGCGCTGGACGCTGTTCGCCGCCGCCTGGTTGGTCTACGCCGGCTTCGGCCTGACGTCGGGGGCGATGGCCCCCGTCGTCGGCGAGATCCGCCACGACCTGGGGCTGTCCACCTCGGCGATGGGCCTGGTGCTGGGCGCCTGGCAGCTCGTCTACCTGTTCTCGGCCATACCGGGCGGTCGGGTCATCGACCGGTTGGGCGCCCGGCGGGCGGTGGCCGCCACCGCCGTGCTGGTGGCGGCGTCGGCCGCGGCCCGGGCCGGCGCGCAGGGCTTCGTCACGCTGTACCTGGCGGTGGCGCTGTTCGGGCTGGGCGGGCCGCTGATCTCCATCGGCGGACCCAAGCTGATCGCCGCCTGGTTCGCGCCCGAGGATCGGGGCAAGGCGGTGGGCCTCTACAGCACGGCCCCCGCGGTGGGCGCCATGGTCGCGCTGTTCGCCATGCACAGCGTGGCCATCCCGCTGACCGGCTCGTGGCGCGGCGCCATGCTGCTGTACGCCGGCGGCACGCTGAGCACGGGGCTGGTGTGGTGGGTGCTGTCGCGCAGCAGCACCGGCGCGGCCGCCGGCGCGGAACCCGGCCCGGGCGAAGCAGCGGCCCGGCGCAGGCGCGGCGCGCTGGCCGAGCAGGCGCCGACGCGGACCAGCCGCCAGCTGCTGGGCACCCGCTCGGTGCAGCTGGTGCTCGTGCTCGCCGTCGGCTCGTTCCTGTACAACCACGGCATCGGCAACTGGCTGGTGGAGATGCTGCGCGACGGCGGCCGCAGCGCCTCGGGCGCCTCGTCGCTGGGGGCGCTGACCACGCTCGTCGGCATCGCCTCGGCGTTGGTGGTGCCCCGCCTGGCCACCCCCGCCCGTCGCCGCCCGCTGTACCTGTCGGTGTACTTGATCGGCGCGGTGGGCGTGGCCCTGGTGCCCCACCTCGGCGGCGGGGTGGTGTTCGTGGCGCTGGTGGCGGTGGGCGTGACCCGGGCCGCGGCGCTCCCGCTCGGCATGATGCTGTTGATGGACGACCCCGACGTGGGCGCCGAGAACATGGCGGTGGCGGGCGGCCTGTACTTCACCGCCGGCGAGATCGGCGGGGTGGTCGGCCCCCTGCTGGTGGGCAGCGCCGCCCAGTCGGCCGGCGGGTACGGCCTGGCCGCGCTGCTGCTCGGCGGCTGCGCCCTGGCCATGGCCGTCGTGGTGGGCCGGATGCCGGCGGCGCGTCGCTTGGTGGTGGCGCCGAGCGTCTGACACGCTGCTGCGGTGATCGACTTCGAGATTCCCGCCGACCTCGCCGAACTGCGCGACCGCACCGCGGCGTTCATCCGCGAGCAGATCATCCCGCTGGAGCAGGACGCCCCTCACGACCACCACGGTCCCACCGAGGAGTTCCGCCTCCACCTGGTGGGCCTGGCCCGTGACGCCGGGCTGCTGGTGCCCCACGTGTCCAAGGAGTTCGGCGGGCTCGGCCTGAGCCACGTGGGCAAGGCGTTGATCTTCGAGGAGTCGGGCTACTCGATGCTGGGGCCGGTGGCCATGCACATCGCCGCACCGGACGAGGGCAACATGCACCTGCTCGAGGTCGTGGCCAACGCCGACCAGAAGGAGCGCTTCCTGCGGCCGGTCACCTCCGGCCAGCACCGCAGCATGTTCATGATGACCGAGCCCGAGGGCGGCGCCGGCTCGGACCCGTCGATGATGAAGACCCGGGCCGACGAGCAGGCCGACGGGAGCTACAAGATCAACGGGCTCAAGTGGCTGATCACCTCGGCGCTGGGGGCCAAGGTGGCCATCATCATGGCCCGCACGTTCGATCGCAGCGGCACCGACGTGGGCGCCACCATGTTCCTCACCGAGTCCGGACGCGGCGGGCATCGAGATCGCCGAGGTGCTCGGCACGATGGACCACAACGCCGTCGGCGGCCACGCGGTGATCAAGCTGAACGACGTCCACCTGCCGGCCGAGTCGGTGCTGGGCGAGGTGGGCGCCGGCTTCCGCTACGCCCAGGTGCGGCTCGGCCCGGCCCGTCTCACCCATTGCATGCGCTGGCTGGGCGCCGCCCGCCGCTGCCACGACGTGGCGGTGGACTACGCCCGCACCCGCCACGCCTTCGGCAAGCCGATCGGGGAGCACCAGGGCATCGGCTTCCAGATCGCCGACAACCTGACCGACATGCAGACCTCCCGGCTCCTCATCCAGCACTGCGCCTGGGTGCTCGACGCCGGCAGCCAGGCCCGCGAGGAGTCCTCGATGGCCAAGCTGTACGTGTCGGAGGCCACCGGCCGGGTGGTCGATCGCTGCGTGCAGATCCTCGGCGGCCGCGGCATCACCGACCGCACCGTCGTGCGGCAGATCTACGAGGACATCCGGGCCTTCCGCATCTACGACGGCCCCAGCGAGGTGCACCGCATGGCCATCGCCCGCAGGGCGCTGCGCTGATCCGTCCGCAGGGCGCTGCGCTGATCGCCCGCAGGGCGCTGCGCTGAACAGCCCGCAGGGCGCTGCGCTGAACGGCCCGCAGGGCGAATCGGTAGTGTCCCGGGGCGCACGTCGAGGACGCAGCGCAGATCGGGGGATGACATGTCGGTGATGGTGGAGACGGTGCGCGGGCCGGTGCCCGTGGAGTCGCTGGGCAACGTGTTGGCGCACGAGCACGTGTTCGTGCTGTCCACCGAGATCATGCTCAACTTCCCCGACGAGTGGGGCGACGAGGACGCCCGGGTGGCCGATGCCGTGCAGCGGTTGTCGGCCCTCAAGGCGGCCGGCATCGACACGATCATCGACCCCACCGCCATCGGGCTGGGCCGCTACATCCCGCGCATCGCCCGCATCGCCGAGCAGATCGAACTGCACATCATCGCCGCCACCGGCATCTACACGTTCAACGAACTGCCCCACTACTACGCCCGCCGGTCGCTCGAGTACATGGTGGAGCACTTCGTGCGCGACATCACCACCGGCATCGCCGACACCGGGATCAAGGCCGGCATCCTCAAGTGCGCCACCGACCGGCCCGGGGTGACCAAGGACGTGGAGAAGGTGCTGCGGGCGGTGGCGCAAGCGCATCGCCGCACCGGCGTGCCCATCACCACCCACACGCACGCCGCCACCAAGCGGGGGCTCGAACAGCAGGAGATCTTCCTCGACGAGGGCGTGGACCTGTCGCGCGTCATCATCGGGCACAGCGGCGACACCGACGACCTCACCTACCTCGAGGCCTTGCTGGCCAACGGCAGCTACCTCGGCATGGACCGCTTCGGCATCGACGGCTACCTGACCACCGAGCAGCGCGTGCACGTGGTGGCCGAGTTGTGCCGCCGCGGCTTCGCCGACCGCATGGTGCTCAGCCACGATGCCTCGTGCTACCTCGACTGGATCCCCGGCGAGGTGGACACGTCGGCCACCATGCCCAACTGGCACTACCTGCACATCAGCCACGACGTGATCCCCATGCTGCAGCAGGCCGGCGTGAGCGATGGTGACATCGACCTGATGTTGCGCCAGAACCCGGCCCGCCTGTTCGCCGCCCAGGGCGGCTACTGACACCTGGCCGTACCCAGCGGTACGGACCCGCCGAGCTGTTCGGCCGGTCAGCCGTCGGACTCGCCGGCGGCGGCCCGGTCGGCGTAGATCGTCGTCCCCGCCGCCTGGACGTTGACCGCCGGCAGGCCCGGTTCGCCGGCGCGCAGCGCGGCCAACGCCGCCGACTTCGCCGCACCGGTGACCACGAAGGCACGGTGCTCGGCGGCGTTGACCACCGTCGGGGTCAACGTCATGCGCACGTGGCCGTTGATCGGCGCGGAGACGGCCACCGCCGCCCGGCTCGCCACCGTGGCCGCGTCACCGGGGGGCCACGAGGCGGTGTGGCCGTCGGCGCCCAGGCCGAGGTGGACCACGTCGAAGCGCGGCGGCAGGGCGGCGGCGTAGCGGGCCGCAGCCGCGTCGAGATCGGCGGCGGTGACGTCCATCAGGTGGACCCGACTGTCCGGTATGCCGGCCTGCTCGGCGAAGTCGTGCACCAGCGCGGTGGCGTTGCGGGCGGCGTCGCCCTCGGGCGCCACGCGCTCGTCCACCTGGAACAGCTCGACGCGGCCCCAGAACACCTCGGTGTCGATCAGCGCCTCGAACAGCACCCCGGCGGTGGCACCGCCCGACATCGCCAGCGTGCACACCCCTCGGCGCCCCATGGCCCGGCGGGCCACCACGGTGAACCAACCGGCGAAGGCGCGGGCGGCGGCCCTGGGGGTGGCGGCGACGACCAGCTCCATGGCCGCACGCTAGCCACCTCCGCCGGGCGGCGGGGCGGTGGCCGGCGCCAGCAGCTACGTTCGATCCCGTGATCACCGAAGACGAGGTACGCCACGCACTGGCGCAGATCCTGTCGCCGCGGCGGGCCGATGACCGCATGACCACCATGGGGGCGGGCAGCGACGATCTCGAGCCCGGCCGCCGCTACCTGGCCAGCACGGTCGAGGGCGGCTGGGCGGTCCCGTCGTGGCCGCGACCCTTCGGCGGGCGCGACGCCGAACCGGCCGAGGTGGCGACCATCAACCGGGTGCTGCGCGAGTTCGCCGTGCCCGACCTGTACGCCTACATGATCGGGCTGGGCATGTGCGGCCCGGCCCTGCTGGCCCACGGCTCCGAGGAACAGCAGCGGCAATGGCTCAAGCCGATCGCCTCGGGGGCGGAGATCTGGTGCCAGATGTTCTCCGAACCGGAAGCCGGCTCGGACCTGGCCAACCTGGCCCTGCGGGCCGAGCGCGACGGCGACGAGTGGATCCTCGACGGTCAGAAGGTGTGGACCAGCCGGGCGGTGTGGGCCAAGTGGGGCCTGCTCCTCGCCCGCACCGACCCCGAGGTGCCCAAGCACGCCGGGCTGACCATGTTCGCCATCGACATGGAGGCACCGGGCGTGGAGATCCGCCCGCTCGTGCAGATGAACGGCGATGACCACTTCTCCGAGGTGTTCCTCAGCGGGGCCCGCACCCCCGACGCCTGGCGCATCGGTGACGTCGGCGCCGGGTGGAAGGTGGCCATGACCGTGCTCGCCCACGAACGGGCGGCGGCGGGCACCAACCGCGGCGGTGGCGACGGCGGCAGCAAGGGTGTGCGCACGCCGGGGTGGATCCGGGAGCTCGCCCAGCGCGGTGCCGCCACCGACGCCGTGGCCCGCCAGCGGGTGATGGAGCTGCACGCCCGCGATGCCGCCGCCGGCTGGCAGGCGGAGCGGGCCAGCGCCGCCCGGCAGCCCGGGCCGGCCGGGTCGGGGGCCAAGATCCACAAGACCGTGTCGTTCCAGGGCCGCACCCGGCTGGTGAAGGACAGCTACGGCGCGGAAGGGATGCTCACCTCCCACGACGGCCACGTCGAGTTCATGACCGGGCCGTCGATGTCGATCCGCGGCGGCACCGACGAGATCCAGCGCAACATCCTCGGCGAGCGGGTGCTCGGCCTGCCCAGCGAGCCGCGGGTGGACCGCGACATCCCGTGGAGCAAGGCCCGCAAGGGCGAGCTCCGCTGACCGACCTCTTTGACGAGGTCGTCAAGTCGTCGATACGGTCCCAGGGTGCCCCAGAAGTATCTTCCGGTCGACGGCGTGGCGACGCTCGTCCACCATCGAGGACCAACCACGCTTCCGGGCCGCCCCCCTGCCACGTCGCAGGGCTCGGTGGTCATCTGCCTGCACGATGCGGGCGACAACGGCAACAGCTTCGCCGACCTGCTCGATGCGCTCGCCGCGACCGACAGCCCGCTGGCGTTCGACCGGCCCGGCCACGGCCGGTCCGGCAGCCTCGACAGCCTCGGTTCGGTGGACGCCATGGTCGGCCACCTCCGTGGTGTGGCCACGGCGTTCGGGTTGAGCTCCCCGGTGCTCGTCGGTGAGGGCCTCGGCGCCGCCGTCGCCCTCGAGGCGGCGGTGGCCGAGCCGGCCTGGCCGAAGGCGCTCGTGCTCGTCGGCGGCGCCGCCGCCCACTTCGACGGGCTCGGGCCGGTGGTGGACCAGCTGCGGGCCATCACCTCGGGCAAGGCCCGCCGGGCGTTCGACAACACCGGCTACGCCCCCGACACGCCCAAGGAGACCTACCAGAAGGCGTTCGCCGAGTGGGTCAAGACCGATCCCCGGGCCACGCTCGGCGACCGGATCGCCCAGCAGTCGTGGGACGGCCGGGGCCGGTTGGGTGCGGTGACGTGCCCCGTGGTCATCGTCGTCGGCGAGCACGAGGACGCAGCCGCCCGCGCCACCGCCGAGGCGCTGGCCGGTGAGCTGCCCAACGCCAAGGTGGTCACGCTGGCCGGCGCCGGGCGCCACGGTGTGATCGAGAACGCAGCCGGCCTCGCCGGTGTGATCAGCGAGGTGGCGCGATGAGCCTCTCCGGCGCGGTGTCGATCGTGGGCGTGCACGAGCACCCCACCCGTTGGGCCCCCGACAAGACCGAGTTCCAGATCATGGCCGAGGCGGCCAAGGGCGCCCTGGACGACGCCGGGCTCACCCTCGACGACGTCGACGCCCTCTTCGGTGCGTCGATGACCATGGGGGCCATGGGCATCGTCGAGCTGGCCGAGTACCTCAACCTCAAGCCGAACTACATCGACGGGACCAACATCGGCGGATCGTCGTTCGTGGCCCACTGCACCCACGCGGCGGCCGCCATCCACGCCGGGCTGTGCGATGTGGCGCTCGTGCTGTACGGGTCCACCGCGGCCTCCACGTCGATGGCGATCGGCACCGGCATGGGCCACGGTGCCCGCAACGCCTGGGAGTCGTTCCAGTCGCCCTACGGCATGACCACGGTCGGCAGCTACGCCATGGTCGCCCAGCTCCACATGCAGAAGTACGGCACCACGTCGGAGCAGCTGGCGGAGATCGCCGTCACCATGCGCCGCCACGCCGGGCTCAACCCGCTGGCCAAGATGAAGGCGCCCATCACCGTGGACGACGTGCTGTCGTCGCGGCTGATCTCGGCGCCGCTGCACCTGCTCGACTGCTGCATCATCAGCGACGGCGGCGGCGCCATCGTGCTGACCTCCACCGAGCGGGCGCGCGACCTCCGCAAGAAGCCGGTGCAGATCCTCGGTTGTGGGGAGTCGGTGTGCCACCAGGAGATCGGGGCGCCCGACCTGCTCACCATGGGCGCCCACCAGGCCGGCGCCCGGGCGTTCGGGATGGCCGGGGTGCAGCGCTCCGACATCGACCTGGCCATGATCTACGACAGCTTCACCATCACGGTGCTGACCACGCTGGAGAACCTCGGGTTCTGCAAGCCCGGTGAGGGCGGCGAGTTCGTGTCGGGTGGGCGCATCGGGCTGGGTGGCGAGCTGCCGGTCAACCTCGACGGCGGTGGGTTGTCCAACAACCACCCGGGGATGCGCGGCATCTTCCTGGTGATCGAGGCCACCAAGCAGCTGCGCGGCGAGTGCGGCGAGCGGCAGGTGGCGGACGCGAAACTGGCGGTGGCGCACGGCACCGGTGGCACGCTGGGCGTCGCCCACTCGGGTGCCACGCTGATCCTGGGAGTGGACTGATGGCTGAGGTTCCGGAACTGGTCCACCCGCAGGTGTTCGCCTCGTGGGAGACGCGCGGGTACTGGGAAGGTGCGGGTCGCGGTGAGCTGGTCCTGCAGCGCTGCACGTCGTGCGGGGCGGTGCAGCACAAGCCGCGGGGCGTGTGCGCGACGTGCCTGTCGGGCGACATCGAGCACTTCGTGGCGTCGGGTCGGGGCACCGTGTACACGTTCACGGTGACCCACCAGAACATGGTGCCGCCCTTCGCGGCGGCCTGCCCGTACGTGATGGCCTATGTGGAGACCGAGGAGGGGCCGCGCATCCTGACCCACATCGTGGGCTGCGATGCCGACGACGTACGGATCGGTATGGCCGTGGTGGCGGACTTCCAGCCGCAGGAGCGCAGCGACGGCGAGCAGTTCGCCGTGGTCCGCTTCCGGCCGGCGGGCTGAGCCGGGGCACGGCGCTGACGCAGGGGTAGCCGACGACACCGATGATCCTCGATCTCCATACGCATTCCGTGCGGTCCGACGACGGCCGGGCCAAGGTGGACAACTACTGCCAGTGGATCCGCAAGAAGGAGCTGCCACTGGACGGGTTCGTGCTGACCGAGCACCGGCAGTTCGACGCCGAGTCCGACTACCGCGATCTCGAGGACCAGTACGGGTTGCTCATCCTGAAGGCGAGCGAGGTCGAGACCGACTACGGGCACGTGCTCGTGTTCGGGGTCAACGAGGACCTGGTGCACGCGTTCGACTTCGCCCGGGTCGACAACCCGATCGGTGAGGTGCTCGAGGCGGCGAAGCGTTGCGGGGCGCTGGCGGCGCCGTGCCACCCCGGGCGGCCCAACGTCGGGTTGTTCGCCCACTACGAGCGCAAGGGCCCGGTGGGCGGGGTCGACATCGTGGAGATCTACAACGGTGGCAGCCGCCCGGGCGAGGACGAGTGGTCGGAGACCGAGGCGGCGAAGTTCGGCTACCGCGGGTTCGGCGGCAGCGACTCGCACATCGTGAGCCGCATCGGGTACGCCGCCACGGAGTTCGACGACCCGGTGCGCTCCATCGATGATCTGGTGGCTGCGCTGCAGGCGGGGCGCTGCCGCGCCCGTTCGTTCCGATAGAAGGTGAGCCGTGGTTGACATCGAGCAGTTGAGACGGGACTGGGTCGGGGTGGAGTTCCACCGGGCCGACTTCGCGATCGAGCAGGAGCCGGTGCTGGCCTACGCGGCGTCCTGTGGTGACGAGGATCCGCGCTACGCGGATCCGTCGCACCCCGACTTCGCCGCCCATCCCATGTACGTGGGGTGCCTCGGCAACACGCGAGAGGCGATGATGCCGAAGGAGTTCCCCGATCTGGGGCCGGGCCGCAGCATCGACGGTGGGAAGTCGGTGGAGGTGCTGGCGCCGATCCGTGTGGGAGACGCGCTGTCGGGCCGGGCGCAGATCGCCGACATCTACGCCAAGACCGGGCGATCGGGGACGATGCTGTTCATCGTGCACCGGATGAACTTCTACAACCAGCGGGACGAGCACGTGGCCACCGTGGACCTGCGCCAGATCAAAGCGGTGGGGAGCTGAGGATGCGTTTCGCTGACGTGGAGTTGGGTGACGATCTGCCGGAGACGCATCCGGACATCTCGATGGAGAAGGTGCGGCTGTTCGTGAAGGCGGCGGGGATGAACTTCCCGCGGTTCACCGATCACGAGTTCGCTCGGAACGAGGGGCTGCCCGGGGCGATCGTGCCCGGGGTGATGAGCCAGGGCTTCCTGGCGGCCATGATCCACCAGTGGGCGCCCGGGGCCAAGATCCACAAGCTGGACACCGTGTTCCGCTCGACCATGGTGGTCGACACGTCGGCGACCTGCCGGGGCGCGGTCACCGATCTCGACGATGAGCAGCACCTCGTTGAGATCGACCTCACCATGCTCGGGGCCGACGGGGTGACCGCCGTGATCGGCACGGCGACGGTCGAACTGTCCGACTAACCCGGACCGGCTCGGCCGGCCCACCGAGCCGCACCGCCCGAGCCGCAACCCCCGAGCCCCACCTCCCGAGCCGCAACCCCGAGCCGCACCTCCCGAGCCCAAACACCGGCGCGACCACTCGTCGCCACCATCACGATGCTCCGGTGACGAAACCCAACCCCGCCACCATCACGTTGCTCCGGTGACGAAACCCAACCCCGCCACCATCACGTTGCTCCGGTGACGAAACCCACCCGGCCACCATCACGATGCTCCGGTGACGAATTGGTGGCGCCTCGTCGGGTCGGTGAGCCCGGCAGGGGTGGCCGCCTGAGGCTCCGCACGGGCAGCCGAAGGCCGTACCGCCGTCGAGCCGGCGGGTGTGGTCGGGCCGAGCCAGCGGGTGTGACCAGGCCGAGCCGGCGGGTGTGGCCAGGCCGAGCCAGCGGAGGGGCAGGGCCGAGCGGGCGCGATGGCAGGGTCGCGCCAGCGCGAAGGCAGCGTCGAGGCCCGGCGCGACACGGGGTCGAGCCGGCAGGTTCACCGCCTCGCCGCCGGTCTTGGTGACGCCACGGAGGGCACGTGGATCAGCGCTCTTGGGGCCAAGCGTGGCAGTCATGCTGCACTTCGCGAACATCCGATGGAGCAAGGTGGGCGAGGCCTCACCAATTTCGTCACCGGAAGAACGTGATGGTCGCTCCGGGTAGGTGCCCGGTGCGGGAACGGCCAGGTGGCTGGTGCGCGGCGGGACTAGGCAGCGGGACCGGGCAGCTCACACGAGACCATGTCCCGTGCCGGCCACGCCATCCGCACAGCGTGGAGCGAGCCCCGCGTGGCCCGGACAGATCGTGCACGGCCCCGGGCTTCACTGTCACAGGGTCGGCGTACGGTGTTCGCATGCCCGCCGCCAACCGCCAGCTCACCTGCCACCGTTGCGCCGCCACGTTCGAGCGCAAACCATTCGGTCGCCGCCCGCTCTACTGCGGTCGCACCTGCCGTCAGCGCGCTTACGAGGCCAGAAGACGCGGCGCCGAGCACCTCCGCCTGCCCGCCCCCGAGCTCGCCTTCCCGCCGACACCGCACCACCACGGCCGGCCGGCCGACATCCACCCCAGCCCGCACCACTACGAGCCGGGTCACGGTCGCACCGCCGTGCACGCCCTCCGCCCCGACGGCCCCGCCGACGGCCACGGTCGCCGGCCGACGATCTGCGGCACCACCGCCGTCCCCCTGCGGATCCGGCGCCACTTCGGCGTCGGGCCCTACCTCAAGCGCACCTGTCGAACCTGCACCGCCGTGGCCGAGCGGTTCCCGCTCGCCCAACCCGTCGACCCCGCCGCCGAGCTCTCCCGCCTCAAGCACTTGCTGCGCAACGCCTGCCGACCGGTCCTCGACGGCGACGAACAAGCGAGCCGCCAGCTCCTCGAACGGCTCTACCGGCTCACGTCAGCTTCATGAACAGCTTCTGCACCTCATCCACACCCAGCCCGTCGGCCTTCGCCTCCTCCGGGTGGTTGATGCACCACGTGAGCCGGTGGCGACCAACTTGAAGCCCGTCTGCTCCAGCGCACTGATCACCGCCGACAGCTGGGTCACGATGTCACGGCAGTCCCGTTTGTCCTCGAGCATCCCCTGGATCCCACGGATCTGGCCCTCCGCCCGGCGCAAGCGCTTCTGCAGGTCATCGAGGATCTCGCTCGGTAGCTCCACAGGCACCACCATACCCGCGGGGGTAGCCCGGGCCGAGTCCGCAATCGGGGGATCCGCCGCCCCCACCACCCGCTGCCGATGAAGGAAGTGGTCGCCACCGCCGCCCCGACCTAGGGTTCGCAACCATGGGGAGCCAACCAACCGAGCCGTTCGAGCCCGTCGACGTCGTCGTGGTCGGCGCCGGCAACGCCGCCGCCTGCGCCGCCCTCGCCGCCAGGGAGCAGGGCGCCTCGGTGCTCATGGTCGAGGCGGCACCGCCGTCGCAGAGCGGCGGCAACACCCGCTACACCGCCGGCGCCATGCGCGTCGTGTTCAACGGCGTCGACGACCTCGTCCAGCTCATGCCCGATCTCACCGAGGACGAGCGCACCAACGTCAGCTTCGGCACCTACAGCGCTCCAGCAGTACTTCGACGACATGGCCCGCGTCACCCAGTACCGGGCCGACCCCGACCTCGTCGACCTCCTGGTCCGCAACAGCTTCCCCACCATGGTCTGGATGCAGCGCAGGGCATCCGCTTCCAGCCCAGCTACGGCCGCCAGGCGTTCAAGGTCGACGGCCGCTTCACGTTCTGGGGCGGCCTCGCCGTGGAGGCCTGGGGCGGCGGCGAAGGCCTCGTCGAGCTCGAGCACAAGGCCTGCGCACGCGACGGCATCACCCTGGTCTACGAAGCGGCCGCCCAATCCCTCGTCACCGACGAGCACGGCGCCGTGGTCGGCATCAAGGTCCGCCACGGCGGCCGGGTCCACCAGATCGACTGCAAGGCCGTCGTCCTCGCCGCCGGCGGCTTCCAGGCCAACGCCGAATGGCGGGCCCGCTACCTCGGCGTCAACTGGGACCTCGCCAAGGTGCGCGGCACCAAGTACAACACCGGCGCCGGCATCCGCATGGCCCTCGACATCGGCGCCATGCCCTTCGGCCACTGGTCCGGCAGCCACGCGGTGGGCTGGGACCTCAACGCCCCACCCTTCGGCGACCTCGCCGTCGGCGACGGCTTCCAGAAGCACTCCTACCCCCTCGGCATCATGGTCAACGCCCGGGGCGAGCGCTTCGTGGACGAGGGCGCCGACTTCCGCAACTACACCTACGCCAAGTACGGCGCCGTCATCCTCAACCAGCCCGACATGTTCGCCTGGCAGATCTTCGACGCCAAGGTGGTGGACCTGCTCCGCGACGAGTACCGCATCCGCGAGGTCACCAAGGTCAAGGCCGACACGCTCGAGGAGCTCGTCACCAAGCTCGAAGGGGTGGACCCGCAGCGCTGCCTGGAGACGATCCACGCCTTCAACGCCGCCGTCCAGGAGGACGTGACGTTCAACCCGGCGGTCAAGGACGGTCGCGGCACCCCCGGCATCCCGTTCCCCAAGACCAACTGGGCCAACAAGCTGGATACCCCGCCGTATGAGGCCTACGCCGTCACCTGCGGCATCACCTTCACGTTCGGCGGGCTCAAGGTCACCAACGACTGCGAGGTGACCGACACCGCCGAACAACCCATCGCCGGCCTCTACGCCTGCGGTGAGCTGGTGGGCGGGCTCTTCTACCACAACTACCCCGGCGGCACCGGCCTGGTGGCCGGCTCGGTGTTCGGCAAGATCGCCGGCACCAGCGCGGGCAAGCAGGTCACCGCATGAACCGGGCCGCCTTCCGGGCCCGCCTGCAGGCCGCGGCCCGCCGGGAGGCGGCGCCGATCTTCTCCCCGCTCACCCTCGACCCGCTCACGGCGCGCATCGCCGCCGAGGCCGGCTTCGAGTCCGGCTACGTCTCCGGCGGCGGCCTCGGCTACCAGCTCGCCGTGTCCGAGGCGCTGCTCACCGTCGAGGAGCTGGCCGGCTGCGCCCGCGCCATCCACCGCCGCAGCGACCTCGCCGTGCTCATCGACGGCGGCGTCGGCTTCGGCGACCCCGTGCACGCGGCCCGCATGATGTGGGAGTTCGAGGCCTCGGGCGCAGTGGGTGTGGAGCTCGAGGACCAGGTGGCGCCCAAGCGGGTGAGCCACCACCGCGGCGTCGAGCACCTCGTGCCCACCGAGGAGATGGTGGCCAAGATCCGGGTGGCGGTGGCGCAACGCCGCGACCCCGACTTCGTGCTGATCGCCCGCACCGGGGCCTGCCGCAACGAGTCCTACGCCGCCGCCCTCGAACGTGCTGCGGCGTATGTCGAAGCCGGCGCCGACGCCATCATGCTGTTCCCCACCGAGGAGGAGCAGTGGGTCGACGCCCCGCAGCGACTGGCCGAGCTGGGCACGCCGGCGGTGGCCATGGCCATGCTCGACGTCCGCCCGCCCCGGCAGTGGGGCGAGCTCGGCTACGCCCTGGTGATCGACCCGATGAGCGGGCAGACCGCCGCCGTCCAAGCGGTGCCCGACCTCTACCGGCGCCAGCTCGCCACCCCCGATGAGGCCGGCGCCGACGTACGGGACCGCAACCGGACCTACCGGCAGCTGTCGGGCTGGGCGGGGCTGGAGGAGCTGTACGACATCGAGCGCCGGACCACCGAACCCGGCACCTGAGCGCCGCCCCGGTCCATCGACGAGGCCCGCTCAGACCCCGCGGAAGTTCGGCTGGCGCTTCTCCATGAACGCCGCCTGCCCCTCGAGGTAGTCCTCCGAGCGGAAGCACGCCTCCACCAGCGCGGCCACCTTGTCCATGTCCCGGCGGGCGGCGTCCTTCTGCGTCTCGGCCAGCGCCGCCTTGCACGCCTTGACCGTCAGCGGCGCGTTCTGGGCGATCTGCGCCGCCAGCTCCCGCACCGTCGAGGCGAGCTCGTCCTTGGCCACCACCCGGTTGACCAACCCGATGCGCAGCGCCTCCTCGGACGACAGCCGCCGGGCCGAGAACAGGATCTCCGCCGTCCACGCCGGCCCGACCAACGCCGCCAGCTTCTCCACACCCGCGTACCCGTAGCCCAGCCCGAGGCGGGCGGCGGGCACGCCGAACTGGCTGCCCTCCGAGCAGATGCGGATGTCGGTGGACAGCGCGGTGAGCATGCCGCCGCCGATGCAGTAGCCGTCGATCATGCCGATGATCGGCTTGGCCACCCCCGCCCACGCCCGGCCGGCGTTGGCCGCCGCCTCGTCGTAGAGGGCGCGGGCCTCGGGCGAGGTGCGCTTCTCGCCGAACTCCGAGATGTCGGCGCCGGACACGAACGCCTTGCCACCGGCCCCGGTCACCACCACCACCCGCACCTCGGGGTCGTTCTGGAACGCCTCGAGGATGATCGGCACCGACTGCTGCATCGCCATGGACATGGCGTTGAGCCGCTCCGGGTTGTTGTAGGTCATCCAGCCGATCCCGTCTTCGACACGGGCCAGCATCTTGTCGGTGGGCAGCTCGATCTCGGTCATCGGCGACAGCCTGCTACAGGACGCCCCGTGCCCGCAGGTCGGCGATGCGGGCCGGGTCTATTCCGAGCTGGGCGAGCACCGCATCGGTGTGCTCGCCCAACTCCGGGC
Source organism: Acidimicrobiales bacterium (assembly GCA_041394365.1). Lineage (GTDB taxonomy): Bacteria > Actinomycetota > Acidimicrobiia > Acidimicrobiales > CAIXPF01 > CAIXPF01. The sequence goes on from JAWKIM010000006.1 coordinate 92,155, forward strand.
TGGCCGCCCGCACCGTCGGCGGACCATCGGCGAACGTGACCGCATGGCGGACCAGCCCCAGGCGGCCCAACACCGCGTGATCGACCTCGGCCACCAGGCCGAGGTGCTGCACCTGCTCGTCGGCGAAGGTCTGGGCGATGTCGTTGACCGGACCGACCGGTACGGCGTGCTCGGTCAGCAGCGCCACCCACTCGGCCGTGGTGCGCCCGGCCAGCCGCTCGGCGATGAGCTCGTTGAGCACCTCCCGGTTCTGCGAGCGCAGCTTGGCGGTGCGGAACCGCTCGTCGGTCACCCAGCCCGGTTCGCCCAGCGCCTCGCAGAACCCTCGCCACAGCCGGCCGTTCGAGCCGGCGATGTTGACGTACCCGTCGCTGGTGGCGAAACACCCCATGGGGATGCCTGTCGGGTGGTGGTTGCCGGCCTGGGGCGGCACCTCAGCGTCGATCGTCCAGCGGGCGGCCTGGAAGTCGAGCATGGCCACCATGGCCTCGAGCAGCGAGGTGCGCACCCAACGGCCCTGCCCGGTGCGCTCGCGCTCGTGCAGGGCCACGAAGATCCCGATGGCCAGGTACAGCCCGGCCGACAGATCGGCGACGGGGATACCGACCCGTACGGGACCCTGGCCCTCCAGCCCGGTGATCGACATCAGGCCGCCCAGCCCCTGGGCGATCTGGTCCACCCCGCCCCGCCCGGCGTAGGGGCCGTCCTGGCCGAACCCGGAGATCGAGCCGTAGACCAGCCGGGGGTTGACGGCCCGCAGCGTCTCGTAGTCCACGCCGAGACGGGCCTTCACCGGCGGCCGCCAGTTCTCCACCACCACGTCGGCCCGGCGCACCAGATCGTGCAGCAACGCCCGGCCGTCTTCGGCCTTGAGGTCGATGGTGATGGCCCGCTTGTTGCGGTGCAGGTTCTGGAAGTCGGACCCATGGCGGGCGCCGGCCAGCTCGTCGTAGGCGTCGCCGGGCGGCGGCTCCACCCGGATGACCCGGGCGCCCCAGTCGGCCAGCTGGCGCACCGCGGTGGGACCGGCCCGGGCCACGGTGAGGTCGATGACGAGCAGGTCGTCGAGCGGCAGCACGGCGCGAACCCCCGCCCGTCAGTCCGGCCGGACCATGGTGAACAGGTCGTCGGCTACCGCGTAGTCGTTGTAGCCCATGCGGCCGAGCGGCTTGATCCGCTCGAAGTCGATCATGCCGTCGACCACCACCTCGTCGGCGATGTGCACCACCTCGACGCGGCCCATGATCATGGCGTTGCGGGTCCGCTCGGTGGAGGGCAGCTCGACGATGTCGAACACCTTGCACTCCAGCGCGATGGGCGACGCCTTCACCCGCGGCGGCCGCACCGAGATCGACGCCGCCGCCTCCAGGCCGGCCGCCTTCATCTCGTCGACATCGCGCGGCGAGTTGGCCGCGGTGAGGTTCATCTGCGGCCCGAGCTCGGCCGTGCACAGGTTGAACACGAACTCGCCCACCTCCCGCACGTTGGCGAGCGAGTCCTTCGGGCCACCGGCGGCGTGGGCCCCGTTGACGCAGTACATGCAGCACAGCGGATCGCTGGCGATGAGGTTGAAGAAGCTGAACGGGGCCAGGTTGAGCACCCCGCCGGCGGAGATGGTGGTCATCCAGCCGATGGGCCGGGGGGTGACCAGGCAGGCGTACAGGGAGTGCTTGAAGCCCGGCGGGCGCAGGCCGGGGTGCTCGTCGACGGCGAAGTGCATGGCGCTCAGCCGAGGTGACGGGCGAAGAAGGCGGCGGTGTGGCCCCAGGCCTCGGCCGCCTGGTACGGCTGGTGGAACGGCGAGAAGGCGTTGTCGAAGGCGTGACCGCCCATCCAGTACTGCCGCACCGTCACGTTCGGCATCGACGCGGTGGCCTCGCGGATCTTGTCGACGTCGCTGTTGGGCAGGAACGGGTCGTTGTCGCCGAAGTGGAACAGGATCGGACAGGTGAGCTGCTCGGTGACGCCGTCGAGCAGGTTGGCGATGTTGGAGCCGTAGTACGACACGGCGGCGTCGGGGTCGAAGTTCTTGGCCACTAGGTAGGTCATGAGCCCGCCGAAGCAGAACCCGGTCACGCCCACCTTGGCGCCGCCCACCTCGGGCAGGGCGCGCAGGTGCGACAGGGCGTTGCCCAGGTCTGCCACCCCGCGCTGGGCGTCGTGCTTGGACGCCTTGGCCACCCCCTCGCCGACCGCCTCGGGACCGGTGCGGTCCACGGCGAACCCGCCGCCCTGGCGGTGGAACGCATCGGGGGCGAGGGCCACGTAGCCGAGGCCGGCGAGCCGCTTGCACACCTGCTGGATGTAGAGGTTGACGCCGAAGATCTCCTGGATCACGAGCACCCCGGGCCCGGTGCCGGCATCGGGCAGGGCGACGAAGGCGTCGAAGCTGACGCCGTCGTCGGCGGTGATGGTTTCGGTACGGGTGTCGACCATGGGCGGCAACGTAGCCGTCCCCGCCCGCCCGTGCCCGGCCCGGAGCGGTTGCCATACCGCCGGGAATGAACTATGACGTTGGTCACACCTTTGGAACGGAGGGGACCGATGAAGACGATCCGGCGCGGCATCGCCGCAGCCGCCGGCCTGCTGCTGGTGGCTTCGGCCTGCGGGGGAGACGACGGGGCCGGCGACGACGTCGCCGCCGGCACCACCCAACCGAACGAGGTGGCCGAGGAGGTGAACAAGATCGACCTCGGCGGCACCACCTCCACCACCACCGGGGCCAGCGACACCACCACCAAGGCGCCGGCCGCCTACCCGAGCACGATGCAGGAGTGGGAGGCGCTGTGGGAGGAGGAGCGCGCCGCGGTCGTCGAGCGGATCACCGAGAACGGCTGGGGTCTGCAGGCGGACGGCAAGACGGTCACCGGCCCCGAGGGCTTCACCATCGACCTGTCCCAGTGCGCGGCCGGGTTCAGCAACACCGAGGGCATCACCGACACCGAGATCAAGATCGGCTCGCACACCGCGCTGTCCGGCACGCTGGCCGACGGCGGCAACATCATGCGCGCCGGCCAGGTGGTGATGGACCACTACAACAAAGCCGGCTTCTTCCAGGACAGCGAGGGCAAGAAGCGTTCGGTCAACCTCATCATCAAGGACGACGGCTACGACCCGGCGCGCACCATCCCCATCGTCGACGAGCTCCTCGACTCGGAGAAGGTCTTCGCCGTGTGGGGCCTGGGGTCCGGGCCGGTCATGAAGACCTACGACAAGCTCAACCAGCGCTGCGTGCCCCACCCCTTCGAGATCACCGGCCACCCGGCGTGGGGCGACCCGGTGAACCACCCGTGGACCACCGGCATCCTGCTCGCCTACAACACCGAGGCGACGTTGTGGGGCGCCTTCATCGACCAGCACATCGACGAGCTGACCGCCGGCGACGGCAAGGCCACCATCGCCGGGCTGATCATGAACAACGACTTCGGCAAGGCCTACGAGATCGGGTTCAAGGCGTGGTTGGCCACCACCCCGAACAAGGACAAGATCGAGTTCGTCTCCGAGACGATCGAGCCGCAGGCCCCCACCGTCACCGACCCGATGACCAACCTGGCGGCCAAGCGCCCCGACATGTTCATCCAGATGCTGGCCGGGACGCCGTGCGCCCAGACGATCACCGAGGTCGCCCAGAACGGCATGAAGGAGGAGACCAAGTTCCTGATGGCCGCCTCGGTGTGCCGGGCCTCCACCTACACCGGGCGGGACGCCGTCGGGGACGCTTCGGAGGGTTGGTGGATCATGGGCGGCGGCGCACGCGATGTCGCCTTCGCCGGCCGAGGACGACACCGCCTACATCGTGTGGGCCCGTGAGCTGCTCGCTTCGGGCGGCTACGACTACAAGTCGTCGGGCAACCTCGGCTTCGGGGTGGGCTTCGGCTGGATGTGGGTCCAGGTGCTGGAGATCGCCGGGCAGCTCCCGGGCGGCCTCACCCGGGCCAACCTGATCACCGCCGTCCGCGCCACGGAGATGACCGCGCCGATGTACCTCGAGGGCATCAAGTGGAACATGAACGGCAACGCCGACGCCTACTGGCTGGAGGGGACCGAGGTGGGCCGTTACGACGTCGCCAAGCAGACCTTCGTCCAGCAGGGCGACATCATCGACCTCTCCGGCAAGTCGTCAAACTGCGCCTGGGACCAGTCGAGCGCCACCTGCCGCTGAGGATTCCACCTCGAACAGCGTTTTTCGTTGCTCGCCCCCGTCATTTGCGCTATGACGTGGGTCACGTCGGAGGGAGGGGGGCCTCGCCAGGGACCGAACCGCTCGGTATGGCGGTCGTCGACACGTCGGACGGCACGCCGCCCACCCACCGCAACCAGTCCGCGTCCGTTACCTCCTTCGACGGCGCGTGACGCCGACCCCGGACCGACCGTCTCACCGGTCCGGGGTCGGCAACCCTCGATCGGGGTCGGCACGACGTAGGGTGAGATCCATGTCCGCCCCGCCCCGCAACGGTCCCCGCCGGCGCTCGGTCGCCGCGGTCGCCGCCGTGGCCCTGGTGCTGGCCGCGCTGGCCGGCTGCAGCTCGGGCAGCTCGTCCACCGGCCTCGTCGACGGAGCCGGCACCGACACCGCCACCGAAGGCGGCGCCACCGGTGGCGGCTCGGCGGCCGGCACGCTCACCGTCGGCCTCGACTCCGATCCACCCGGGCTGGACCCGGCCGGCAACTTCCTGGCCATCAGCGCGTTCAGCATCGGCAACGCCCTCTACGACACGCTGATGGCGGCACCGTTCGACGGTCCCCCGCAACCCCGGCTGGCCGAGTCGCTCACCGAGTCGGCCGACCGCCTCAGCTGGACGCTCGTCGTGCGCGACGGCGTCACCTTCCACGACGGCACCGCGCTCGATGCCGCGGCGGTCAAGCTGAACCTCGATCGCCAGCGCGCCTCGCAGCTCAACGGCCCGTCGCTGTCGTCGATCACCGACGTCACCGTGCTCGACGAGCGCACGGTCCGCATCGCCCTCAGCGCACCGTGGACGGCGCTGCCCGCGGTGCTCGCCGGCACACAGGGCATGGTGCTGTCGCCCACCGCCATCGCCGCCGCCGGCCAGGACCTGGCCCGCGCCCCCGTCGGTGCCGGCACCGGGCCCTACCGGTTCGTGGCATGGGTGCCCGACGACCACCTGACCGTGGCCCGCAACGACGCCTACTGGGACGGCGAGCCGGGCTTCGAGGAGATCGTGTTCCGGTTCCTGCCCGACGAGAACGCCCGCCTGGCCGCCTACCAGGCCGGCGATGTGCAGCTGTTCACCGCCGCCCTCGGGGAGACGGTGGACAAGGCCCGCGAGGCCGACGGCGGCAGCGGCGAACGGGTGCAGGTGGTCGAACCGCCGGTGGCCGGCCAGACCGTGCTCTACCTCAACACGGTCAAAGCGCCCTTCGACGACGTGCGGGTGCGGCGGGCGATGCTGCTCGCCCTCGACCTCGACGCGCTGGCCGAGGCGATCGGTGGCTCGGGCTACGCCGACTACTCCTGGAGCGTGCTGCCCAAGGACTCACCGTGGTACGCACCGCCCACCGAGCCGCTGCGCCACGACCCCGATCAGGCCCGCCGGCTGATCGCCGACTACGAGGCCGACACCGGTCGCCAGGTGACGTTCACCTACAAGGCGCTGAGCACCAGCCAGACCTTCGCCGACGCCGGCCGGGCCTACGCCGCGGCCTGGAACGACGTCGGCATGGACGTGGACGTGGAGAACGTGGCCGACCTCACCACGCTCGTGCTGTCGATGATCCTGCGCCAGTACGACGTGGCCGGCCTGGTGGCGGGCTACTACCCCGACCCCGACACCGTCTTGTTCGACCTTTACCACTCGGGACGGACCTTCAACCTCAGCGGGTTCTCCGATCCGCGGATGGACGCCCTGCTCGAGCAGGCCCGCGCCTCGGCCGACCCCGCCGAACGCAAAGGGCTCTACGCCGAGGTCCAGCAACTCGCCCGGGAGCAGCTGCCGTTGCTCAACGGCAACTTCGGCACCGTGTACCTCGTGGGCGACGCCGACCTCACCGGCGTCGAACCCACCGGGTACTTCCCGGCCCGCACCATCGCCCGGTGAAGACAGGCCGGTGAGCGCACGCTGGTGGGCGGCCCGGGCGGCGATGACCGCCGCGGTGGTGGTGCTGGTGAGCGTGGCCACCTTCGCGTTGCTGAGCGCGCTGCCCGGCGACCCTGCGGTCACCATCCTCGGGCCGAGGGCCACCGAGGCCAACATCGCCGCCGTCCGCCGGGACCTGGGCCTCGACCAGCCGCCCGCCAGCCGCTACCTGCAGTGGGCCGGGCGGGCGTTGCAGGGCGACCTGGGCGTGTCCTACCAGACCAACGAACCGGTGGCCGCCAGCCTCCGCCAGCGCGTACCGGCCAGTCTGGAGCTGCTGGCGGCCGCCCAGCTGACGGCCCTCGCCCTGGCGGTGCCGCTGGCGGCCATCGCCGCCCTGCGCGTCGGCGGGCGGCTGGACCGGGCCATCACCACGGTGACGTTCCTCGGCCTGGCCGTGCCGAACTTCGGGGTCGGGCTGCTGTTGATCGGCATCTTCGTGGTCCGCCTCGGCTGGTTCGATACCTTCGGGTACGTCCCGTTCACCGAGGACCCCCTGGGCAACCTGCGGGGCATGGTGCTGCCCGCCGCCACCCTCGCCCTGCCCCTCGTGGCCCAGTACACCCGCGTCCTGCGCAACGACCTGGTGGTCACGCTGGGCCGCGACCACGTGACCCAGGCCCGGGCCAACGGCCTGCCCCTCGGCACCATCCTGGTCCGCCACGGGCTGCGCCAGAGCCTCACCACCCTGTTGAGCGTGGTCGGCCTGAACGTGCCCACGCTGCTCGGCGGCGCGGTGCTGATCGAATCGCTCTTCGCCGTACCCGGGGTGGGACGGCTGCTGTTCAACGCCATCATCGGGCGCGACTACCTCGTGGCCCAGGGCGCGGTGCTGGTCATCGCCCTGGCCGCCGTGGCCACCAACCTGGCGGTCGACGTGGGCGTGCGGCTGGCCGATCCCCGGCTGCGCCGCCCGGCCCACCGATGAGCCGCCGCGGCCCTCGGGACGGCAGCCGGCTTGCCACCGGCGCGGCCCTCACCTGGCTGGCGTTGCTCGCGGTGGCGGCCCTCACCGCCTCGTGGTTGCCGCTCGACCCCAATCGCCAGGACCTGCGCAACGGCCGGGCGGCGCCGTCGCTCGAGCACTGGTTCGGCACCTCGCGCCTCGGCGAGGACCTCTTCGCCCGGGTGGTCCACGGCAGCCGCGTGTCCCTCGTGGTCGGGTTGGTCGCCCCACTGCTCGGGCTGCTCGTCGGCGGACTGATCGGTATGGCCGCCGGCACCGTCGGCCGCTGGCTCGACCCACCGGTCACCGTGTTCATCGACGCCGCCGCCGCTTTCCCGCCGCTCGTGGTCGCCCTCGGCCTCACGCTCGTGCGGGGCCCGGGCCTGAGCACGGTCACCACCACGCTGGCGCTGCTGACCGTGCCGCTGTTCGCCCGGGTGGCCCGCAACGCCACGCTCGACGTGATGCACCGCGACTTCGTCCTCGCTGCCCGCGCCACCGGCACCGGCTGGTGGCGGCTGCTGACGCGGGAGGTGTTGCCCAACGTGATCATCGTGCTGGCCACCTACGCCCTCGTGCTCGCCGGGCTGGCCATGCTCGTCGAGGGGGCGCTCAGCTTCCTCGGGGTGGGCGTGGGCACCGACAAGACGAGCTGGGGCCAGCTGGTGGCGGCCGGTCAGGGCGACCTCGATCGGGCCCCGCACCTCAGCCTGTTCCCCGCCGCCGCGCTCATGCTGACCGTCGTGTCGCTCAGCCAGGTGGCCGATGCCGTCGGCGGCCGCTGGGCACAGGGCGGTGCCGGTCCGCTCGGCCGCACCGGACCCCGCCGGCACCGGCTCGAGCGCGCTCGCGCCGTGCTCGACACCGGCACCGACACCGGCACCGGCACCGGCATGAACGGTGGCCTCGCCGCCGACGCCGCACCGGCCGAACTGCGGCTCGGCGTGCGTGGGCTGCACACCACCCTCGGCACCGCCGCCGGCGCGGCCCACGTGGTGCGCGGCGTCGACCTGGACCTGGCCGCCGGCGAGCTGCTCGGGCTGGCCGGCGAGTCGGGATCGGGCAAGTCGATGCTGGCCCGCAGCCTGGTCGCGCTCGCCCCCTACGGCACCGTCGCCGCCTTCCGCGGGTCGGTCCGCCTCGACGGCCGCGAGCTGCTCGACGGGCACGACCCGACCCGGCACCCGACGGCCGTGGCCGCCCGCGGGCGGGGCATCGCCCAGGTGCTGCAGGACCCGATGACGGCGCTCGACCCGGTGGCGCGCATCGGCCCCCAGATCGCGGAGCTCGCCCGCCGCCACCGCCACCTCGATCGCCGACGCGCCTCGGCGCTGGCCGTCGAGCTGCTGCAGCGGGTCGGCGTGGGCGACGCCCCTGACCGTGCCGAGCGGTACCCCCACGAGCTGTCGGGTGGGCTGCGCCAGCGGGCCGCCATCGCGCTGGCCCTGGCGGCCGAGCCCCGGGTGCTCGTGGCCGACGAACCGACCAGCGCCCTCGACGTCACCAACCAGGCGGTGCTGCTCGACCTCCTCGACGAGCTGCGCGGCGACGGCGCGCTGTCGGTCCTGCTGATCTCCCACGACCTGGCCCTGCTGGCCGAACGGGCCGACCGCATCGCCGTGCTCTACGCCGGCACGGTGGTGGAGGTGGGGCCCGCCGCGGCGGTGCACCAGGGGCCGCGCCACCCCTACACCGCCGGCCTGGTGGCCGCCGCACCGCAGCCCGACCGGCCCCCGCACCAGCGGCTGGCGGTGATGGCCGGTTCCCCGCCGTCGCCGTCGGCCATGCCCGACGGCTGCGCCTTCGCTCCCCGCTGCCCCCGGGCCGAGGACCGCTGCCGCCGGCTGGCGCCGGTGCTCGAGGACCGCTCCGAGGGCGGGGGTCACCCGGTGGCCTGCTGGTTCCCGCTGGACTGACGGCCGTCCCCCGGCGAGCAGGCCAGCAACTAACGTGCGCGGCGTGAGCTTCGAAACGATCATCCTCGAGATCGACGCCGGCCTGGCCACCGTCACGTTGAACCGGCCCGACAAGGGCAACGCCATCGATGCCACCTGCGCCGCCGAGTTGCGCCAGGTCGCCCTGCAGCTGTCCCACGACCCGTCGGTGCGGGCGGTGCTGCTGCGGGCCAACGGCAAGCTGTTCAGCGGCGGCGGGGACCTCGCCGGGTTCGCGGCCGCCGGCTCCGACGAGCTGCCACGCCTGGTGGACAGCATGACCATCGATCTGCACGCCGGCATCGCCCGGCTGGCCAAGATGGACGCCCCGCTGGTGGCGGCCGTGACCGGTGCGGCCGGCGGCGCCGGCATGTCGTTGGTGGCGGCGTGTGACCTGGTCATCGCGGCCCGATCGGCCAAGTTCACCATGGGCTACACCAAGGCCGGCCTCGCGCCCGACGGGACGTCGTCGTTCTTCCTGTCCCGGGTGGTCGGGCTGCGCCGGGCCATGGACCTGGTGCTCACCAACCGGGTGCTCACCGCCGAGCAGGCCGAGGACTGGGGCCTCGTCAGCCGGGTGGTGGACGACGACAAGGTCGTGGAGGAGGCCACCGCGCTGGCCCGCCAGCTGGCGGCCGGCCCCACCAAGGCCTTCGGGGTGGCCAAGCGGGTGCTCTACGAGGGGGCCGCGAGCACGCTGGAGGCGGCCATGGAGCGGGAGTCGGCGGGCATCGCCACCGCCGCCCTCACCGCCGACGCCCAGGAGGGCATCGCCGCGTTCCTCGCCAAGCGGGCCCCCGACTACCGGGGCCGCTGACGCAGGAGGACCATACCGGGTGGTACCGACCGGGCACCGGGCCCCGGTGCGGACAGCACCCCACGCTCACCCCGGGTCGGCTGGGGCCGCCGGTGGCGGACCCCAGCACCGACCCGGTGGAGCGATGATCCGGCTGGATCAGGCCTTGGCCTTGCGGGCCGGGGCCTTCTTGCCTTCGGTGGCGGCGGCATCGACCGCCTTCTGGAACTCGTCGACGAGTGCCTTGCGGGTCTTGCGGTCCCACGAGGCCCCGGCGGTCTGCACCCCGATCTGGATGGCCAGACCGAGGTTGGCGAGGCTGCGGGCCCGGTCGGCCGACACGCCGGCGGTGCGCAGGTCCTTCGCCGCCGCCTTCAGGCGGGCGGCATCGATGCGGCCCTGCACCTCCGCGGCGGCCTCGTCGCTCTGGCTCCAGGCCCGCACCGCGGCGTCGGCCGGCTGGTGCGCGGGGGCCACCCAGTCCGCCGTGGAGGCGGCGCCATCGCCCAGCGCGGCCTCCTGGCCGGCCTCCCAGTAGGCGAGCAGCTGCTGACGGAAGTCCGCCAGGCTCGTGAAATGGTGATAGAAGGACCCCTTGGTGATGCCGAGCCGTTCGCACAGGTTGGCGATCGTCTGCTCGGCCACGCCGCCTTCGGCGAGAAGGTTGAGGCCAGCTTCGAAGTAGTCGTTGCGGTTCAGGGTTCCACTCCGGTCTCGATCCGTACGGGTATCGCCACACCATACTACTGCGTATGGTGATGTCACATTGGCGTGACGCCCGGCACAGAGCGCGGCGACGGGCCGTCCGACACCGCCGTCGCGGCACCGGACGGGTCATGGCGGCACGCCGCTCGATCAGGTGCGATGATGGAACCCGAATTCCGTCGTGCGATCTGCCCGTTGGTCGACCGTGAACCGTGGACGAGACCGTGACCGTGAGCACCCCCAGCAGCTGGACCTTCCTCTCGAACCACGCACACGTGCTCGTGTGCCTGTCCACCGATCCCGACCTCCGCCTCCGCGACATCGCCGAGCGGGTGGGCATCACCGAACGGGCGGTCTTCACCATCGTCAACGACCTCGAGGCCGGCGGCTACCTCACCCGCATCCGGGAGGGCCGGCGCAACCGCTACGAGCTCAACCCGCACGGACCGCTGCGCCACCCCCTCGAGGCACCGCACACCGTCGGGGAGTTACTTGCGGCCCTGGCCGTTCCCCCAAAATGACCCTTGACTCTAGAACGCCCTTGCAGGCATTGTTGGAGGGCGTCTGGGTAGACAACCGGGCGCAACACCGAAGGGGAGTACCCCGACCACACCGGGATCGTCATCACGATCGGCTCGGCCGATCCGGTCCCGGTGGCCGCAGCCAGCGGTGGGAGAGACCTTCGACGTAGCAGCAAGCCATACGTCGAAGTGGAGGTCCCCCAATTGTCAGCTTCTTCAGCGACGGTCGACCGGTCCGACGGACCGGGTGCCCCGTCCCCCACCCCGCCGGACGACCGGCCCACGTGGCACCGCCTCGAGACCAGCGCCGTCCTGGACCAGCTCGCCACCTCGCGCGACGGGCTCGATGACGGCGAGGCCGCCCGTCGCCTCGCCGCGGACGGCCCCAACGAACTGCTCGACCGCGGTTCCAAGTCGCCCTGGCGCATCCTCTGGGAGCAGCTCACCGCCGTCATGGTGGTCATCCTGCTGTTCGCCGCCGCCCTCTCGCTGGTCCTCGGCAAGTACCTCGAGGCCGGCGCCATCGCCGCCATCGTGGTGCTGTTCAGCGTGCTCGGCTTCCTGCAGGAGTACCGCGCCGAGCAGGCCATCGCCGCCCTTCGGCGGATGGCCGTGCCCTCGGTGCGGGCCGTCCGCGGCGGCCGCAGCGTGGAGATCCCGGCCGTGGAGCTGGTGCGCGGCGACGTGGTCGTGCTCGAGGCCGGCAACGTGGTGCCGGCCGACCTGCGGCTGATCGAGGCGGCCAGCCTCCGCATCCAGGAGGCGGCGCTGACGGGCGAGTCGGAGCCCGTCGACAAGACCACCGACACCATCCAGCCCAACCCGGGCGGCGGCGACGTGGCCCTCGGCGACCGCCGCAACCTGGCGTTCTCCGGCACCCAGGTCACGCTCGGGCGCGGCCTCGGCGTGGTGGTGGGCACCGGCATGGGCACCGAGCTGGGTCGCATCGCCGACCTGCTCCAGGAGGTCGGCAGCCAGCAGACGCCGCTCCAGCAGCGCCTCGACCGGGTGGGCAAGCAGCTGGCGCTGGCCGGCGTGCTCGTCGCCCTCCTGGTGGTCGCCATCGGCCTGGCCGCCGGGGAGCCCCTGGGCGACATGATCCTCACCGCCATCAGCGTGGCGGTGGCCGTCATCCCCGAGGGTCTGCCGGCGGTGGTCACGTTCACGCTCGCCATCGGCGCCCAGCGCATGCTCAAGCGCAATGCGCTCATCCGCAAGCTGCCGGCGGTGGAGACGCTGGGCTCGGTCACCGTCATCTGCTCCGACAAGACCGGCACCCTCACCCAGAACCGGATGCGGGTGGCGGTGGTCGACACCAGCGACGGCCCGCTCGACATCGTCCACCTCAAGGACACCCCGGCCGACGAGCTGCCCACCTCGGTCCGGCTCACGCTCATCGCCGGCCTGCTGTGCAACGACGGCGAGCTGCACCCCGCCGAGGCCGGCGAGGACGAGCCGTCGCTCACCGGCGACCCCACCGAGACCGCGCTGCTGCTGGCCGCCCACCACGCCGGCTTCGACGTGGCCGCCGCCCAGGCCGCCCACGCCCGCCTGGCCGAGCTGCCCTTCGACGCCGACCGCAAGCGGATGACGACGGTGCACGCCGGCGACACCGAGCCCGGCTCGCTGCTGCACCCGCTGCCCGGCGGCCGGCCGCTCGCCTTCGTGAAGGGCGCCCCCGACCGCCTGCTGGCGCTGGCCGACGAGATCTGGCTGGGCGACGGCGCCGTCGCCCTCGACGACGAGCTGCGCGAACGGGTGCGCACCGCCAACGACGGCCTCGCCGCCGGCGGCATGCGGGTGCTCGCCGTGGCCTACCGCAGCCTCGACCGGCTCGAGGACGTGGAGGACGCCGAGCAGCACCTGGTGCTGCTGGGCCTGGCCGGCATCATCGATCCGCCCCGTGACGAGGTGCGCGACGCGGTCGCCACCTGCCAGAGCGCCGGGATCCGCACCGTGATGATCACCGGCGACCACCCGTTGACGGCCAACGCCATCGCCAAGGACCTCGGCATGCGGGCCGGCGACGACCCCACCTCGGACGGGGTCCTGACCGGTGCCGAGCTCGACCGGATCGACGACGAAGGCCTCGACGCCGCCGTCGAGAAGGTCTCGGTGTACGCCCGGGTGTCGCCCGAGCACAAGCTCCGCATCGTCTCGTCGCTGCGCCGCAAGGGCGAGGTCGTGGCCATGACCGGCGACGGCGTGAACGACGCCCCCGCCCTCAAGCAGGCCGACATCGGCGTGGCCATGGGCATCACCGGCACCGACGTGTCCAAAGAGGCGTCGGACATGGTGCTGCGCGACGACAACTTCGCCACCATCGTCGCCTCGGTCGAAGAAGGCCGGGTCATCTACGACAACCTGCGTCGCTTCGTGCGCTTCGCGGTGGCCGGCAACATCGGCAAGATGATCGTGATGGTGGCCTGGCCGCTGCCGTTCCTGCTGAGCGGCGACGGGCTCGACGTCGCCACCGCGCTGCTGCCGCTGCAGCTGCTGTGGCTCAACCTGATGACCGACGGCATCCTCGGCTTGTCGATGGGTCTCGAACCGGCCGAGAAGGGCATCATGCGGCGCCCGCCGCACAAGCCCGGCTCCAGCATCTGGGCCGGCGGCCTCGGCTGGCAGGCCGCCTGGGTGGGCACGCTGATCGGTGTCGCCGCCCTGGCCGTGGGCTACCTCTACTTCGAGGCGGACCGGGTCGAGTGGCAGACGATGATGGTCGTGGGGCTCACGTTCCTGCAGGTGTTCCAGGCCATCGGGTCCCGTTCGGACACCCAGCCGCTGTGGAAGCTCGACTGGCGCGCCAACCCGCTGGTGCCCCTGGCGGTGGCGGTGGTGCTCGGCTTGATGCTGCTGGCGCTGTACACGCCGCTGAACGGCTTCCTCGACCTCGAGCCCCTGTCGGCTGCGGATCTCGGCATCGCCGCCCTCCTCGGCGTGGTGCTGCTCGTCGCCATGGAGGCCTCCAAGGCGATGAAGGCCCGCTCCACCTCCTGACCCGCCGTTCCGCCAGACCCCGTTCGCACCGGGCGCTCCGGGCCGCAGGACCGATACCCCCAGGGGTTGTCGGACCTGCGGCCCGGCCGCGAACTGACGGAGTGCCCCACCCACCGGGCGCACGGCGTGCTTGCATGGTCGACGTGACCGAGATCGAGGTGTTCGCCGACATCGTCTGCCCCTTCGCCCACGTGGGCCTGCAACGGTTCGTGGCCCGCCGCGAGGAGCTGGGCCGCCATGACGTGCGGCTGATCCTGCGGGCGTGGCCGCTGGAGACCATCAACGGCGCGCCCATGGATCCCGACGCCGTCGCCCACAAGGTGGCGGATCTGCGTGAGCAGGTGGCCCCCAACCTGTTCAGCGGCTTCGACGCAGCGTCGTTCCCGCGCACGTCGCTGCCGGCGCTGGCCTTGACCCGGGCCGCTTACCGGGTGAGCGCCGAGACCGGCGAGCAGGTCGGTCTGGCGCTGCGCAGCCTGCTGTTCGACGACGGGCGCGACGTGTCCGACCCGGCCGTGCTCACCGAAGTGGCCGCCCGCTTCGGGGTGGGTTCGGTGACCGACGAGGACCGGGCGTCCATCGAGGCGGACCACCGCGACGGCGTGGCCCGCGGCGTGGTGGGCTCACCGTTCTTCTTCACCCCCGACGGCGGCACCCACTTCTGCCCGTCGCTGCACATCGAGAAGGCCAAGCACCACCTCGACGTGCACTTCGACCAGGAGCACTTCGACGCCGTGATCGCCGCCGCGCTGGCCTAGCCGCGCCGCCGGGCCACCGCCCGCCCCCTCAGGCGGCGGGGTCGAGCGCGCAGCTCGAGAACGACGCCATCGTCAGCACGACGGGCGCCGCCGGCGGGTCCGCCGTCGCCCCGATCGTTCCGGTGGCCGAACCCCCGAGGCCCGACGTCGCCGCCGACCCGAACAGCGGGGACAGGCTCCAGGCGATGACCACGACGCTGACCGCCGCCACCGCGACGGCCAGCAGCATCGCCAACGGTCCGCAGCGGTACGCGCAGGCCATCGGGTCGTAGGCCGAGAACCGTCCATCGGGTGCGCCGGTGTCGAGCACGACGGTGGCATCGCGCGCCGAGGTGACGGCGCCGCCAGGTGATCCGTGCAGAGCGGTCGTGCCCTTCAACGTGCGGCCTCCTCGGTGATCGAACGGCTCAGGGCGGGCACCCGACCCAGGGGCATGGCGGTCCCCCTGGGTCGGACCCCGACCAGTCGCCGGGCGGTTGGGCGGGTCGCCGGCGGACCGGCGCCCAACAGTGCCGACGGCCACCGCCGCAGATACGCCTCGGCCTGCCCGTTCGTGCTAGCACGATGGTCGTAGCACCAAGGTGCTACGACCATCGTGCGATGGCGGCGGCGACCGGCGTTCGGTCCAGGCTGACGGTTCGGGCAGGCGGGCGCGCCGCCCGCCCGAGCCCGTTGCCGGCTCCGCTCGCCGACGGCCATGTATCTGGTGGGGTCGACGGCGGCACTGGTGGGGGCACCCGGCGACCGCAGTGGAGACACCAGATGGCCGATCACAGCTCCCTCGAACAGCTCCTCGACCTCGTCGAGGGTCGGCTCGACCCCGAGCACGCCCGCCTCGTGGAGCGCGCTCACCGGGGAGCACGCCGAGACCATGCGGTGGCTGGCCTGGTTCCGCGACACGGCGTCGACCGTTCGCTTCACCGGGCCGTCACCCGAGCTGGTCGGCCGGCTGCACGCCATGGTGCCCGCCCGGCCCGGTCTGCTCGAGCGCCTCACCGGCCGGCTCCGCTCGGCAACGCTCGTCGAGCTGTCCAACGGTGGCCCGGTGGTGGCCGGGGCCCGCGGCGCCACCACCGAACCGGCTCGCCAGCTGCTGTTCGAAACGCCCGACGGCACCGACGTGGTGCTGCGGTTGAGCACCCTCGCCGACGGCGGCGTCCGCATCGACGGGCAGGTGCTCGCCGACCAGCCCGACCGCGACGTCGCCTTCTTGGCCGGCCCGTTCGAACAGCTGGTCCGCACCGACGAGTTCGGTGAGTTCGGCCTCGAGGTGCCCGCCGACGTGGTCCGCGCCGAGCGGGAGCGGGACCCGCTGCTGCTCATCGGCGGCGACGACGACCTCATCCGGATCGACCTCGGCGGCCACCTCGCCGGCGACGCCCGAAAGGACACGTGATGCACGTTCCCACCTCCGCCCGGCAGGTCAGCCGGACGCCCCGCCGGACCAGGGTGCTGCTCGGTGCGCTGACCACCTGCTCGATGGGGATCGCCGCCGTGCTCGCCGGCGGCGCCACCGCCTCCGCCGATGCCGACACCGGGGCCGGGTTCGGTGCGGCCGCCGAGCCCACCGAGGTGGTCGTCCGGCTCGATCCGGCGATCACCACCATCGACGCGATCAACGCCGGCCGCGGCACGACCACCATCGCCACCTCCAGCGGGCTGCAGGGCACCTATCTGCTGCAGCTGCCGGCCGGCGTCGACGCCGACACCGCGGCCGAGGAGATCGAGACGGTCCCCGGCGTGGTGTGGGCCATCGCCAACGTGGCGCTCACTGCGCCGGAGATCGACGAGGACCGGATGTACGCCTGGCGGATGTACGCCTGGTCGGAGGGCACCGCGGTGCCCGCGGTCTCGGCCTATGCCCTCGACGTGCTGCGCGTCGACGTGGCCCACCGGTTGAGCACCGGTGCTGGTGTGACCGTCGCCGTGGTCGACTCCGGCGTCCAGGGCGACCACCCCTGCTGCGCGGCGATGGCCGGCGGCATCGACCTGGTGGACCACGACAGCGACCCCGCCGAAGGCCGCAACGGCGTCGACGACGACAGCGACGGCTTCATCGACGAGGGTGCGGGCCACGGCACCCACGTCGCCGGGGTGATCCACCAGGTCGCCCGGCGCCCGCATCCTGGCCGTCCGGGTGCTCGACGACGAGGGCACGGGCTCCATGTGGGCGACCGCCGAGGGGATCCTGTGGGCGTCGGCCAACGGTGCCCGGGTGGTGAACGCCAGCCTCGGCACCCACAGCTCGGCGGACCTGCTGAAGGACGTGGTGGAGTCGGTGACACAACGAGGGACGCTCGTGGTGGGCGCCGCCGGCAACGACGGCAAGGACCGACGCATGTTCCCCGCGGCGGCCGACGGCGCCATCGCCGTCACCTCGGTCGGCCCCGGGGACGTCCGCTCGAGCTTCGCCAACCACGGGCGCTGGATCACCGTGGCGGCACCGGGCGAGGAGATCCACAGCACGTTCGCGTTCCCCACCGGCAGCTACGCAGCCAACAGCGGCACGTCGATGGCCACCCCGTTCGTGAGCGGCGAAGCCGCCCTGGTCCTCGCCAAACGCCCGGGCGCCACCCCTGCGCAGGTGGGCGGCGTCATCCGCAGCACCGCCCGGAACATCGACGCCGCCAACCCCGGGTTCAGGGGCGAGCTTGGCAGCGGCCGCATCGATGTCGGTGCGGCCGTGACCGCCGCCTGAACCCGCCTGAAGCCGCCTGAACCCGAACGCCGTCGACCGTCGACCGTCCGTACCGGTGACGAAACGGCGACGCGTGGCGAGGCCGTTGGAGCGCTGATCGTGGGGATCGGTCCCGTCGAACGGGGCGAGCGGGCCGCTACGCTCCCTTCGCGTCAGCGCGCCGCAACGGCGCGGAACGAAGGATGGCGATGGCCGACGACGAAGCGCTGCTGCGGGCCTGCCGTGCCGGCGACGATCGGGCCTGGCGCACCCTGGTGGACCGCTACGTCCGGCTGGTCCACGCCATCCCGCTGCACCTGGGCCTGGACCACCAGGATGCCGAGGACATCGTGCAGCTGACGTTCTCGGCGCTGCTCGCCGGCCTGGACCAGATCACCGAGCCGGATCGGCTGAGCGCCTGGCTGTCCACCGTGGCCCGCCGGCAGTCGTTCCGGACCATCCAGCGGCGCCAGCGGGAACGGCCGGGCGAGCCCGAGGCGCTGGAGACCGAACCGTTCGACGGGTCGGTCGCGCAGCGCCGGGTCGAGGACATCGAATGGCTCCACCAGGGGCTCGGCCGACTGGATGATCGCTGCCGTGCCCTGCTGGTGGCGCTGTACTTCTCGGGGCCCGCCCGGCCCTACACCGACATCGCCGCCGAGATCGGCATGCCCGTGGGCAGCCTCGGGCCGACGCGCGCCCGCTGCTTGCAGAAGCTGCGCACCCACCTCGAGGAGCTCCGCCACCCGTGAGCGGCACCGAACCCGTGCTCGACGACGAGGCGCGCGCCGCGCTGCTGCGCGTCGGCGACGCCACCGACGCGGCGGCCGTCCAGGCGGAGCTGGCCGGCCGGGGCCTGCTCAGCGAGGCCGGCGTGGCCCGGCTGGTGGAGACCGCACGCCACGCCCTCTACGACGACCCGGCCGCCGGCGCCCACCTGGCCCGGCTGGCCCACACGGCCGCGACGGCGGCCGACCTGCGGACCGCGCTGCCGGCCGCCACCTACCTGCTCGCCCAGGCGACGGTCCAGAACGGCGACCTGCACGATGCCCTCGGCCTGCTCGACGCGGCCCGCGACGGGTTCGAGGCCAACGGTTCGCTGGCCGCCGCGCTGCGCACCAACCTGGGCCGCACCCACGTGCTCAACGAGCTCGGTCGCCACGAGGAGGCGCTCACCGCCAGCCGCGCCATCCTCCTCGCCGCCGACGACGCGACCACCGGCATGGCGGTCGACGAGGAGCTCGCCGCCGCCGCCGAGCAGAACAGCGGCCTGTGCCTGGAGCTCATGGGCCGGTTCGACGAGGCGCTCGCCGCCTACGGGCGCGCCGAAGCGCGCTTCGCGCAGAGCGGCAGCGGCCGGGCCATGGCCGAGGTGGCCTTCGACCGGGCGCTGGTGCTGCTCACCCTCGGCCGTCACGGTGAGGCGCTGGCGGTGCTGGGCCGCTCGGCGGTCACGTTCCGGGACGAGGGCTTCCGGCTCCGGCTGGCCGAGACGCTCACCCAGATGGCCGAGGTCCACCTCCAGCGCGGCGAGCTGCACCGCTGCCTCACAACGCTCGACGAGGCGCGCGAGGCGCTCCAATCGATCGGTGCACCGGTGGGCGACCACCAGCGCCTGCTCGTGGCCGGGCGCGCCTACCTGGCCTTGAGCCTCCTTCCGGAAGCCATTGCGTCCTTCGCCGAGGCCGTGGACTTCCTCGATGCCACCGACCTGGTGGTCGAGCAGGCCCGGGCGCGCTGGGGCGGCGGCTTGGCGCTGGCCGCCAGCGGCCGGCACGACGAGGCCGACCGGTCGCTCGAGGTGGCCCTGCAGCGCTTCCGGCGGTCCGGTCACAACGGCTGGGTCGCCGCGGTCCTGGTGGACCGGGCCCGGCTGGCGCTGCGGCGCCGTGAGCCCGCCGCGGCGCGCACGGCCGCCGAGGAGGCGCTGGTGCTGGCGCGCCACAGCGGGGCCGCGGTCACCGCGGTGCAGGCGCTGCTGGTGCTCGCCGACCTCACCGACCCCACCGACCCCACGAACCTCGCTGACGCCGCCGACGCCACCGGCGGAGCCGGGCGCGACGCCCTCGCCCACCTGGAGCAGGCCCGCACCGAGGCCGAGGCGCTGGGCCTCGATCCGCTGACCGCCGCCGTGCACCATGCGCTCGGACGCCGGCTGGCCCACTCGGGCCGGACGGAGGAGGCGCTGCCGCTGCTGCGCAGCGCGGTCGACGCCGTGGAGCGCGCCCGCGGCGGACTCGGCCAGGACGCGCTGCTGCGCCGCTACCTCGACGACAAGCGCTCCCCCTACGAGGACCTGCTGGCAGTGCTCATCGATGGCGGAGCGTCGGTGCACGCCATGGTCGAGCTCTGCGACCGGTCCCGCTCGCGGGCGCTGTCGGAGCTGAGGGCCGACCTCCGGGCCCGGTCGCCGGAGGAACGGCGCGAGCGCGACGGGTCGGGCCCGGCCGGCCTACCAGCCGACGCCGAGGAGGCGGCCGTGCTCGCCGACCTGCGCGCCGCCCAGTCGGAGCTGTTCGCCCCCACCCCGGTGGCCGAACCCCGGCGGACGATCCTCGCCGATCGCCTGGCCGAGCTCGAGCGGCGCGCCGGCCTGCTGGCGGTGCGACGCTCCGAACGCGCCGTCCGCCGGGACACCAGCCGGGCGGTCGATGCCACCACCACGGCGACCACCGGCGCCGCGACCGCCGCGCTCGACGGCCCCACGATCGATGCCACGGTGCTCAGCTACGCCTGCGCCAACGGGGTGGTGCACGCCTTCGTGATCGACGGCGACACGCCCAGCGTCGTGCCCTCGTGCTGCCGCGTCGAGGAGGTGGACGCGCTCCTGCAGCGCCTGGAGACCCAGTTCTCACGGCTCGCCGCCGGCGGGGCCCGCCTCGATCGGCACCTGGTCCAGCAGCGACGGGCCACCGACGCGGTGCTGGCGCGACTCCACGAGCTGCTCATCGCGCCCGTCGCTGCGCTGCTGCCCTCGGGCCCGGGCCCGCAGCCGCTGGTGATCGTGCCCGACGGGCCGTTGGCGGGCGTGCCCTTCTCGGCGCTCGCCGATGGTGCCGCCCCGCTGCTCGACCGGTTCGTGATCTCGCTCGCCCCCAGCATCAGCGCCCTGGGCTCCACCTCGGTCGCGGCGCCACCCGGCGCGCTGGTGGCCGGCGTGGCCGACGAGCTGGCGCCGCTGGTGGCCGACGAGGTCCGCGCCGTCGGCGAGCGGCTGCCGGCGGCCACCGTGCTGGTGGACGAAGCCGCCACCTGGGACCGGGTGGTGCAGGCGCTGCCCGCCGCCGGTCACGTCCACCTCGCCGGCCATGCCGTGTTCCGCCCGGACAACGCCATGTACAGCGCGCTGCGCCTCGCCGACCGCTGGGTGACCGCCGCCGAGCTGCTGCAGCTGGACCTCGGTGGGCGTACGGTCGTGCTCAGCGCCTGCGACACCGCCCGCACGGATCTGGCGACGGCCGAGGTGCTCGGCTTCACCCGGGCCCTGCTCGGTGCCGGCGCGGCCACCGCGGTGGCCAGCCTGTGGGCCGCCGACGACCGGGCCACCACCACGTTCATGCGGTGCTTCTACGCCGAGCTCGGTGCGATCGGCCCGGTGGCCGCCCTGCGCGGCGCGCAACGGGTCGTGGCGGAGGAGCACCCCCACCCGTACCACTGGGCGCCCTGGGTGTTGTTCGGCCGCCGTTGAGCCACGGCGGCACCCGATCGATCCTCCCGACCGGGTAGGTCGGCCGGCCCCTCCGGCGGCGGCCGGGTCGGGCCGATGTGTCCGGCGGTGCCGGGCGACCCGATCGAAGACTTCTCCAGCCTCGTCGCCCGGGCGGCGGGCGGCGACCGTGACGCGCTCGGCCGCATCTGGCGGGCCGAGCACCCGAGCCTGTTGCGATACCTCCGGGTACGGGTCGGTGATCGCCTCGCCGAAGACGTCGCCTCGGCCGTCTGGGTGGACGTCGCCCGTAGCCTCGGTCGCTTCCACGGCGGGCGCGAGGAGTTCCGGCGCTGGCTGTTCACCATCGGCCGGCGGCGGAGCATCGACGAGCTGCGCCGCATCGGACGTCGTGCCGAACACCTGAGCGCCCGGCCAGCCGAAGTGCCCTCCTGCGGTGACGACACGGCCGGCATCGATGGGCTCGACGCCGCGCTGCAGCTGGTGGCGAGGCTGACCGACGATCAGGCCGAGGCCGTGCTGCTGCGGGTGGTCGCCGACTTCGATGTGGCCACGGTGGCGCAGTTGATGGGCCGCAGCGAGCCCGCGATCCGGGCGCTCACCCACCGCGGGCTGCACCGCCTCGCCGAGCTGGTCGGGGAACCCTCACCGATCGAGGGGAATCCTCCGGGTGCCGTCACAGCGGAGGCCGCCCCGACGATGGAGGGGACGCGATGACCGATCCGGCGCCCGCCCCCTCCGTCGACCCCGCCCCCACCATCGACGACGTCCTCGCCGCGCTGCGCAGCGCGGCCCGGCCGAGCGAGCTGCGGGGCGAGACCGACGTGCTGACCAGGATGGCAGCTGCGCTCGCCGGGGCGCCGGGAACGTCATCGCCGCCTGCCCCGAACCCCAAGGAGCCCAGACGCATGCTGGCCAAACTGCTCACCCTCAAGGCCGCCGGCGCGCTCACCGCCGGTCTGCTGACCGCCGGCACCGCGGCCGCCGCCGCCAGCGGCAACCTGCCGCTGGTCGACAGCTCGCCGAGCGAACCGACGGTCACCACGTTCGTGACCACCACGACCACCGCCGAGCTCGACACCACCTCGACCTCGGGGGTCCTCGACGACGGCGGGGACCCGGAGGGCGCGACCTCGGACGATCCGTCGACCGGCACCACCGAGGCGCCACCGGCGACGCCGAGCACGGCGAGCACGACGCCCACGGCCGACACGCTGCCCGAGGACGGCGCCGACGGCACCGGGGATGATCAGCAGGCTTGCGACGACGCGGTGAACCACGGCGCCTACGTGTCCGACGTGGCCCACAGCACCGGGCAGACGGGCCGGGAACGGGGCGGGTCGATCGCCGAGGCGGCGCACGCCGACTGCGGCAAGCCCTCCACCGGTGGCACCGAGCACGACGACGATGCCGACGAGCATGCCGACGAGCATGCCGACGACGATGGCGCCACCGGCGAGGTGCACGGGAACGGCGGGTCGGACCACGAAGCCGAACCGGACGACGACGACAGCAACAACCACAACGGCAACGACAACAGGAACGGCAACAGCAACGGCGCGACAGCCGATGACGACCACGGGAACGCCTCGTCCGCCCAGAGCAACCAGGGGCGCTCCGGCAAGGGGTGATCGGAGCCGATCGCACGGCCCTGGCAGACCGCACCGCCCACGCCGGGCCCGCCGTCCGCCGTGATGGCGGTGGGTAGCGTGCAGGCGTGGACCTGCCCGTGCTGCCCCCGGTCAAGCCGATGCTCGCCAAGGCGGTGGACTCCTTCCCCGAGGGCGACATCTCCTACGAGCCCAAGTGGGACGGGTTCCGCTGCATCGCCTTCCGCCACGGCGACGAGGTCATCCTCGGCTCCCGCAACGAACGGCCGCTCACCCGTTACTTCCCCGAGGTGGTGGCCAACCTGCGGGCCCGCCTGCCCGAGCGCTGCGTGCTCGACGGCGAGATCATCGTCGTGGTGGAGGACCGGCTGGACTTCGACGCCCTCCAGCAGCGCATCCACCCGGCCGAGTCGCATCAACCTGCTGGCCGAGCGCACCCCGGCCAGCTTCGTGGCCTTCGACGCGCTGGCCTTCGGCGACGACGACCTGCGCGAGCTGCCCTTCGCCGAACGCCGCCGTCGGCTCGAGCTCGAGCTGGCCCACCTCGACGCCAGCGGGGCGGACGCCGCCACCATCCTGGCCGACGCCGGCGGCGTGCACCTCTGCCCCGCCACCCGCGACCTCGACCTCGCCCGGGTCTGGTTCGAGGCGTTCGAGGGGCCGGCCTCGACGGGCTGATCGCCAAACCGCTGGCCGGGCGCTACGAGCCCGACAAACGGGTCCAGTTCAAGATCAAGCACCGCCGCACCGCCGACTGCGTGGTGGCCGGCATGCGCTGGCACAAGGACGGCCAGGGGGTGGGGTCGCTGCTGCTCGGGCTCTACGACGAGCAGGGCACGCTGCACCACCTCGGTGTGGCCGCCAGCTTCTCGGTGGCCCGGCGCAAGGAGCTGCGGGCGCTGCTCGAACCGCTCACCGTCGACGCCCTCGACGCGCACCCGTGGGCGGAATGGGCCAGGGCCGAGGCCCACGAGCAGGGCGGCCGGCTGCCGGGCGCGGTGAGCCGCTGGAACGCCACCAAGGACCTGTCGTGGGTGCCGCTGCGCCTCGAGCGGGTGGCGGAGGTGGCCTACCAGACCGTCACCAACGGCCGGTTCCGGGGGGTGGCGTCCTTCGTCCGCTGGCGAGAAGACCGCGAGCCGGCAAGCTGCGGTTACGACCAGTTGGTGGAGGCGGCGCCGCTGGGGGTGTCGGCCGTGCTGGCCGGCGGCGCCCCGAGGTAGTCGGCCAGCTCCACCAGGCTGAGCACCCGGTCGTGGTCGTGGCCGTGGTGGTGGCCGTAGGGGTCGATCTGCACCACCGGCATGCCCGCCGCCCGTGCGCCCCGCACGTCGGCGTGGACGGTGTCGCCCACGTAGAGGGTGCGGGCGGGGGCGGTGCCCAGCGCCTCGAGCGCCGGCGTGAAGATGGCCGGATCGGGTTTGCTGATGCCCACCGCGCCGGAGTCCACCACGATCACCGCGCTGGGCAGCGGCCCCTGGCCCACCTGACAGACCCCGAACTCGATCATCTGCTGCTCGGCGGTGCCGTCGTTGTTCGACACGATGGCCACCGGGTAGGCGGCGGCGATGCGGGCGAACCCGGCGATGTTGTCCGGGATGAGCTGGCGCCACAGCCCCGACACGGTGCCGAACAGCCGGCCGAGGGTGCGCGCGGCCACGTCGAGCTCCGCATCACGGAAGCCGAGCACCTCCACGTAGGCGCGGTGGTAGGTGCGCCAGAACGTGGGGTCGGTCTCGTCGTGGCCGTCCCCCTGGGTGAGGGCGTGCACAGCGCGGTAGTGCGCCCGATGGTAGTGGTCCTCGCCCTCGGGAGCGGCCAGGCCGGCGGCGCGCAGGTGCCCGCCGACCAGGTCGTGATGGGGGACGACGAACACGCCGCCGATGTCGAACACCACGGCATCGAGATCGGCGGCGCGGAAGCTGAGGGTCGGCACGGGAACCACGGCCGACCAGTGTGGTCGACCGTGGCCCGCGCTGTCATCCACCAGCGAAGCGGCGGGCGCCCGAGCGCATCGGGCATGCCCGGGGTCAGGCCTTGGGTTGCAGCACCACCACCGGCACGGAGGCCGAGTGCAGCACGTCGCCGGCCACGCTGCCCACCACGGCCCGGCGCAGACCGGAGCGGCCGTGGGTGGCCAGGGCCACCATGGTGCCCGGCTGGGCGGCGGCGTAGGTGGCGATGGCCCGGCCCGGGCGCTCGTCGTGGAGCACCTCCCACTCCAGGTCGAGGCCGCTGTCGCGCAGCTCCTGGGACAGGCGGTGCACGTACGAGCTCTCCTGGCCGCCGGCGCCCACCGGGACCACCTTGGGATCGACCACCTCGACCATCCACAGCTGGGCGCCCAACGCCCGGGCCCAGCCGGCGGCTTCGGCCACGACGTTCTCCGAGAACGACGAGGCGTCGACGCAGGCCATCACCTTGGTGATCGGCTCGGTGGCAGCCGGCACGTTGGGGCCGATGGCGACCACGGCGTGACCGCCGCCGATGACCCCGGCGGTGACCGATCCCAGCAGTGCGGTGGCCAGACGGCCGCGGCCATGGGTGGCCATCACCGCGGTGGCGTTGCCCAGCTCGTCGAGGAAGCGTCCGATCACCTCGCCGGGCGGGGTCTCCTCCGCGCCCGACGGCCGCACCTCGGCGGTGGCGCCGAGCTTCGAGGCCAGCTCCTGGGCGTGGCTGAACACACTCGGATCACGGCGTTCGAACTGCGTCTCGACATGGAGCAGCCACAACTTGGCGCCGGCCGCGTCGGCCAGCTGCTTGCCGAGGTTGACGGCGCGTTCGGACTCCGCTGAGCCGTCGAGCGGCACCACCAGGTGCGCATACCGTGCCCGTGGTTCATACCCGTTCGTCATGAGCCAACCGTACGGAGCGGCCCGGCCCGGCTGTAGGGCCGAACGGTATCGGGGCGGGGCCGTTGGTCAGCTGCGATCAACGGCCCCGGTCGGCGGCGGGACGTCATCGGCCAGCGAGGCCCACAGGTGCAGCACCGCGTAGGCCCGCCAGGGCCGCCAGCGCTCGGCGAGCCGGGCCAGGCCGGCCTGGTCGTCGGCCATACCGAGCCGTCCGGCGGCGCGCCGTACCGCGAGGTCTCCGGCCAGGAACACGTCGCGATCGGTGGTGGTGCGCAGCACGATGTAGTCCGCCGTCCACGGACCGACACCGCGCAGGCGCAACAGCTGTGCCCGTAGTTCGGCGGGCTCGAGCGGCCGGCCGGCGTCGTCGGTGAAGCGCAGCGCTCCGTCGGCCAGCGCCCGGCAGGCGCCGATGAGGCAGGCGCCGCGGGCACGGGGCATGGGCAGGTCGGCGGGCTCCAGCGCGGCCAGCCGTGACGCCGTCGGGAAGCGCCGGTGCAGCGCGGCGTCGCCCTCGTCGCCGCGCCCGTCCTCGGCCCCACCCTCGGCCCCGCCACCGTCGTGCGGTTCACCGTACCGCTCGGCCAGACCATTCAGTACGGTACGGGCGGCGGGGACGGACACCTGCTGGCCGACGATGGCGCGCACCACGATCTCGTCGGGGTCCACCGCACCCGGCACCCGCAACCCGGGACGGCGGGCCAGCAGCGGCCCCAGCCAGCGGTCGGCACCGAGGGCGGCGTGCACCGCGTCACCGTCACCGTCGAGGTCGAACAGGTGCCGAGCGGCTGCGCCGGCCGCCTCGGCCACCGCCGGCGACGGTGCGGTGACGTGGACCGTGGCGGTCGTGCGCGTCCCGGCCGGCTCGAAGCGCACGCGCAACAGGCCGCCGCCGAGCGACACCGGCAGTACTCGTTGGTATGTTCCGGCCGTCGCCTGCTCCACGCCGGTCACCGCCCGAGTGGCCAGGAACCCGAGCAGGGCAGCGGCGTCGTAGCGCTCGAGCGCGACCGGCGGGAACGTGACGGTGCGGAGCCGGGCCGCCTCAGAGCTCATCGGCGCGCGGCGGATCGGCCCCGGCCCGGCTGCAGGTGATGGCAGCGGCGCGGCCGGCGTGGTCGAGCGCGGCGGCGATGTCCGCCGCGGCCGCCCCGCCCGCACCGTCGCCGAGCGAGGCGGCCAGACCGGCCACGAGCGGGCGGCGCCGGCGCAGCTCGGCCAGGAAGGCGGCGCCGAACGTGTCGCCGGCACCGACGGTGTCCACCACGTCGACCGGGGTGGCCGGCCGGAACACGTGGCCACCGGGCCAGAAGGCGTCGGCGCCGTGCGCCCCACGGGTGAGCACCACCACCACGCCGTGGCGATCCGCCCAGCGAGCCGACACCACGGCGGGATCCTCGCCGGGCGCCAGCCAGGCCAGATCGGCGTCGGAGAACTTCACCACGTCGACCAACTCGAGCCAGCGCTGCAGCTTCGCCAGGTAGGGCTCCAGCGCACCGATCAACAGCGGACGCACGTTGGGGTCGCAGAACAGCAGCCGACGGCCCGACTCCCGCCGCATGAGGGCCTCCAGCGTCGACGCCTGCGGCTCGTTCACCAACGACAGCGTGCCGAAGTGCACCGCCTCGGCATCGCCCAGGTCGGCCGGCAGGTCCCCGGGCCCAGCAGCCGGTCGGCGGTGCCCTCGCCGTAGAACGAGAACGTGGGCGAGCCGCCCTGGTCGAGGGCGACCACCGCCAGGGTGGTGGGCTCCGGGCCGGTCACCGCCCAGGTCAGGTCCACGCCGTCGGCGGCGAGCCCGCCGGCCAGCTGCTGCCCGAAGCGGTCGGTGGACAGCCGGCCGATGAAGCGCACCGGCACCCCGAGGCGGGCCAGGGCGATGGCGGCGTTGTGCGGCCCACCGCCGGGCAGGGCGCGCCACAGCCGCTCGCCGGCCACCTCGACGGCGGTGAGATCGATCAGCGCCTCGCCGCACACCACGATCACGCCGGGCCTCCCGACGGTCGCGCGGCGGGCCGGGAACCCGGCGTCACGCTCAGAACGACACCGACACCTTGATGGCGTTCTCGTCGCGCGAGTGCGCCAGCTCGAACGCCTTGGACACCTGCTCGACCGGCAGCACGTGCGACAGCAGCGGCGTCACGTCGATGTCGCCCCGCACGATCTGGTCGAGCGCCGCCCGGAACGACACCAGCCCCGGCTCGAACTGCGCGCCGTACACCGTCTGGGCGGTGAGGCGCTTGCGGAAGAACTTCTGGAACGAGATGGGCACGCTGTCGGCGGTGTCGGGCAGCCCGAACCACAGCATCTTCGTGTCCGGCGCCACCAGCTCGATGCTCAGCGCCAGGGTCTGGCGGGTGCCCACCGCCTCCACCAGGTGGTCGGCGCCCTTGCCCCCGGTGAGATCGAGCACCGCGGCGCGCACGTCGTCGGTGGCGGCGTTGATCATCACGTCGGCCCCGAAGTGCGGGGAGATGGCCAGCCGGGCGTCTGACAGGTCGGCCACGATCACCCGGGCGGCGCCCGCCTTCTTCAGCAGGTGGGTGAAGAACAGACCGGCCGAGCCCTGGCCGAGCACGACCACCGTCTTGCCGGCCACGTCGGTCGGGTAGCGGCGCAGGGCGAAGATCACCGTGCCCAGCTGCTGGGCCATCAGCAGCTGCTGCAGCGGCACGTCGATGGCGGCGTCGATCTTGACCGCGGTGACGGCCTGCAGCCGCTGGTACTCCGCCATGCAACGGCCGATGGCGGCGTTGGGCACGGCCAGGACGAGGTCGCCCTCCTCGAAGCCCTCGGCCCGTGACTCGACCACGTGGCCGATGCCCTCGTGGCCGGGGTAGCCCGGCGGCCACGGCGGCGGCGGCAGCTCCACGCCGTACTGCACGCCGTGCAGGTCGCTGCCGCAGATCGACGCGAAGCGCGAGTGCACCAACAGCTCGCCGGCCTGCGGCGGATCGCTGGGGGCCTCTTCGAACTCGACGCGGCCCAGTTCCACCAACCGGCCGGCGCGCATGGTCTCGCCCATGGGGCGGCACGCTAGCCCAGGCCGCCGGGGGCGGCTCCTATGCCGTGGCGCGGGCGGCGGCCAGCCGGCGGGTCCGCCGGGCCAGGTTGGGCAGGTCGAGGTAGCGACCCCAGTCCTCGGCGGCATCGGTGGGCCCGCTCCACCGCCACTGCTCCACGGTCCCCACCTCCGGGCCGACGATGCTGAGCGTGGCCAGGGTGCGGAACAGCAGGGCGTCGGCCATGCCGGCCTGCAGGGTGGTGGCCAGCTTGGCGGCGCCGCGCAGGCCCGGCACCTCCCACTGGCCGGGGGCGGCGGGGATGTCGGTCAGGTGGCCGTAGCGGCGCAACAGGGCCGAGCTGCTCTTGGCCCCGAAGCCGGCCAGGCCGGGGAAGCCGTCGGCGCTGTCACCGACGAGGGCGAGGTAGTCGGGGATGGACGCCGGCGGCACGCCGTAGCGGTCGATCACGCCCTGCTCGTCGACCACGAGGTCCTTGCGCCGGTCGACCTGCACCACCCGGTCCCCGCGCACGCACTGGGCCAGGTCCTTGTCGGGGGTCAGGATCTGCACCTGGGTGACGCGCTCGTCGGCGTCGGCCACCGCGGCGGCGGCGCCGAGGGCGTCGTCGGCCTCGTACTCGACCATGGCCCACACGGTGATGCCGAACGCGGCGAGAGCGTCCTCCAGCACGTCGAACTGGCCGCGCAGCGCCGGGTCGATGCCCTCACCGGTCTTGTAGCCCGCCCATAGGTCGTTGCGCCAGGACTCGATCACGTGGTCGGTGGCCACGCCGAGGTGGGTGGCGCCGTTCTCGAGGAGGCGGACCATGTTGTCCACCACGCCGCGGGCGGCGCCGATGTCGAGCGAACCGTCGTGCCCGTCGGAGGGGCGGGCGCCCACCGACATGCGGGTCGGTACGGCGTAGAAGTGGCGGAACAGCTCGTAGGTGCCGTCGACGAGGTGGACCTGCATGACCGCGTCAGCTCCCCGTGCCGGTGTCGGCGCCGGGCGGGTTGAGCTCCTTGATGTAGCCCACGATCAGGGCGATCTCCTCGTCGGTGAGGCTGTTGCGGGGCATGATCGTGGCGAAGCCGTCGACCTTCTGCGCCCATGGGTCCTTGATCGATCGCGTCAGGTATGCCTCGTCGGCGGTCACCACCGTGCCGTCCTCCAGCTCGACCTGGCTGCCGTAGAGGCCCTTCCAGGTGGGCCCGGCGGCGTCGCGGCCGTAGAACACGTGGCAGGAGGCGCAACCCTTGCTGCGGGCCAGGTCCCTGCCCTGCTGGGCGGCGGCCGACAGCGGCGGCTCGGCCTCGGAGCCGGAGCCACAGGCGGCCAGCGCAGCGGCGAGGGCGCCGGCGACGGTCATGGTGAGGAGCGCCCGGCCCGCGACGATGGCGCGGCCGGCTCGCAGAAGCTGCATGGCCCTACTCCTAGCAGGCCGTCGCACGGAAGCGGACGCCGCGGGCCGGTGGCGTCGATCACGCCGCGGCCAGGGCCGGCCAGCCGGGCACCCCGTCGTCGAGCTGACCCCGGCGCTGTTCAGGAAGCCCGACACCATCCGGTAGAAGCCTGGCGGTGACGATGAGCTCCACCAGCTGACGGTCATCCCAGTCGGGGCGCAGGGCCGCCCAGGTGGCGTCGCTGACGCAATCGTCGGCGCAGAGGTCGTCGGCCAGGGCGATCAGCGCCCGATCCCGGTCGCTCCACCCGCCGTCGGCCGGGTCGCGGGTCAGCGCGGTGATCTCCGCCTCGGTCAGCCCGCTGTCGAGCCCGATGGTGGTGTGCTGGCCGAACTCGTAGACCGAGCGGCAGTTCCACCCGACCCGGAGGATCACCAGCCTCGTTCGCGGTCACCGACGGTGGTGCGGAACAGCAGCGTCCTGCCGAGCTGGGAGAACCGGCGCAGCACGTTGGGGGCGTGGGCCAGCGTGGCGAAGATGTTGAGCTGCTGCCCGCTGCCCTTGACCGAGGTGACGTCACGGAGGTCCTCGGGGATGTCGACGCGCGGGCGATGCGCGGGCGGTGGGGCGGGTGCGTTCGGCTGCCATGGGCGGACCGTACTTGCTGCGTCGGCGGTGCGTCGGCGGAGCGTCGGCGGTGCGTCGCCGAGGGGCGGGGCGCGGTTGGCGCAGCTGGGCGGACCCGGCTCGTCGATCGTCATCGGGCGGACCCGGCGGGAGTCGTCCCGGGCTGTGTCGCGCTCGATTCGACGTCGATTCGGAACTGGTCAGAAGACACGAGATCCGCCTACGAACGGTGACCCCATGGGTCCGTCGCGTCGGGGCGCGGCACGATGTGCGGCCGGGCGATCCGATCGCGCTCGAGAGCGCCGAATCGATTTCGAATCGGCCGCGAAGGGTTGGCGGTGCACCATCGGGGCGGCCCGCCGGTGAACGAAGCCGAGTGAACGAAGCCGAGTGAACGAAGCAGGTGGAGGCCGGCGGGTGGACGAAGCCGGTGGACGCTGCGGCTCAGCGCCCGGGCGACGCCGGCGATTCGGGCCGGGTAGCCGGCGACGGGCGGGTCAGGGTTTGCGTCGCGCTCGATTCGACGTCGATTCGGAACTGGTCAGAAGACACAGATCCGCCTACGGACGGTGACCCCATGGGTCCGTCGCGCCGGGGCGCGGCACGATGTGCGGCCGGGCGATCCGATCGCGTCGAGAGCGCCGAATCGACTTCGAATCGGCCGCGAAGGGTTGCTGGTGGACCCTCCGGGCGATCGGGCCAGTGGACGAGGCGCATGGACGAAGGCGCGTGGATGAAGCGCCTGGATGAAGCGGCGAAGCGCACCCGACCGTCGGACGACGCGGTCCGCGGCGACCGCGGCCGTAGCGTGGGCGCCCGTGCGACCGCTCATCGGGATCAGTACCGAGACCGCCGACGTGACCCGGTACTGGGGCACCGAGGCCCACCACGTGATCGACGCCCACTACGCCGCCGCGGTGCGCCGCCGGCGGCGCTGCCGGTCCTGTTACCGGTGGGCGACCTGGCGGAGGCCGCCACCCTGTGCCAGCGGATCGACGGGCTGCTGCTGACCGGTGGCAACGACGTGGACCCCGCCTGCTACGGCCAGGCGGCGCAACCGGTGCCCACCGGCGGCGACCACGATCCCTCCCGGGACCGCTTCGAGCTGGCCCTCGCCCGCCAGGCGATCGAGTCCGGCCTGCCCACCCTGGCCATCTGCCGGGGCCTGCAGGTGGTCAACGTCGCCTGCGGTGGCACCTTGATCCAGCACCTCGACGACCACCCGGACACGCCCAGCGAACCGGGCGGGGACGACACGGTCTCCCATGCCATCACCATGGAGGCGGGCAGCCGGCTGGCCGCCCGCCACCCGTCGCTGCAGCTGGTCAACTCCTACCACCACCAGGCCGTGGACCGTCCGGGCTCCGGCGTGCAGGTGGTGGCCCGGGCCGAGGACGGCGTGGTGGAGGCGATCGAGGTGGACGGCGCCGATCAGCTGGTGGCCGTGCAGTGGCACCTGGAGGTGCTGCTCGGTCTGCCCGAGCACCTCGCCCTGTTCGAGTGGCTGGCGGCCATG
The DNA here is from genome assembly GCA_041394365.1 of Acidimicrobiales bacterium. Lineage (GTDB taxonomy): Bacteria > Actinomycetota > Acidimicrobiia > Acidimicrobiales > CAIXPF01 > CAIXPF01. The sequence continues at coordinate 124,276 of JAWKIM010000006.1, forward strand.
GCGGCCGCCACCGCCGGTCGGGTGCGCCCGGCTACTCCTGGACCAGCTCGATGAGCGTGCCGAAGCTGCCCTTGGGGTGCATGAACGCCACCGTCGTGCCGCGCGAGCCGGGCCGGGGCGCCTTGTCGATGGCGGTGGCGCCCGCGTCGAGCATCGCCTGCAGCGCCTGACCGCAGTCGGCCACGCGGTAGCCGATGTGGTGCAGGCCCTCGCCCCGCTTCTCGATGGCCTTGGCCACCGGTGAATCGTCGCGGGTCGGGGTGAGCAGCTGGATGTAGCTCTCGGCCACCTTCAGCAGCGCTTCCTCCACCCCGTCGGACTCCACGACCTGCGATGGTCCACCGTGGCGCCGAACGCCCGCTGGTAGTAGTCGATGGCGGCCTCGAGGTCCTTGACGGCGATGGCGACGTGATCGATCTCGGTGAGCAGCATGCCCCCGATCATCGCGTACCGGTCCGGTCCAACCCGCACGCGGGTGCCGATGGCGCGGCACCCGCCGCTGGTAGCGTCACGGCTCGCCATCAAAGACTTCAGGAGTGTCCCGTGGCCCGTCGCCTGTTGCTCAGCTGCCTCGTCGCCGGCTCGCTCGCCCTCGCCGCCTGCGGTGGGGACGACGGCGATGCCGCCTCGTCGACCACGGCGGCCGGGGAGGCGGGCGGCGACGGAGCGGGTGCATCTTGCGCCCAGGGCAAGACCCTCGAGGACGGCGTGTTGACCATCGCCACCGGCGATCCGGCGTTCGAGCCGTGGGTGGTCGACGACGACCCCGAGAGCGGCGAGGGGTTCGAGGCGGCCGTCGCCTATGCGGTGGCCGAGCGGCTCGGCTTCGAACGGAGCGCGGTCACGTGGGTGCGCACCAGCTTCGACGAGGCCATCCAGCCGGGCCCGAAGAGCTTCGACTTCAACCTGCAGCAGTACTCGATCTCACCCGAGCGTGAGGAGGTGGTGTCCTTCTCCCGGCCGTACTACGCCACCAACCAGGCGGTGGTGGGCTTCGAGGACTCCGCCGCCGCCGGGGCCGACTCCGCCGCCGACCTGGCCAAGCTGAAGCTGGGGGCGGCGGCGGGGACCACGAGCCTCACGTTCATCGAACAGGTGATCAAGCCGTCCACCGCGCCGTACGCCTACAACGACAACACCGACGCCAAGGCCGCGCTCGAGTCCAAGCAGATCGACGCCATCGTGCTCGACCTGCCCACCGCGTTCTTCGTCAGCGCGGTCGAGATCGAGGGCACCACGGTCATCGGGCAGTTCCCGGCCGACGCCGGGGGCGCGACCGACGAGTTCGGCCTGCTCTTCGAGAAGGACAACCCGCTCGTCGCCTGCGCCGACGAGGCCCTCGACGCCCTCGAGGCCGACGGCACCCTGGAGCAGCTCACCGCCGAGTGGCTGGCCGACAAGACCGGCGCCAAGGTGCTCAGCGTGTGATCGGCACCCGCCGCCCGTGACCGAGGCCCTCACCCGCCGGCAGCGCTGGGAGCGCCGCCAGCGCCGCCGTTCGGTGCTGGCCGCCTCGGCATCGACCGTGCTGGTGCTGCTCGCCGCGCTCGTCGCCATCCCGCAACTGCCCGGATACCAGAAGGTACGGGCGTCGTTCTTCGACGGCGAGACGTTCCGCAGCACCATCGGCCCGCTGTTCCGGGCATTCCTCTACGACCTGCAGATCTTCGCCTGGTGTGCGCCGTCGATCCTGGTGGCCGGCATGGCCATCGCCCTGGCCCGCAGCGTGCGCAGCCCGGCGCTGTTCCCGCTGCGACTGGCCGCCACGGTCTACACCGACGGGGTGCGGGGCGTGCCCGTCATCCTGTGGATCTACCTCATCGGCTTCGGTGTGCCGGGCCTGCTGCAGAGCCGCACCTGGTCCAAACCGGTGCTGTGGGGCTCGCTGGCGTTGATCGCCGCCTACGCCGCCTACGTGGCCGAGGTGTTCCGGGCGGGCATCGAGAGCGTGCACGAGAGCCAGCGGGCAGCGGCCCGCTCGCTGGGGATGTCCAGCTTCCAGACCCTGCGGTATGTCGTGCTGCCGCAGGCGGTGCGCCGGGTCATCCCCCCGCTCATGAACGACCTCGTGTCGCTGCAGAAGGACGTCGCCCTGGTGTCGATCCTGGGCCCGGTGGAGGCGTTGCGGCGGGCGCAGAGCTTCAAGTCCACCTTCGCCAACTTCACCCCTACGTGGGCGCGGCGCTGTTGTTCGTGCTGGTCTCGGTGCCGATGACCCGGCTCACTGACCACCTGTTGCAGCGGGAGCGCCGACGCATGTCGGCCACCGCCGTGCGATGAGCAGCCCCGCCGGACCCCCAAGCTCCGCCTGCGCGGCGTGCGCAAGGCGTTCGGCACCAAGGTGGTGCTCGACGGCATCGACCTCGATGTGGCCGAGGGCCAGGTGGTCTGCCTCATCGGTTCCTCGGGCAGCGGCAAGTCCACGCTGCTGCGCTGCATCAACCTGCTGGAACCGGTGGACGAGGGCACGATCGAGCTCGACGGGCTGGACATCGCCGAGCCGGGCCTGCCGCCCGATCCGATCCGCCGCCGCATCGGCATGGTGTTCCAGAGCTTCAACCTGTTCCCCCACCTGTCGGTGCTCGACAACGTGTCGCTGGCACCTCGCAAGGTGCTCGGCGTGCCCGCCGCCGCCGCCCGCACCGAGGCGCTGGCCCTGCTGGCCCGCTTCGGCCTGGCCGACAAGGCCACCGACTTCCCCGATCGCTGCTCGGGAGGTCAGCAGCAGCGGGTGGCCATCGCCCGGGCGCTGGCCATGCAGCCCGAGCTGATGCTGCTCGACGAGATCACCTCGGCCCTCGACCCCGAGCTGGTGGGGAGGTGCTCGACGTCGTGCGGGAACTGCGCCAGAGCGGCATGACCATGGTCCTCGCCACCCATGAGATGGCCTTTGCCCGGGAGATCAGCGACCTGGTCTGCTTCCTCGACGGCGGCCGGATCGTGGAGCGTTATGCCGCAGCAGCTCTTCGTCGACCTGCAGCACGACCGGACCAAAGCGTTCCTGGTCCGGGTGATCGACGCCGGCCGGCCTGACCGGCCCGGCCCATACCGTTCGGTACGAGCCGGGCGGTCAGATCAGCCCGGGTGTCGAACGTTCAGCGCTCCTCGAAGCGGCGGATGCGCTCGTCGCCGATGCGGGCCCGCTTCTCCGGGTCATCGATGCCGAGGTTGCGCTCGGGCGCCAGGCACAGCACGCCGAGCTTGCCCTCGTGCTGGTTGTGGTGGACCTGGTTGGCCGCCTCGCCCACCTCTTCGAGCGGGAAGCAGGCCGACAGCACCGGCTGGATGGCGCCGCGGTCGATGAGGCGGTTCATCTCCTGACGCCTCCTGGTAGTTGGCGAAGTGGGAGGACACGATCCGCTTCAACTTCATCCACAGGTGGCGGTTGTCGTACTCGATCATGTAGCCGCTGGTCGCCGCGCAGGTGACGATGGTGCCGCCCCGCTTGGTGACGAACACCGAGGCGCCCATGGTGGAGCGACCGGGGTGCTCGAAGACGATGTCGGGGTCCTCACCGGCGAGATCGCGGATGCGCTTGCCCAGCCGCCGCCACTCGCCCCCGTCCTGGGTGTGCTCGTCGCTCCAGAAGTTGAACTTCTCGGCGGCGCGGTCGATGACCAGTTCGCAGCCCATCGACCGCAGCAGCTCGGCCCGCCGGGGCGAGCTCACCACGCCGATGTGCCGCCGCCGTTGAGCACCAACTGCACGGCGTAGGCCTCGGATGCTGCCGGTGGCACCCCAGATCAGCACGTTGTCGCCCTGCTTCATGCGGGCGGCGTGGCGGCCGACGAGCATGCGGTACGACGTGGACGCGCACAGCCCGTTGACCGCCGCCTCCTCCCAGGAGAGGTGGCTGGGCTTGGGCATCAGCTGGTTGGCCTTGACGATGCTCAGATCGGCCAGGCCGCCGTAGTTCGTCTCGAAACCCCAGATCCGCTGGTTGGCGGCCAGCATCGAGTCGTCGTGGGCGGAGGGGTCCTGATCGTCGACGTGGTTGCAGTGCACGACGACCTTGTCGCCCACCTTCCAGTTGCGCACCGCCGAACCGGTGCGGATCACCACACCGGAGGCGTCGGACCCCACCACGTGGAAGGGCTGGTCGTGCCGCTTGCCCCACACGCTCTCCTTGCCCAGCCGGGAGAGGAAGCCGAACGTGGGCAGCGGTTCGAAGATCGAGGTCCACACCGTGTTGAAGTTGATCGAGCTGGCCATGACGGCCAGGACCACCTCGTCGGGGGCGATCTGGGGGGTGGCGACCTCGCCGATGTGCAACGACTTGCGCGGATCCTTGTCCGGTGAGTCGAGCCCTTCGAACATGCCCACGTCCTCCTTGCGGACGAAGGCGGCCCGAAAGCTCTCCGGCAGAGGAACATTGGCAAGGTCGTCGCCGTTGGCGCCCGCCTGTATTGCCTCGAGGATTGCCTGCATCCCGGGAGGGTACCCAGCCGTCCGCCGAAGTCACCAGCCAGAGTTACCGATCGGTAGGAAACACTAGGTTGGAGGCGGCACCGACGGGTGCTGCTCGCAGGATCGCTCGGAGGTCACGCCATGCCAGGTTCGGTCATCGTCGCCGGCGCCCGCACGCCAATCGGTCGGTTCCAGGGTGGTCTGGCCTCCTTCAGCGCCATGCAGCTGGGCGGGTTCGCCATCGCCGGGGCCCTCGAGCGGGCCGGCATCACCCCCGACCAGGTCGAGTACGTCTACATGGGTCAGGTGCTGCAGGCCGCCACCGGCCAGATCTCCGCCCGACAGGCCGCCGTCAACGCCGGCATCGGCATGGACGTGCCCGCCACAACGGTCAACAAGGTGTGCCTGTCCGGGCTCAACACGATCATCCTGGCCGACCAGCTCATCGCCTCCGGCGGTGCCGACATCGTCGTCGCCGGCGGCATGGAATCGATGACGAACGCCCCCTACCTGCTGCCCAACGCCCGCAGCGGCTACCGGCTGGGCGACGCCACCGTGGTCGACTCGTTGCTGTACGACGGGCTGACCTGCGCGTTCGACCGCTGCGCCATGGGCGAGGGCACCGAGCGCGACTCGGCCACCGAATCGATCAGCCGGGCGGCGATGGACGAGCTCGCCGCCCGCTCCCACGAGCGCGCCGCGGCCGCCCAGAAGGACGGTCGGTTCGACGCCGAGCTGGTGGCGGTCTCGGTGCCCCAACGCAAGGGTGACCCGCTGGTGGTCGACGCCGACGAGGGGGTGCGGCCGGGCACCACCGCCGAGTCGCTCGGCGCCCTGCGCGGTGCGTTCGGTGGCGCGGGCAACGTGACCGCCGGCAACGCCTCGCAGATCTCCGACGGCGCCAGCGCAGTGGTGATGATGTCGAAGGCCGCGGCCGAGCGCCTCGGCGTGTCGGTGCTGGGCGAGGTGGTGTCCTACGGCATGGTGGCGGGGCCCGGCACCGGCCTGCTGCACCAGCCGGCCAACGCCATCCGCAAGGCGTTGTCCCGCACCGACCTGCAGATCGGCGATCTCGCCCTGTTCGAGATGAACGAGGCCTTCGCCGCGGTCTCGTTCGCCTCGGCCCGCGATCTCGGCGTCAGCGACGAGATCGTCAACGTCAACGGTGGGGCCATCGCCCTCGGCCACCCGATCGGCGCGTCGGGCAACCGCCTGGCCCTGACGTTGCTGCACGAGCTGCGCCGCCGGGGCGAGACCTACGGGGCGGCCGCCTTGTGCGGCGGTGGCGGCCAGGGCGACGCCGTCGTGTTCAAGGCCTCCTGACGTTCCTCGCTCGACCGACGCCCGCTCGTCCGGCCACGGAGAGCGGGCGTCGTCGCGCCTGGGGCCGGAGCGGCGGGTGCGGGTCGATCGGTCCCCCGCCTGCCGCCACGCCGCCATCCAGCGCCCCAGCACCGCCGATCGGTGTCACAGAATCGCGACACTCCTGGTCAGCCGCAATCTTTTTCGTCACACTGTTGCATCCGCTGTTGGTCCGTTGTAACGTATTTGCAACGACACCACCGGGAACCCCCGGTAACCAAACCAAAGCGCCGGGGTACCGGCACTCGAACCGATCAACTGTCCGCCCGCGCCGGTTCGAGGGCCTGTACCCCGGTTCTGTCTATGCGCGCTCAATCCGCTACACTGAGTGGTTCCGCAACGAGGCGGGCAGGTGGAACGGTGATCGTCCTGCGCCCGCGACCTGCCGTTGGCGGGGATCAGGCCCCGATCGGCCGGCGGCCTTCGAGCGCCCGCCCGAGCGTGAGCTCGTCGGCGTACTCGAGGTCGCTGCCCACCGGCAGCCCCGAGGCCAGCCGGGTCACGGTGATGTCCACGTCGGCCAGCAGGCGCACCAGGTAGAGCGCGGTGGCATCGCCCTCGAGGTTGGGGTTGGTGCACACGATGAGCTCCTGGACGGGCTCGTGTTGGAGGCGGCGCAGCAGCTCCCGGACCCGCAGCTGCTCGGGACCGATGCCCTCGAGGTGGTTGATGGCACCGCCGAGCACGTGGTAGCGACCCTTGAACTCGCCGGTCCGCTCCACGGCGACGAGGTCCCTGGCCTCCTCCACCACGCACAGCACGTGGCCGTCCCGCCGGGGGTCGGCGCAGATCGCGCAGGCCGCATCGCCGTCGGGGCGGACCTCGGCCACGTTGAAGCAGGTGGCGCAGAACGTGATGCGGGCCTTGAGCTCGGTGATGGCCCGGGCGAGGCGACCCGCCTCGCGGTCGGACACCTTGAGCAGGTGGAAGGCGATGCGCTGGGCCGATTTGGGCCCGACGCCGGGCAGCCGGCCCAGCTCCTCGATGAGGTCCTGGATCGGTTCGGCGTACAGCCCGCTCACCGTCGCGGTGACGGGCCGCCGAAGCCCGGACTGGCGGTGTCGCCCTCGTCGTCGTAGCCGGCGTCGTCGTAGCCTGCGTCGTCGTCGTCCGCCGGGCCGAGCCCGCCGAGCAGCCCGCTGAGCGAGCCGAGGTCCAAGCCGCCCATGGCACCGGCCTGCAGCTGCTGGACCTGGGCCATCGCATCCCGCAGGGCGGCGAGCACGAGGTCCTCGAGCAGACCGAGGTCGGCCGGATCGACGGCGTCGGGGAGGATCTTCACGTTGGTGAACTCGCCGGCACCGGTGACGGTGATCTGCACCAGGCCACCGCCGGCCGAGCCGATGGCCGTCTCCTCGGCGGCGGCCTGCTGGGCGGCGAGCATGTCGTTGGCCATGCCGAACAGCGAGCCGAGGTCGAAGCCGCCGGCGGCGTCGGGGGTGTCGTTGTCGTCGTACATGCTCACGTTGGCGAAGCTCCGGGGGAAGGACGGCGGGTCGGGTCGGGGAAGGCGGGACCGATCGGTCCGGGGCGGGTCATTCGACGATCTCGGCCCCGGGGAACGTCTGCTGGAGCAGGTCGAGCCCGGTGATGGCGGTGGAAGGGGCGTCGGGGAGGTCGTGAACGTCCCCGATGTCATCCTCCTCGTCGTCGGGTTCACCGCGATCGACGAGCGGCGCACCGCTGTGGCCCGGCTGCTGGCGTCCGCCGCCCTCGTCCACCACCAGCCGCAGCGGCACCGGGCGGCCGAAGTGGGCGGCGAGGCTGCGCTCGACGTCGCCGGCTTTGGCCTCGCAGCGGTCGCGGTGCACCTTCGACGGCAGGGCGAACAGTGCGACCCCGTCCTCGACGGCGATGAACTGGCCGGCTCGGTACAGCGCCCGGGCACCGGCGGGCAGGTGGTCGAGCACGCCCGACGTCCACGCCTCGCTGAGCTGGGCGACGGTCGGCGGCGCACCGCCGGGGGCGGGAGCCGGGGTCGGGCCGGGGTTCGAGCCGGCGGGCGGGCCGGCGTGCTCGGCCTGCGGGTTGGGCACGGCCCGCAGCGGCGTGCCGGGCGCTGCCGGCCCGGGGGCGTCGGTCGGCGGGGGCCGACGGACGGACCGGCACCGGTGGGTGCGTCGGTCTCGCCGGCGGGGCGGGCGGGCCGCTCCGGTCGGGCTGGGGGCGCGGCGGGCCTGTCACCCGCCGGGCGGCCAGCTGCGCGGGCGGCAGCGGGCCGCCCTTCGTACCGAGCGCGGCGACGGTTGTGGTGCCAGACCCCCACCGTCGCCCTGACGTCGACATCGTCGGGTGCCGGCCTGGGAGTGGTTCGGGGTGGAGCCGGCGGGGTGCGCGGCGCTGCGCTGCGTCCCTCCGGCGCCGGCGGGCTCTCCGGGCCCGGCGAGGCCTCGCCGCTGGGGCCGGCAGCCGCCTGGCGTAGCACTCGGGCCGGCGCCGGCCGGCAGCGGCATGCCACCGGCGAGCATCGCCTCGAGCCGGGCGACGCGCTCGTTGAGGGCGGCGAGGGTCGAGTCGAGCTCGGGGCGGGTGAGGCGCACGAGTGCGACCTCGATCGGCACCCGGGCGTCGGGCGCCTGGCGCATCTCGAGCACCGCGGCGCCGATCGCCTCCAACGCCCGGGTCACGCCGGCGGTCCCGAGGCGCTTGGCGGCGTCGGCCATGCGGGCGGCCTCGAGGTCGGGCAGGGACAGCACGTCGGGGGCGACGGCGGCGAGGAACGCCTCGCGCAGACGGCCGAGCAGCTCCTCGGCCACGAGCCGGGGTTCCCGACCGGCGCCGAGGGCGGTGGCCAGACCCACCAGCGCCCGGGCGGTGTCGCGCTCGCAGAGGGCCTCGAGCAGCTCGTCGAGGGGGGCGGCGGCGCCGCTGATCCCTCCGACGGCGGCCACCTGATCGAGCGCCGAGAGGGCGTCGCGCACGGACCCGGCGCCCTTGCGGACCACCCAGTTGACGGCCTCATCGTCGAGGTCGAGCCCGGCGTCGCCGATGACCCAGCGCACGTGGCGTTCCAGCTCGGCGGCCGGCACCAGGCCGAACTCGAAGTGCTGGGTGCGGCTGCGGATGGTCGGCAGCACCTTCTGCGGGTCGGTGGTGGCCAGCACGAAGGTGACGTGCTCCGGCGGTTCCTCGAGCGTCTTGAGCAGCGCGTTGGACGCCGCCGTGGACAGCATGTGGACCTCGTCGAGGATGTACACCTTGGTGCGCCCCGGCGAGCCGATGGCCACCCGGCTGATCAGGTCACGGACGTCCTCCACCTTGTTGTTGGAGGCGGCGTCGAGCTCGAAGAGGTCGTAGGAGCTGCCGGCTTCGATGGCCAGGCAGGATTCGCAGCGGCCGCAGGGCTCGCCGTCCTCGAGGGCGGTGCAGTTGAGCGCCCGGGCGAGGATGCGAGCGGAGGACGTCTTGCCGGTGCCGCGGGGGCCGGAGAACAGGTAGGCGTGGCCGGTGCGCCCCTCCTTGACCGCGTTGCGGAGACCGGCGACGACGTGCTGCTGACCGACCAGATCGGCGAAGCGTCCCGGCCGGTAGCGGCGGTAGAGCGACTGGTAGGCCATCGCCCTCGATCGTAGTTCCCCCACTGCGACGACCGACCGGAGCCTCGGCAGCCGCAGGAGGCCTCCGAAACCGCGCTTGCCGCACCTGACGGGCCGCCGCGACCCCGACCTGCTGGCGTCGCCGCGCGGCCCGTCAGCGAAAGCAACAAAGGCCTCCCGGCTGAGGAGGCCTCCGAAACCGCGCTTGGCGGAGGGAGTGGGATTCGAACCCACGGTGAGTTGCCCCACACACGCTCTCCAGGCGTGCCGATTCGTCCGCTCTCGCATCCCTCCAGGGCGGGGACAGCCTACGCCGTCTTCCGACCGGAGCGGCTACAATAGCCCGCCGAGCCTTCGGAGGTGGCGGTCGGGTCCTGCGCGACTGCGACCCGTGAACCGAGTCAGGGCCGGGAGGCAGCAGCTCTCAGCGGAGCTCGCAGTGTGCCTCAGGTCGCCTGGCCGTCACCTCCGAGGGCTCGACCATTTTTCCGTCGCCTCGCGATCCTCGGGAACCGGGCCGCACCCCTGCTTCGTCGGATGCGGCATGACGACACGGGCGGCTCTCCCTCTTCGCACCATCCACCGACGCCGGCGCCGGCTGGTCCCGGCCATCGGCGTGGTGCTGACCATCGGCGCCTTGGCCGGGTGCAGCTCGCCGGGTCCCGCCCCCGGTGGCGGCACCGCGGCCCCGCCGACGACGGCGTCCGGTGGGTCCGCCGGTGCGCACATCGAGCCCGTCGGCGGTTGGGTGGGCGGCCGGCCCGACTTCGACGACGACCGAACGCTCGACGGTGCCGTCGGGCGTTCGGAGGCTGAGGCGGCCGGCGGCGCTGATGCGGCGGTGTTCGAGAGCGGCCCGGCGGCGCCGGCCACCACGATCGTGGCCGGCACCGTCGCCTCGCCGGACCCGGCCGGTGCCCCGCTCCGGGCCGGCTCCGTGGACGACAACGAGGACAACGCCGGGTTCCTCTCGTACCTCGACCGCCTGGAGTCCGCCGGCATCGCGGCCCGACCGTGGGATCCGAGTGGCCGCATCGTGGTGCAGGTCGTCGACGGGTCGGGCCGGCCGGTCCCCGGGGCGGTGGTGGACGTCCGGGCCGATCCCCAGGGTGGGTCGGTGCGGCTGCGGGCCACGGCCGACGGCACGGTGCGGTTCCTGCCGGCGGTGTACGGCGCCACCGAGGCCTCCTACACGTTCGAATCGGCCGGCGGGTCGGTGAGCGGGGCGCCGGGCAGCGAGCTGGAGCTCGTTGCCGCCTCGCCCGCGGCCCGGACCGACCGGCTGGCGGTGGACGTGCTGTTCCTGCTCGACGCCACCGGGTCGATGGGCGACGAGATCGGTCAGCTGACCGCCAACATCGCCACCATCGCCGAGAACGTGGCCGTGATGGCGCCCGACGCCGAGTTGCGCTTCGGGATGACGCTCTACCGCGACGACGTGGACACGTTCACCACGGCGACCTACCGGTTCACCAGCGACCTCGACGCCTTCGGCCGGGCGCTGGCGGAGGTGACCGCGGCGGGCGGCGGCGACCAGCCCGAGGCGCTCGACGAAGGCCTGGCCGAGGCGATGGCCGAGCCTGGCTGGGGTCCGCCCGAGGAGACGCTGCAGCTGATCTTCGTCGTCGGCGATGCCGCGCCGCAGGTCGGTCGGCAGGTGCCGGTGCCCTACACCGATTCGCTGACGGATGCCCTGGAACGGGGCATCAAGGTGTTCCCCATCGCCTCATCGGGCACCGATGACGTGGCCGAGCTGGTGTTCCGGCAGCTGGCGCAGGCCACCGGCGGCCGGTTCGTGTTCCTGGCCTACGGGGCGGCGGGCGCGGCGCTGGGGGCGGGCACCGACATCGCCACCACCGACTACGAGGAGCTGTCCCTCGACCAGCTGGTGACCCGGTTGATCGCCGAGGAGCTGTCGGACTGGACCGGCCGCACCGTGTCGGCCCCCGTCCAGGTGAGCACCAGCACCACCCGACCGCCCGGCCAATGACCGGCGTCCGCCCTGACGCGGACCGGCACCGGCCTGGGGGTGGCCGGTGCCGGTCCTGGCGTCAGCGGGAGGAGGAGGGAGACTGCCCGCCGGCGAGATCGGGGTGTGGGGTCAGACTCGGGCGAGCCGGGGTTGCATCGCTTCCAGCTTGGCGATGCGGTCGGCGGTGGCCGGGTGGGTCATGAACAGGTTGGCGAACTGCATCTTGCGCCCCGTCAACGGGTTGACGATGTAGGCGCTGGCCTGAGCGGGGCTGACATCCATCGGCAGGCGACCGGCGTAGGCCTCGATCTTGCGCAGCGCGCTGGCCAGCGGACGGGCATCGCCACAGAGCTCGGCGCCGGCGCGGTCGGCCTCGAGCTCACGGCTGCGGGAGAGCGCCATCTGCAGCAGGCCGGCCGCCATGGGGGCGAACAGGGCGAGCAGCAGCATGACGAGCGGGTTGGGCCGGTCCTCGTCGTCGCCGCCGCCGAACATGCCGGCGAACATGGCCATCTGGGCGAGGGCCTGGATGCCGGTGGCGACCGCTGCGGCGACCGAACCGATCAGGATGTCGCGGTGCTTGACGTGGCCCAGCTCGTGGGCGAGCACGCCGCGCACCTCGTCGACGGTGAGGTAGTTGAGCAGGCCCTGGGTGACGCAGACGGCGGCGTGGCTGGGGCTGCGGCCGGTGGCGAAGGCGTTGGGCTGGGCCGAGGGCGAGATGTAGACCCGCGGCATGGGGATGTTGGCGCGGGTGCTCAGCTCGCGGACCATGCCGTAGAGCTGCGGGGCCTGGGCCTCGGTGACCTCGGTGGCGCCGGCCGAGCGGATGGCCAGCTTGTCGGAGAACCAGTAGGAGAACCCGACGACGGCCAGACCGAAGCCGAGGCCGATGTACATGCCGGTGGGGCCGAAGAGGGAGCCGACGAACACCAGCAGGCCGGCGATGGCGGCGAGCAGGACGGTGGTCTTCAGCGTGTTCTTGAACATCGTTGCTTTCTCTTGCGTGACGAGCGGTGGTCGACGCCGCTGCCGCCGCCCGCCGGGGGGTTGCGGGCTGCGGTCGCAGCGGCGTTGCTGCGTCTAACGTCGGCGCCGTGTCCGATCATTCCGAAGATCCTGCGGGGACGGCCGCCACCGATGCGGCGCTGATGGAGCTGGCGTTGGCCGAGGCCCGGCTGGCGTTGGAGCACGGCGACGTACCGGTCGGTGCGGTGGTGGTGGTCGACGGCGAGGTGGTGGGTCGGGGCCACAACGAACGCGAGCGGCGTCAGGATCCGACGGCCCACGCCGAGGTGCTGGCGCTGCAGCAGGCGGCGGCGGCGGTGGGTTCGTGGCGGTTGGGCGGGGCGACGGTGGTGGTGACGCTCGAGCCGTGCGTGATGTGCGCCGGGGCGCTGCTGTCGGCCCGGGTGGGACGGGTGGTGTTCGGCGCCGATGACCCGAAGGCGGGGGCGGCCGGGTCGCTGTACAACGTGTTCGCCGACCCGAGGCTGAACCACGAGATCCCGCTGCGGGCCCGGGTCCGGGCCGAGGAGTGCGGGGCGTTGCTGACCGACTTCTTCGAGGCCCGGCGGGTCGACGGCTGATCCGGGTGGCACCGAGCGGCCGGTCGACTAGAGTCGTAGCCCGCACGCTGCGGCGTGCCCGGGAAGGTTGCCAGAGCGGACGAATGGGACGGTCTCGAAAACCGTTGAGGTCGCAAGGCCTCCGAGGGTTCGAATCCCTCACCTTCCGCTGACGGGTTTGCTGAGGTGATCTGAGGTTCCGGATTCGCTCGCTGACCTGCGTGGGGCCGTGCGATCGGTGCCGGCTGACACCTCAGCAGAGATCCAACGGCTGCTGGACGAGCGCTGGCGAGCGGCCACGCCGGCAGAGAAGGCGGCCCGGGTCGATGCCATGTTCTGCGACTGCACCACCATGGCCCTGACCGGCATCCGGTTGCAGCACCCCATGCCACACCGGCCGAGGTCCGCTACCAGCTGGCCCTGCGCCGCTACGGCCGGAGAGGTGGCCGACCTGCGAAACGCGGTGGCACCGCATCGGTGACCTCACCGTTCGACCTCGTCGGCTCTACAGGTCGAGCAGAAATCGGACGGCACGGGCGATGGCGAACATGGCGTCGAGTGGGGTTTCGCCGAGGCGAGCGACGAGGCGTTCCTCGGAGATGGACTTGATGTCCTCGCATTTGGCGTAGCTGATCTCGTCGCGAGTCCGGACGCGGCGGGATCGAGTTCGACGTGGGAGGGCAGCCCGCTGCGCAGTGGTACAGGGCACCACGATCACCAGGCCGGCACGGCTGTCGTTGAGGGCGTCAGCGGACACGACCACCGCAGGGCGGCGTCCCGACTGCTGCCGTCCGATGGGCTCACCGAAATCGACCAGCCACACGTCACCCCGGCGCACCCGGCTCACTGCGACCCATCGGCCAGCACCGCGGCTTCGGCGTTGCGCCTCTTCGATCTCCTGCCACTGGGCGCTGTCGTCACGCAGTTCGTCGTAGCGCACTGAACTGCTCGAAGAACAGACGGCGCTCCAGCGTGCCGACCGCCTCGTCGAGCAGCTGCGTCATCGGCCGCCCCGTTGCGGTCGCCAACCGGGCGAACCGATCCTGCGCCGCCTCACTGACCCGGATCGTCGTCATGTCGGCAGTCTACCTCACGGTAGACAGAATGGTCTACGAGCGTTCGATCCCGTCCTCCACTTCGCGACGTGCCCGACCGACACCATCAGCGACCGCCACCGGTGAACCACCCCCATCCCTGGTGTCCTGCCGTGATCACGGGGTTCCCAGCTGAACGTCGCTTCCCGGTCCTTTCAGGGGCGACGGGCTCCGCCGCGGCGGTTAGGACCGTCCGGTTGGTGTCGGGCCATGGCTGAACGTTCCGCGGTGGTCCCTGCCGGATCCGAGTACCAGTACGAGAAGTTGCACTTCGCTCCCGGCCTGCGGGTGGGCGACACGCTGCACATCTCCGGGGTGATCGGCGTCGGCGCCGACGGCAGTTGCTCCGATGATCCCGAGACCCAGTTCGGCGACGCCTTCGCCGGGGTGGCAAAGGTGCTCGAGGCGGCGGGCGGCTCGATGGACGACATCGTCGAGATGACCACGTTCCACGTCGGGCTGCAGGCGAACATGCGCACCTTCATCAAGGTGATGAAGCAGCACATCACCTCCGAACCGTGGCCGGCGTGGACGGCGATCGGCATCTCCGAGCTCGCCGTACCGGGCGGCCTGGTGGAGATCCGGGTCACCGCCGACCTCAGCTGACGCACGCCCACGACCCGGTCCGCCGGACGGGAACGGCCGGTGTTTGTGCGTCGGCGGTCATCGGCCGTTCCATACCGATCGGTACGCCACGACGATTCCCCTGGTCAGCCCATCGGGCGCGGAACCGGTGCGGCGACGGCGTTGACCCTGAACGCACAAACACGGCGGCCGCCCACCGGTCAGCCAGATCCCGGCCCGTCAACGCCCGTCAGGTCCGGACCATCGGAGCCCGTCAGTTGAACGTGGCGCCCTCGAGGTCGGCCGCCCGGATGGCATCGAGGATGGGCTGCCAACCGGCATCCTCGGCCGGCAGCCAACGGGTGAGGTGTTCGCGCCGCATCATGTCGGCGATGGCCGGGTCGCTCGGGTCCATGGCCACCAGCAGGTCCACGAACGTGGTCGCCACGGCGTCGTCCAGGCCCGATCGGGCGGTGAAGGCGCAGTGGCAGAACGGCTCGCTACGCCACACGGTGACCAGCTCGTCGGGGTCCACGCCACGTTTGCGGGTGAGGTGGACGAGCCACGGTTCGAAGATGAGGCCGGCGTCGGCCCGGCCGTCGAGCACGGCGTCGAAGATGAGGAAGTCGTCGATCCAGGCCACCCCGTTCGATGCCGGTCGGGGTGTGAGCGGCGCATGGGTGCAGTCCCGCTCGAGGTCGAACCCGTGGGCGCGGAGCTGGTGGGCGGGCAGCAGGCGCAGCTCGGTGGAGGTGGGCACGCCGACGGCGACGGTGCGGCCCCGCAGGTCCGCCACCGTGCTGATCCCGCTGCTGCGCCGGGCGATCAGCACCGTGGCCACGTCCTGATCGGTGTCGCGCATGGCCAGGGTGCGGCAGCCGCCGCCGCTGACGAGCAGGCTCTGGGCGTGGGCCATCGGGGCGTTCCAGGCGATGTCGACCGCACCGTCGAGCAGCGCTGCGCACAGGGCGTCGTAGGTGGAGTAGAGCGCGTAGTCCATGGGCAGGCCGTGCTCGTTGAACCAGGTGCGGATGGCGTTCCAGATGAGGACCACGTTGGCGGGGTCGGCGGCGGTGGCGCCCACCAACACCGGTCGGTTCTCGTTCACGGGTTGCTCCCTCGTTTCCGTGCGCGGCTGCGGCATCGTCGGCATGGCTCCCTGTCGGACAGTCCAGCACGGCGGTGGGTCCGGTGCCTCCGATCGGCGCGCCGCCGTCGGCTTACCATGGCCCCATGAGCACCTACGTTGTGACCGACCTCGACGTGTTCGACCCCGAGGTCTTCGCCGAGTACCAACGTCGGTTCCCGGCCATCCTCGAGCGGCACGGCGGTCGGTACCTGGTGCGCGGCGGTGAGGTCACCACGTCGGACGACTGGGGCCTGCACCGGGTGGTCATCTTCGAGTTCCCCGACCGCGAGGCGATCCGGGCGACGTTCACCGACCCGGACTACCTGCCGCTCGTGCCCATCCGGGAGCGGTCCGCCCGGGCCAGGACGTTCATGGTGGACGGCTGGGACGGTGTCGACCCGCACTGACCGCTTCACGGGTTGGCAGCCGGCCGGAGGTCGATGCGGCGCAGCAGCTGGGCGTTGGCGGCCACCACGATGGTGGACAGCGACATGGCCACCGCGGCGAGCGCCGGCGGGATGGTCACGCTGGCGAAGGCGAACGCCCCGGCGGCCACGGGCAGGGTGATGAGGTTGTAGCCGGTGGCCCAGATGAGGTTCTGGACCATCTTGCGGTAGCTGGCCCGGGAGAGGTCGATCACCGAGGTGACGGCCCGGGGATCGTCGGAGGCCAGCACGACGCCGGCCGACTCGATGGCCACGTCGGTGCCGGCGCCGATGGCGATGCCCACATCGGCCCGGGCCAGGGCCGGGGCGTCATTGACGCCGTCGCCCACCATGGCCACGGTCCGGCCGTCGGCCTGCAGCGAGGCGACCACGGCGTCCTTGTCGGCGGGCTGCACGTCGGCGTACACCTCGTCGATGGCGAGCTCGGCGGCGACTGCGTCGGCTACCTGACGAGCGTCACCGGTGAGGAGCACAACGTGGACGCCTCGGCGGTGCAGGGCCTCCACCGCGGTGCGGGACTGCGGCCGGATCTCATCCGCGATGGTCAGCGCGGCGGCGATGTGCCCGTCGACGACGATGTGCAGCACCGACTGGCCGCGCGCCCGCCAGGCGTCGGTGGTCGCCCGCAACCCGTCCGGCTCCTCGAGGCCCAGCTCGCGCAGCAGGGCGGGCCGCCGACCGCCACCCGGTGACCGTCCGCATCGCCGGCCACACCACGACCGGCGAGCGCCTCGAAGCCGGTGGCCGCCGGGACCACACCGTTGCTCCGGGCGGCGGCGACCACGGCCCGGGCGATGGGGTGCTCGCTGTCGGTCTCCACGGCGGCGGCCAGGGCGAGCACCCGCTGCGGGTCGGCGCCCTCGACGGCGGCCAGATCGACCACCGCGTGGTTGGCCCGGGTCAGCGTGCCCGTCTTGTCGAACAGCACGGTGTCGATGCGACGCATGCGTTCGAGCGCCAACCGATCCTTCACCAGGATCCCGGCCCGGGCCGACGCGGAGGTGGAGATGGCGATCACCAGGGGGATGGCCAGGCCGAGGGCGTGGGGGCAGGCGATGACCAAGACTGTCACGGCGGCGATGACCCCGGTACCGGGTGAGCCGGCCAGCGTCCACGCGGCGAAGGCGACGATGGCGGTGGCGGTGGCGAGGTAGAACAGCGCCGCCGCGGCCCGATCGGCCAGCGCCTGGGCCCTCGAGCGCGACTGCTGGGCGTCCTCCACGAGACGCCCGATGCCCGCCAGCGCGGTGTGCTCGCCCACCGCCTCGACCCGCACCCGGATGGCGGCGTCGGTGGCCACCGTGCCGGCGACCACACGATCGCCGGTGGCGCGCCGTACCGGGCGGGATTCGCCGGTGATCATCGATTCGTCGAGGGCGGCGCGGCCGTCGACGACGGTGCCGTCGGCGGGGACGCGCCCGCCGGGCCGCACGAGCAGCACGTCATCGATGGCGATGTCGGCCAGGGCGATGCTCTCGACGCGATCCCCCTCGACCCGCTCGGCGGTGTCGGGCAACAGCTCGGCCAGCGCGGCCAGCGCACCCGACGCCTGGCCGATCGCCCGCATCTCCAGCCAGTGCCCGAGCAGCATCACCACGATGAGCGCGGCGAGCTCCCACCAGAAGTCGAGCTCGCCCACCCCGAGGCTGGCGGCCAGCGAGGAGGCGAAGGCCACGGTGATGGCCACGGCGATGAGCAGCATCATGGCGGGTTGGCGGGCCCGCAGCTCGGCGAGGCCGCCGGTGAGGAACGGTCGGCCGCCCCACAGGAAGATGATGGTGCCGCCGATGGGCGCGACGAGCCCGGAACCGGTGACGTCGATGCGGTACCCGAACCAGTCCTGCACCATGTTCGAGAACATGATGACCGGTATGGCGAGCAGCAGGTTCCACCAGAACAGCCGGCGGAACACTTGGGCATGGCCGGTGTGGTCGTGCACACCTCCGCCGTGCCCGCCCGAACCGTGCTGATCGCCGTGGCCGCTGCCCTTGCCGTGGTCGACGGCCCCGGCGTGGCTCCTGGTCGGATCCTCCGGTTGGGTCCGCCGCGGGTGCGCCAGCGCGGCGTGATCGTGGTGGGTGGTGGTGGACATGGTCGCCTCCCCGTTGTGCTGTGTTGACGAGCGGCGGCGACCGTAAACCTTGCCCTGCAGGGCAAGGTCAAGGGGGTAGCGTGGGAAGCATGCGGATCGGCGAGCTGGCCGAGGCGGCCGGCGTGACGACCAAGACGTTGCGGTTCTACGAGTCCCGCGGCCTACTGCCCATACCGATCCGTACGGCGTCGGGGTACCGGGACTACGGCGAGGATGCGCTCGAGCGCCTGGCGTTCATCCGGGAGGCCCAGCTGGCCGGGCTCACCCTGGCCGAGATCGCCAGCGTGGTCGAGCTCAAGGACGCCGGGGCCGGCACGTGCGAGCACACCGCCGCGCTGCTCCAACGCCATCTGGCCGAGCTCGACCAGCGGATCGAGGCGCTCGCGGAGACCCGGCGTCGGCTGCGCGAGCTCGCCGAGCGAGCCGAGCGCCTCGATCCCATCGACTGCACCGACCCCCACCGCTGCCAAGTGATCACCGCCGACCTGAGCAGGCGCCGGTCCTGCCGGTGCCATCGCCGAGCCCGTCGGTGGGCGGCCATCCATCCTCCCCGCCCGGGGCACCGTGTTGTGCGGTTGGTGGGCGCCATCCCGGGGGTATGGGCGGGCTCCTTCGCGCTCGATTCGACGTCGATTCGGAATTGGTCGTGAGACACGAAGTCTGGCCACCATCGGTGTGGCGGTGCAGCCTGGGCGGAGGTGGAGGCCACCAGCGGTGGGCGGCCGAACCCGACCGGTCGGCGCGGTCGAATCGACGTCGAATCGCCGCCGAAGCACAGCGCTCGTGGGTTTACCGGAGGGCTGAGCGCGCCCGCCCCGGCTGAACAGCGCTGGTCCGTCGAACAAGAAGCCATGCAGAAGCAAACGCCGGACCCGGTCAGTCCGCCGGGCCGGCCCCCACGCCGAACCGCTCTTCCAGCGCCTCGGCGCCGTAGCCCAGCGCACCGCCCAACACCTGCAGCACCGACGAGGCGAAGGGCCGTACCGGCCGGATCGTCCGACGTGGCACGCCACCCTGATGAGTTTCTCCCGCTGTTCGGGTCGCAGGTGAGCGTCGATGCCGGGCCAACGCCTCGAAGCCGCCGGCGTCGAACACCGGCAACGATGCGGGGGCCCTCCTCGTGCGCGACCCGGGCGACCGCCGCGGCCCGTCCGTCGGATCATCGACCCGCTCATGCGAGAGGGCGGCCAGGGCCATCGCCAAGCCCATCCGGTACGGCTCCTCGCGTGCCGCATCGGTCAGCGGTCGGGCCGCCTCCGGCTCAAAGCGATGCGAGCAACCTTCGCACACCAACGCCGCTGCCATAGGCGCTGCTCGCTGCTCGAAAGCGGCCTCGGCGTAACCGGTGCGGGTGCGGTGCAGGGCGACGAGCCGCCACGACCGCTCGACGCCCTCTCGCGGGCACACGAACCGCCCCCGCTGCACGGTACGCTCCGCATCCCGTCGGCGGTCTGTTTCGGACGCCGATCCTCGCCGTTGGCCCCGCATCGCCTGCCCCTCCCCCGGCGCCCGCGGTGCCCGCCCGACGAGCCGCCGACGAGGCGAGTGTACGCCCCGGTGGAGCCGGGCGAGGTCAGGTGATGCGGCGTAGCACCTGACGGATGCGTCGCAAGGCCGGATCGGAGACCCGGC
The DNA here is from genome assembly GCA_041394365.1 of Acidimicrobiales bacterium. Taxonomy (GTDB): domain Bacteria; phylum Actinomycetota; class Acidimicrobiia; order Acidimicrobiales; family CAIXPF01; genus CAIXPF01. Next base: position 144,078 of record JAWKIM010000006.1, read on the forward strand.
CGACGGGCTCGAGCAGCCTCGACGCCGCCAGGCTCAACAGGAAATCGACGGCGTACACCTGCTGGCCGTCGATCACCCGCCAAGGACTGGGTACCGCGTCCGGAGGCCCGTCCAACCGGGGGGCGACGACCACCCGACCGGCGCGCCGGTTGTACTCGCCGTTGCTGAGCACCACCACGTGGACCCGACGCTCGTGGCCGACATCGGCGAGGTAGACGTCCCCGCTCTCCATCACTGCAAGCCGTGCAGCAATGCGTCCAGCGCCGCCTCCCGCCGTTCCAGATCGGCGCGTTCCTCGGCCGGGAGCGACGCGCGCCACGCAGCGGCCCGATCTGCCTGTGCCCAGAACTCGCGCTCCTCCAGCAGATCCAGGGCCTCGACGATCGTGTCCTCGTACGTTTCCCCGCCGAGATCTCGAAGGCGATCGCGTGTCTGTGTCGACAGCTTGATCGTGGTCTGCTTCATACCGCCAGTATACCGTCTGGCGCACGGGCCGGGCCCGGTGGTCGGCGGGTAGGGTCACGATGATGGACGCGCTCATCGACGTGGACGGTGTGGTCGAGGACATCGACCGGCAGGGCTACGCCATCCGCGAGGGCGTGCTCGACGCCGCCGCCGTGGCCACGATCCGTGCCGAGCTCGATCCGCTGCTGGCCGCCACACCGACCGGACGCAACCCCTTCGAGGGCTACCGCACCCGGCGGCTCTACTCCCCGTTGGCCAAGACCAGGGTGCTCGACGACCTCGTCCTCGACCCGGGGCTGGAGCAGCTGGCCACCGCCCTCATCGGCCCGCACACGCTGTCCTCGATCATCGGCATCGACATCGGCCCCGGTGAGGTGGCCCAGGAGATCCACTACGACGCCGCCGCCTACCCGCTGCCCCGCACCCATCGGGAGGTCGTGTTCAACACCATGTGGGCCCTCGACGACTTCACCGTCGACAACGGCGCCACCGTGGTCCTGCCCGGCTCCAACCGCTGGGAGCACGCCACCTTCGACGAGCGCACCCGGGTGGTGCACGCCGAGATGCCGGCCGGTTCGGTGCTGATCTGGACGGGCAAGACGCTGCACGGCGGCGGCGCCAACCGCACCGACCGGTGGCGGCTCGGCCTGGTCATCGAGTTCGTGGCCGGCTGGTTGCGCACCCACGAGAACATCCAGGCGTCGATCCCGCCCGCGCTCGCCCGCCAGCTGCCCCCACGCCTGCAGGAGCTGATCGGCTACCACCTCTACCCCGACTTCCTCGGCTACGTGGACGGGCGCCACCCGCGCAAGGTGCTCACAGCAGGATGCTGACGCGGCCGTGCGGACGGAGCTGGGCGAGGGCCAGCGTTGCCCGCCGGTGGCGGATCTCGAAGCCGGCGTGCCCGCCGCGCACCAACAGCAGCTCGAGCACGTAGGGGTACACGTCGAGGCGGTCGAACACCGAGCGGTGCACCACCGCGTTGGCCCGCACCTGCACGCCGTCCGCCGTCTCGGCGGCGCGCACGTTGCCGACCAGCCGGTGGGTGATCGACCGGGGCGACTCCGCCCATGCCGTACCGTTCAGTATGGCCTGCACCCGCTGGCCCAGCAGGAACCAGTCGTCACGGATGAAGAACAGGTCCACGTCGGCGTCGCCGTTCGGCCGGTCGGTGGTGGGCACGTGGTAGCTGCAGTCCGGGGTGAACAGCGCGAACCACTCCTCCAGCCGCCAGCGGTCGAGCAGGTCGGCCTCGTAGGTGAGGAAGGCGGACACCTCGGCCACCAGCGCCGGGTCGTCGTAGCAGACGGGTTCGGGGCGCACGTCGGTCATCACGCCCTCCCGGCGCGCTCGTAGGGCCAGGCGGCCCGGCCGGCGCGGGAGAGCACCGCGGTCTCCGGTGGGTGCACGGTGCCGGTGATGCGCCGGTCCCACTCCCGCCAGAACACCCGCATCTGCAGCTCGTCGGCGAAGTTCGGCCGCTCCCGGACCATACCGCGCGAGATGTCGTTCCACGGGGCCACCTCGTGGGCGGCGAAGCCCCGCTGGCAGCGTTCGAGCGCCTCGAGGTCGTCGGGCGTGGCCAGGCCGGCCGGGCCCCAGAACGTGAGGAAGTTCTCCTGACGCATCCGGTGCAGCTCCGGGTCGTCGTCGCCGGGCTGGAGGCTCCAGGCGGTGACCTCCATGTAGTCGGGGCTCACCGGGTAGTAGGTGCGGATGGTGATGCCCATGATGAGATCCACCAGGGCCAGGTTGGGGAAGATGACCAGGTTCCGGCTGGCGAACATGCGGTTGGTCCAGTCCTCGCCGTAGAGCTCGACGAAGCGGTTGCGGCGCGCCACCTGGCGCACCAGCGCATCGTCGGACAGGTCGCGGCCCAGGCCGGTGTTGTGCCCGCCCGAGCCGTCGGCCCCGCCGATCACCGCGTGGCCGTGGCCGAGGTCCCAGGCCAGGGCCGGCCCGCCCCCGCTCGAGGCGAACACCTTGGCCAGGTCCTTGCCCGACTCCTTGAGCATGGCCAGGTAGCGGTGGTGGGTGGTCAGCGCGTGGTAGCCGTCGTAGGAGTTCTCGCTGAGCAACTTCCAGTTGGCCCGGGCGGCGTAGAGGTGGGTGCCGCCGCTCACCCGCATGCCCGTCTCGCTCTGATCGGCGAAGCTGTCGAGCACGTCGCAGGCGGCGCCCAGGTAGGTCGGCAGGTCCTCGTCGCCCGGGTTCCAGCGCAGGAACACGAACCCACGGTAGGAGTCGACGGCCGAGGGCGGGGCAGGCAGAGGTTGTGGCGGTCGAACCCGTCGCCATAGCTGGGCTCGTCGGGCAGCGCCACCGCTTCACCGGCGGTGCTGAAGCTCCAGCCGTGGTAGAAGCACTTGAGGAAGCGGCCATGGCCCTCGGGGCGGGTCTCGATCTGCATGCCCCGGTGCGGGCACACGTTGGCGAACACCTGCACCCGGCCGGTGGCGTCGCGGGTCAGGATCACCGGCCGGCCGCCCACCGACCGGGTGCGGAAGTCGTGCGGCTCGGGGATCTCCGATTCGTGGCCCACGTACAACCAGCACGCATCGAAGATCTTCCGTCGTTCCTCCTCGAGGATCGCCGGGTCGACCATCGTCGAGCGGTGCACCCGGAACCGGGGCGTGTCACGGTCGTCGATGACATAGCGGCTCTCGGACATGTGCGCCTCCTGTGGCCCCGTTGGCGACCGCAACCCGTACGCTACGACCCCGGAGCGGGCGCCGCCCGACCGCGGTAGCGTGCCGCCGCGTGCTGGAGCTCCGATTCACCGCCGAGGTGTACCCGTGGTCGGCCAACGCCTCGTGGCGGTTCGTGACGGTGCCGGCCGACCAGTCCGACGCCATCGCCGAGATCGTCAGGCCGTTCCGGGGGCGTGGCTTCGGCTCGGTGCGGGTCGAGGCCACCATCGGGGCCACGGTGTGGCGCACCTCGGTGTTCCCCGACCGCGGCTCCGGCTGCTACGTGCTGCCGCTCAAGCAGGCGGTGCGCAAGGCCGAAGGGCTGCTCGACGGTGATCCGGCCACGGTGACGTTGCGTCTGGTCGACCTCTGATCCCACGCCGGCCCGAGCACGAGCCCGGTACCGGACCGCTGGGGAACATACGGGTCGGCATGGGCGGCACTCCCATCCGTCGAGACAACCACTAACCGACCGGTCTACTGTGATCGCATGGCCAGACCGCCGAGCGACGCCGGGACCCGCCCGACACCCGTGAACGCCTGTTGGATGCCGCCGACCGTTTGATGTGGGCCCGTGGCTACGAGGCGGTGGGCGTGGCCGAGCTGTGCGCCGAGGCGGGAGCCCCACGCGGCAGCTTCTACCACTGGTGGCCCTCCAAGCAGGCGCTGGCCGCGGCCATGCTGCAGCGCTCGTGGCAGCGGGTGCGGACCGAGGTGATCGTGCCGTCGTTCACGGGGCCGGGCACGCTGGCCGAGCGCATCGACCGCTACGCCGCCGTGCTGGAGCGCAACATGGCCGAACAGCAGCGCACCAACGGCTGCGTGCCCGGCTGCCGGTTCGGGAACTTCGCCGCCGAGCTGGCCAACGGTGATCCGGTGCTGCGGGGCGAGGTCGCGCTCGCCTTCGAGGAGATGTGCGGCCTGTTCGCCACCGCCATCGAGGAGGCCATCGAGGCCGGCGAGGTACCGGACGATGTGGACCCGCGCCGGGCCGCCGAGGCGCTGTGCGCCCACATGGAGGGCCTCATGATCCTGACCAAGGCCCACCACGACCCCTCCCGCATCCGCCGCCTGGCCACCGACGCCCGCTGGCTGCTGCGCCTGCAGGTCGATGGACCCGTCGAAACCGCGAGACCCCGCCAACCCCGAGCCCGCCAACCCCGAGCCCGCCGAAACGGAGGCAGACCATGAGCAGCGACGCCGAACTGCGCCGAACCTATGAAGGGGTCGACGCCTACGACTTCGGCACGACCGCGGCCACGGTGGCCCCGCCGCTGGCCGGCGCGCGGGTGGCCATCGTCACCACCGCCGGGCTGCAGGCCGATGGCACGGGCCACTGGGACCTCGGACAGGGCTTCGTCACCCTGCCCGCCGACGCCCGCGACCTGCAGCTGGCCCACGTGTCGGTCAACTTCGACCGCACGGGGCTGCTGGCCGACCTCAACGTGGCCTACCCGGCCGACCGCCTCGACGAGCTGGCCGCCCGGGGGGTGATCGGTTCGGTGGCCACCAACCACCTGGCCTTCATGGGCGCCCAGACGGACCACACGCTCACCACCCTGCGGCTCGACACCGGCCCCGCCGCCGCCCGCCAGCTGCTCGACGACGGGGTCGACGTGGTGCTGCTCACCCCGGTTTGACCGCTGTGCACGCGCACCGTGAGTGCGCTCGCCCACGTGTTCGAACAGGCCGGTCTGGCCACCGTCGGGCTGTCGATCATGCGCGGTCAGGCCGAACGGGCCCGCCCACCGCGCATGCTGCACGTCGAGTTCCCCTTGGGCCGACCCCTGGGCCGGCCCGGCGACGCCGCCTTCCAGCACCGGGTGTTGGCGGCTGCGCTGGCCCTGCTCGAACGCACCGACGTGCCGGTGCTGGAGGACTTCGGCGAGACGATCGTCGAGGACGGCGACACCCCGCTGGCCTGCGCGCTGCCGCCCCGCCACGACCCGGCGCTGCCCCCGGCCCTCGACGAGCTGAACGGTCTGCTGCCGGCGTGGCGGCGGCGGTTCGAGGCCACCGGCCGCACCCAGGTGGTGCGCTTCGGGGTGGACGCCCTGCCCGGGCTGGTCCGCCACCTCGTCACCATCGCCGACGGCGGCCCGTGGGAGGACACCGGCCTCGAGCCGGCGGCGCTGGGCCGGGTGGCGGTGGACCTGCGCGCGTTCTACGAAGAGGTCGCCCTCGAGCTTGCCGCGCACACCCCTGCGGCCCGCCAGAGCGAGTCGTGGCTCTACCGCGACACGGAGATGGGCGCGCTGCTGCGCCGGGTCCACGCCGCCCTGCGCGCCGCCGAGGCCCCCCGGCCCGCCTGGTCCCCGTACCTGCCGGTCGGCCAGCCGCCGGCCTGACACCGCCGGGCCGACCCACGGTCCGGCACTGCACCCACACCGCTGGGGCCAACCCGCCCACCGCCCACCGCCGACCACCCGCCGCCGAACCGGAGAGGACCACCATGACCACCACCACCGACGCGCCCTACGACATCGAGTTCTTCTGGGATCCGGTGTGCCCGTTCGCCTGGATCACCTCCCGCTGGGTGGTCAAGGTGGCCGAGCAGACCGGCTACCGGATAGACTGGCGCTTCATCTCCCTGCGGCTGCTCAACAAGCACAAGGACTACGCCACCGAGTTCCCCGAGGGCTATGAGCACGGCCACACCGCCGGGCTGCGCATGTTGCGGGTGGCCGCCGCGGTGCGGGCCGAACTGGGCCGCGAGCCGCTCGACGCGCTGGTGTCCGCCTACGGGCACAGCTACTGGGACCAGCCGAAGGGTTCCGGCATGCGGACCCGGCTCAGCACCACCGAGCACGTGGTGGAGGTGCTGGAGGCCGCCGGCCTGCCCGCCCGCTTCGCCGACGCCCTCGACGACACCACCTGGGACGCCGAGCTCGACGCCGAGACCGAGCTGGCCCTGAGCCGTACCGGTCGGGATGTGGGCACGCCCATCATCACGTTCCGGCCGCCCGAGGGGGTGTCGTTCTTCGGGCCGGTGATCTCCCGGGTGCCCGACGACGCCGATGCCCTGCGCCTGTGGGAGGCGGTGACCACCCTGGCCGACTTCGCCGGCTTCGCCGAGCTGAAGCGCTCGATGCGGGAGGTGCCGCAGCTCACCATACTGGGCGGTACCCACACGCAGCCCACCCAGGAGGACTGGAAGGGCGGCCATCGGGCCGGTCACCTCCCCGGCGACCGCGCCCAGGGCTGACCCTGGGGCGGGCGGCGCTCACCAGTGGGTGGGATCGAACCCGTAGGGAAGCTCCAACCGGTTGGCCTTCATCAGCGCGTCGTCGGAGAGGATGTCACGCGTGGGGCCATCGGCCACGATGCGGCCCTCGTTCATGATCACCGAACGGGGGCACAGCTCCAGCGCATAGGGCAGGTCGTGGGTGACCATGAGCGTGGTCAACGCCAGGCGCTGCACCACCTCGGCGAACTCCCGCCGGGCCGCCGGGTCGAGGTTGGAGGAGGGCTCGTCGAGCACCAGGATCGTCGGCTCCATGGCCAGCACCGTGGCCACCGCCACCCGCCGCCGCTGCCCGAAGCTGAGGTGGTGGGGTGGCCGGTCGGCGAAGTCCTCCATGTCCACCGCGGCCAGCGCCCGCTCGACCCGCTCGCTCAGCTCAGGCCCCTTCACGCCCAGGTTCGCCGGCCCGAAGGCCACGTCCTGGCGGACGGTCGGCATGAACAGCTGGTCGTCGGGGTCCTGGAAGACGATGCCCACCCGGCGACGGACCTCGCGCACGTTGGCCTTCTGCACCGCCAAGCCGTCGACCGTGACGCTGCCCAACCCACCGCTGAGGATGCCGTTGAGGTGCAGCACCAGGGTGGTCTTGCCGGCGCCGTTCGGCCCGAGCAGGGCCACCCGCTCGCCGGGCTGCACCGTCAGATCGACCCCGAACAGCGCCTGGTGCCCGTCGGGGTAGCGGTAGGCCAGCCCCTGCACGTCGAGCGCCGGGGCGGTCATCGGGCCACCCAGGCGGCGGTGGTCACCAGGGCGTGCACCAGCGGCCAGGACAACGCCCGGCGCCACTGCCCGGCGTCGGTCCGGGTCTCGAACAGGTCGGGCATCGTGCCTCCGTAGCCGCGCGACAACATGGCCAGGTGCACCCGTTCGCCCCGCTCGTAGGAGCGGATGAACATGGTGCCGGCCGACGTGGCCCACGCCTTGCTCTGCCAGATCCAACGGGGGTCGTACCCCCGCGACAACCGGGCCACCTTCATGCGCTGCATCTGGCCGGCGATCACGTCGAGGTAGCGCACCATGAAGCTGGCGATGAGCACCAGCGGCCGGGGTACCCGCAGCCGGTCGAGCCCGCGCAGCAGCTCGGCCATGGTGGTGGTCGAGGCCAGCACGACGCTGACCGACACGCCCAGGCTGCCCTTGGCCAGGATGTTCCACGCCGCCCACAGGCCGTCTCGCGACAGCGACAGCACGCCGAGGTCCACCCGGTCACCCTGGCCGATGAAGGGCAGGAAGAAGGCGAAGGCGACGAACGGCACCTCGAACACCAGCCGGCGGGCCACCAGACGTGTCGGTATGGTGGCGATGCGGATGACCACCAGCAGCACCAGTGCGTGGGCGGCGAACGCCCACCACTGCTCCCGCGGGGTGGCGACGATGGCGAACACCGAGGCCACGGCGGCCGCGATCTTGCACTCCGGGGCGAGCTCGTGCAGCGGGCTGTGGCCGTGGAGGTAGAGCCCGTGCGTTCCGTGGGAGTGGCCGCCGGCCACGTCAGCGACCGGGTGCCCCGCCCACCGCGGTGGGCGGGCGATCACCACCGGCCTCCGTCCTGCGGCGAACAGCTCGCAAGCCGAGGAACAGCCCGCCGGCGATGACCACGGTGAGGCCCACCCCGATCACACCGGCCAAGCCACCGCTCAACCGCTCGTTGTCGACGCCGGAGACCCCGTAGTCGGCCAGGGGGCCGTCACCGGTGGCGTGCTGGGTGGCCGTGTCGATGAAGCCCTTGTCCTCGGCCACCTTCTCCAGGCCATCGGGCGAGGAGCTGGCGTAGAAGCTCACGATGCCGGCCAGCACCAGCGCGACGGCCAGCCCGACGAGGAGGAACGTCAGCTGCTTGCGGTCCATCATGTCACAGCGCTCCCGAGCTCGGGGCCAGCAGCGGCGTGGCGGCGAGGTCACGGGCGCCGTACACCAGATCGGGGCGCACCGAGAGCACGGCGCCGACGGTGAGGGCGGTGATGACGGCTTCACCGACGCCGATCAACGTGTGCACCCCCAGCATCGCGGCGGTCACCGTTCCCACCGAGGCCGAGCCGGCGCCGCCGATGGCGTACTGCACCACGAACCCGGCCGACGCCGCCACCACGCTCACCGCCGCCGACACCGCTGACGCAGCGAGCACCCCACTGCGGTTGGCCGGCAGCATCCGCCGCAGCACGGTGAAGACGGCGTAGCCCACTCCCACGCCGATGATGGCCATGTTGGTGATGTTCAGCCCCAGCGCCGACAGGCCGCCGTCGGCGAAGACGAGGCCTTGGACGAGCAGCACCACCGAGATGCACAGCGCCGCCACCCAGGGACCGACGAGTATGGCGGCCAGCGCACCACCGAGCAGGTGGCCCGAGGTGCCCGACGCGACCGGGAAGTTCAGCATCTGCACCGCGAAGATGAACGCGGCCACCAGGCCGGCGAGCGGGGCGCTCTTGTCGTCGAGGACGTCGGCCGAACGGCGCAGGCTCACCGCGACCCCGCCGGCGGCGATCACGCCGGCCCCGGCCGAGGTCCCTCCGTTGATGAATCCGTCGGGGATGTGCATCGCGCCTCCTGCGCTCGAGATGCGACCAGCTCGCAGTTGCGGCGTTTCTAGCGCAACAGGCCGGGCTGTGCCGCCCCGGGTTCACGCCCGGTGCAGCGGCCAGACGGTAGCAGCTCGCAACTGTGATGGGATCGTCACGAGAGGCCGTCGGTCCCGCAGGCCCCGCAGAGGCCGGAGATGGCGAAGTGGTGGGGCAACGGGGTGAACCCGTAGGTCTGCACGAGCCGGCGGAACGAGGCCCGCAGCGCGCTGGCCGGGACGTGCTGTACCACGCCGCAGCGCTCGCACAACAGGTGCAACCGCTCGTCGCCCACCCGGTGCCACACCGCCGGGCCGTGGCCGAAGTGCGAGTGCTGGGCGATGCCGGCCGACTCCAGCCATTCGAGGCCCCGGTAGAGCGACGACTCGGCCAGATCGGGATCGGTGACCCGGGCCGCGGCCAGCAGGCGGTCGGCGGTCGGGTGGTCGTCGGCCAACGCCACCAGCGCCCGCAGCAGCGCCATGCGGGGCCGGGTCAGGCGCTCGCCGGGCCACGCAGCACGGCGGCCAGCTCGGCGGCCGGGACGCGGCGGTGGAGCGGCGCCGACTCCGCATCGGACAACCGTGGCTGCGACATGGCTCCGCACCCTACCGGCGGGCATCGGGTGCGCCGCCATCGCCCCGGCGCGGCGCTGGAGCCGCCCCCGGGGGGTGGGGCGGCTCCAGCGGCACGCGGGGGAGAAGGGGGCTGCGCCGGGCAGCCGAGGGGCCGCCCGACGGGATGGCTCACGCCGGCGGCAGCAGCACCTTGTCGATGACGTGGATGACGCCGTTGCTGGCCTCGACATCGACCGCGGTCACGTTGGCGTCGTTCACCATCACCTTGTCGCCGTCGACGGCGATGGTGATGTCCTTGCCGTTGACGGTGGCCACCGACTCGCCGTCCATGGTCACGACCTCGGTGGAGGGGACCTCGCCGGATACCACGTGGTACGTCAGGATGGAGGTGAGCGTCTCCTTGTCGGCCAGCAGCTCCTCGGCGGTGAGGTCCAGCGCGGTCAACGCCTCGGCGAAGGCTTCGTCGGTGGGGGCGAACACGGTGAACGGACCGTCGCCGGACAACGTCTCGACGAGATCGGCGGCGGTCACCGCGGCCACGAGTGTCTCGAAGTCGCCGGCGGCGACCGCGACGTCGACGATGGTGCCGGCCTCCTCGCCGTCCTCCATGGCGGCGGTGGTGGCCGACCCGGCGGCGGTGGTCTCCGAGGTGGCGGCGGCGGTGGTGGCGGACGGCTCGGCGGCGTCGTCGCTGTCGTCACCGCCACAGGCGGCGAGGGTGAGGGCGAGGGCCGCAGCGGCGGCGCTGACGCGGAAACGGCGGGTGGCGGTGAGGCGCATGATCGAAACTCCTGGGGTCCTGGGGGGATCTCGGGTCCCGGCTGGGGGACGGGGCGATGTCGTTCGAACTGTCGGTGGTTTCGCCGCCGGCCCCGGCGGTGGATGCAGCCGCGGCGAAAAAACCTGTCGCGAACTTCCGGGATCGACGGCTCGCTACCCGACCCGCCGCATCCGACCAGGTACGGGCCTTGTCGAGCACCGCACCACCGTGACGGAGGTCATCGCGCCGGTGCACCGCTGCGGCCCGACGTCCGTACCCCTCGGCATGCTCGCAGGGGACGGTGCCACCGGCCGCCCACCGCCGGGCCGGCGTTGTTAGGTTGTCGCTTCCGAAAGGGGCGAACGATGGAACGAGCGAACGAGGTGGCCGTCGCCGTGGGGCGCTGCCCCGGTCCGACGGTGCAGGACATCTACGACGGCGACGCCGTGCCGCCCCCCGACGTGCTCCGCCACGAGGCCCCACCCCGGCCCATGAGCGACGCCGACCTGCCCGCCGACCGCTACTGGAGCCGCGACTGGCACGAGCGCGAGGTCCGCGCCGTGTGGGAGCGGTGCTGGCAGGTGGCCGCCCGGCTGGAGCAGCTGGCCGAGGTGGGCGACCACGTGGTCTACGACATCGCGCACCACTCCCTCATCGTGGTGCGCACCGGTCCCGGCCCCACCGAGGTGGCCGCCTACGTGAACTCGTGCCTGCACCGCGGCACGCTGTTGCGCACCGAGCCGGGCAACGCCACCCGCTTCCGCTGCCCGTTCCACGGCTTCACCTGGGACCTGGCCGGCGAGCTGGTGGCCGTGCCCGCCGAGTGGGACTTCCCCCACGTGCGGCCCGAGGCGTTCTGCCTGCCCCGGGCGCACGTGGCGTTCTGGGGCGGGTTCGTGTTCGTCAACCTCGCCGAGGATCCCGAGCCGTTCGAGGAGTACCTCGAGATCCTGCCCGAGCACTTCGCCCCCTTCCCGCTGGAGGACCGCTACCTCGCCGCCCACGTGGCCAAGGTCATGCCCTGCAACTGGAAGCTGGCCCAGGAGGCGTTCATCGAGAGCTACCACATCCCCGTGGCCCACGCCCAGACCGCGGCGTATGTCGGCGACCTCAACACCCAGTACGACGTGTATCCGGACGTGCGCCACGTGAACCGGATGATCACGTGCGAAGGCGTGCCCTCGCCATCGCTGCGCGACGTGCCACCACAGGAGACGGTGCGCCGCATGCAGCGCGACCTACCGTTCCACAGCGGCAAACCGATCGAGGTGGGCCCCGATGACAACCCGCGGACCCTGCTCGCCGAACGGGCCCGCCGCAAGATCGGGGCGGCCGCAGGACGGGACCTGTCGGCGGTGTCCGACGCCGAGGTGCTCGACGCCATCGAGTACTTCCTGTTCCCCAACCTGGTGCCGTGGGCGGGCCACGGCGTGCCCATCGCCTACCGGTTCCGCCCCAACGGCGACGACCCCGAGAGCTCGATCATGGAGATCATGCTGCTGTTCGCCAAGGCGGCCGACGGCAGCCACCCGCCGGCGGCCCCGTGCACGTGGCTCACGGTGGACCAGAGCTGGCAGGAGGCGCCGGAACTGGGCGGCGCCGGCTTCATCGTCGACCAGGACACCGACAACCTGCGCCGCATCCAGCGGGGTCTGCGGGCCTCCCGCAAGGGCGCGGTGACGCTCGGGCGCTACCAGGAGTCCCGCATCCGGCACTTCCACGAGACCCTCGACCACTACGTGGCCCGGTTCGCCTGACCGATCGACCGGGACCCGGCGATCCGCCTTCCCCTGGAGGAGCCCAACATGCGCATCGGTATGGCCACCTATTTCGGCACCACGCCACGACGTGATTTCGGGTTCGTGCGCGACTTCGCCGTCGCCACCGAGGAGCTCGGCTACCGCACGCTCTACGCCCCCGAGCACGTGGTGTTCTTCCCGTCCTACACCTCGCGCTACCCGTACTCGGCGGACGGCAAGCCGAACTGGGGCCCCGATGCGGGGGCCTACGACCCGCTGTTCGTGTGCGCCGCCGCCGCGCTGGCCACCACCACCCTGCGGCTGTCCACCAGCGTGCTGATCCTGCCCGAACGGCCGGCGCTGCTGGTGGCCAAGGAGGTCATGACCCTCGACCACCTCAGCGAGGGGCGCTTCGAGCTGGGCGTGGGCATCGGCTGGTCGAGCGAGGAGTACGCCGCGCTGGGCGTGCCCTTCGAACGGCGTGGCCGCCGGGCCGACGAGTACCTCGAGGCCATCCGCCTGGCGTGGACGCAGGAGCGGGCCACGTACCACGGCGAGTTCGTGTCCTTCGAGGACGCCGTGCTCAACCCCAAGCCGCGCCACGGCACGGTCCCGATCCTGGTAGGCGGGGACTCGGCGGGAGCCATGCGCCGGGCGGCCCGGCTGGGCGACGGCTGGTTCGGCTGGTGGGCGTCGGGCGAGCTCGAGCCGCACCTGGCCGAGCTGCGCGCCATCATGGCGGCGGAGGGGCGCGCCCACGACGCCGGGTTCTCCTTGCGGGTGGGCCTGCCCATCGCCGGCACCGACTACGACGAGGTGGCGGCCAAGGCGGCCGAGGCGGCCCGGCTGGGGGTGGACGAGTTCGTCCTCGGCCCCGCCGTGCCCACCCGCGGGTTCGACGGGCACCTGCGGCGCTGGGCCGAGGCGGTGTCGCTGCGCTGACCGCCCGCCCGCTACCTGGTCACGTCAGACCCGGGCACCGACGCCGGTGACGAAGCGCTCGATCTCGGCCAGGCGGCGCTCGGGACCACCGCGGGCCACCGGGTCGAGCAGGATGTGGGTCACGCCGATGTCGGCCCAGCGGCCGATGGAGTCGGCCATCTGCTCGTCGGACCCGGCGATCGACTTCTTCGGTTCCTGGCTCGAGTCGGGATCGAGGTAGAGCCGGATCGACAGGGTGATCTCGTTCGGGTCCCGGCCGGCTTCGTCGGCCAGCTTGCGGATGCGGGCCCACGCCGCCGCCACCTCGTCGATCGGCTGGAAGGCGGCGTGGAAGGCCTGGCCGTACTTCACGGTACGGCGGAAGGCCGGCTCGGTGTCGCCGCCCACCCAGATCGGCAGCGGGTCCTGGATCGGCTTGGGGCTGAAGCCGATGGTGGGGAAGCGGTAGTACCGGCCGTCGAAGGACGGCTCGTCCTCGGTCCAGGTGGCGCGGTAGATGTCGAGCTGCTCGTCGGAACGGGCGCCGCGATGGTCGAAGGGCATCTCCAACACGTCGAACTCCTCCTTCATCCAGCCCACGCCCACCCCGACGATGGCCCGGCCGCCGGAGATGACGTCGAGCGAGGCCCACGCCTTGGCCGTCAGCAGCGGCGGGCGGTAGCCCAGCACCAGCACGGTGGTGCCCAGCTTCACCCGCTCGGTGCAGCCGGCCACGGTGAACAGGGTGCCGATCGGGTCGAGCCAGGGCGTGTCGTACCCGCCGGGGAAGGAACCGTCGCCGGTGTAGGGGTACTTGGAGTTGACCTCGCGGGGCCAGGCGATGTGGTCGCTGGACCAGACCGAGTGCACGCCGATGCGGTCGGCGGTGCGGGCGAAGTTGATGAGCGTGTCACGGGTCGCCTGGCGCCCGAGGTGCGGTAGGTGCAGTCCCCAATCCATGGGGAGGGTCTAGTTCAGGCCAGGCCGAGCTGCACGTCCAAGCGGTGGTGGTAGTGCCGCAGCCGTACCTCCTGGTATGCCGCGGTGATCAGGTCGGCCTGGCGGGCGGCCCGCAGGCCCTTCTGGACCTTGGGCAGGTTGGCCATGTCCTGGTCGATGACCATGCCCAGCAGCTCGAAGCCGGGGGCGTGGCTCCAGCTCTCGCCCGGTTCCAGCCAGTGCTCGGCGGCCACCGTGTAGTCCCCATCCTCGGGGATGGGGTGCAGCAGCATGATCTCCATCAGGCTCCGGTTCGGGTCATCGCCCCAGGGACGGAACCGGTAGGCGATGGGGATGCTGTAGCCGATCCACGGCGAGAAGTTGGGGAACAGGAAGTACTCGACGCTGTCGAGCAGCTCCGCCTCCGACGCGGCCGCCAGGTCCGCCCGCCAGCGGCGCGAGAACGACGCCCGGAACACCTCACCCAGGAAGTTGCGCACCGATGCCTCGTCGAGGTCGTCGGGCACCGGGCGGCGGTCCTCGGCGGGCAGCAGCTTCTGCACCGTGGTGGCGATCTCGGCCGGCGGCACCGTACCGATCAGTCCGGAGGCGGGCACGGCGATGGCCTGCATCAGCCGGTTCACGTTGGGGCCGAACGTGTCGTACTGGATGTCGAAGTCGTTGGCGAAGCGCACCGTGTGGGGGTGGGTGGTGGGCACGTGGTACCCCTCCATGAACGCCTCCTGGGTGGTCTTCCAGTTGGCGTCGACCACCTGGCAGGCGTGGTGGGCCACGTAGCGACCATCGAGCGGGTGCTGGGCGAAGTGCTCGATCAGCGGGCCGGCGAAGGACTCGAACGGCTCGGGCTCGGCCCCCGGGTGCACGAACACGAACCCGCCCCAGATCGCCACCGCCGCCTCCGGCAGGCACAACGACGAGCGGTCGACGTGCTCGAAGTCCCAGGCCGCGGGCATCGAGCGGAACGTGCCGTCGATGCTCCAGGCGAAGCCGTGGAACAGGCACTTGAAGATGGCGGTGTTGCCCTTGCCCTCAACCAGGGTGGTGCCACGGTGCAGGCACGAGTTGTGGAACGCCCGGATGGTCTGCGGGTCGGAGCGCACCACGATCAGGCTGAGATCGCCCACCTCGTAGAGCAGGTGGTCGCCGACCTCGGGCAGGTGCTCCACCCGGCAGGCGAACTGCCACACGTTCGACCACAGGCGGTCGCGCTCCAGTGCGGCGAAGGCGGGTGACACGTAGCGGGCGACGTCGATGGGCCGGTCGCCGACGAACGGTTCCGCCACCGCCCGCAACACCGACGGCGGCGCGGTGGCGTCGCCGTCGAGCACCTGCTGGTAGCTGCGGCCCGTGCGTGGCCTGCGTCCCCGTCGCCATGTCGTTCCCCCACGTCTCGTCGGCGAAGCGGACGTTACCCGTCGGGCCGGCACGCAGGCGTCGCCGCTGGGGGAGCCGGGAGCCGGGAGCCGGGAGCCGGGAGGGTACAGCCCGGGCCGGCACCACCCGGTGGTCCCCGGCAGCCCTTCGGCGGCGATTCGACGTTGATTCGGCGTGTCGACGGTGCCGGGCCGATGGCACACCGTCGGTGACCGGCGCCGACGGTGTGCCATCGACGCCACACCGCTCGTGCCCGAACTTCGTGTCACACGACCGGTTCCGAATCGACGTCGAATCGAGCGCGACGGGTTTCCCAGGATCCGCCCCCGGTGCCGGCCGTGCGACCCGGTCCCCGAAGGCGGGCCGGCCCGACGGCATAGGCGGTCCGGGGGGTAAGGGGGAGCGGAGCGGTCAGTAGGCGATGACGTTGATGACGCCGCCAAGCCGAAGGACCGCGGCACGAGGAGGCCTTCCGCCGCTTGCTGATCGGCGGCCGTCAGCGACCGACCGGCGGTAGTGTCGGCGACCATGCCGGGCACGACGATCGAAGAGCACTGGGTCAGCACCGACCGCCACCGCACGTTCTACCTGGCCGCCGGCCCGGCCGATGGGCCGCTGCTCATCTTCGTGCACGGCTGGCCCGAGCTGTCGATCAGCTGGCGCCACCAGCTGCCCGTGTTCGCCGGCCTCGGGTTCCGGGTGATCGCCCCCGACATGCGCGGCTACGGCCGATCGAGCGCGCCGCGCCGTCTCGAGGACTACGCGCAGGAGCACATCGTGACCGACATGGTCGAGTTGCTCGATGCGCTGGGCGCCGAACGAGCGGTGTGGGTGGGCCACGACTGGGGATCGCCGGTGGTGTGGAACATCGCCTCGCACCACCCCGACCGCTGCCGGGCGGTGGCCAGCCTGTGCGTCCCCTACGCAACGCTGGAGCGCGGCTGGGACCAGACCATCGCCCGGGTCGACCGCAACGTGTACCCGATCGAGCAGTACCCGGTCGGCCAGTGGGACTACCAGGTGTACTACCAGGAGTCCTTCGAGGAGGCGTCGGCCACCTTCGACGCCGACCCCTACCTCACGGCCAAGGCCCTGTTCCGCAAGGGGAACCCGAAGGGACGGGGCAAGCCGTCGGCGACCGCCCTGGTGCGCGCCGGCGGCGGGTGGTTCGGCGGGGCCGGCGTCGCCCCCGACATCCCCGCCGACCACGACGTGGTCACCGAAGGGGACCTGCGCACCTACGCCGAGTCGCTGGCCCGCAACGGCTTCTTCGGGCCCGATGCCTGGTACATGAACCACGCCGCCAACGAGGCCTACGCAGCGAGGGCGCACGACGACGGCCGGCTGGGCATGCCCGTGCTGTTCCTGCACGCCCGCTACGACTACACCTGCGAGACCATCGACAGCCGCTTGGCCGAGCCGATGCGCGAGCTGTGCGCCGACCTCACCGAGGCCGTGCTCGACACCGGCCACTGGATGGCCCAGGAGCGCCCGGCCGAGGTCAACGCCGAGCTGGCCCGCTGGCTGGTGCAGCACGTTCCCGACCATTGGCCGGCGGCGACTTCGTCGCCATCCTGACCGCCGCGGCTCCAGGGCTTGCCGTCGCGCGCGCGACGATCTGGTCGATGACTGACGCTCCGATCTCGACGCCGTCGTTCCTCGCCCCGCCCGGGGAGGTGGCCGACTGGCGCCTCGTGCTGCTCTACGACGCGGCCTGGGCCACCGGCCTGGCCGACGCGCTGCCGGCAACGGTGGCCGACGCCACCGACCGGGCGGGCCTGGAGCCGAAGGCGGTGCGCGCCGTGCTCGACGCGCTGGTGGCCGGCGGGCTGGCCACCGCTGACGCCGACGGGACGGTCACGCTCGTGCCCGCCGCCACCGACCCGGCGACCCGTTCGCAGTTGCGGCAGCACGCCAGCACCATCCGGCGCTGGTCCACCTCGATCGAACCCCGCTTGCGCGGTGAGGACGCCCCGCTGCGCAGCCCCTTCGATCTCAAGGGCTGGCTGCAGTCGATGGCGGCCGGCGCCGCCCAGCAGGCCGACGCGGTGGCGGACACCGTGCTGGCCGCCGTGCGCACCGCGCCCGTGGAGGGACGGCCGCGGCGGGCGCTCGACATCGGCGGTGGGCACGGCCGTTACGCCGCCGCCCTCGCCGCCCGGGGCCTCGAGGTCACCATGCAGGACCGACCCGACGTGATCGCCACCGTCGAGCGGGAGGGCTGGCTCGACGGGACCGGCGTGCACCTGGTGGTGGGCGACGTCCACGACCACCTGCCCGATGGTCCCTTCGACGTGGTGCTGGCCGTCGGGGTGTTGCACACCATGCCGCCGGAGCGGGTGGCGTCGCTCCTGCGGCGGGTGGGCGCCATCATGGCCCCCGGCGGTGCCCTGCTCATCCGCACCCAACTGCGCGGCGAAGGTGCGGCCGCAGCCCTGTTCGCCGTGCAGATGCTGGTGGCCGGCCAGGGCGGCGACGCCCACCGGCTGGTGGACTACCAGGTCTGGCTGGCCGACGCTGGCCTCACCCAGCCCGAGGTCAGCACGGTCGGCAACGGCGCCCTGTTGGTCTCGATCAAACGGTGAACGCTGCCGCAGGCCACGTCGGATCCGGGGAGGGGCACGCCGGGGTAGACCGTCGGCCTGCGAGGAAGTTCCCGCTCGACACGGATCGTGTCAGAGGTCGAGCAGGAGCCGCAGGTCGTGGACCACGTCGTCGGCGGGCGTGCCGTAGCTCCAGCTGACGCGGATCTCCCCGGCCTCGTCGACCGCGTAGACCGAGGCGGTGTGGAACACCTCGCGCACACCGTCGGCGTTGATGACGGCGCCGTAGTCGGCGCCGAAGGCGTCGGCGGCGGCGCAGCGCCACGTCGTCGGTGCTGACGATGGCGTGGGCACCGGGCACGAACGAGCGCACGTAGGCGGTGAGCAGCCCGGCGGTGTCCACCTCGGGATCGATGGTGACCATGGCCAGGTCGACCCGTTCGGCGGCGGCGCCGAGGTCCTCGTACACCACCTTCAGATCGGCCAGCGTGGTGGGGCACACATCGGGGCAGGACGTGTAGCCGAAGTAGGTGAGCAGCACGTGGCCCGGCTCGGCCTCGAAGCGGAACGGACCTGCGCCCGCCTCCAGCAACGTCACCTGGCCGACGTCCGGACGGGGTTCCCGCACCGCTCCCACCAGGCGGTCCGGCCGCTCGGCACCGCAGGCCGCCAACACGGCGGTGAGCACCGCCAACGTCGCGGCCATCGTCGCCACCCACCACCGTCTTCCGCACCATCGAACGCGCACGCCTGGAGGGTCGTCCGGGGCCGTCGCCCGGTTCCCGCCGTCCGGCCGGCCACCCTTCGCCGTGGTTCAGCGGCGCGCCGCTCGACGGGATCGCCCCCGGACCGTACGGATCGCTCAGCCGAGGAGCGCGCCTGCCGCGGCGGCCACCGCAGCGGGGTCGAGGTCGGGGTGGGCGGCGCGCACCGCCTTGATCACCGCGCCCTTGGCCCGGCCGCCCTCGAGGCCCTCGGCCCGCACCGCAGCCACCGCCGCCGCCACCGCCTCCTGCAGCGCTCCCTCGTCGATCTTCGGCAGGTACCGCTCGAGCACGTCGAGCTCCGCCTGCTCACGGTCGACCACGTCCTGACGGCCGCCCTGGCGGGCCATGGTGATGGTCTCGGTCCGCTTCTTGGCCTCCTTGGCCAGGATCTTGAGCACCGCCGCATCGTCGACCTGGTGGGCGGCACCCTCCTTCTCGCTCACGCTGATCGCGGTCAGGGCCAGCGACAGCGCCGAGGTGGCGGCCACGTCCCGGGCCCGGCGGGCGGCGGTGAGGTCCTCGTTCAAGCGGTCACGCAACGACATGGCCGGCATCGTAGAGGCCGCCCCCGCCCACCCTGATCGGGGATTTCCCCGCTTCGACAGCACGCCGCACCGGCCCGGCACCTTCACCAGACCGGAAACTCGCTCGCCTCCGTCCGCCCGCCGGCGCCAGACTGTGCGCCATGACCGCCGTCGCGCGCCCATCGGACCGCAGCACCGCTGCGGTGGCGCGCCGATCGACGGCGAGCCGTTCGTGCCCACCCGGTGGTTGCGGGTACGGCACACCTCGAAACGGGTAGTACCCGTTCCGTCCGTCATCCGGCACCACCCGCCGACCACCCGGTCATGCGGCCCGACGCGCCGCCGACGACGGCCATCGTTCTCGCCGAAGCGGAGCCACCGCCTCGGCACCCGACAGAAAGGACCCGACCGTGCAGTTCAGAGAAGGTGATCTGGTGGTGGTCGTGGCGGAGCCGGGCACCTCGGCGCCGCACGGCACCGGCCGGCTGGAGGAGCTCCGACCGGCCGAGCAACCGAGGGTGGCACTCGTCGCCCTCGAATCGGGGCCCACGATCCTCGTCGGCTTGTCCCGCCTGCAACCGGCGGCCTGACCCGGCAGGCGCGGTGGGCGATCGGAGGCGGTTGCCCACCGCGACCGGCGGGTATGGCGCCGTGCGTGCCCGCTTGTCAGAGCGAACCCATCCTCGATGCGCTCAAGCGCGTCGCCGCGCTCCTGCGCGAGGCGGAAGTGCCCTTCGCCCTCGGCGGCGGCCTGGCCGCCTGGGCCCGCGGCGGCCCTCCCACCGAGAAGGACATCGACCTGCTGATCCGTGAGCAGGACGTCGAGCGGGCCCAGCATGCGCTCGTCGCCGCCGGCCTGCGGACCGCCACCCCGCCCGAGGGCTGGCTGGTCAAGGCGTGGGACGGCGACGTGTTGATCGACCTGATCTTCCGGCCCACCGGGTTCGACGTGGACGACGACCTGCTCGCTCGGTGCGACGAGTGCAGCGTCCACGCCGTGCCGATGCCGGTCATGCGGGTGGACGATCTGCTCACCTCGAAGCTGCTGGCCCTCACCGAGCACCACCTCGACTACGGCGCCGTGCTCGAGGTCGTGCGGGCGCTCCGGGAACAGGTCGACTGGCCCGAAGCATTGCGGCGCCGCACCAGGCACAGCCCCTTCGCCCGGGCGTTCTTCTGCCTGGTCGAAGAGCTCGGCATCTGCTCCCCCACCCCCGTCGCGACCTGACGACGGACCCGTACCCACGTCGCCGTCGTGACGCCCCGCCTCCCCGACATCGCCCGAAACGGAGCCACCATGTCCGTCACACCCCGCTCGACCACGTGCTGGTCCACGTCACCGACGCACTGGCCACCGATCCCCGGGTCCAGGAGCTCGGCCTCGCCGCCGGCTGGAACCGACGGGGGCGGGCGACGTCGTCGTCATCGAGGGCAACGTGAGCACCGACGAACGCAAGGCGAACGTGTGCGCCGTGGCCGAGGCCCTGCTGCGTCAGGCCGGCTGGGACACCGAGGTGGTCGACCGCACGGTGGTGACCCGACCGGTGGTGCCCGTGGCGCCGACGGAGGACCTGTGACGGGCCGGGCCCGGCCGGTCCGGGTGGCCGACGTCACCGCCCCGCAAGCCCGGCCCGTGCGGGTGGCGGCCGTCGGCGATGTGCACGTGGGCGCGGACAGCCGGGCCACGCTGGCCCCGGCGCTAGCGGCGTCGAACAGCGAGCCGACGTGCTGCTGCTCGCCGGCGATCTCACCCGGTGCGGCAGCCCGGCGGAGGCAGCGGTGCTGGCCGACAACTGGCGACGTCACCATCCCCGTGGTCGGCGTGCTCGGCAACCACGACCACCACGACGGCCGGGACGGGCGTTGGTGGCCGCCCTCGAGGCCACCGGCGTCACCATACTTGAAGGTACGGCCGTGCGGATCGAGCTCGACGACGGCCGCTCGCTCGGCGTGGCCGGGGTCAAGGGGTTCGGTGGCGGGTTCCCGCCCACCGCCATCAGCCCCTTCGGCGAGCGGGAGCTCAAGGCGTTCATCGGGCACACCGCCGATGCCGCGCACCAGCTGCGCGCCGCCCTCGACGGCGTGGCCGGCTGCGACGCCCGGGTGGCGCTGCTGCACTACGCCCCGGTTCGCGACACCGTCGAAGGGGAACCGCCGGAGATCCACGCCTTCCTCGGCAGCCAGCTGCTCGGCGAGGCGGTGGACGCCGCCGGCGCCGACCTCATCGTGCACGGCCATGCGCACCACGGGAGCGAGCGCGGCACCACACCGACCGGAATCCCCGTTCGCAACGTGGCCATGCCCCTGATCGGCTGCGCCTACCGGGTGTTCAACGTGGGCGGCGCCGGCTGCGGCGTGGTCAGCGGCCCTGCCAGCGTGGGGCGCGCTTCTCCATGAAGGCGAGCGGGCCCTCCCGGGCGTCCTCGGTGGCCATGACCTCGGCCATGGCGGCCGACTCCACCGCGTAGGCCTCCGCCAGCGGGATCCCGGACGTGCGGACCACCACCTGCTTGGCCAGCGCCAGCGCCAGCGGCGCCGCCTCGGCCACCTTGTGCGCCAACTCGGTGGCGACCGACAACGTGTCGGCGTGGGGCACCACCCGGGTCACCAGACCGCAGCGCAGCGCGAAGTCGGCCGACACCGGCTCCCCGCCCAGGATGATCTCCATGGCCGCGGTGTAGGGGATCTGGCGGGCCAGCCGGGCCAGCGTGCCGCCGGCGGGGATGATGCCCCGCCGCACCTCGGTCGTGCCGAAGACCGCCCGCTCGGAGGCGATGCGGAAGTCGGTGCCCATCAGGATCTCGGTGCCGCCGGCCAGCGCCGGGCCGCAGATGGCGGCCACGATCGGCTTGAACACGTCGTAGCCGCGCAGCAAGCCCTTGGACAGCGCATCGGGATCGTCCACGTAGAGCTGGTCCCATTCGTCCTCGACACCACGGGCACCGGTCATCAGCGGCACCAGGCGGGCGAGGTCGGCACCGGCGCTGAAGCAGTCCTCCCCGGCCCCGCGCAGCAGCACCACCGACACCGCCGGATCCGCCCGCACCGCGTCCCAGGCGCGGCCCAACCGGATCAGCATCTCCGGCGTGATGGCGTTGCGGGTGCGCGGGCGGTTGAGGGTGATGGTGGCCACGCCGTCGGCGACGTCGTAGAGGAGGTGCGGTTCGTCAGGCACCACCGCAGTCTGGCCGCTCGGGGACGGGGCGGCCCGGAAAACGCAGGCGGGCCGGCACCGCCACCCGGCGGGGACGGTGCACGACGTGCTCCCCGGCGCGGGATGCTCCGCCGTCCACCGCCCTCCGTCGACCCCTCCGTGGTGGGGCCACTCTGCCACCCGGCTGCGCTCCTGGGCAGAGCCACTCCGACACGTCGCGCGCGACATGTCCCGCTGCGAGCGGGTCTGTTTGCCGCCACAACGGTGCCGCGGCGAACATGTGGCCCAGTGGCTGTCGGAGGGAAGTCACCGGCGGCGCGCGTCGACACGTGGCTCGCGCTGCTCGCCGGGCCTGGGTGTTGGATCGACGGCGGTGGTGCGCGCCCCGTCGCCGTCGCCGCCATGCTCACCGAGCTGCTCCTCGGGCTGTCCACCGCCACCGCCCCGTTCATCAGGCTGGGCACCCACGGCGCGGCGGCCGCCACCGCCCCCAGCGTGGTGGCCACCGTGGCCATCGCCGCCCTGCACGTGCCCACCGCCGCCGCGGTGACCGCAGCGCTGGGTGGGCGGCGCCGCGCCCTCGGCCCCCTCGGCCACCCGATCGCCGCCGGGGCGCTGCGCAGCGGCGGCCTGATCGTGGCGGTGGCAGCCAGCACCGCCGCCCTCGGTGCCTGGACGGTGGCGCTGAGCGTGCCGGCCGGGTTCATGGCCGGCAGCGACGCCTTCGCCACCTCCATACTGATCGGTATGGACCTCGGCGGGCGCGACGCGTGGCTGCGCTTCGCCCGCTCGCCGCTGCACCTCGGCATGGTGCTCGGCACCGTCGTCACCGCCGTGATCGGCTTCGCCCCCAGCGCCGCACTCGTGCTCATCACCGTCGAGCTGACCGCGGTGGCGGCCTGTGTCGCCCTCGCCCTGTGGCGCCTCTTCGCCGAGGCCGAGTCCGGTGCCGTCGACAGCACCGTGCAGCGCGCCCTGCGCGACGAGCGCCAGCGACACGCCGCCCGCCTCCACGACGACGTCGTCAGCCGCCTCCGCCTCCTGCGGGCCCGCATGGAGCACCCCGACCCCGACGTCATCGACCTGCGCCGCGACGTGGTCGCCATCGAGCACGAGCTGCGCATCGAACAGCTCGACGCCGCCCTGCGAGCCGGCTCGGCCAGCATCGCCGAGCTCGTGCAGACCTACGTGCGCTTCGCCGTCAGCCGGGGCGTGGCCATCACCGAGGTGCCCCGCCCCGACCCCGCCGACGCCGCCCTCGACCCGGCCACCGGCTGGCTCCTCAAGCGGGTACTGGCCGGTACGGTGCACAACGCCGTGGCGGCCGGCGCGAGCACGCTGGCCGTGCGGGTCGAGCGCCGGGACGACGGCAGCCTCGCCGTCGAGGTGGAGGACGACGCCGGCGGGTTCGAGCTCGGCGACGAGCACGCCGGTCGCGGCCTGTTCCGGCTCCGCCAGGAGCTCGACGGCCGGCTCACCGTCACCAGGACCGCCACCGGATCCTGCGTCAGCGCGCTGTTGCGAACCGGAGCGTCCCGATGACCGCACCCTGCCCGGCCTCGGCCCAACCGGCCTCGGCCCAACCGGCCACGCCCACGCCGGCGGGTCGACCGGCCCTGCTGGCCATCGTGGACGACGAGACGGTGGTGACCGAGCTGGTGGCGGACAAGCTGCGTCAGCAACTGGCCGTGGCGGTCGACACCTACTCATCGGTGGACGCCTTCTCCCTCGCGCTCGCCGGCGGGGCAGGGGCCGGCACGTTGCGCTACGACCTCGTGATCGCCGATCTCTCCTTCCCCCGGGATCGGGGAGACGGCCTCGAGGTCGTGCTCAGCGCCCACCTCGCCCACCCCGCCCCCGCCGTCGTGCTCTACACCGACTCCGACGGCTCGGCCGCGTCGCTGCTGCGCGACGTGTGGGAAGCGGTCCCGCTGGCCGGCGTGGTCAGCAAGGGCAGCCCCGTCGCCGCGCTGCTGGAGACCGTCGAACGGGTCCTCGCCGGCGAGAGCGGGCTCATCGACCCGCTGCTGGCCGCCCTGCTGCCGCCGGCCCGGTCGCCGTACCGCTCCTTCGAGGCCTACGGCGGCCTCGTGCCCCACGCCGGGCACGCCAAGCTGTGGCGGGCGCTGGTGGACGGCCCCGACGACCCCACCTACAAGCAGCTGCAGCAGGCCACCGGGTTGCGCATCAACACGTTGCGCAACTACCGCAACGACGTGCTGCCGGCCCTGCGGTTGCACGGCCTGGACAACCCGACCATCAAGGACATGCAGCACTTCGCCCGGCGGGTGCGGTCACTGCTCGCACCGCACGTGCGGGCCAAGCTGGGCGACCCCGTCACCTGACCGACGGACCAGCCCCGAACCCAGCGGTGTGACCGCGCCGCCCGCCACCACGGCACCCCGACCGCCCACGACCCGAGGAGCACCACGCGATGGCCGACGGCCGCCACCCGACCGCCGACCCCAACCCGACCCCGGCCCCACCCCCCGCCGGCGGCGGGCGCCGAGCGGCGGCACTGCCTCGCCGGCGCCGCCATGGTGGTGGCCGCCGTGCTGCTCACCGCCTTCCTGCTGCGCGGGGCGACGAGGAGCCGGCCTGGCTTCGAGCACACCTTCCCCTCCGACTACATCGGCACCGTGTGGATCACCGTCACCGCCGACGACGGCGGGGAGCACACCGTCGAGCTCGAATGGGCCCGGCTGACCACCACCGTGCCCCACGAGGGCACCCGGACGTACTTCTTCGTCCGCGGCGTCGGCCAGGAACGGGATCTCCCGCTCGAGGTCACCGTCGACCCGCCCGCCGAGGTCACCTTCGGCTACGGCGACCAACCGCCCGACGGGGTCGACATCGGCGCCACGCCGTGGGACGTGCTGCCGTGGAACGAGGGCACCGCGCCGAACCGCCCGGCCAACGCCGACACCCGCACGGCGACCGCCACCGTCAACGAGACCAGCTCCTACGGCGGCCCGCCGATCGACGACGGCGTCGGCGTGCGGGCCCGACCGCTGCTCGACGAACCCGCCTTCGCCCGGGTCAAGCACGGCGTGGAGCTGACCACCGACTGCTGGGTGGAGGGCCAGCGCATCACCAACGGCAACGACGCCGACCCTTCCGACGACGGGGCCACCTACACCACCACCGTCTGGTGGCGGGTCACCGTCGAGGGGCAGGTGGGCTTCATCACCGACGCCTGGTTCTCCCGGGCCGGCAACGACGACAAGCTGAACCTGCCCAACTGCGACACCCTCTCGTGAGGCGCCCGAACCGCCGGATCGCCACCCTCTTCGCCGGCGGGCTGGGTGTGGCCGCCGTGGCCGTGGCCGGCGCCACCTGGGCCCGCAACCGCAGCGCGCCGACCGTGCGCACCACCTCCGACGCCGAGATCCGCATCGCCGAAGCGGTGCCGGCGTCTCCGCCCGGCCGCCGCAGTGCCACCGCAGCCGTCGACGAGCGCGACATCTACGGCCTGCGCCTGTTCGGCGTGCCGGTGCGGACCGCACCCCGGGTCGACGCCGACCAGGTGGCCACCGCCCACCACGGCGACGTCCTCGAAGCCACGTGCTGGGCCGAGGGCGACGAGCTGAGCACCGGCTTCCCCGAGCAACCGCTGGCCGACGCCTACCGCTCGACGCTGTGGTTCAAGGTGCGCATCGACGGCGTGGAGGGGTTCATCCCCGACGCCCGCTTCAGCCGCAGCGCGGCGACGGGTCGGCTCAACCTGCCGCCCTGCTAGACCCCGACCGTCGCGCCGCGGCCGGGCCCCGCGACGAAGCCACCCCGGCGTCGTTCCTAGAGTGCGGGCGTGGCCGAAGCCGAAGCCGATGTCGCTCCGGCCCCGGCGCGCCCGGCGCGACCGGCGCGCAGGGTCCTTCCGACGGTGCTCCAGGTGGTGGGCCACGCCGCGGTGGCGGTGGCGTTGACGTGGCCCCTGGCCCGCCACCTCGACCGCATCCCACTCGGTACGGAGCAGGTGCGCACCGTGCCCCTGTTCAACCAGTGGACGCTGGCCTGGACGGCCGACCGGCTGCCGCACGGGCTGCGGGGCTGGTGGGATGCACCGATCTTCTGGCCGCAGCGCGGCGCCTTCGCCCTGTCCGAGCCGCAGCTGCCCACCGGTGTGGCCTTCGCCGCGCTGCGGGCGCTGAGCGGCGACGGGACCCGGGCCTACAACCTGACCGTCCTGCTGCTGCTCACGCTGAACGGGCTGGCCATGGCCGCGCTGGCCCGGACCCTCGGAGCGGGCCGGGCGGCGGCGTTCGGCGTGGGCGTGCTGGGCCAGGCGCTGCCGTTCAGCGCCCACGAGCTCGGTGTGCTGCAGCTGCTGGCCCAGGCCCCGATGGTGGCCACCCTGGCCGCCTTGATCCGCTGGCGGGAGGCGCCCGCGCTCCGACCGGCGTTGGCGGTCGGGGCCGGGGCCTCGCTCACCGCGCTCAGCTGCGGCTACTACGGCTTCGCCCTCGCCATACCGGTCGGTCTGACCCCGGTGCTGTGGCTGGGGCGCGGGGCCTGGCGCAGCCGGCCTCCGTGGCGTGACGCACTCGCCGGCGCGCTGGTGGCGGGCGGGATCGTCGCCGCCACCGCCCTCCCGGTGCTGCTGCTGCAGGCCCGCCGCACCGCCGGGTTCTCGTGGAGCCGCGACACCGTCATCGCGCTGAGCGCCGCCCCCGGCGACCTCGCCCCCGCCGGGCCGTGGTGGCCGGGCTGGCTGACCGTCGCACTCGCCGGCCCGGGCCTGTGGATCGGCCGGCACCGTCCCCCGGTGCGCTGGTTGGCCGCGGCGGCCACGGCCGGCGCCCTGGCCGCGCTCGGCCCACGGCTGTCGGTGCTGGGCTGGCGCCCGTGGTGGCCGTTGGCCGAGGTGGTGCCCGGCCTCGACCGGCTCCGCAACCCGTCGAGGTTCGTGGTCGTGCTGCAGCTCGCCCTGGCGGCTCTGGCCGCGCCGACGCTGCAGCTGCTGGTGCAGGAGGTCCGGCGCCCCGGGCGCGCCGGTTCCGGACCAGCGACCCACGTCGGCCGGGTGCTCGCGACAACCGCCATCGCCGCCGTCGCCGCCGTGGCCGTCGCCGCGTTCCCCAGCGATCGCCGCCTGGCACCGGGCCCGCCACCGCCCGACGGCGCCGCCCGGTTCCTGGCGACCACCGCCGATCGCGAGCCGGTGGTGGTCCTGCCCTTCGCCGCCTCCGGCCGGGTGGCCGACTTCGAGGCCACCACGGTGGCGATGCTCCACGGCCTGACCCATGGTCACCCATTGATTAACGGGTACTCCGGCTTCTTCCCCGAGGGCGACCGGGCCCTCCGGCGGACGCTGCCCACCTTCCCGGCCCCGGACACCCTCGACGCCCTGCGCGCCCGCGGCGTGCGCTGGATCGTGACGCCCCGCGCCTGGCTCGACGCCGAGGGCCGGGCCGAGGACGCTTCCGGCGCCGGGCTGTCGGTGGCCTTCGACGACGGCACCAGCGTCGTGCTCGAACTGCCCCGGGTGGACCGCTGATCCCCGCCGGCGGCACCGGACCCCGACGACCGGGGCGAAAAAGGTCAGCGTGGATGGAACTCCGGCGTCGCCGGCCCGGTCTTCCCCTGTACACCCAGCCCACAGCGGTGAGCCTGCGCCGGACGTCCGTACCACGCAGGCTCACCGCTGCGGAACCTGTCTCCATGGCGCACGGTGCCCGCAGCGGCGCCGATCACCCCGACGGGGCCCGATCCGCCACCACCACCCGGACCACCAGCGGTTCGTGCCGAGCGAAGCGCAACGTGGCGTCAAACCCACCACCCGCCACCAACGGCGCAGCCAGGCCGTGCAGCATGACGTGCAGCCCGCCCGGCTCGAACACCACCGGGCGCCGGGCCGCCAACGGCACCGCCGTCACCTCGGTCATGGTCATCACCGCGGCGTCGCCGTGGTCCATGCCCGGCATCGCCCCCATCTCGGCGGTCGCCCCCTCGGCGGTGGTGCGGTGCAGGCTCGTCGACGCCGCCACCTCGGCCGGCACGCTCACCCCCAGCAGCTCGTCATCGGCAGGGCTGACGACCTCCAGGTACAGCACCGCGGACGTGGCACCGGGCGGCGTCGGGCGGCTCCACGCTCCCGTGACCGTCAGGGCGCTCACGGCAGGACCGGCGGCCCCGTCGTCCCCACCACAGGCGACAACGCCCGCGACGCCCGCCAGCAGCGCGCCCACGGCGACCACTCCGGCCCGTACCCGGCGCCACCCCCGTCGGCTGCGTACCGGCGACGGGACGGCGGCGGGCACGGCGTCGATGACGGGCACGGCGTCGATGACGGGCATGGCGGCTCCTCCACGGCAGCGGGCGGGGCCCGACGGTAGCCGCGGCCCGGGCCGCGCCCGCCCCGGCAGTGGGCCCGGCGTAGCCTGGCAGGCCTATGAGCGGGCCCCTGCCGTTGCGGTTCCTGTGCTCGGCGTCGCGGGCCGAGCAGCTGCCCGACGCCACCGTCGAGCTGGCGGTGGTCGGCCGTTCCAACGTGGGCAAGTCCTCGCTGCTCAACGCGCTGGCCAACCGCAAGGACCTCGCCCGCACCTCCAAGACCCCCGGCGCCACCCGGCTGATCAACGTGTTCGAGCTCGTGCCACGACGTGAGCGGGCGGGACAGCCGCAGCACAGCGGCCGCTGGCTCGTCGACCTGCCCGGCTACGGCTACGCCAAGGTGTCCGAGAGCGAGCGGCGCCGCTGGCAGTCGATGATCGAGACCTACCTCACCGAACGGGCCACGCTCGAAGGGGTGCTGCTGCTGATCGACGGCGAGATCGGCCCCACCGCGGCCGACCTGCAGACCGTCGAGTGGCTGCACCACATCGGCCGCCCGTTCCAGGTGGTGGCCACCAAGGTGGACAAGGTGGGTCCCTCCCGCCGGGACACGCGGCGCCGTGACCTGTGCACCAAGCTCGGCCTGGGGCGCGCCGACGTGGCCTGGGTCAGCGCCGATCGGGGCATCGGCATCGCCGAGCTGCGCAGCGAGGTGCGCAGCCGGCTCGGCGGACCGGACGTCTGAACCGGGCGGCCGGCCGCCGGGGCACCGCCCCCGGAAATCGCCCGCCACCGGGCTACGTTGGGCCGCCACATGCACCATTTCATGGCCTTCCAGGACCCCGCCAAGGTGAAGGGTCAGCGCCTCCAGCGCGACGTGCTCGTGCGCGTCTGGGGCTACGTCAAGGGCTACCGGTGGTCGATCGTCGGCTTCCTCGGCACCGTGGTGACCGGCTCGGTGGTGGCCCTCGCCAACCCGCTGATCGTGCGCACCCTGCTCAACGACGCCATACCCGACGGCAACCGGGCCAAGGTCAACGTGCTCGCCGGGCTGCTGCTGGCCGCCGCCGTCGTGGGCGGGCTGCTGTCGCTGCTCGGGCGGTGGTGGTCCTCGCGCATCGGCGAGGGCCTCATCTACGACCTGCGCACCCAGCTCTACGACCACATCCAGCGCATGCCGGTGGCCTTCTTCACCAACTCCCAGACCGGCTCGCTCACCTCCCGGCTCTCCAGCGACGTGGTCGGCGCCCAGCGGGCGGTCACCGGCACGCTCGGCTCGGCGGTCGACCAGATCGTCACCGTGGTCACCACCGTGACCGCCATGCTCGTGCTCGACTGGCGGCTGACCATCCTGTCGCTGGCCGTGCTGCCGTTCTTCCTGGCCGGTTCCAAGCGGGTGGCCCGCCGGGTGCGCGAGCTGACCCGCACGTCGATGCAGTACAACGCGTCGATGTCGGCGCAGATGACCGAACGCTTCGAGGTGGCCGGCGCCCAGCTCGTCACGCTCTTCGGGCGCCAGGGCGACGAGAAGCGGACCTTCGACGATCGGGCGGGGCGGGTGCGCGACATCGGCGTGCGCACCGCCGTGTACACCCGCACGTTCATGCTGCTGCTCAACATCGTCGGCACCATCGGCGCCGCCGCCGTGTACTGGTACGGCAGCCAGCTCGTCATCGGCGGCGACCTGCCCTTGGGCGACCTGGTGGCCATGGGCCTGCTGGTCAACCGGGTGTACGACCCGCTGATCGCGCTGACCAACCTGCGGGTCGACGTGCTGACGGCGTTCGTGTCCTTCGAGCGGGTCTTCGAGGTGCTCGACGCCCCCAACCCCATCGTCGACGCCCCCGACGCGGTGGCGCTGACCGAACCGCGTGGCGAGCTCGAGTTCGACCACGTGCGCTTCACCTACCCGGCCGCGGCCACCACCACCCTGGCGTCGCTGGTGGACGGCATGGTCCTGTCCCGCCAGGCCGCGCCGGTGCTGCACGACATCACCTTCCGGGCCGACGCCGGCCAACTCATCGCCCTGGTCGGTCCGTCGGGGGCGGGCAAGTCCACGATCGCCTCGCTGCTGCCCCGGCTCTACGACGTCACCGAGGGGGCCATCCGCCTCGACGGCCACGACCTGCGCTCGCTCACCCTCGACTCGCTGCGCGGCGCCATCGGCGTGGTCTCCCAGGACCCGCACCTCTTCCACGACACCGTGGGCAACAACCTGCGCTACGCCCGGCCGGGGGCCACCGAGGAGGAGCTGGTGCGGGCCGCCCGCCTGGCCCGCATCCACGACGTGATCGCCGCCCTGCCCGAGGGCTACGACACCGTGGTGGGCGACCGCGGCTACCGGCTGTCGGGCGGCGAGAAGCAGCGCCTGGCCATCGCCCGCATGCTGCTCAAGGACCCGCGCCTGGTCATCTTGGACGAGGCCACCAGCCACCTGGACTCCGAGAACGAGGCCGCCATCCAGACCGCGCTGGAGAACGCGCTGGCTGGCCGCACCGCGGTGGTGATCGCCCACCGCCTGTCCACCATCACCAACGCCGACCAGATCCTCGTCGTCGACGGCGGCCGGGTGGTCGAGCGGGGCCGGCACGAGGAGCTGCTGGCCGACGGCGGGCTGTACGCCGAGCTGTACCGCACCCTCGTGCGCGACGAGGCGAAGGGACCGCTGCCCGCATGAACGACGGATCCGAGCTGGTGTCGGTGTTCGCCACCGGCCACGACGACCGCCCGGTCGAGCTGCGCCGGCGCGGCGACACCCGCTTCGTGCGCAAGTACCACGCCGGCGGGGCCGAGGTGTGGGAGGTGGCCAGCGCGCTGTGGGCCAGCCCCTTCGGCGGCGGCCGCACCCCGCCCGGGCTGGCCGAACCGCTGGCCTGGGATCCCGACGCACTCGCCTTCGACAGCGAGTTCGTCGAGGGCGATGTGCTCGCCGGCCGGGGCTCGCTGGGCCGCGTCGCCGAGCTGCTCGACGAGGTGGCCGCGCTCAGCGCCGACCTCCACGACAGCGGGGCCGGCCACGCCATCGAGCGGAACCGGCGGGCGTCCAAGCTGCTGCGCTCCCTCGAACGCAAGGTGGGCGCCGACCACCCGGTGCTCGACGCCCTCGCCACCGCCGCCCCCGCCGACGAGGAGCTCGTCCCCAACCACGGTGACTTCTCCCCCCGCAACATCCTCGTCACCGATCGGGGGTTGCGGCTGATCGACTTCGACCGGGTGCAGCTCGCCGGTCGCGGGCGTGACGTGGCCTACTTCGGGGCCTGGTGCTGGGCCACGCTGTGGCAACGCGGCGAGACACCGACCTGGGAGCTGGCCGACGCGCTGGTGGCGCGCTACCTGGCCCTGCGGCCGACGCTCACCGGCGACTCGCTCCACCTCGGCTTCCACCGGGCGGCGTCGCTGGTGCGCATCGCCACCGGCTGGTCGGCCTTCGCCGGCGACGACGCGGCGCTGACCGCCCTGCTCGACGAAGCGGCGCGCCAGGCCACCGGCGGCTGAGCGGCGCGCGCCGACCGGTACGGCCCACGCCATACCGGTGCGCATGGACCGCGCCGCACCGCCAGCTTCTAGGCTCCGCCCCAGCGCGCGCGGCGCCGACCAAGGGGAGATCACCACGATGGCTGCCAAGTTGTGTGAAGGACGGGTCTGCATCGTCACCGGCGCCGGCCGCGGCATCGGCCGCGAGCACGCCCTGATGCTCGCCTCCCACGGCGCCAAGGTCGTGGTCAACGACCTCGGCGCCAGCACCGACGGCACCGGTGCCGACACCTCGCCCGCCGAGCAGACGGTGGCCGACATCGTGGCCATGGGCGGCGAAGCGGTGGTCAACGGCGACGACGTCAGCGACTGGGAGGGCGCGCAGCGGCTGGTCAACCAGGCCGTCGAGCACTTCGGCACCCTCGACGTGGTGGTCAACAACGCCGGCATCCTGCGCGACCGCATGCTCACCAACATGACCGAGGGCGAGTGGGACGCCGTGATCCGGGTGCACCTCAAGGGCACGTTCGCCCCCAGCCGCTGGGCCGCCGCCTACTGGCGGGACAAGGCCAAGGCCGGCGAGCAGGTGGACGCCCGCATCATCAACACCACCTCGGTGTCCGGTCTGTACGGCAACCCCGGCCAGACCAACTACGGGGCGGCCAAGGCCGGCATCGCCAGCTTCACGATCATCGCCGCCCAAGAGCTGCACCGCTACGGCGTCACCGTCAACGCGGTGTCGCCCGGCGCGCTCACCCGGATGACCGAGGGCCTCTCCAGCGCGCCGCAGACCGAGGAGCAGCGCGCCGCCCGCGACCCCCGCTGGATCGCCCCCATCGTCACCTGGTTGGCCTCCGCCGAATCCCGCAAGGTGACCGGCCGGGTGTTCCAGGTGTCGGGCCGGGAGCTGGCCATCTCCGAGAGCTGGGTGGTCGGGCCGAGCGCCGCCGGTGGACGACCCCACCGAGATCCGCGAGGCCGTCGCCCGGCTGATGGCCGACGCCCGCCTCAACCCCGACATGCGCGGCAACCCCACCGAGGGCCCCGGCCGGCCCTCCCATGAGATCTGACCGACCGCGCCGGTGAGCGACGAGGCGCCCACCTTCACCGTCGCCGAGCTCGCCGCCACCATCCGGCTGGCATTGGAGACGGCGTTCCCCACCGAGGTGTGGGTGCGCGGCGAGATCGCCGACCTCAACCGGGCCCGGTCCGGTCACGTGTACTTCTCGTTGATCGAACCGAACGAGCTGGGCCGCGGCGCGGCCGCCCAGCTCCCGGTCGCCCTGCTGGCCGACCGCAAGTACGTGGTCAACCAGATCCTCAAACGGGCCGGCGGCGCCGTGCGCATGACCGACGGCGTCGAGATCCGCCTGCGGGCCAAGCTCGACTTCTACGCCCCCAACGGCCGGCTGTCGCTGCTGATGACGCTGATCGACCCGGCCTACACGCTGGGCAAGCTGGTGGCCGACCGCGACCGGCTGCTGCGCCAGCTGCACGCCGAGGGCCTGCTGCGCCGCCAGGCCGGGTTGTGGCTCACCCCGGCGCCGCTGCGCATCGGGCTGGTCACCTCGAAGGGTCCGCCGCCGAGCAGGACGTGCTGCACGAGCTGCAGCGCTCCGGGTTCGGCTTCGAGGTGCGCACGTTCCACGCGCAGGTGCAGGGCAACCAGGCCCCCGAGACCGTGGTGCGGGCGCTACGGGCCGCCGAACGGCACCGCTGCGACGTGGTCGCGCTGGTGCGCGGCGGCGGCGCCCGCACCGACCTCGCCGCCTTCGACGCCGAGCTCATCGCCCGCACGGTCGCCGAGCTCGGCGTGCCGGTGTGGACCGGCATCGGCCACGAGGTCGACCGATCGGTGGTCGACGAGGTCGCACACCAGGCGTTCAAGACCCCCACCGCCTGCGCCACCGCCCTGGTGGAGCGGGTGGCGGCCTTCCTCGACGACGTCGAGCGCCGCTGGGCGACGATCGCCGGCCTGGCCACCGCCCGCCTCGACGGCGCCGAGGCCGAGCTGCGGCGGCGCTCGGTCGCGTTGACGCGAGGGGCGGGCCGCCCTGCGCCGCCGAGGCCGGCCTGACCCACCGCCGGGAGCGTCTGCACCGGGAGGCGACCCACGTGCTCCAGCACGCCGACACCCGCCTCGCCCTCGCCGCGGCCCGGGTGGACGCCGCCGATCCGCAACGGGTGCTGGCCCGCGGCTTCAGCCTCACCCGCCGGGCGAGCGACGGCACCGTGGTGCGCGACCCGGGGGCGCTGGTCGCCGGGGAGGAGCTCATCACCGAGACGGCGCAGGGGTCGGTGCGCAGTACGGTGCTGGGCGATGGCTGAGCGCCCCGACGCGACCACCGAGCACGACCCGACCACCGAACACGACCCGGCGTCGGAGAGCGAGCCGACCATCGCTGAGCCGGCGGGGCCCGAGCCGGAAGGCTACGCCGAGGCGCTGGCCGAGCTCGACGCCATCCTGGCCGAGCTGGAGGATCCACAGCTCGACGTCGACCGCCTGGGCGGGCAGGTACGGCGGGCGTCCCAGCTGCTGGCGTTCTGCCGCAACCGCATCCTCGGTGCCCGGCTCGAGGTCGAGTCGATCACCAACGGTGACGACTGAGCCCGGGCGCGGCACGGCGCCGGCGCTGTGACCCATTTCGCAGAAATGGGGAGAGCTCCAGCGCAACGCCCGTTCGGTCTTTGACGAAGTGATCCACCTGGCCACACCGTTGACCACTTCTCGTCAACCTCGCGCGTGTTGTTGAGCACTTCGCCCCAGGTTCAACTACTCTTTGTCCGCCCGAGCCGACGATGCGTGGTCAATTGCTTTTGCAGCGGCCCGGGTGGATCGAACCGATGGCCGAGACCGACCTGCGCCGCAGCGCTGCCCCCGAGGGCCCGGAGCCCAGCGTCCCCGAGGACGGGGTCATCGATCTGACCGTGCTCGAGGCCGAGGACGGCCAGCGCGGCGCCGGCAGCACCGGCGCACACGAAGCAGCGCGCCCCGACGGCGCCGGCCCGCCGGGCGACACCGGGAGCACCGGGACCGGGACCGGCAGCACTGACAGCACCGGCAGCGGGCACGGCGGCAGCGAGCACGGCGGGCGGACCCCACCGTGGATCAGCGCCGCCTTCGACCGCGGCCAGGCCGCCATGGCGCTGCGGGCACTGCCCTACGGCGGCACCGACGACGCCTCCCTCGGCCTCCGCCTGCCACCGCCGGTCCAGGCCACCGTCTCCCCCGTCATCGCCGCCGTGCGCTGGGGCGCGGTCATGTTCGGCATGGTCTCCGCCGTCACGCGGGCCAACAAGGGCAACCTCGAGGTGGTCGTCGCCCTCGCCGTGGTGCTGTTCCTCACCACCTGGCGCACGCTGCGGCCCATCCGCCTCGGCGCCCCCCAGCGGCTGCGGCGGCTCGTCCCGGTGGCCGACGCCATCCTCGTCGGCCTCGCCGCCGGCTGGAGCGGCAACATCACCAGCCCGTTCGTGTTCTGCGTGCTCGCCTGCGCGGTGGTGGCCGCCTTCGGCTGGGGCCTGCTCGCCGGCAGCGCCACCGCGGTGGCCGGCCTCGCCGGCATGGGCGTGGCCGCGCTGGCCTCCAACGACGAGTTCAACCCGTTCTCCGGTCAGGGTCCGGGCCTGCTGGCCACCTTCGCCCTGGTCGTGTCCATGGTGGCCTTCGCCCGCTCCCGCCTGCTCGACGCCGAGACCCGGCGGGCCACCCTCGCCGGCCAGATCGACCTGCTGGCGGAGACCAACGACCTGCTGCACATCCTCAACGAGCTGGCCCGCACGCTGCCCCAGTCCCTCGACCTGCGCGAGGCGCTCGCCGCCACCCGCGCCGAGCTGCGCCGCACGTTCAACGCCGACGTCATCGCGCTGGTCACGCTCGACGACCACAGCAACGAGTGGGTCCCGCAGATCGCCGACGGCTGCGCCCTGCGACCCTCGGTCACCGGCGCGCAACTGCCCGTCCAGCTGCGCCGGGCCGCCGAGCAGGCCGAACCGCTGCTGCACGGCCGCTTCGCCCCCGGCAGCGGCCTCGGTGCCCGTAGCGCCAGCGGTCTGTACGTCTCGGTCCGGGCCCGTGACCGCACCATCGGCGTGCTGGGCGTGGAGCACCGCAACCCCGGCCAGTACAGCGCCCGCCACGCCCGCCTGATGGCCGGCCTCAGCGACGTGCTCGCCCTCACCGTCGACAACGCCCGCAGCTTCTCCCGGCTGCGCACCCTGGGCGCCGACGAGGAGCGCTCGCGCATCGCCCGCGACCTGCACGACCGGCTCGGGCAGTGGCTGAGCTACATCAACTTCGAGCTCGAACGCATCATCGACACCTCCGAGGCCCGCAGCGACGAGCTCGACCGCCTGCACCGCGACGTCCAGACCGCCATCGACGAGCTGCGCGAGACGCTCCGGCAGCTCCGCGCCGAGGTGACCGAGGAACGCAGCTTCGCCCTGGTGGCCGCCGACCTGATCGACCGCTTCAACGCCCGCGCCGGCGCCGAGGGCGGACCGGTGGCCCACCTCGACGTCGTGCGCCCCGGCCGCCGGCTCGCAGTGCGCACCGAGACCGAACTGCTGCGCATCCTGCAGGAAGCGCTGTCGAACGTGGCCAAGCACGCCCAGGCCAGCGCGGTGAAGGTCCGGTGGGATGTGCTCGACGGTGCTGCCACACTGACCATCCACGACGACGGTCGGGGCTTCACCCCCGACAAGGGCATCAGGGACAGCGCGTACGGCTTGGTGGGCATGCGGGAACGGGCCGACGTGATCGGCGCCCGCATCCTGGTGCGCTCCAGCCCCGGGCAGGGCACGACCATCACGGTGCGGGCAGGGCGAGCCGGCCGGTCACGAGAGGAAGGCAACCTGTGAGCTTGCGCATTCTGCTGGCCGACGACCACGCCATCCTGCGGGAGGGCATCCGCCGCAGCTTCGAATCGGCCGGCGAGGAGGTGGTGGGCGAGGCGGCCAACGGCGAGGAGGCCCTGGAGCTGGCCGTGGCCACCCGACCCGACGTCATCGTGATGGACCTGTCCATGCCGGTGCTCGACGGCATCGACGCCACCAAGCGCATCAAGGAGCGCATGCCCGACGCCAAGGTGGTGGTGCTGACCATGCACGACGACGTGGACTCCACCCGCCGGGCGGTGGGCGCCGGTGCCGCCGGGTTCATGTCGAAGGGGTCGAGCTTCGCCGACGTGCTGGCCACCGTGCGGGGCGTGGCCCAGGGCGACATCGGCTTCTCCCCCGAGCTCGCCGCGGCCATGCTCAACGTCGCCCGGGAGCCGGTGGTGATCGACCTCGACGCCAACGAGGTGGAATCGCTGCTGTCGGAACGGCAGGTGGAGATCCTGCAGGCCATCGCCGACGGGGCGACCACCAAGCAGGTGGCCCGGCAGCTCAACATCACCCAGAAGACGGTGCACAACCACCTCAACGCCATCTACCGCCGGCTCGACACCCAGAGCCTGACCCACGCGGTGCTCTCCGCCGTGCGCCTGGGGATCATCGAGCTCGACTGAGGGAGTCGGGCGGGCTCGCGGGCCGCAGGCGCACACGCCGTACTCTGGAAGGCGCCGCTGACCGGCGGCACCGTGCGAGAAGGGTTGCGATCGCCAGATGGACGTGCTCAGCGAGGCGAACCGGCGGCGGACCTTCGCCATCATCTCGCACCCCGACGCCGGCAAGACCACGCTCACCGAGAAGTTCCTGCTCTACGGCGGCGCGCTCGTCGGCGCCGGTTCGGTCAAGGCCCGCGACGGCCGCCGCTCCGCCGCATCGGACTGGATGGAGCTCGAGCAGAAGCGCGGCATCTCCATCACCTCGACCGCGCTGCAGTTCCCCTACCGCGGGCCGAGCGGCACCGAGTGCGTGGTCAACCTGCTCGACACCCCCGGCCACCGCGACTTCTCCGAGGACACCTACCGGGTGCTGGCCGCCTGCGACGCGGCGGTGATGGTGCTCGATTCGGCCAAGGGCATCGAGCCGCAGACGCTCAAGCTGTTCGAGGTCTGCCGGGAGCGGCGCATGCCGCTGCTCACGTTCTTCAACAAGTGGGACCGCCCCGGCCGCGAGACCCTCGAGCTGCTCGACGAGGTGGAGAAGCTGCTCGGGCTGCCGGCCGTGCCGGTCACCTGGCCGGTCGGCATCGCCGGCGACTTCCGCGGCGTGGTCGACCGTCGCGACGGCACCTACACCCGCTACCTGCGCGTCGCCCGCGGCGCCCAGGTGGCGCCCGAGGAGCTGGTCGACCCCGAGCGCGCCGCCGAGGAGGAGGGCGCCGCCTGGGAAGCGGCGCAGGACGAGCTCGCCCTGCTCGACGAGGTGGGCGCCAACCTCGACCCCAAGGCGTTCCTGGCCAACGAGTCCACCCCGGCGTTCTTCGGTTCGGCGCTGACCAACTTCGGGGTCGGCAAGCTGCTCGACGCGGTGGTGGAGCTCGTGCCCCCGCCCGACGCAAGGCCCGACGCCGAGGGCGAGCGCCGCCCCCTCGACGCGCCGTTCTCGGGGTTCGTGTTCAAGGTGCAGGCCAACATGGACAAGGCGCACCGCGACCGCATCGCCTTCATCCGGGTCTGCTCGGGACGCTTCGAGCGCGGCATGATCGTCACCCACGGACGCACCGGCAAGCCGTTCAACACCAAGTACGCGGCGTCGATGTTCGGCCAGGAGCGCGAGACGGTGGAGGAGGCCTACCCCGGCGACGTGGTCGGCCTGGTCAACGCCACCGACGTGCACGTGGGCGACACGCTCTACGACCCGGCCGGGCCGGCGGTGGCCTTCCCGGCCATCCCGTCGTTCGCCCCCGAGTTCTTCATGACCGCCCGGGTCACCGACACCAGCCGGTTCAAGCAGTTCCGCCGGGGCATCGCCCAGCTCGACGAGGAGGGCGTGGTGCAGGTGCTGCGCGACCCCGACCTCGGTGACCAGGCACCGGTGCTGGCCGCCGTCGGCCGCCTGCAGTTCGAGGTGGCCACGTACCGGTTGGAGAACGAGTTCGGCGCCCCCACCGAGCTCTCCCAGACCAGCTACCGGGTGGCCCGCCGCACCGACGAGGCGTCCGAGCCGGCGTTGCGCCGCATGCGCGGGGTCACCGTGCTGCGCCGGGCCGACGGTTCCCGCCTGGCCCTGTTCGAATCGCCGTACTGGCTGGAGCGGGTGGAGTCGGAGAACCCCGCGCTGACGCTCGAGCGGCTGGTGGCCGAGGGCATGGCCGGCTGACGCCGCGCCGGGCGGACCCCATCCGCCGCCTCGCCCGCCGCGGGTAGGGTCCGCCGATGGCAGGACCCCGGCCCAACGTCCGTGCGGCGGCCGCCGTGCTGGCGGTGGCCGCGGCCGCCGCGGGCGTCTCCCAGGCGTTCGGGCGCTTCACGTTCTCGCTGCTGTTCACCGACGTCCGCGACGACCTCGGGTTGTCCAACACCAGCGCCGGGACGCTCGGTTCCGCCAACCTGCTCGCCTACCTGACCGGCACGCTGGTGGTGAGCTTGGTGGTGGGGCGTGCGGGTCTGGGCCGCACCGCCCGCACCGGCGTGGCCGGGGTGACGGCCGGCCTGCTGCTGCTGGCCTGGGCGCCGAACGCGGCCGTCACCGCGGTGGCGCTCGTCATCACCGGCCTGTTCGCCGCCGGGGTGTGGGTCACGGTGCCCGCCATCGCCACCGCCCAGGTGGGCGCCGGTCGGCGGGGGACCGCCATCGGCCTGGTGGGTGCCGGCATCGGGGTGGGGATCGTGGTGGCGTCGATGCTGCACGGCACCGCCGATGCCGATCGCTGGCGGCAGGTGTACCGGGTGGAGGCCGCCGTTGCGCTGGTGGTCACCGTCGCCGGCCTGCGCCTGCTGCGCCACGGGGAGGGCACCGGATCCCGTCCCGGGCCCGGTACCGGGCGGGGCGGGGGAAGCGGGTTCGCGGCCGTGCGCGCCGTGCCCGGTTGGCGACGCCTGCTCGGCTCCTACGGCCTGTTCGCGGTGGCGATGTCGCTGATGGTCACGTTCCTGGTGGCGGTGCTGAAGGAGGACGCCGGCTATCGCAGCTCGGCGGCGTCGCTGGCGTTCTCGATGTTCGGGGTGGGCACGATCGCCGGTGGGCCGCTGTTCGGGCCGCTCGCCGATCGGCTGGGCCGGGCACGGGCGCTGCACCTGGCCTACGCGGTGATGGCCGGCACCGCGGTGGTGATCGGTAGCGGGGCCCGGCCCTGGGCCACGTTCGCCGCGCTCGCCTTCGGCACCGCGTTCACCGCCGTGCCCACCACCGTGGCCGCCCGGCTCAGCGATGTGGTCGCCGCCGAGCGCTTCGGCGCCGCCTACGGCGTGGCCACGCTGGCCTTCGGCGCCGGGTTGATGGTGGGCCCACAGCTCGGCGGTGCGCTGGGCGATGCCACCGGCTCGTTCCGCCCGGTGTTCTGGCTGGCGGCCGCGGTGGCGATCGTCGCAGGGCTGCTGATCCGGCCCGGCGACGCCCCCGCACCCCCGGGGGAGCCGGCCCGACGCCCCACTGCGGACACCGCGGGCGACGGCGGGCGGTAGCGTCACCGGCGATGACACGCCCGCCCCGCTGCCCGAGCCCACCGCCGGCCGGCCGATCCTCTACGGTGCCCCGGCCCCGGACGCCGAGCTGCTGCCGTGGTCGTGGGCGCAGCAGCGCCTGGTGGACGGCCACGACTACTGGATCGCGTCGGTGCGGGAGTCGGGCCGGCCCCACAGCCGGCCGGTCTGGGGGGTGTGGCTGCCCGACGGGTTCTGGTTCGTCACCGCGTCGCTGGCCCAGCGCAACATCCGCACCAACCCCCAGGTCAGCGTGCACCTGCCCGACGGCACGTCCTCGGTGATCATCGAGGGCCGCTGCGAACCCGCCACCGACGCCGAGCAGGTCCGCCGCCTGGCCGAGGTCTACAACCCGAAGTACGGCTGGACGCTGCGCCCCGACGGGGACCACGGGCTGGTGGCCGACGCCAACGAACCGCTCGGTCCGGCGCTGCGGGTGGTGCCGGAGGTGGTGTTCGGCTGGCTCGAGCACATGGGCAAGCCGACCCGCTGGCGGTTCTGAGACGAGGTCGTACTGCTCGGTATCCGACCGTTCGATATCCGACCGCTCGGTACGCCGCCGAGCGGTACGCGGCCGCTCAGAACGTGGCGGCCGCGGCCGGTCGGGCGGACTGGTCGAGCGAGTCGGCCAGGTCAGCGAGCGCCCGGTCCACCCGGCCCCGGTCCCCGGTGGCGATGAGGTCCACCTGGAGGCCCACGAGCGTGGCGTAGGTCTGGGTGGCGATGCGCTGCACGTGCTCGGTGACGCCGTCGCGGCGCAACGCCTCGGACAGCACGCTGATCCACTGCTGCACGGCGCGCTGACCGACCTCGGCGAAGGGGGCGCTGTGGCCCAACGTCGTCGCTTCGATGAGCATGCGGATGATGCGCAGGTTGTCGGGCCGGCCGGCCCACTCCCAGTACCGGCGCAGCAACTCGCTGGCCGACACCGGCGGCGTCTCCGCCGCCCACTGGCCGATCACGCCGAGCTGGCGGGCCTGGGCGAAGTCGACGGCGTCGGCGAGCAGCTGCTCCTTCGAGCCGAACTGGTAGGTGAGCGTGTAGGTGCTGGTGCCGAGCTGCTTGGCCAGCGGCCGCAACGACATCTCCCCCAGACCGTTCTCACCGAGGTAGGCCACGATCTCCTCGAGGAGATCCTGCTTGCGCTGCGGGTTCGGACGTCGGCCCATCGTCGGCGGCTCCTGGTACGTGGGTTTGCCCTCTGGTCCGCCGACCGCAAAGGAAGGCTCAACTTAG
This sequence comes from Acidimicrobiales bacterium, assembly GCA_041394365.1. Taxonomy (GTDB): domain Bacteria; phylum Actinomycetota; class Acidimicrobiia; order Acidimicrobiales; family CAIXPF01; genus CAIXPF01. The sequence continues at coordinate 185,869 of JAWKIM010000006.1, forward strand.
TCGGGGCCCCTCGCGCCTCGACGCAACCAGGACGGAGCGTTCGCCCCGTTCGCCACCCGGCTCACACAGCCGGCGCGACACCGCCTACGTTCTGCGTTGTGTCACGGTGCGGCTCGTCGCCCTTCGCTCGCGCTTCGTGGGCGATGAGCGGCCCGGCCATCACGAACAGTGTGAAGGCGACGATGGACGACGCGGCCGCCACGAAGAACGCGAACCGGTAGCCCGACACGTCGTGCAGCACGCCGAGCACGGTGGGCCCGGCGCCCACCCCGATCGTCATGATCAGCGAGCTCATGCTGTAGATCTTGCTGTACTCCTTCACGCCGTAGGCCTCGGCCAGCAGCAGCGGCTGCAGCATCAGCAGGTTGCCCACCGACAGGCCGAACAGGACGCAGGTGACGATGATGGCCGGGGTGGTGTCGGCCACCGCGAACAGCGCCAACGCCAGGCCCTGCACGAACATGAGGAACGCGGTGAACCGCTTGGGCGACACGCGCGTGACGATCACCCCGCCGGCCAACCGGCCGCACACCGAGGCGGCGGCCACCAGCGTCACCGACGGCGCCGCCAGCGACTCCACCCGCTCGCTGATGAGCTTCACCTGTTGGCTGATGCCGCCCACCTGGCCCAGCATCACGAACAGGAAGGCCAGCGCCATCAGCCGGTAGAAGCGGGTGGCGCGGGCCTGCACGAAGGTCAGGCCCGGCAACCCGGCCGGCGCCGCACCGGCCGGCGTGGGCGGCAGGGCGATGCCGTCGGGGTGCTGCCCGACGGCGGCGGGCGATGAGCGCACCAACACCATGGCCACCGGGATGGCCACCACCAACCAGACCAGCGCCAACCACGGGGCCACCGGTCCGATGCCGCGGTCCTTGACCAGCGAGGCGACGAACGGGGTGATGGCGATGCCGCCGGCCGACAGCCCCGTCGACGCCACCGACAGCGCCACCGAGCGCCGCTTCACGAACCAGCGGGCAACCGTGGTGGTGGCCGGCACCAGCCCCGACAGCGCGAACCCCACGCCGAAGACCACGTCGGCGGCGAACATCTGCCACGGCTGCGTGGCCCGGCCGAGCAGCACCAGCCCGGCGGGGCCGATGACCGCGCCCACCACGATGATCCGCCGCACGTCGATGCGGTTGAGCAGCCCGCTGACCGCGTAGCCGGCCAGACCCGACACCACGAAGAACGTGGCGGTGGCGGCGCTGGTCAGCCCGGTGGACCACCCCCGCTCGTCCACCAGCGCCCGCAGGTAGACGGCCTGGCCGTAGAAGCCGATGCCCGAGGACACCATCAGCACGACGAACAGCCCGCCGATGACCCACCAGCCACGGAACGGCCCGTCCGGCCCTGTCGCTGCGGCCGGTGCCGGCGCCGCGCGCCCGGCGCCGGCGCCGCGGCCGGCGTGAGCGCCTCGGCGGCGGGCGGCGTGAGCGCCTCGGCGGCGGGCCGGCGGGCGGGGCCGGCCGTGTGCCCACCGGTGGCCCGGATCTCGCGCCGGCCGCCTTCGGGCGCGATGCGGCGCGCCCTGGCCCGAGCCCTTTTCCATGTGGTCCCCCTTGGTGCTGATCGAAGCCTACGGGCGCACCTGCGCCGGACCCCAAGCGCGGCGGCGACCGGCGTCGACGAGGACTACCGTTCGGCCATGGCCATCGACACCGCCCGGCTCCGCCTGCGACCGCGACTACGCCAAGGGCCTGATCGAGATCGCCGACGGCTGCTTCGCCTACCTCCAACCCGACGGCGGCTGGTGCCTGTCCAACGCCGGGTTGCTGGCCGGCAAGGGCGGATCGCTGCTGGTCGACACGCTGACCGACGTCCCCCGCACGGCGGCCATGCTCGAGGCCATGAAGCCGGTGACCACCGCCGCACCGATCCGCACGCTGGCCATCACCCACGGCAACCTCGACCACTACTTCGGCAACCAGCTGGTGGAGGGCGCCGAGATCGTGGCCAGCGTGGGCACCGCCCACGAGATGGCCACCGGCCCCACCCCGGCGTCGATGGCGGCCATGGTGGCCAACCCCGACCCGGTGCTCGGCGCCTACCTGCGCCACGCCTTCGGCCAGTTCGACTGGAGCGGGATCGAGCTCACCATGCCGACCCGTACGTTCGAGGACCGGCTGACCATCGACGCCGGCGGCCGGCGGGCCGAGCTGATCGACGTGGGCCCGGCCCACACCGCCGGCGACACGATCTGCCACCTGCCCGACGACCGCGTCGCGTTCACCGGGGACCTGCTGTTCATCTTCGGCACCCCCATCGTGTGGGCGGGTCCGTACGAGAACTGGTACCGCGCCTGCGACGTGCTGCTCTCGCTCGACTGCGACGTGTACGTGCCCGGCCACGGGCCGCTGACCGATCGGCGCGGGGTGGAGGGCGTCAAGGCGTACCTGCAGTACGTGTACGCCGAGGCCCGCGCCCGCTTCGACGCCGGCCTCGACGCGCGCGACGCCGCCTTCGACATCGACCTCGGGCCCTACGCCGAGTGGAACGACAGCGAGCGGCTCGCCATCAACGTGCTGTCGGCGTACCGCGAGTTCGATCCGAACCGTCCCGAAGCGGGCCGCGGCGAGGTGTTCGCGCTCATGGCCGAGCTGGCCGGACGCCATCGGTGAACCCGGCTCCGTGCCCCGCTTCGAGCCCGGCAGTGGCGAACACCGCACCGCAGCGAACAGGATGACGCCGTGAAGACCAGCAAGCTCAGCACCGTCGACGGCTTCGTGCTGATCGATCTCGAGAACGCACCCGGCTCGGTGGGCATCGTGCGATCGGCGCCGAAGATCCTCGTCAGCGGGGCCGAGATGCTGGCCCGGTCGGTCACCTACACGCTGGCCGCGTTCGGCATCCGGGCCAGCGGGGCGTCCGCCGGCGTCAACGCCAAGCCCGAGGATCGCTCGGCCGCGGTGGCCGCGTTCGCCACCGAGGTGGCGGCGCTCGACCCGCCCGTGCTGCTCGATGCCGGCCGCGGCGTGGAGCCGGCCGATCTCGCCGCCCTGGTGGCCGCCGACCCGCGCGCCCCGGAGCTGCGTGAGCAACGCGACGGCGTCACCGGGGCCGACGAGCTGATCGCCGCCGGCGCCATCGCCGCCGCCGAGGCCGCCGGCGCCACCCTGTCGGGTGCCCGCATCGTGATCGAGGGCTTCGGGCCGACCGGGCTGGCGCTGGCCCGCCAGGCGGTGGCCGGCGGCGCCACCGTGGTGGCCGTGGCGACCGGCTCGGGCACCGCGCTGGAGCCCGCCGGGTTCGACCCGATGGCGCTGGCCGAGGCGTTGGCCGGCAGCGACGAGGCGATGGTGAAGTCGATCGGGGCGAGCCAGAAGCCGGCCTGGGCGGCGTGGGGCGCCGACGCCGACGTGGTGTTCTGCGGCTCCAAGGCCGGTGCCATGACCCACGAGGGCGCCGCCAACCTCAAGGCCCGCACCGTGGTGCCCATCGCCCCGGTGCCCGTCACCGCCAAGGCGCTCGCCGTGATGGGCCGGGCCGGGGTCACCTACGTGCCCGACTTCCTCTCGATCGCCGGGCCGGTGCTGGCCGGGGTGGGCCAGGTGGACCCGCTCGAGTGCCCGCCGCGCATCGCCTCGGTGGTGGCCGAGTGCGCCGCCCACCCGCGCGGCCTGTTCCTCGGCGCCTGCGAGCGGGCGGAGACGTTCCTCAAGACCTGGCAGGACCAGCTGCCGTTCGGCCGCCCGCTCGCCTGACCCCCGCCCGCCCCAGGGCCGCGCAACCGGGCGATCAGGCCGGCAGCCAGGACATGGCTGCGGGCCGGGCGTCGTGGGCGGCGCTGAAGACCAGCGCCTGCAGCGCGTCGGCGACGGTGGTGAACACGGCGAGCCGGGGCCGGCCCAGGCTGTAGAGATCGGCGCGCCGGGCGAAGGAACCGGTCACCACGCAGGCCCGGCCGTTGGCCGTGGTCTCGTCGGCCAGCCGACCGAGCATCGAGTGCACCACGTCGGCGGGCAGCTGGATGCTCGACAGGTCGACGAGCAGCGGCGCCGTTGCCGCCAACTCGCCGAGCGGGAAGCGCAGCCACTGCTCCTGCACGGCGCGCGCCGAGGCGGGCACCACCCGCAGCACGAGCACCTCGTCCCGGTCGACGGTCGAGCCGAACGCCCGCCGCAGCAGCGGCGTGGTCGCCGTGTCCAACGGCTCGACGAGGCCCAGCACCGCCGCACGCCCGAGCAGCTCCGCCATCCGCCCCGTTCCTTCCCGCCATCCGGTTGCCACTGCGATCGTCACGGTGCAGCAGACGCCGCTGCGGCGCGGAAAGTCGCGACGGTTGCGGATCGATTTCCGCCCGATCTGATCCGGGTTGGACTTGACGGCGTGCGAACATTGCAGCATGCCCACGGCTTCCATCGAAGAGATCGACCGCGCCGTCGCCGGCGACACCGCACCGCGCGCCTTCCTGCGCACCGTCAGCACCGCCGGCGACGTGCTCGCCCTGCGGTCGATGACCGGAGAGGCGGCCTGGCGGGAGTGGACCTACCGCCGCTATGCGGACGACGTCGCCGCCCTCGCCGCGTCGATGCAGGCGCTCGGCCTGGGGGCGGGTGACCGCCTGATGCTGATGATGCGCAACCGACCCGAGTTCCACCTGCTCGACACCGCCGCGCAGTTCCTGCGGGCCACCCCGTTCTCGGTCTACAACTCGTCCTCGCCGGAGGAGATCCAGTACCAGACCGCCCACTCCGGCGCCCGGGTGGCCGTGGTGGAGGACGGGCCGTACCTGCAGCGGCTGCTGTCGGTACGCAGCGAGCTGCCCGCGCTCGAGCACATCTTCGTGATCGAGCGGCCGGCCGACGCCACCGCGGAGGTCGGCGAGTACGCGTCGCTGCTGCAGCCGGCCGCCCCCGCCGACCTCGAGGCCCTGGCCGCGGCCACCGAGCCCGATGACCTCGCCACGCTCATCTACACGTCGGGCACCACCGGGCCGCCCAAGGGCGTGATGATCAGCCAGTACAACGTCATGTACACCGCCGAGCAGCTGCGCCGGTGCCTGGCGTTCGACAGCACGGTGGGGATCCGGTTGGTGTCCTACCTGCCGATGGCCCACATCGCCGAGCGGATGCTGAGCCACTACTCGGCGATGGTCGGCGGGTTCTCGGTGAGCACCTGCCCCGACCCGACCGCCATCGCCACCTACACCAAGGAGGTGCGCCCCGAGGTGCTCTTCGGCGTGCCGAGGGTGTGGGAGAAGGTCTACGCCGGGGTCAACGGCGCGCTGTCGCTCGACCCCGACAAGAAGAAGAGCTTCGACGAGGGCGTGGCCGCCGCGATGCCGATCAAGGAGGCCGAGCGCAACGGCGCGCTCACCGACGAGCAGCGCGAGACGTGGGCCTTCCTCGATGCGGTGGCGTTCTCGCTGGTGCGCGACCTCGTCGGTCTGGACCAGCTCAAGGTGGCGGTCACCGGGGCGGCGCCGATCCCGCGCGAGGTGCTCGAGTGGTTCAACGCCATCGGGGTGCCACTGTCGGAGATCTACGGCATGTCGGAATCCTCCGGCCCCATGACCTGGGACGCCTACGAGATACGGCCCGGTACGGTCGGCCGGGTGCTGCCCGGCGGTGAGCTGCGGCTGGCCGACGACGGCGAGGTCCTCTACCGGGGCGGCAACGTGTTCGTGGGCTACCTGAACGAACCGGCCAAGACGGCCGACACCCTGATCGACGGGTGGCTGCACTCGGGCGACATCGGCGAGGTGGATGCCGACGGGTACCTGCGCATCGTCGACCGCAAGAAGGAGCTCATCATCACCGCCGGCGGCAAGAACATCTCGCCGGCCAACCTCGAGGCGGCGCTCAAGACGATCCCGTTGATCGGTCAGGCGGCCGCCATCGGCGACAACCGCAAGTACGTCACCGCGCTGCTGGTGCTCGACCCGGAGCTGGCCCCGCTGTGGGCGATGCAGCAGGGCATCGAGTTCGCCGACCTCGCCGACCTCGCCACCAAGGCGGAGGTGGTCGCCGAGGTGCAGAAGGGGGTGGACGAGGTGAACCAGCGCTTCGCCCAGGTGGAGCAGATCAAGCGCTTCACCGTCCTCGGCGAGGAGTGGTTGCCCGACACCGACGTGCTGACACCGACCTCCAAGCTCAAGCGGCGCGGGGTGCTGGCCCGCTACGCCGAGCAGATCGAGCTCATGTACTGACCTCCAGGCGGTCGGTCCCCGATCAGTCGCCTGCGCCGCCGCGGTCGCAGGACCCGCCACGTTCAGCTGAACGCCTTCGTCCCGCTGTTCGAGACGCCGCCCCGATGCGCCCGAGCCGCGAGCCGCCGCCGTCGGGTCGGGCAGTGGACGGCGTGAAGCCGCAGCCCGGTTCGGATCGGGCGACGACGAGCGACGCGCCGCGCTCGGGATGGCACGCCGTGATATCAGCGCCAGAAGCCCAGGACGAGGACGATCAGGTCGGGGCAGGTCGGGGCGGGTCAGCTGAACGGTGCGGCGGTTGGTGGTTGGTGGGCGCCATGCCGTGGGGTCTGGGCGAACCTCCTTCGCGCTCGATTCGATGTTGATTCGGCAGTGGTCGTGAGACACGAAGTCCGGCCACGATCAGTGTGGCTATGCAGCCTGACCGGAAGTCGAGGCCACCACCGGTGGGCGGCCGAACCCAACTGGTCGATGCCGTCGAATCGACGTCGAATCGCCGCCGAAGCACGACGCTGATGGGGTCGCCGGGCGGCTCAGAGCGCCAGTGCCCGCAGGGCGGGGTTGCCATGCGCCGGCGCGGCTGGGTTCGGGTCCGAGGTGGGGCGCACCGGAAGCGCCGACAGGGGGCGTGCCCCGGGGCCAGGGACGTGGGCGATCGGCTCGGTGGATCCAGGTTCAGCTGAACACGTCCGTCCCGCCGGACGGGATGACGCGCCGGCGCGGGGCCGCGGCCCGCGCTCGAGATGCGATCGCGCCCCGATGCGAGGCGTTCCGCTGAACGCTTCGCCGGGACGGCAAGGGCCTGCGCCGGCGATGCGTCGGGGCCTTCGCTCAACCTCGGAGCTTGACCACGTACGTCCAGCGACCGTTCAGATCGATCGGGGCGACCGTCTCCACACGCGGGGAGCCGGTGTGCAACACGTTCCACACCACGCTTCCGTCGGCATTGGTGGCCAACACCACCTCGGTGACGAACTGGCACGACGTGTTGAACAGCCGTCCCGACGTGGCGTCGGTGGCGGGAGCAAAGCTCACCGTCACCACGCCGGCGCCGGCAGGCGCGGCGTTCACGGCGCCGGGTGGCCCGCTCATGTAGAAGACGACCCAGTCGCCGTTCTCCTCGGGATGGTTCCCGCAGGTGACGCCGGTGATCGTCACAGCGCCGGCGGCAGGGGGCGGGGTGACGGGGGTGGGTGCCGTGGTCGACGTGGGCTGGGTGGGGGCGGTGGTGGCGATGTCGGGGGCGGAGGTGGGCACGACGGTGGGCAGCGTCTGGCCGCTCTCCGGCGGGGCCAACGTGGTCACCGTGCCCTCGCCGCTGCCGCCCGAGGTGGGCGGGGCGGCCACGGTGGGGGCGACGGTCGGCGACGTGGTGGGCGCCGGCGCGGTGGTCGACGGCGCGGTGGTCTGCTGGGGTCCGGCGCTCACCTCCGGTGACAGCGAGGCGGCGGTGCTGACCCGGTCGGCCGAGGTCACCGAGTCGCTCGCCTGCCCACAGCCGGCCAGCGTCAGAGCGGCCGCGGTCACGACGCCGAGCGTCACCCTGCGGCGCCCGGCGCGACGCGCCCCACCGTCCCATCCGATGTGCGTACCCACGGCGGCCACGTTACGCGAGCATCACGGCGCACCTGCGGCATGCCCGGCGCGGGCCACCAGACCGGCCGCTCCATCCCCCTCCTCGTGGTGCAACACCTCCAGACGGTGGCGGTGGGCGAGGGCGAGCAGCTCACCCGGCGCCGCCAGGAACGCCGGGTCGGGACCGCGGTCGCCGACGGCCGCGCCCGCTTCCCGGCCGACGGCCGAGAGCCGGGTGGTGATGACCAGGCCCCCCGGTTGCAGCACCCGCTCGATCGCCTCCTCCACCACCCGACCACGGAAGTGCCCCGCCCAGATCACCGCGTAGCGGTGCTCGAGCAGCTCGGCGGGCAGACCGGCGTCGAGGTCGGCCACCACCAGCCGGACCCGCCCCTCCCCGCGGCCGTCCGCCGGGCCGGGACCCGAGCCGGGCGCCAACGCCGCCCGGGCCTGCCCGATGGCGACGTCGGACACGTCCACGGCGTCGACCTCGAAGCCGAGCGCGGCGAGCCACCGAGCCTCGCGACCCGATCCGCAGGCCAGGTCGAGCGCCCGAGCGCCCGCCGGCAGCGCCCGGAGCCATCGCTCGGCGGCTCGCAGGAACGGCCGGGGGTCGGCCCACGCCCCGTCGGCGCCCGCCGCGTCGTAGCGGACGTTCCAGCGCTGGCGGTCGGCATCGGCCATGGGTCCACCCTCCGGGGCGATCGGCTCTCGTGAAAGAGTGGGCCGGTGGAACCGACCTCCCGCATCCTGTCCGCCAACGGCATCCGCATCCACGCCATGGAGGCGGGCGAGGGCCCGCTCGTGCTGCTGGTGCACGGGTTCCCCGAGTCCTGGTACTCGTGGCGCCACCAGCTCCCGGTGCTGGCCGAAGCCGGGTACCACGCGGTGGCCATCGACGTGCGCGGCTACGGCCGGTCGTCGGCGCCCGCCGCGGTCGATGCCTACCGCATGACCCAGCACATCGCCGACAACCTCGGCGTGGTCGCCGCCCTCGGCCACGAGCAGGCCACCGTCGTCGGCCACGACTGGGGCGCCCCGATCGCCTGGAACTCGGCGCTCGTGCGCCCCGACGTGTTCACCGCCGTGGCCGGGCTGTCGGTGCCCTACTCGCCCCGGGGCTCGGTCCGGCCCTCGACCTTCCGGGCGATGGGCGGCGACGAGGTTCTACATCGAGTACTTCCCAGCAGCCCGGCCGGGCCGAGGCGGAGATCGAACCCGACGTGGCCGGCTGGCTGCTCGGCTTCTACTTCTCGGCGTCGGGGTCGGGGTCGGGGTCGGCGCCACCGATGGTGCCCGGCACCGGGTCGATGGCCACCATCGCCCGGGGCGGCCGGATGCGCGACCGCTTCGCCGTGCCCGACGGCCCGCTCGAGTGGCTCACGGCCGAGGACCTGGCGTTCTACGCCAGCGGCTTCAGCGGCGGGCTCAACCGGTACCGCAACGTCGACCGGGACTTCGAGGACCTCGCCGTGCACGCACACCGGCCCATCACCGTGCCGGCGTTGTTCATCGGGGCAGCAAGGACGGCCCGACGCTGTGGGGTCGAGGCGATCGCCGCCTTCGACCGCACGCTGCCCCGCCTGCACCGCTCGATCATCCTCGACGGGTGCGGGCACTGGACCCAGCAGGAGCGCCCCCGGGAGGTCAACGAGGCGCTGCTGTCGTTCGTGTCGGCCGTTTCACCGCGCTGAGGCGCAACACCACCCCGTCGAGCCGTTCGCCCACCAGCTGCATGGTGGGGCCGAGCATCGCCACCGTCTGGGCCTGGGTGGGGAACGTGATCCCGCTGGGCCGGGCGAGGAGCTGGCCCAGCCGGGTGCCCAGCCCCTGGCCGCCGGCCCGGCCGGCCGCCACCAGGCTCAGGAGGAACAGCCGACCGCCGGGCCGCAGCACGCGAGCCATCTCGGCCAGCGCGGCGTCGATGGTCGCCGATCGCGTTCAGGGTGGCGGCCATGCACCTGGGCGATGTCGACGGTCCCGTCGGCGTAGGGCAGGTGCTGGGCCAGCGGCTGAACACCTCGACTCGAGCCGGCCGGCCGACGCTCCTCCTCGACGGCACCGCGGCGGACGGTTTGCGCAGGAAGTCCTCGGCGGGCACCTGGTCCCGCAGCAGGTGGACCTCGGCCCCGGCGTGGGCCAGGTGGCGGCCGTACAGGCCCTCGGAGCAGGCCACGTCCACCGCCAGCAGGTCCGGTCCAGGCGCCGTCGCCGCGCTGAGCTCCGCCAGCTCCTCGTCGATGGGGAAGGGCCGGCCCGACAGCAGCCCCAACGATCGCTTGCGCCAGACCGCCTCGTACACGACGGCGGTGGGCGCCAGCCGGTTGACCAGCTGGGCCGCGGTGCAGGCGGCGCGGCGGCCGCCCATGGCGTCGATGATGCCGTCCTCGTCGGGGGCCGCGGCGACGGTGAGCGCAGCAGGGGCGGGCACCCGCCGCCGCCAGCGGTCATGGGGTTCTGCGTAGCGGCCCGGCGGCCCCTCGGCCAAGGCGGACCGGTGCCCACGGTGACGCTGTCGCCCGGGCGCTCGCCGCCTCCAGCCCCGCCCGATGCGCGACGATGATCCGATCGTGCGTCGGCTTCCCCTCGCCTGGATGACGGTGACGTCGCTCGGCCTCGTCGTGGCCAGCGCGTTCCTGCCATGGGTCCGCACCGGTGAGGCGCGCCGTTCCTCATACCGCCTGCTGCGCGATCTGGCCACGCTCGGGGTGCTCGACAGCGGACCGGCCGTCGCCGGCCGGGTCCTGTGGGTGCTGCTGCCGGCGGCGGCGGCCACCGCGCTGCTGCTGGTCGGCTTCGGGCGGGTGCGCCCCGCTGCGGTGGTGGCGATGGTGGCGGCCCTCATCGGTTTGGGGGGTGACGCGTCGCCGGGACGGTGCAGCCCGTATCCTGAGCGCGGTTCGGTGGGCGAGAGGGCCATGCTGGCGGATTTCTTCCGGTCGGCGCTGGTGTTGGCAACTGGTCGACGCTGGTCATCGTCGGAGATCCTGGACGAGCAGACGTTCGACGAGGCCGGCGGGTAGCGCCCCGCCCGGGGCACGGCGGTGATTCGGCGGAGCGATCGGGCGCAGGGCGCCACGTATCCGACGGATGATCCGTTCCGCCGGCCATCAATGCGGGCGATGCAGCCCCAGATCCATAGCCGATACGTGAATCAATGGTCACAGCACGGTGTCGGGACCGTACGAACCCCACAACCCCCGTACCGCCGGGTCCGGCAGCGGCCGCTTCGAGGGGCCGCCCGGCTGGGCCGCGTCCACGCCCGGCCCGTACGGTGGCCAGCCGCCGGCTCCAGCCGCCCCCGCGCCGCCCACGATGCACGCGCCCAGCCCGGCCGGGCACGCGCCCAGCCCACCGATGGCCGCCCAGCCTACGGTGGCGGGAGCCCGGCGCACCGTACGGCCAGCCCGGCCAGCCCGGCCAGTACGGCCCCGCCGGGTCAGCCCGGTGCAGTGCCAGGCCGGTACGGTCCAGCCGCCCCAGGCGGCGCGCCGCAGCCGTTCGCCCCGCCGCAGGGGTTCGGTGCCCCCGGCCAGTTCCCGCCCGGACCGCCCCCCGGGGGTGCGGCACCCGGCGGCTACGGGCCGGCACCGCTGGTGCAGCGCTCGAGCAGGTGGTGCAGCAAGGGCTCTCGCAAGGGTCCCAAGATCGCGGCGGCCGGTCATCGGCACCACCTGCCGTTGGTCGGTTCCGGTGGCCTGTTCGCCGTCACGCCGCGTTGGGTGGCGGTGACGGAGGCGGTGCGTCGAGACGCCCGAGGCGGCCATCGAGCAGTTCCTTCTTCGATGCGGCGGGCAAGGAAGACGTGCATCGGGATGCTCAACGCGCTGCCCAGGGGCGAGCGCGACCACGATGGTGCCGCTCGCCCATGGAGGAGCCTGGTCGGCGAGTTCTCCCGCGCATCGGCGTGTTCAGCCGATGGACGCCGACGCCGGTCGACGGCATGACCGGGCGTGGACTTCGACGTTCACCGAGCTACCGCCTGTCGAGACCCGCGAGTTCGGGCCGACACCGTGGCCCGCGTCGACCGTGGCCGGTGGGTCCGTCGACGGCTCAGCTACGACCTGCACCGACCTACCGCTCGGCTCAGAACCTGATCGACGAGGCCTTCGACGGTGAGCGTCCCCGAGGAGCGCCGACTCCGACACCACCGACCTGGCCGGACAGCTGATCTGAGCCTCACGTTGACCACCGTGCAAGGACGGCGACGGCTGGCACGTGAGCCTGTGGTACTCGGTGGCGGAGGAGGCCCGCCGACGACGCCGGCAAGCCGGCGCCCGCCGTTCGGCAGCGGGGTCGAAGCCGTGGGGGCCGACTCGCCCCGAGCAGCGCGGTCGAGGAGCTGTTCGCCGCCGATGGGCCGAGCTCGACGTTCGGCGCATGATCGAGCTGGCACCGATCCCCAGGAGATGGCGGTGCTGCACGACTACGCGCCGCTGTTCCTCGACGATGCCGAGGCCGCGGTCGACGAGCTGTTCGCTCGAGGCTACAACGTCACCATCGACGTGCGACCCGCTCGGGCTCTGGAGGTGCGCGAGGCTCGACGGCGACGCCCGGATCGTCGACCATCCGGTGGCGTCGAGGTGCGAGATCGAGCGCCGACGGCAGATGAGGCTCAGCTTCACGCGTCGACGGACGGCTGCGTCACCTTCGAGATCGACCGTCGACGGCGAGGAGCAGTCGGCCTGCATCGAGGATCTCAGCTGCGACGAGCTCAACGAGCTCCAGGTGGCGCTGCCCGCCAGCTACGGCGACGCCTGCTCGATGCGTCTCACCGAGGAGCGCTCCAAGATCCCCATGGCGGTGACCGAGGTCGACGGCAAGCCTGGTACCTCAGCCCCACGTTCACCATGGGCGACGTTCATGCTGCGTGCTGGTTGCGCGGTGCCCAGCCCGAGGACGTGACCTCGCTGTTCGGCGACCTGATCGATGACAGAGATGAGCTCGGCGGCGACCTCGCCGGCGGCGGCAGCCCGTTCGGCAGCTCGTTCCCGTTCGGCTCGGTCGATCTCAACACCGACGACTTCGGCTCGTTCGACGACTTCGACGACTTCGACGACAGCGGCTTCGACGACTTCGACGACAGCGGTTTCGACGACGACTTCGGCACCACCGGCACGTCGCTGATCGATCCGGTGGACAGCGGCTACGACGAGTACTACGCGGCCTGCGGGGACCTGGAGTTCGAGGTCTACCTGGCCGAGGACCCGGCCACCTGGGCCACGGCCACCGCCATCGCCCACGCCTGCGCCCTGCCCTACCTGCAGGCCGGTGACATCACCGAGTTCGACGTGGCCAGCGAGGTGGCCCGGCCCGAGTGCTACCCGAGCTGGCCGTACGACCCGAACCTCACGCTCGGCCAGCAGAACGACCTGTTCACCGCCATCGACAGCTGCCTCAAGCAGCCCGCCCCGTACTGACCGGTCCGTACTGACCGGTATCCGGCCTTGCCGGTGCTGCACAACGATCTCAGCCGCGGTGCAGCACCGCTTGCCTTCTCGCACGACCAGAGCCGACGCCGCGTCGGCGCGCAGCGGTGGCTGCACCTCGAACGGTCCCGCACCGTCGAGCGTGTAGCGCACGGACAGCTCGACCGCGGCGACCACCGGGTAGGTCCCGGCCGGATCCCCGACCGTCGAGCGGTCGCGATAGCGGTGGGTGACCGGCTCGGCCGGCACGCTGCCGGACACCCCGCCCAGCCCGGCGGACCCCGCCACCGTGACCAACGGCGCCGTCGCCGAAGGTCCACTGCACGGCGGCGGGCTCGATGATCAGCTCCACTGGCGGCCGAACACGTCGTGCACCTCGGACCGCGCCCGGCTCGACGCCGGTGAGCCAGGAACCACTGCTCCACGCCGACCAGGCCCTGGGTGGTGAGGTCTGCTGCGCCGACCGGCGCCAGCCGCGCCAGCCCGGAAATGGCGCTCCGCCAGGGTGCGCACCACGGCGTCGAGATCGATCTGCTCCTGGTAGAGGTAGCCCATGCCGTCGCCGGCGAGGCCCACCGGTGTGCCGTCGGGCAGGGTGCAGCTGATCCAGAATCGCCGCACCGCCACCCGGCCGCGGTCCACGGGGGGCCACGACACGGCGGCGTCGAAGTCGATACCACCGGCGGTGCTGTCGATGAGCTCGCGGCACACCAGCGCCGAACCCGTCGATGAGGACGACTGCACCGCGGTGTGCTGGACCGATCCGCCGGCCCGGTAGCCGGTGACGGTGACCCGGGCGCCGTCGCTGCCCACGCCGGGCTGCGCGCCGGCCGGCGCCGTGGCACCCGGACCGGCCAGCGCCGCTCCCGCCAGGATCGACAGCACGCCGGACACGGAGATCCATCGAAGAGCCACGAAGGCGTCGTGGGTCGTTCGCCTTCCCCCAACCGGTCGATGAGCCCAGCGCCCCGGTTCGTTCAGGGAAGGGGCAACCGGTCGGTCAGCTGGGCGACCCGTTCGAACGTGCTGAGCGGGTCGTCCCGCTCGGCCACCACCCACCATCTGCCGCTCGCCGGGTCCCGGCCCGCACCGCCGGCGGTGGCCACGTCCTGCGCCCAGTGGTGGGCCACGGTCACCTGGACCCCGGCGGGCAACCGGTCGGTCAGGCTGCGCCGCAGGGGCGACGAGCGGGTCGTGCGGGTCGCGCGGTCCCGGCCGGCAGCGGCCCGCAGGCGGGAGCGGGGGCGGGCACCGGCGGATGGGCGCCAGCTCCACACCAGCCGCCCGCCGGGTTCGTGTTGGGCCTGCACGTCGCCCCGCTCGCCGTGCAGCACGACCACCTGGCGCACCGGCCAGCGAGCCGGCCCCAGGTCAGGTCGTCGATCGGCTCGCTGACCACGTGCCACCAGCGGGTCGGCTGGAGGCCCTCGGCCACCCGTGGCGCCAGCCGGGTACCGCCGGAGTAGCCGGCGCACACCACCACGCGGCCGCCACCGCCTGCCCGTCGGCCACGACGCCGTCACCGGTGCCGGTGCCGGTGCGCTGCTGCACGTCGCCGACCTCGGCCATCGTCACGCCGGCGTCACCCAGGGCCCGCCGCAACAGCCGGGCCAACCGCCCCGGGTGCAGCGCCAGGCCGTCACCCGACCACAGCATGCCGAGCACCCCGTGCAGCGCCGGCCGCCGGATGCCGGGCACCGGTTCGAGCCACGCCAGGCGGTCCTCGGCCAGCCCGTTGCGGCGGGCGTTGCGCAACGTGAGGCCGCAGCGGGCAGGCTCGGGACGGTCCTCGGCGAGGCGACGCTCGGGCCCCGCCTTGGCGCACCTCACCCAGCGGCACACCGGCCGTCACCAGGGCGGCCGCCGCCCGATCAGCTCCGTCGGCGAAACCGGCCGGCACCTCGACATCGCCGCCGTCGACCGCCAGCAGGCCGGGCAGCGGGCTGGAGCAGCCGGTGCCGTCGACCCCGGCGCCGGGACCACCGGGCGTGGCCGCGAGCACGGCGATGCGCAGCGTGGGCCGGCGAGCAGCAGGTGTGCGGTCCCACAGCGCCGCCAGGTCGGCGCCCACATTTGACCACGTCGAAGGGCCGGCGTCGGCCGGCAACGGCAGGGCTCGAACACCACCGCTGTCCGTCCACCACCAGGGCTGGCAGGTGATTTGCCCTCACGCACCGTGCCCAGGCTAGTGACCGCCTGTGCATCAGCACCCGAGCACCGGTCAGCGATCGAGCGGGGCGAGGCGGGCCGCAGCGCACCGGCGGGGTCAGGCTCTCCCACCGCGCCCAGGCGGTGGCGACGTGACCAGCCAGCTCTCGATGGGGATCGGCACCACCACCGGCACGAGCGGGTTCCCGCTCACCGCGGTCAGCTCGGCTTAGGCGCTCGACCACCGCCGGCGGGCATCGTGCGGCGGCGGCGTCCCTGCTCGGTGCTCGGTGGTGCTCGAACACCCCGTCGAGGTCGAGGGCGCTGAGCACCTCGAGTTGGTGCGGCTGGTCACCAGCCCACCACCGAGGGGGACAGGCCCTCGATCGGGCCCGAGGTCGACGCGGTCGCCAGACAGCTGGGCCGCCTGCTCCGCCTGCGCACCGCGCCCTCGTAGGGGATCCGGCCGGCCGGCGCTGTCCGAGCCGACCGACACCAGGCTCGCCGGTGCGGTCCCCGGCGGCCCACTCGGCCTCCGTGGGGGCCGACACCCGCAGCACGAAGCGGCCGTGGGGATCGTAGGAGGGCCCGATGTAGGCCGCGGCGCTGGTCGGGGCGGCGCATGGTGAACAGCGCCGTCCACTCCCGAAACTCGGTCGGGCGGGTGGGGAACTGCTCGGTCACATCGACCAGGCCGACCACCTCGAAGAGGTGGGTGGCCGTGCAGTCCACCGTGCCGACGGTGGCGCCGGCGCCGCCGCCGGACGGAGCACGGCGACGCAGTCGCCCACCCCGGAAGCTGGTACCCGATCGCAGAGGTGACGGGTTCACGCCTGCAGATCGGCGGTGGCCGGCTCGGTGGCCGCAGGAACGGGCGTGGCGGCCGGGTCCGCCGCTGGTGTCACGCCGGGATCGGTGGCGGCGGGCGCGACCGGCGCGGTGGCGGTGCCCGGGGTGGGACGATCGAGGCGGGTCCCGGCAGCGGCCGAGCGGTCGGCACCGGCGCCGAGGGCACCCCAGAGGGAGAACGCCAGCAGCACCCCGGCCAGCGCCGCACCGGCGACGGCCCCCGCCCAGGCGCCCAGCTCACCGACCACCCGCTTCCCGCGCTCCGCCATCGGGCCAGGGTGCCAGGGCGGGCGGCGCCGAGCCGGGGCGGACCGCTGAGCCGTTGGACCCAGCCCGAGCACCGGCTGCACGGCCCCAGCCGGCGGCGCGCCTCAGGGTCGGACGAAGCGGATGGCCAACGGGTAGCGCCACCAGCGGCCCCGGTTGGCCTGCTGCACGCCGACCAGGCTCAGCGCCACGTCGGCCAGCACCGCCACCGCGAACGTGAAGAAGCCCACGTAGATCGTCATCAGCGGCACCGACACCACGCACACGGTCAGCACGCTCAGCTGGAAGTTGAGGGCCTCGGCGGCGTGGTGGCGGACGAACGGCCGGCGCTTGTCCACCAGGTACACGGTGAGCGGCATGATGAAGCCGCCGAGGACGACGCCGAGGTGGCTGAGCGTCACCAGGGTCCGGCTGTTGTCACCGGGGTAGGCCGGCAGCTGCACCGGCGCCCGTTCGCCGGTGGCGGGGCGGGTGGAGCGAGCGGGCGCGGCCTCGGGGTCGTTCGAAGCCGGGTCCTCGGCGGCGGGGTCAACCGCGGCGTCGAGCGACGCGGCCGGCTTGGGTGGCCCCCAGCGGGTGCCGTCCCACCACCGCACGAAGCCCTCCTCCGCCGGGTACCAACCCGGCGGCGAGGGCGGGTCGCTCACAGACCGCCGATGCGGCTGATCGGCCAGACGCGCAGGAACGCCTTGCCGATCACCGCGTCGGTACCGATCGGGCCGAAGCAGCGGCCGTCGAGGCTGGAGTTGCGGTTGTCCCCCATGACCAGCAGCTGGTCGGCCCCCAAGGTGACGACCTCCTCCGGCTGGTAGAGATCGCAGGCGCCGCGCATGGTGGTGGTGGACAGCGGCTTGAGGTACGGCTCGTCGACCACCTCGCCGTTGACCACCAGTCGCTTGTCGGCGGTGGCGGTCACCTGATCGCCGGGCAGGGCGACCACCCGCTGGATCAGCTGGTGGTACTGGCAGGCTGCGCCGCTCGCGCACTCGGGGTTGTCGAACACGATGATGTCGCCACGGTCGATGTCGCCGAAGCGGTACGACAGCTTCGACACCAGCACCCGATCCCGGATCAGCAGCGTGTTCTCCATCGAGCCGCTGGGGATGACGAAGGTCTGCGCCACCCACGTCTTGATGACGAAGGCCACCACCACGGCGACGACGATGGCGACGATCCACTCGTAGGTGGCCCGGCGGCGGTTCTGCGCCCGGCGTGCCCGACGGGCCTCGGCCACACCCAGCGCTGCGAGGTCCGGTGCCTGCTCCGGCACGGCGGGATCGGGCTGGGGTTCGAGCGTCTGGGACACCGGCGGCTTCTTCGGGTCGGGGGCGGGCCCCGATCATGCTACCGGGGGGCTCCAACCGGCCCCGTCGACCCGGCGGCCCCGGCCGGGTTCAGACGCGGCGGTAACGGCCGGGTTCGACCTCCTGCACCCGGCCCTGGCGAAGCAGCTTGGCCACGTGCAGCGCGGCGCTGCGCCGCTCGACCGCGAACAGGAAGTTCAGCTCGACGTGCGGGCGGTACAGGAACCGGTGGTGGGCCAGCTCGTCGAGGGTGCGGGGTGTGGCCAGCTCGGCCAGCAGCTCTGCTCCCGACGCTCGATCACCGCGGCGAACGCATCGAGCTCGCGCCGGAACGTCCCGGACCCCTCGACCACGCCCTTGTGATGGAAGGTCCCGTACCAGCGGGCCTCGATGTCGCGGCAGCGGGCCAGCGAGGCCTCGAAGCGCTCGAGATCCGAGGTGGCATCGCCGTAGAAGGGCCCGAAGCCGGTCAGCTCGATGTCGGCCACGTAGAAGAACCCGTCGGGCTCCACCAGCAGCCCGCAATGCCCGGAGGTATGGCCGGGCAGGTGCACGGCGGTGACGCGCACCCCGCCGCCGAGGTCCCAGGTGGCACCGTCGTCGTAGGCGGTGGCGTCGGGCCGGAACGACACGTGGAAGTCCTCGAGCAGTTCCCGGCGCCACTCCTCGACGATGTCGTCGTAGCCGTAGGCCCGCAGCAGCCCCTCCATGGAAGCCAAGGCCGGGTGGTCCTCGTGGTGCACGAACACCGGGCGGTCGGTGAAGTGGACCAGCCCGGGGATGTGGTCCTCGTGCACGTGGGACAGCACGACCGCGTCGATGCCGGCCGCGGCGGACGGGCCCTGTTCGAAGATGCTGAGCGACGGATCGAACAGCAGCGTCTGCGATCCGCCTCGCACCACCATGGTGTTGCCGTCGGGGTAGCGCCCCTCCTGGGCACCGACCAGGACGGTGACGTTGCCGTAGCGGCGCGGCGTCGGGCCGCCGCTCGTGTTCTGCACCGAGGAGCCCATGGCCGCAGGGTAGCGTGGCGCCGTGAGCTGGGTTTGGCGTCGACGAGCGGCCCGGGTGGTGGCCCTGGACCAGGATGGCCGCATCTTCCTCATCAACGCGTCCGATCCGGGCGACAGCAGCAAGCCGGCCTGGTGGGAGCTGCCCGGCGGCGGCATCGACGGCTACGAGAGCTCCGAGCACGCCGCCCGCCGGGAGCTGTGGGAGGAGGGCGGCATCGCCGATGCCGAGATCGGCCCGGTCATCTGGACCCAGCACGTGAACTTCCACTTCGCGGGGTACCACTTCGATCAGGACGAGGTGGTCCACGTGGCCTGGTGCCGCAGCGACACCGCCAAGGAGCCGCAGGGCCTCGAGCTGTTCGAGGCGATGGCCTTCCAGGGCTCGCGGTGGTGGACCCTGGAGGAGCTGCTCGCCTCCGACGTGCCCACGCTGCCGCCGCGGTTGCGGGAGTTCCTGCCGCCGATCGTCGCCGGTGAGCTGCCGGCCAAACCGATCAACATCGAGGTGCCGACCACCGACGGCTGACGCCGTACCGATCGGTCCGCAAGTCCTAACGCCGTCCGCGCCGCGCAATACCGCGAGGTGTGGTCCGGCTCCAACTACGCTCCCGCCTGCGGACGGATGCGGGGCTCTTCCCTGGCGTGCTCAGCGCGCGCTCACATCGGGTCCACCACAGGGAAAGCACAGCGTCGACCAATGAACCACAGCGGGTCGGAGAAGATCGGGGTCTGGACGAAGGTCGCCGCCGTTTCGATGGTGGCGATGCTGTCCATCGGGGTCACATCGGTCGCCTCGGCGGTGGAGACGGCCACGGTCGGCGAGCTGGTGGCCGTGCCGCCGGCGGCGCCGCAGCCCAGGCCCGCCCTGGCCTGGTTGCCGGCCTCCGCCCCCGAACCGGTGGCGACGCCGGCCGGCGCGGCGGTGGACCTGCGCGGCGGGTACGTGCCGCCGCCGCCCGAGGAACCGCCGGGCAGCAAGGAGGTGGTGGCCCCGTGGCTGCCGCCGTCGATGGCACTGCCCGATCCCGCCACCGCACCGGCGGTCGGCGAAGGTGACGAGTCCCCCGAGGTGGAGCTGCTCGAGCGGCGCCTGACCGAGCTCGGCTACCGGCCCGGGATCATCGACGGGTACTTCAGCGCCAGCACCTGGTCGGCCGTGCTCGCCTTCCAGAAGACGGAGCGCCTTGAGCGCACCGGGGCCATGGACGCCGAGACGTGGGCCCGGCTGGCCGCCCCGCAGCCCTGGCGGGTGACGAGCTCCACCCGCTACCCGCGCGTCGAGGTGGACCTCGAGCGGCAGGTGGTGCACGTCGTGTTCGGGCCGCAGCACGTGCAGACGCTGAACACGTCGACCGGGGGCGGCTACGAGTACAAGAACCAGTACGGCTATTGGGAGGTGGCCGAGACGCCGGTGGGTTCCTACAACGTGTACCGACGCTACGACGGTCTGGAGCAGGCGCCGCTGGGCAGCCTGTACCGGCCGCTGTACTTCGAAGCCGGCTACGCCATCCACGGCTCGCCCTACGTGCCCGACTACCCCGACAGCCACGGCTGCGTGCGCCTGAGCGACGAGGACCAGGACTGGCTGTGGGAGCTGGCGCCCGATGACCTGCAGGTCACCGTCTACGAGACCATGGATCCGGAGCGGCTGTACCCCGGGTCCGGCCGCCACGGCGCCCCGCCGCTGCAACCCGGCCCCCGCCCCGAAGCCCTCCAACCGATGTAGCGGTACTCGTTGCCCGCGCTTGTTGCACGCGCTTGTTGCACGCCTCCCTGCCGGTCGGCGGGTGTCGGCTGCTCGCTGGCGCTCCCGACGCCGACCTGGCGCTCTTCCACTCCGTGAACAGCACCGCTCCGGACTCTTGCCCGCCTCCCTGTCGGTCGGCGGGTGTCGGCTGCTCGCTGGCGCTCCCGACGCCGACCTGGCGCCCCTCCACCCCGGGAACAGCACCGCTCCCCAGGTCTCCATGCGGCGCCAGCGCCGCCCCTCATCCGGTGACGTCCTGCGGTGCTCGTCATCGCATACCGCCCGGCATGGCGTAAGGCCTCATACGGGCGCGGCGAAGCCGCCAGCAAACACGGCCCGGCATGGGGTAGGGGCCCCATGCTCGGGAGGAGGATGGGGTTGGGGCCCCATCCGGGCGCGGCGAAGCCGCCAGCAGGTACAGCCAGCTCACACTGCTTCGGTGCGGGCGGTGCCGGCGGTGAGGACGATGCCGGTGCCGTGGCGGAGCTCCAGCTGGCGGGTCCAGGTGAGGGCCGAGAGCTCCTCGGCCGGCACCGGGGGCAGGAACAGGTGCCCCTGTACGAAGCGGACACCCAGGCGGCGCAACATGGCGAGCTGGGCGGGGGTCTCCACGTTCTCGGCGACCACCATGGTGCCGAGCACGTTGGTGAGGTTGACCACCGCCTCGATCATGGCCTGATCGCTCTCGTCGTCGGCCACGTCGGTGATGGCCGAGCCGTGGATCTTGACCGCGGCGAGCGGCAGGTCCTTGAGGATGCCGAGCGAGCCGTGGCGGAACCCGAAGTCGTCGATGACGAGGGACACGCCCAGGGCGGCCAGGCTCGTCGAGCACACCGGCGCTTCGCACCCGCTTGTCGGCGGCCATGGTCTCGTGCAGCTCGATCTGCAGCAGCTGCGGGCGTACGCCGCTGTCGTCGATGGCCCGCCGGACGACGTCGACGAAGTCGGGGGCGAGCAGCTGGCGCTCCGACACGTTGATGGCCACCGGGAGCGGGTCGACCTCGGCGTCCGCCGGGTTCCACAGCGCCGCCTGGCGGCAGGCCTCGCCCACCACCATGCGCCCGATCGCACCGATGAGCCCGGTCTCCTCGGCCACCGAGAGGAAGGCGCCGGGGGTGAGCACACCGTGCCCGGGGCGGTGCCAGCGGACGAAGGCCTCGACCCCGGTGGTCGTGCCCGAGCCGACGGCCACCACCGGCTGGTAGTGCAGGGCCAGCTCGCCCGCCTCGAGTCCGGCCCGCAGGGCATCGCCCAGCACCTGGCGGCTGTCGGCCTCGGCCCGTAGGCGCTCGTCGAAGAACGCGTGCTGCGTGCCGGGGGTCGACTTGGCCACGTACATGGCGGCGTCGGCCTGTTCGAGCAGGGTGGCGATCGACGGGGTGTTCCGGTCGCCGATGGCGAGGCCCATGCTGAGGCTGGCGTAGAGCGGGCCGGGCCCGAGCTCGACCGGTTCGTCGAACGCCCGTTGGCAGCGCTCGGCCAGCTCGACGAGCTTCTCGGCGTCGGCCACGCCGGGGAAGGCGACCACGAACTCGTCGCCGGCGAGGCGGGCCACCAGGTCGCCGCCGCGAACGGAGCCGCTGAGCCGGCGGGCGACCTCCTTGAGCAGATCGTCGCCGGCGGCGTGGCCCATGGTGTCGTTGATGGTCTTGAAGCGGTCGACGTCGATGAAGATGAGGCCGAGGCTGCGGTCGTTCAGCGCGCAGTCGGCCAGGCGGGCCTCCAGCCACTCCATGAGGTGCGGGCGGTTGGCCAGGCCGGTGAGGGCGTCGTGGCGGGAGTCGTGGTGGGTGCGGGCCAGATCGTGCTCCACCTCGCGGCGCCGGCGGCCCTGCAGGGACCACACGCCGATGCCCACGCTGAGCAGCACGGTGGCGGACAGGCCGACGCCGGCGAGGACCGCGGGGGTGGCGTCGGCGAAGTAGGTGCTCGGGCCGAGGGCGACGAGCGAGAGCTCCGGGTGGTCCGGCAACGGGACGCGGTCGAGGGCGGTGAGCCGGGCCTGGCCCACGTTGTGGGCGACGAGCAGTCGGTCGCGCTGCACCCCGAGGCCGGTGTCGGGGCCCACGTCGAGCCCGTCGAGCAGGGCGGGGTCGGCGGCATCGACCGCGCCGAGGCGGTCGTCGACGACGACGGCGGCCGCGGTGAGGCGGGCCGCCAGGGCGTCCTCCCGTCGGTCACCGACGATGGTGTTGGCCAGCCGCACCGTACCGAAGGTCACGGCGAGGCCGACGAGCAGGCTGATTGTCGGTGCGGCCAGCGCGGCCGCGGTCATCCATAACCGTTGTCTCATGCTCCGGTCCCACATCCGTGTTGGCCGTCGTCATGAGGTATCGGTGCGCAAGGGCCATGGGAAAACCGTCCCGGTGGGGAACCGTGTGATCCTCAGCCCGGATGATCCGGACGCGCCTGCACCAGGACCCGTGGGTCCCAGATCCCAGGACCGGCGGTGGTCAGCGCGACGTCAGCGCGACGTCGGGAGGCCGACGCTCACGTCGGCGAAATGGCAGGCGACCGGGTGACCGGTGCCCCGGTCCACCAGCTCGGGCTCCTGCTCCGCGCACACCGCCTGGGCCTTCCAGCAGCGGGTGCGGAACCGGCAGCCGCTCGGTGGGTCGGCCGGCGAGGGGACGTCGCCCTCGAGCACGATCCGCTGCCGCGACCGCTGCAAGGTGGGGTCGGGCAGCGGCACCGCCGACAGCAGCGCCTGCGTGTAGGGGTGCGCCGGACGGCGGTACAGCTCGTCGCGCGTGCCCGTCTCAACGATCTTGCCGAGGTACATGACCGCCACCCGGTCGGAGATGTGCTTGACCACCGAAAGGTCGTGGGCGATGAACACGTAGGCCAGGCCGAGCTCCGCCTGCAGGCGGCGCAGCAGGTTGATGACACCCGCCTGGATCGACACGTCCAGCGCACTCACCGGCTCGTCGAGCACGACCATCTCGGGTTCCAGCGCCAGCGCCCGGGCGATGCCCACCCGCTGGCGTTGCCCGCCGGAGAACTCGTGGGGGAAGCGGTTGGCGTGCTCGGTCGACAGCCCGACGGTGCGCAACAGCTCGTGGACCCGTTCCTCGCAGCGCTGCTTGTCCCAGCCGAAGTGGACCTTCAGCGGCTCGGACAGCGCCGCACCCACCCGCATGCGCGGGTTGAGCGACGCGTACGGGTCCTGGAAGACGATCTGGAAGCGGCGGCGGGCCTTGCTGAGCTCCTTGCCGCTGAGCCGGTCGAGGCGCATGCCGTCGAAGGTGACCTCGCCCGAGGTGGGGCGGATGAGGTTGAGCAGCAGGCGCCCGGTGGTGGACTTGCCGCAGCCCGACTCGCCCACCAGCCCGAGGGTCTCGCCCCGGTCGACGGTGAGGCTCACCCCCGCCACCGCCGACACGTTGCCGACGGCGCGGCTGAACACCCCACCGCGGATGGGGAAGTCCTTCACCAGGTCCTTGGCAACCAGCAGCGGCTGGCCGTCCTGCACCCGCGGCTCGCCGGAGGCGGTGGCGTCGATGGGGGGCGGCGGCACCGTCATGCTCCCGCCTCCGGTGCGGCGCTGGTGCGCATGGACTCCACCGACACCTCAGCCAGCCGTTCGGCGAAGTGGCAGGCGGTGACGTGCCCGTCGGCGGTCACCGAGCGCAACGCCGGGCGTTCGTGGTCGCAGCGGCCGGGCAGCTCGGCGAAGCGGCAGCGCGGGTGGAACGCACAGCCGGGCGGCACGTTGATCAGCGACGGCGGCGAGCCCTCGATGGGGACCAACTCCTCGTCGTCACCACCGTCGAGGCGGGGCAGGCTGGCCAGCAGGCCGAGCGTGTACGGATGGCGGGTCTGGTAGAACAGCTCGGCGGCCGTGCCGATCTCGGCCTGGCGGCCGGCGTACATCACCATCACCCGGTCGGCCAGGCCGGCCACCACACCGAGGTCGTGGGTGATGAGCATGATGGCCGAGTCGATCTCGTCCTTGATGGCCAACAGCACGTCGAGCACCTGGGCCTGCACGGTCACGTCGAGCGCGGTGGTCGGCTCATCCGCGATGAGCAGGTCCGGTTTGCAGGTGATGGCCATGGCGATCATGGCCCGCTGGCGCATGCCGCCGGAGAACTCGTGGGGGTACATGTCGGCGCGCTTGCGGGCCTCGGGGATGCCGACGAGGTCGATCATCTCCACCGCCCGCTCGTGGGCCGCCTTGCGCGACAGACCCTCGTGGATGCGGGCCATCTCGCCGATCTGACGGCCGACGGTGTGCACCGGGTTGAGCGCGGTCAACGGGTCCTGGAAGATCATGGCGATCTCGCCGCCCCGGATGCGCCGGTGCTCGGCCTCGGGCAGGTGCAGCAGGTCGCGGCCCTTCCACGACACGCTGCCGCCGGCAATGCGGATGGTGGGTTGCAGGCCCATGATGGTGGTGGCGGTGACGGACTTGCCGGAACCGGACTCGCCCACCACCGCGAACACCTCGCCGCGGTGGATGTCGAAGGTGACCCCATCCACCGCTTTGACCACACCGTCGTCGGTGTCGAAGTAGGCCTGCAGGTCCTGCACCGACAGCAGCAGCTCACCCCGGCGCGACAGACCGGACGGTACGGCGGCGGCGCTCATGAGAGCTTCGGGTCGAGCGCGTCGCGCAGGCCGTCACCGACGAGCACGAGGGCCAGCACGGTCAAGCAGATGGCGCCGCCGGGGAAGAACAGCAGGTGCGAGGAGTTGGCCAGATCGCCCTTGCCCTGCGACACCATCAGCCCCCAGGCCGGGGTGGGGTCCTGCGGGCCGACGGCCAGGAACGACAGCGCCGCCTCCGACAGGATCGCCCCGCCCACCAGCACGGTGCCGTAGACGATGACCGGCTGCAGGGCGTTGGGCAGGATGTGGCGGAACATGATCCGACGGCGGGAGTACCCCAGGGCATGGGCGGCCTCGACGTACTCGAGCTGTTTCAGCGACAGGAAGCTGGCCCGCACGATGCGGGTGAGCCCCATCCACAAGGTCAGGCCCAGCACCAGGATCACCGAGTTCTCGCTGCGGCCCGCCACCGAGGCGATCGCCACCGCCAGCACGATGTAGGGGATGGCCAGGAACACATCGGTCAACCGCATGACGATGACGTCGATGATGCCGCCGAAGTAGCCGGCCAGCGAGCCGAGCAGCACGCCGATGACGATGGCGACCGAGGTGGACACGGCGCCGATGCGCAGGGAAACGCGGGCGCCGTAGATGATCCGCGAGAACATGTCGCGGCCCACCCGATCGGTGCCGAACCAGTGCTCGCCGCTCGGCGGGGCACGGAAGGCGCTGTTGTCCCGCTCGATGGGCGAGTACTTGGTGATCAGCGGCGCGAAGATGGCGGCCAGCACCAGCAGCACCAGGAACCCCAACCCCACCATGGCCATGCGGTTGCGCCGGAAGCGCCGCCACGCCTCGCCCCGCAACGAGCGGGCCGGGGCGGCTGATGCGGGCCCGGCGTCGGCGGCGACCACGTCGAGCGCCGTCACTGCTTGCCTCCCTTGCTGAAGCGGATGCGGGGGTCGAACCATCCGTAGGACAGGTCGACCAGCAGGTTGATCACGGTGTAGGCGAGCACCACGACGAGGGTCAGGCCGAGGGTGACCGGTAGATCCCGGCTGATCACCGAGCTGGCGATCTCCGAACCGAGCCCCGGCCACGAGAACGTGGTCTCGGTCAGCACCGCGGCGCCGATCACGGTGCCGAAATCGACGCCGATCAGCGTGATGACGGGCAGCATGGCGTTGCGCAGGCCGTGGCCCACGATGACCTGCCGCTCGTTGAGCCCCTTGGCCCGGGCGGTGCGCATGAAGTCGGCCCGCAGCACCTCGAGCATCGAACCCCGGGTCATGCGGGTGGCCAGCGCCGTGCTCACCGATGCCAGCGCCACCGCGGGCAGCACCAGGTGGCGCCAGGTCTCGCCGGTGGGGATGAAGAAGAACGCCCACGTGTCGGGGCCCATGCCCTGGGTGCGCAGGTGCATCCACTCGGGCCAGTCGTGCTTGTTCGGGTACACGGCGAACGCGTACTGGAGGATGAAGCCCAGCACGAACACCGGCACGGCCGAGGCCACCGCGGTGACGATGGTGGTCAGCTTGTCGGCGATGGAGTAGCGCCGGATGGCGGACAGCACCCCGATGGAGATGCCCACCACGATCTCGATGAGGATGGCCCAGATTCCCAGGCGCAGGCTGTTGACCGCCTTCTCGCCGAGGATCTCGTTGACCGAACGGCGGTTCTGGAACGACTCGCCCAGATCCCACTGGAGCGTGCGCTTCCAGTAGTTGGCGAACTGCTCGAGGATCGGGTCGTTCAGGCCGTAGCGCTCGTTGACCCGCTCGACCACGCCGGGGTCGGGCACCCGGTCGGCGCCGCCGGCGATCAACGTGGCGGGATCACCGGGCAGGACGAAGAACAGCGCGAACAGGAAGGACAGCGCGAAGAAGACGGTGGGGATGATGAGCAGCAGGCGCCGCACGAAGAAGCTGAACATGGTGCGCAGCAGCCGCCCGGCCCGGCCGGCACCGCAGGGGTGCCGGCCGGGCCGGGTTCGGCATCAGCCCTTGAGCTTGATCTGCTCCCAGGCGACCAGACCGAGGCCGCTCTGGGGGAAGTTGGCCACCTTGTCCGGGTTGTAGACGTAATCGCCCACATACCAGTTGATCGGGATCACCGCGACGTCCTCGTTGAGGAGGATGTCCTCGGCCTGCCGGAACAGCTCACCCTGCTCATCGGCATCGACCGTCTGCTTCGCGTCGTCCACCAGCTTGTCGAACTCGGCGTTGCGGAACTGGCTGTAGTTGTTGCCACCGCCGGCGGCGTCGGAGTGGAACAGGTCGTACATGAAGTTGTCGTAGGTCGGGTAGTCGGCGTACCAACCGGCCCGGCACACCTCGCAGGCGCCCTTGGCGAGCTCCGAGAAGTACGTCTCGGTGGGCATCGGGGTGGCCTCGGCCTCGATGCCGATGGCCTTGAGGTTGTCCACGATGATGGTCACGACGTCCTCGTGGCCGGCACCGGCGTTGAACTGGATCTTGATCGGCGCACTCTGGGAGTTGCCGGCCGCCTTCCAGTCATCGGCCGCCTTCTTGGCCGCGGCCTCGTCGTAGCCGCAGTACTTGCACAGGCCCTCCTCGAAGCCGGGGATGCCCGGAGGCGTCACACCGGTCGAGGTCTGGCGGATGCCGTCGTAGACGGCCTCGTTGATGGCGTCACGATCGATGGCCATGGAGATGGCCTGGCGCAGCAACACGTTCTCCTCGCCGCCGACGGCGGGGTTCTCCATGTTGATGTCGAAGTGGTAGGTGCCCGAGATCTTCACGTTCTGGGTGGTGGCGTGGTTCTCGTCCGCCTCCTTGGCCCGGCCCGGCGGCACGTTGGCGGTCAGGCCCTCACCGGCCTCGAACGCGTTGTACGCGGTGTCGGGATCGGCGCTCACCTTGAAGATGATCTTGTCGAGGCGGTCTTCCCACTTCTCGCCGTTGACGTCACCGGCCCAGGTGTCGTTCTTGACGACGACGATCTCCTGGTCGTTGCGCGGGCTCTCGAGCTTGTAGGGACCGTTGCCGATCATCAGCTCGTTCTCCCACGACGTCTGGTCGGCGAGGTCGTCGACCGCCGACGGCATCGGGAAGAACAGCTGGAAGCCGGCCACCGTGGCGAAGTTCGAGTAGGGCGCGGCCAACTCGACGGTGAGGGTCATCGCCTCGTCGTCGGCCTTGACCCCGGCGAGGGTGTCGGCGTCGCCGGCCAGCTTCTCCTCGCCACCCTTGATGAAGTTGAACAGGTAGCTGTAGTCACCGGCGAAGTCGGGGTCGGAAGCCCGCTCCCAGGCCCGCACGAACGACGACGGCAGCACGGCCTCGCCGTCGCTGAAGGTGACGCCCTCTTTGATCTTGAAGGTCCACACGGTGGCGTCGTCGTTGGCCTCGAAGCTCTCGGCCACCAGCGGCTTGACCACCGGGTTGTCCGGGTCGCTGGTGTCGAGGTCGGTCAGGCCGTCGTAGAGCAGGTTGATGACCTGGTAGGCGTCGAGCGTGGAGTTCAGCGCCGGATCGAGGTGCTCCGGCGGGTCACCCACGAAGGTGCCCAGATCGACGAGCTCGCCACCCGCCACGCCGCGTTCAGTCGACTGCCCTCCTCGAGCCGTGGTCCCGGTTGCGCGGTCGGCGCTGTTATCCCCGGACGCTGCGCCGTCGACCGTCCGGTCTCTCTCGGCGTCGTTGCGGGCGCCAAGTGCCATGGCGACGAGCAAAAGGACAGCGGTCACCCCTGTGAGCGCTGCGCGAAATGCCGCGCGTGCGACAGATCTCTTCAGGGGACGACGGCGTCTGGTGGCAGCGGCAGTTGGCCTGCCGTGCGGGACCGTGGCACCCGCTCCTGTCGGGTCCGATGCGGCCTCCCCCGAGCGCCGTGGGCCGACGATACCGCCGAGGTCAGCGGTCCTAGCCGCTATCGACCCGCCTGCAGAACGCGTTGTTGCACGGCGCTCGTCGCGGTGGGGCGTCGGCCGGGGTGGGCTGCGCGGAACCGGTTGTACGGCTTGACGATGAACAGGAACACACCGAGCGCCGTGAGCAGCACGGTGACGGCCACGGTGAGGAACGCACCGATGCGGATCTGGCTGTCGTTGATGGTGAGGATCATCACGTCGTCGAAGTTCGGCTTCCCGAAGACGATGCCGATGATCGGCATCAGGATGTTCTCCACCAGCGGCGACGATCTGGGCGAACAGGCCGCCCATGATGAACGCCACCGCCAGCTCGATCAGGTTGCCACCGGCGACGAAGTCCCGGAACTCCTTGGCCAACTTGCCCATGTCTGCCTGCCTGCCTTTCGTCCGCCCCGGTGGCGAACGTGCGTCACAGTACGTCGAATGGATGGGTCGCCGGGATGATCCTCCCCCTAGCCGAGC
This sequence comes from Acidimicrobiales bacterium, assembly GCA_041394365.1. Taxonomy (GTDB): domain Bacteria; phylum Actinomycetota; class Acidimicrobiia; order Acidimicrobiales; family CAIXPF01; genus CAIXPF01. The sequence continues at coordinate 215,254 of JAWKIM010000006.1, forward strand.
CTTGCCGCGGCACCGGGGGCGCCCCACTACCCTGCGCCGGATGACCGCCACGTTGCTCGACGTCACCCGCGGCGTCGCCACCATCACGTTGAACCGGCCCGAATCCCGCAACGCCCTGTCGGTGGAGCTGGTCGACAGCCTCGGTGACCACCTCGAGCAGGCGCTGGCCGACGACGCCGTCCGCGTCATCGTGCTGACCAACGTCGGCAACACGTTCTGCGCCGGCGCCGATCTCAAGGGCGCCGGCACCGCCCAACCCAAGCGCAGCGGCACCGCGGTGTTCGAGATGATCCTGGAGAGCCCGAAGCCGATCATCGGGCGCATCAACGGTCACGCCATGGCCGGCGGGTTGGGCCTGGCCGCCGCCTGCGACATCTCGGTCATGGTCGACAGCGCCCAGCTCGGGTTCTCGGAGGTGCGCATCGGCGTCGCCCCGGCGGTGATCTCGGTGATCTGCCTGCCCAAGATGCGCCGCTCGGATGCGCTCGAGTTGTTCCTCACCGGCGTGCGCATCCCCGCCGCCCGCGGCGTCGAGGTGGGCCTGCTGAACCACGCCGTGCCCGCCGACCAGCTCGACGCCAAGGTGGACGAGCTGGTGGCCGCGGTGGTGCGCGGCGGCCCCATGGCGCTGGCCGCCTCCAAGCAGCTCATCAGCCGGGTGCCGGAGTTCGCCGACCGCCGTTCGGCGTTCGAGTGGGCCACGCCGCTGTCCCAGGCGCTGTTCGCCTCCGAGGAGGGTTGAGGGCATCGCCGCCTTCCGCGAGCGCCGCGACGCCGCCTGGGTGCCCGAAGGGCGCTGACCGGCACGTTGCCCGAAGGGCGCTGACCGGCACGTTGCCCGAAGGGCGCTGACCGGCACGTTGCCCGAAGGGCGCTGACCCCGGCGCCGCTAGCCTGGTCCGTTCGTGATCACCGTCTCCGGCGTGACCAAGGCCCATGGCACCAAGCAGCTCTTCCGTGACGTGACCTTCCGGTTGCTGCCCGGTCGGCGCATCGCGCTGGTGGGCGGCAACGGCAAGGGCAAGACCACGTTGCTGGAGATCGTGCTGGGCCTGCAGGAGGCCGACGGCGGCGAGATCCATCGCCAGCGCGACACCCGCGTCGGCTACCTGCCCCAGGAGGCGGTGGGCACCGCCGATCCCACCGAGACGGTGCTCGCCTCGGTGCTGGCCGGTGCCGGACCGGTGCACGAGCTCGAACGCCGGCTGGAGTCGTTGCACGTGCAGCTGGCCGATGCCACCGGGGCCGAGCACGATCGGGCGCTGCGGGAGTACGGCGAGGCCCAGAGTCGCTTCGAGCAGCTCGGCGGCGATGCGGTGGGGGCGGAGGCACAGCGCATCCTCGCCGGCCTCGGCTTCACCGACGACGCCGTGCACCGCCCGCTGCGCGAGCTCTCCGGCGGCTGGCAGATGCGTGCCGCCCTGGCCCGGCTGATGCTCGACAAGCCCGATGTGTTGGTGCTCGACGAGCCCACCAACCACCTCGACACCGATTCGGTGTCGTGGCTGGAGGCCACCCTCGCCGCCTACAGCGGTGCCATCCTGTTCGTCTCCCACGACCGTGATTTCATCGACGCGGTGGCCGAGCGGGTCATCGAGCTGGCCGAGGGCACGGCCATCGAGTACGTCGGCGGGTTCGCCGAGTTCGTGGTGCAGCGCGAGGACCGCCAGCAGCAGCTGCGGGCGGCGGCCGCGGCCCAGCAGCGCCAGATCGCCCACGTCGAACGGTTCGTCGAGCGCTTCCGCTACAAGGCCACCAAGGCCCGGCAGGTGCAGAGCCGCATCAAGACCCTGGAACGGCTCGATCGCATCGAGCTGCCCGACACCAAGGAGCTGCTGGCCAAGTTCGCCTTCCCGGAACCGCAGCGCAGCAGCCGCGTGGTGGCCGAGCTGGACGGCGTGGCCGTGGGCTACGACGACCAGCCGGTGCTCACCGGCGTGGACCTGGTCATCGAGCGGGGCGAGAAGCTGGCGCTGGTGGGTCCGAACGGGGCCGGCAAGACCACGCTCATCCGGCTGCTGCTGGGCCAGCTCCAGCCGCTGGCCGGCACCTACACCCGCGGCACCAACGTGGACGTGGCCTACTTCGCCCAGGAGCAGGCCCAGATCCTCGACGACCAACTGACCGTGGCCATGGAGTTCCAGAAGGCGGTGGGCGATCAGCCGCGCGGTCGCAACGTGCGCACGGTGCTGGGCAGCTTCGGCTTCCCCGGCGACGCCGCCGACCGCCGGGTGGGGGATCTCTCCGGTGGGGAGCGCACCCGCCTGGCGCTGGCCAAGATCATGGTCAACCCGGTGAACCTGCTGGTGCTCGACGAGCCGACCAACCACCTGGACCTCCAGAGCTGCGACGTGTTGGAGGACGCGCTGCGGGCCTACCCGGGCACGGTGATCCTCGTCAGCCACGACCGGTACCTGATCCGTGAGGTCGCCCAGTCCCTGGTGGCGGTGCGCGACGGGCGGGCGGTGCGCCACGACGGCGTGGACGAGGCGATCCTGTCGCCCTCGAACGCGGCCGAGGCGGCGGCGTCGACGTTCGGGCGCGGCGCCCCGGCGGGCGGTCAACGGGCGCCGGGGCGGTCCAACACCAACCCGCCGGGACCGGCGGGGGCGGGCAAGGGGGCCAAGCACGCCAAGGGCTCAGGCGCCAAGGCGTCGAAGGGCGCGAAGGCGCCGGGGCCCGGCCAGAGCAGGCCGGCCGCGACGGCGCCCGCCGCAGGCTCCAAGCAGGACGCCAAGCGCAGCGAGGCCGAGCTGCGTCAGGCCCGCCACCGGGCCACCAAGGAGCTGCGCTCCAAGGTCGACCGGGTGGAGAAGCAGCTGGCCCGAGCGGAGGCGGAGGTGGCCGACCTGCAGCGGCAGCTCGCCGATCCCGGGCTCTACGAGGATGCCGAGAAGGTCAAGGGCCTGGTCGAGCTGCACAACGCCGCGAAGGACCGGGCCAGCGCGCTGATGGACGACTGGACCGACGCGCAGCTGGCGCTCGAGGAGGCGGCGTCGCGCTTCGGCTGAACAGGGGTTCGGCGACCCGGCCCGGTCCACGCCGACCCGTCTCAGCCCACGTCCCACGGCCGTGTTGCCGGCGCCTGACCACACCCCTGTTGCCGCTGCGTGACCACGCCCCCGGGTGAGCACCTGCGCCCCATCGGCGGCGATTCGATTTCGATTCGGTGCTCTAGACGGGATGGAACCGCACGCCCACATCTGGTGAACGGCGGTGACGGAGCGGGTCCACCGCGACAGCACCAGTGGGCGGATCTTGTGTCACACGACCAATTCCGAATCGACGTGGCGCGTTCAGGGGGTTAGTGCAACGGCTTCAGCGTAGGCCTCGGCGGGGGTGCGGTAGTCGAGGACTTTGCGGGGTCGGTTGTTGAGTTCGTGGGCGACTTGGTCGAGTTCTTCGATGGTGATGGTGCGGAAGTCGGTGTGGCCTTTGGGGAAGTAGTCGCGGAGGAGTCGGTTGGTGTTCTCGTTGGTGCCGCGTTGCCAGGGTTTGGCTGGTTCGCAGAAGTAGACCGGCACGCCGGTGGCGACGCTGAAGGTGACGTGCTGGGCCATTTCTTTGCCCTGGTCCCAGGTCAGGGATCGTTTGAGGTGCTCGGGGAGTTGATGGATGCGTTCGCTCAACGCAGCAGCGACGAGCGGGGCGGTGCGCCCGTCGGGTAGGGCGACGGGGATGAGGTAGCGGCTGGTGCGTTCCACGAGGGTGGCGATCTGGCTGTTGCGGCCACCTTGGAGCAGGTCGCCTTCCCAGTGGCCGGGCACGCGGCGGTCGTCGGCTTCGGGTGGGCGTTCGCTGATCATGACCATGTCGTTGAGTTGGCCGTGGCCCCGGTTGGCTTGCGAGGCCCGGCGTTTGGGTCGCCGGGTGCGTAGGTAGCGGGTGAGTTCCTCGTTGAGCCCGCCCCGAGCCTGCACGTAGAGGGACTGGTAGATCGTCTCCGCTGACACCCACCAGCGTGGATCGTGCGGGTGATCGCGTCGCAGCCGCCCCGCGATCTGTTCCGGTGACCAGCGCAGTTCCAGCTTTTCGCTCACCCAGCGAGCGAGCTTGCGGTGACGCTCGAGCTTGAACGCCTTGGGCCGGCGAGCCAACCGGTTGGCGCGGAGCTGCGCCTTCCATGGCCGGTAGGCCAACACTCCGCCATTACGACTGACCTCCCGGCTGATCGTGCTTGTCTGACGCCCCAGAGCCGACGCGATCACCGAGAGACTCTCACCCGCAGTCAGCCTCCGTCTCAGCTCCGTCCGCTCGTCGAACTGCAACCGCTTCCACACCATCACGCACCTCCACCACCATCCCAACACGAGCCGTTGCACTAACCGATGGACCCCTCAACGTCGAATCGAGCGCGAAGGAGTTCGCCCGTACCCCCCGGCATGGCGCGTACCAACCCCGTGTCGCCGGCGCCTGACCACAACCCTGTTGCCGCCGCGTGACCAGGCCCCCGGGTGAGCACCTGCGCCCCATCGGCGGCGATTCGATTCGGTGCTCTAGACGGGATGGAACCGCACGCCCACATCTGGTGAACGGCGGTGACGGAGCGGGTCCACCGCGACAGCACCAGTGGGCGGATCTTGTGTCACACGACCAATTCCGAATCAACGTCGGAATCGGCGCGACGCCGTTCCGGCAACCCCTCCGCCTGGGTTCGACGAGCCCGACGACGAGCCCGACGCCGACGGCGGTGACCGGGGTGACGGCGACGGAGCGGCCGCCTATGAGCACCGGGCGAGCAGGCCGTCGGCCAGCACCTCGGCCACCAGCTGGTCAGGTGCGTGTTGCCCTCGGCGTCGGCCAGCACCGAGGCGTCGATCACGTGCAGCGCCTCGTAGCCGTGCACCGCCCCCGTCGAAGGGGTCACGGCGCCCGGCGCCCCGGCCGGTCCCATCCTGCAGGTCCCGCAGGCGTGCACGTAGTCCCCGGTGTTGGCGGTCAGCCACCCATCGGCGCCGTCATCGGCCAGCAGGGCGTCGATGTCACCACCGGTCAGCGCACCGCGCCGGTGGACCCGTCGAGCCGTTGAGCACCACGGCCTCGGTCACCGCCGTCATCGCCGGGTGGCGGCACAGCCCGACCAGGCGTCGCACGCCGTCGCCGCAGGCCGCAACCGGTCCCGCTCGTCGTCGAGCAACCGGAAGTCCAACACCGGCGCACCGGCGGCGTCGATGGAGACCCGTCCCCGACTGAACGAACGCATCCTGCGGCCTGGGCCGCCACCCAGATCCTGCGGCCGGCCCCGACGGCGGCGATGGTGAGCACCTGCATGTCGGCCACACCATCGTCTCACCGGCCACCAGCCCCGACGAGTAGCGCAACAGGCTGTTGACCACGTACCGATCGGGATGCTCCAGCCGGCCCGCCGGGCGCAGCACGAGCGTCACCGGGGCCGAGGGGTGATCACCCAGGCCCTCCCCCACCCCCGCCACCGACACGCCCGAGCGCAGCAGCAGCACCGGGCTGTTGATGGCTCCGGCGGCCACCACCACCCGGCGGGCCGCCAGCTCCGTGCCGTCGGTCAGGCGGACGCCCCGCGCCCGGCGGCCGTCGAGCAGCACCGCCGCCACCTCTGCCCCGCCCCGTACCGTCAGGTATCCCGACGGCCGCATCGGCTCCAGGTAGCCCTCGTTGACCGAGACCCGCCGGCCGTCGCGCACGGTCAGCGCCGCCGGCCCGATGCCGATCCCGGCCGCACCGGCAGCGTGGTGGTCATCGCACCAGCGGTGCCCGGCGTCCTGCGCGGCCACCGCCAACGCCTGCTCGACGGGCGACCAGGCCGCCAACGGCGGGCGCCACAACGGCAGGCGCCGCTCGATCGCCGCCCGGCGCGCCGCGGTGGCGGCCCAACCCAGCGACGCCGGCCAACCGGGTGCATCGTGATCGGCCGGCGTCGCCCACAGCCCCACCATGGCGTTGACGGCCGAGCAACCGCCGACCACTCGGCCGCGGTAGCGGCACGGCGCCTGCGACGGCGTGCGCCGGCCGTCGAGGCCTTGCCACAGGTACGCATCGGTGCAGGCGGCGAAGAAGCTGGGCCCGGCGATGGCGGCAGGGTGGCCGCCGCATCGTGATCGGGACCGGCCTCCACCAGCAGCACCGGCACCGCTGCGGCCGCCAGCCGGGCCGCCACCACTGCGCCGGCGGAACCGGCGCCCACCACGATCACCGGTTCGCGCCCCGCCACCGGATCGCGCCCCGCCACCGGTTCGGACCTGCGCTCGGACCGCTCTGCCATCGGGCGGTGACGGTAGCGTGAGGGCGTGTTCGGCGCCCCCCACCTCGACGAGCTGCTGCCGGCCTGGCACTGGCGCTCACGCTCGACGGCGTGGATGGACGCCCCGCCGCCGAGGTGTTCCTCGCCTTCGAACAGGTCAACCTGTCGGGCTTGCCCGGTGCCGCCGCCATCCGCCAGCGCCAGTCCAAACGGGATCGCAGCGCGGTGACCATGCTGCACGATCTGCTCGATCAGGGGTTCTTCCTGCTGCACGAGGAGCCGGAGCGGGAGCTCGTCCTCGGCCGCATCGGCCAGTTCTGGCGACCGGGTGGCCCGGCCACGGTGCAGGTGGCCGGGCGGCGGGCGTTCCTGAGTTCGCCGAGCCCGGCTACGCCAAGGCCGCGTTCTCGCCAGGTGCTCGAGCTCGACCGGGGTTCCATGGCCGCGGTGGAGAGCCGGGTGCTGGCCACCGACGAGCACACCCAGCGAGTTCAACCGCTACTGGCTGGTCGACTCGTGGGCCAACCCGGCCGGGCGGAGCAGCTGCTGCGCCGTTCGGGAGCGAGGCCACCAACCCCGCCCGTTGGGGCTGAACCCGCCGGTTGGGGTGAACCTGACCCGGCCCACCGGCCGGTCAGTGGATGGCTGCGGCCTCCGCCGGGGAACCGCCGACCACGGGCGAGGGCGCCGGTGCGGCCCCGGCGGCCAGACCGGCCGAGCGGCGCACGACGGTGGCCACCAGGCCGAGCGCCACCAGCAGCGACAGCCCGGCACCGAGCAGCGCCCGGTGCATGCCGTCGCTGAAGGCGTGGCCGTAGGCGCTGCGCACCAGCTCGATGTCGATCCCGGCGGGCACCGCTTCCTCCAGGCCGGCACCGCCGTGGGACAGCGCCTCGGTGACCTCGGCCTCGGCCGCAGCCGGGATGCCGATGGCCGCCATGCGGCTGTCGAGCGAGGAGGCGATGGCGGCCGACACCAGCGCGCCGAGCAGGGCCACCCCCACCACGCTGCCCACTTGGCGGCCGGTGTTGAGCGTGGCCGACCCCATGCCGGCCCGCGCCGGCGGCACCGAGTTCATGACCGCTGCGGTGGTGGACGGCATGGCCAGCGCCATGCCCGCGCCGACCAGCAGCATGCGCGGCCCGATGGTCAGGTAGCTCGACTCCGGTGACACCGTCAGCAGGCTGAGCATGCCGACCGAGCTCAGCGCCATGCCCAGCATCATCACCGGCTTGGAACCGAGCGTGGAGGTGAGCTTGCCGGCGATGGGCATGCCCACCGCCATCACCGCCGAGATGGTGAGCATGCGCAGGCCCGACTCGAGGGCGGTGTGGCCCTGCGCCCGCTGGAAGAACAGCGAGAAGTACACGTTCATCCCGAACAGGGCGAAGGTGACCAGGCCGCCCGACGCCACGGCGGCGGCGAAGGTGGGGTTGCGAAAGAACTGCAGCTGCAACATCGGGTGCTCGATGCGGGACTCGACCACCAGCAGCAGCACCAGCGCCGCCGCCGAGATGCCGAGCGCACCGACGATGAGGGGCGAGCCCCAGCCCGACTCGTTGCCCTGGATCAGGGCGAAGGTGACCGGGGCGAGGGTCAGCACCGATAGCGCCACACCGGCCAGGTCGGGCCGGCGGCCCTGCGGGTCGCTCGATTCGGGGGTCACCCGGCGGATCACGAGCATGGCGGCGATGCCCACCGGCAGGTTGACGAAGAAGATCGACGGCCAGCCCAGCGTGTCGGCCAGGAAGCCGCCCACCACCGGCCCCGACGCCAGGGCGATGCCGGACACACCCGCCCAGATGCCGATGGCCCGGGCCCGTTCGGCCGGCGTGGTGAACACGTTGGACAGGATCGACAGCGTGCCCGGCATCAGGGCGGCGGCCCCGACGCCCTGCACGAAGCGGCCACCGATCAACGCCGCCGTGCTGGGGGCCAGGCCGCACAGGACCGATCCGATGGTGAACACGGCGATGCCGCTCAGCAGCATGCGCCGTCGCCCGTAGCGATCGCCGAGGGTCCCGCCGGTCAGCATGAAGCTGGCCAGGGCGAGCACGTACCCGTCGACGATCCACTGCAGGCCGGCCACGCTGGCGTCGAGGTCGGCCTGCATCTTGGGCAGGGCGGTGTTCACCACCGTGCCGTCGAGCATGACCATGAACAGGGCCAGGCAGAGCGATCCCAGCACCAGCCGCGTCTCGGCGGCGCCGAGCTCCCTGCCCGGCGCGGCCGGGGCCGAGGTGGCCGGTTCGGACATGGACGGTTCCCCCTTCGAGCGATCGGCCCGCGTCGCCGCGGTGTACCACCACGGCAACTTCGCTACGGACCTGTAGCGAACGTAGCGGCACGGCGGCGGGCCGGGCATGGCCGATGCGGCCCCGCCGCCTGCGATTTCGGTCACAAGCCCACCCGCAGTAGGTTCCGGCCGGGGCGCGCCCGAGCCGGACGGGCGCCCGGACAGAGGCAGCGGCACGGTCCCCGCACTGGCGGGGCGCAAGCGAACCCGGGGGTGGACGACGGTGGTGGTCGACGCAGCGATCGTGCAGGAGGCCGCACTGGCCGATGCCCTGGCCGATGCCCGCACCGGTTCGGCCGATGTCGCCTGCTATGCGGCGCCTTCGGCGATCGCCGCCGGCGTGGCCCCGGCCGATGCGGTCCCGGTCGGCTCGCTCGAGGAGATCGCCCTCGACGCCCTGGTGGAGGCCGAACGACAGAGCGACAGCACCACCGTGGTGGGCATCGGCGGCGGCATGGCCGTCGATACCGCCAAGTACGTCGGCCTGCGGACCGGCAAGGAGGTGGTGGTCGTGCCCACCTCGCTGTCCTGCCTGGCGCCGTTCACGACCGAGGTGGCGCGGCGGGTGCGCCGCCAGATCAGCTGGGTGGGCGACGTCAGCCCCCGTGTCGTGCTCGATTGGTCGCTGCTGGCCTCGGCGCCGGCGGCGCGCAACCGGGCCGGCGCCGCCGAGCTGGTGGCCTCGATGTCGGCCATGTGGGACTGGCGGCTGGCCGACGCCCGCGACAGCGGCCTGCCGGTGGTCACTCGCCTGGCCGATCTGGTCGAGGATCTGCGCCGGCGGCTGGCCGATGCGGCCGAGGACGTGCGGGCGGTCAGCCCCGACGGCCTGCGGGCTCTGGCCGGGCTGCTGACCGAGGCGGGCGCGTCGATCACCGATGCCGGCCACCGCCGCCACCTCGACGGCTCGGAGCACACGTTCGCCCAGGCGTTCGAGCACCGCCTGGGTCGCCTCGGCTCCTACGGCGGGATGGTGGGCATGGGCACCGTGGCCATGACCGCCCTGCAGGCCTGGTTCGGCCTGTCCGCCGGCGGGCCGGTGGATCCCCAGGCCGCGGTCGACCTGCTCCGCGCCTGCGGGGTGGGCGCCAACCCGCACCAGCTCGGGGTGGACGAGGGTACGTTCCGGGGCGTGCTGCGCCACACCGTGCGCTTCGCGGTGGGCGAGTTCCTGCCCTACTCGGTGCTCAACGAGGCCGACGTGAACTACAGCGCGGCCGAGGAGATGTGGCGCTGGTGCTGGCGGGTGCCGTCGGTGTGAGGCCGGCAGCGCTCGCCTGCGCCGGGGATCAGCCGACGCCGGGGATCAGCCGACGTGGCGAGCGCCGTCCTCCACCACGCCGATGGCGCTGACGATGCCCTCGCCGTACAGGCCGTTGCGCTCGGTCGTGCCCTCGCACACGGCGTCGAAGGCCGGTGGGCGGCCCTCGTTGGCGTAGCTCTCCTTGCCGGCCACCGGGCACGCCCGGTCCGCCGCCGTACCGATGAGTATGTCCTCGACCACGTCGGGGTCGAGGGTGCGGCCCCGGTTGCCGGGCCCGCGGTCGTCATGGCCGTACAGCGACACCGCCAGCGCGCCACCCCGGCCACGTGCGGTGCCGCCATCGAGGTGCCCTGGAGGTACTTGTAGTACGAGCACACGTCGCCGCCGCAGTTGCTGACCAGATCGTCGGGCAGCTCCCCGCCGTTCACGGCGATCTCGTCGAGCGCCAGCGCGGTGGGCCAGGTGGACAGGATCATGTTGGCCGGGCTGCGGTAGCCGGGGGTGCCGAAGCCGTCGCGGAACCACCCGCCGGGAGCCGACAGGTCGGTCTGCTCGATGCCGTAGTTGGAGTAGTCGGCCTTGCGCAGGCTCGGCCCGAGCGACGAGACCGAGATCACGCCGTCGAGCTCGGCCGGCACGTCGAGGCAGCTGTTGTCGATGGTGCGGATGCGGGCCGCGCCCGGCGGGAAGTCGGGGCTGGTCGGGTCGACGGTGGGCCGGCCGAGGTCGGTGGCCTCGTTGCCCAGCGCGGCGATGGTGGTCACGCCACGGCTGCGGGCATACCGCACGGCACGTTGCACGCTCTCGATGATCGTGCGCTGCTCGGCCTGCTCGGCGGGGCTGTCGGCCGGGTTGGCCGCGCAGTTGTACAGCCAGGGGTCGACGTAGAAGCTCATGTTGACCACATCGACGCCGATGTCGCCGGCGTAGGTGAGGGCGTTGACGGTGGCGTCGACGAAGAAGTAGCCGGAGTCCTGGCCGGCGCGCAGGTTGACCAGCGTGGCCCGGGGCAGGATGCCGGCGATGCCGTAGTCGTTGACCGACGCAGCGATGACGCCGGCCACGTGGGTGCCGTGCCCGTTCTCATCGGCGGTGGCCGGATCGCTGCAGCTGCCGTCGGGATCGGTGGCGCAGTCGCCGTCGATGACGGGGATGTCGGTGGTGAAGTTGCGGCTGCGGGCGGTGTCGACCCGGTCGACGAGATCGGGGTGGGTGGCGTCAATGCCGGTGTCGATCACACCGACCACCACCGAGCGGCGCCCGGTGGTGGTGTCGTAGGAGCCCTCGGGGGTGGCACCGATGGCGGCGAGGTCCCACTGCAGGTGGGCCAGCGGTTCGAGGTTGCTCACCTTGTCCGGTGCGTCAGGGGCGTCCGGCGCATCCGGCGCGTCGGGCGCATCCGGTGCGTCGGGTCGCTCGGCGCGCGGGCCGTTGGGGAACACGTAGCGGTTGCGCGCCACCTGCCCGCCGGCCCGGCGGCGGCCAGATCGGCGGGCGTCGGCCAGGTCGCGCTTGGCGCCGAGCTCCGCCCGGCCGAGGGCACCGTTGCGGGCGGCGCCGGCCAGCACCCCGTCGGCCGCCCCGACGCGGGCGACGAAATCGGCCTGCGACGAACGCACCGTGGCCAGACCGACGGCGGCGTTCTCGGCCACCACGGTGCCACCGGCGGCCGCACCGCGGCGCGGGCCCGGGCGGCGTCGACCCCTTCGTCGTACAGCACGACGTAGGTGGCGGCCAGCGTCTCCGACCCTGCCGCAGCGTCACCGGCATCGGAGGCGTTCCCGCCCGACGGAGCGCGCCGGCCACCGGTCCCAGCGCTGCGGCCACCGCGGCTGCGCCCAGCGCAGCGGCCATCCAACGTCGTCGCATGCCATACCTCCGGGTCCGGCCGGTCGGGGTCACGCGCCCCGGCCGACCGCGTCGTCGCCCCCGGGGACCCTACTGGCGCGCCGCCCGGACCCACATGGATGACGGTGTTTGCTTTCCGCGGCCCGGACGCGGCGCGGACGGTGGGCGGGGTCGCGATCGGGGGCGGCCGCCGCACCGATGGCACTACATTCCCGCCATGGACATCACCCCGCAGGTGCTGGTGGACATCCACCGCCGCATGGTCCGCATCCGCATCTTCGAGGAGGAGGCGGGCAAGCTCCAGGAGTCGGCCCGGGTGCCCGGGGCGCTGCACCTCTACGTGGGCCAGGAGGCGGTGGCGGCGGGCGTCTGCGCCTGCCTGACCGATGATGACCAGATCACCTCCACCCACCGCGGCCACGGCCACCTGGTGGCCAAGGGCGGTGACTTCAAGGCGATGTACGCGGAGCTGTTCGGTCGCATCACCGGCTACTGCAAGGGCAAGGGCGGCTCGATGCACATCTCCGACCTGACCGTCGGGATGCTCGGGGCCAACGGCATCGTCGGCGCCGGCCCGCCGATCGCGGTGGGCGCCGGGTTCTCCAACAAGTACCGGGGCACCCGCAACGTGGCGGTCACGTTCTTCGGTGACGGCGCCTCCAACGAGGGCACCATCCACGAGGCGGCCAACATGGCGGCGCTCTACAAGCTGCCGGTCATCTTCCTGTGCGAGAACAACGGCTACGGGGAGTTCACCGCCCAGCGCAACCACCAAGCCATCGTCGATGTGGCCGACCGCGCCGCCGGCTGGGGCATGCCCGGCGTGATCGTCGACGGGATGGACGCCATCGCCGTGTACGAGGTGGCCTCCCAGGCCGTCGAACGGGCCCGCGACGGCGGCGGGCCCACGCTGATCGAGGCCAAGACCTACCGCTTCTACGACCACGTCGGCATCAAGGGCATGCGCATCCCGTACCGCAGCGATGACGAGGTGGCGCAGTGGCGCCAGCGCGACCCGATCGCGCTGCTCGAGTCGAAGCTGGCCGAGGCCGGCATCCTCAGCGCCGAGGCCGCCCGGGCGGTGCACGAGGAGGTCGCCGCCGCTACGGCCGAGGCCATCGCCTACGCCGAGAGCTCGCCGCTGCCCGACGTGGCCACCCTGCTCGACGACGTCTACACGGCCTGACCCGCCGGCCGTCCCCCGTCAGACCGCCCGCCGCCGTTCTCGCCAGACCGCCCCGCCGCCCGCCGCCCCGCTGCAAGGACCCCGCCATGACCATGACCGCACCCGCCGCCGCCTCGGGCGACACCGTCCGCGAACTGCCCTACGTCTCCGCCGTGGTCGAGGGCTTCCGCCAGGCCATGCAGGAGGACGCCGGCGTGTTCATCGCCGGGGAGGACATCGCCGCCTACGGCTCGGTGTTCGGCGTGACCCGGGGCCTGCTCGCCGAGTTCGGGCCCGAGCGCATCGTCGACTCGCCCATCTCCGAGGCGGCGCTGCTCGGCCTCGGCATCGGCGCGGCGGCCACCGGCTGCCGGCCGGTGATCGACATCATGTTCATGGACTTCCTCGGCATCGCCATGGACCAGCTGGTCAACCAGGCGGCCAAGATGAAGTACATGTTCGGCGGCAAGGCCCGCCTGCCGCTGACCGTGCACACGATGGCCGGTGCCGGCACGTCGATGGCCGCCCAGCACTCGCAGTCGTTGGAGGCGTGGCTGTGCCACATCCCCGGGCTGAAGGTGGTCATGCCGTCGGGGGCTTACGAAGCCAAGGGCCTGCTGCTGTCGGCCATCTTCGACGACAACCCGGTGGTCGTGGTCAACACCAAGACGGTGCTGGGCCAGCGGGCGCACGTGCCCGAGGAGCCCTACCGGATCCCGTTGGGCCAGGCCGCGGTGGTGCGCGAGGGCACCGACGTCACGGTGGTGGCGCTCGGCCGCATGGTCAGCGAGGCCCGCAAGGCGGCCGAGCAGCTGGCCGCCGAGGACGGCGTGTCGCTCGAGATCGTCGACCCGAGGACGCTGTCACCGTTCGACACCGAGACGGTGGTGGCGTCGGTGCGCAAGACCAACCACTGCGTCGTGGCCCACGAGGCGGTCCGCTTCGGCGGGTTCGGTGGCGAGATCGTGGCCCAGATCCAGGAGGAGGCGTTCGACCACCTCGACGCCCCCGTCGCCCGGGTCGGCGCCCCGTTCTGCCCGGTGCCGTTCAGCCCGGTGCTCGAGCAGCAGTACGTGCCCACGGCGTCGTGGATCGTCGACGCGGTGCGGCGCACCCTCGGGCGCTGACGTGGGCGGCGCCATCGGGATCATCGCCAACCCCGTCTCCGGCAAGGACATCCGCCGTCTGGTGGCCAACGCGCCCACCTCGACGCTGCAGGAGAAGTACACGATCGTGCGGCGCCTGGTGATCGGCGCCGCCGCCGCCGGGGCCGACCGGTTCTGGTTCCTCAGCGAGCCGCACCGCATCTGTGCCCGGGCGGTGGAGACCCTCGAGCTGCCGGGGGTCACCTACGACCACGTGCCGCTGGAGGAGAACTACGACGAGTCCGACACGGTGCGCACCGTGGCCGCCATGCGCGAGCTCGGGGTGGCCGTGGTGATCGTGCTGGGGGGCGACGGCACCAGCCGGGCCGCCGCCCTGGGCTGGTCCGACGTGCCGCTGATCCCGCTGTCGACCGGCACCAACAACGTGTTCCCCCGCTTCGTGGAGGCGACGGTGGCGGGCGAGGCGGCCGGGTTGGTGGCAGCTGGGCACGTGGCCCTCGACGAGGTGGCGGAGCCGGTGAAGATCATCGAGGTGACCGTGGAGGGCGATGCCGGCGCCGACGCCGACCTCGCCGGCCGCGATCGCCCGGTCGATCTCGCCCTGATCGACGCCGTGCTGGTGGACGAGCGCTTCGTCGGTTCCCGGGCGCTGTTCGACCCGGCGGCACTGCGGCTGGCCGTGCTCAGCCGGGCCGAGCCGGCGTCGGTGGGCGTGTCGAGCATCGGTGGGTTGGTGCTGCCCTGCGGGTCGGCCGACGATGGCGGCGTGCTGTTGCGGCTCGGTCCCGCCGACGACGGTGGTCGGGCCGTGCGCGCCCCGCTCGCCCCCGGCTGGTACGCCACCATCGGCCTGGCCGAGGCCCGCCGCCTGGCGGACGGCGAACCGGTGACGGTGACCGGGCCCGGCATCCTGGCCTTCGACGGCGAGCGGCAGCGGCTGCTGCGGGCCGGCCAGCAGGCCACGCTACGGGTGGTGCGCCGAGGCCCCCGGGTGATCGACGTGCCCCGCGCCCTTCGCCTGGCCGCCGAACGGGGCACGTTCCTCCGCCAGAACTGACCCACTGGACCAACGAACCGAAGACCGAAGGACCGAAGCCGCCAGTAACCACGCCGAAGGGTGCCAGCAGCACGGCCCGGCATGGGGCAGGAGCGCGCGAACAGCAGCACGGCCCGGCATGGGGTAGGGGCCCCATGCTCGGGAGGAGGATGGGGTTGGGGCCCCATCCGGGGCGCCGAAGGCGCCAGCAAACACGGCGAAGCCGCCAGCAGGTACGGCCCGGCATGGGGTAGGGGCCCCATGCTCGGGAGGAGGATGGGGTTGGGGCCCCATCCGGGGCGCCGAAGGCGCCAGCAAGAAGGGTCTACGAGATGGCGATCGATGTGGTGATCCCGAAGATGGGCATGACCATGGAGAGCGGCACGCTGGTGACGTGGTTGGTGCCCGACGGCGCCGAGGTGGCGGTGGGTCAGCCGCTGTTCCACCTGGTGACCGAGAAGCTCGACTGCGAGGTCGAGGCCGAGGCGGCCGGCGTGCTGGTGCAGCTGGTGGGCCCCGACACCACCCTCGAACCGGGCGGCCTGGTCGGCCGGCTCCTCGCTCAGGGCGAGACCGGGCCTGCGTCGCCTGCGCCCGCACCCGCGGGCTCCTCCGACGGTGCGGCGACCGGCGGGGCGCGCCGGGCGATCAGCCCCAACGCCCGGCGCCTGGCCGCCGAGCTCGGGGTGGAGCTCACCACGCTGATCGGCACCGGCCCGGCCGGGCGCATCGTCGGCCGGGACGTCGTGCAGGCCGCCGGGAGCCCCACGGCCACCGGACGGCCGGCGGGGGGTGAGCGACGGGCAGTGTCGCCGCTGGCCCGGCGGTTGGCCGGCGAGCTGGGCGTGGACCTGTCCACCGTGGTGGGCACCGGACCGGGCGGCCGCATCACCCGCACCGACGTCGAGGCCGCTGCGGCCGCAACCCCCGCACCTCCCGCCGCACCGGCCGCGCCCACGGCACCCGCTTCGCCCACGGCACCCGCCGCGCCCGCCGAGGGCGACGGCGAGGTGCGCGAGCGCATCCGGCTGATCGGGATGCGGGGCACCATCGCCAAGCGGATGCACGCCTCGTTGCAGGAGATGGCCCAGCTGACGCTGCACGCCGAGGTCGACATGACCCGTGCCGTGAAGCTGCGCAAGCGCCTGGCCGCCCAGTGGGAGGCGGACGACCGCCGGCCACCGTCCTACACGGACCTGGTCATCAAGGCCGTCGCCCACGCCCTGGTGGAGCACCCCGCGCTCAACGCCCGCATCGCCGGTGACCACCTCGAACGGCTGGCCGACGTGCACGTGGGCCTGGCCGTCGCCCTCGACGAGGGCCTGGTCGTCCCGGTGCTGCGCCACACCGACCGGCTGAGCGTGAGCGAGATCTCGGACCGGGCCCGGGCGCTGGCCACGGCCGCCCGCGACAACCGGCTCGGCCTCGACGACCTGGCCGGCTCCACGTTCTCGGTCACCGCCCTGGGCGCGTTCGGCATCGACGGCTTCACCCCGGTGATCAACCCGCCCAACGTGGCCATCCTCGGCGTGGGTAGGGTCAGGGACGTGGCCGTCCCCGTCTCCCGCCGGCGTGTCGAGCGCCGACGGCAGCTCACCCTCAGCCTCACGTTCGACCATCGCGCCGTCGACGGTGCGCCGGCCGCCCGGTTCCTCGCCGCGGTCACCGAACGGCTCGAGTCGCCCCTGCGCCTGCTCGCCTGATGTCCGAGGAGCGCACCGCCAGCACCCAGCTCGTCTTCGTCCGCCACGGCCAGCCCGAATGGGTGCGCGACGGCCTGAACGTCGACAACCCGCCGCTGACCGAGCTCGGCCACGCCCAGGCCCGCCGCCTGGCGGAGCGGCTGGTCGAGGAACACTTCGACGAGATCCTGGTGTCACCGCTGACCCGGGCCGCCCAGACGGCGGCGCCGCTGCTCGAGGGGCTCGGCCGGGACCCGGTCGAGGCGCCGTGGTTGGAGGAGATCCGCAACCCGGTGTGGCACGGCACCCCGGTGGAGCGGGCTGAGGAGGCCTTCCGGGCGGAGCGGGCGCGGCCGGCGCACCGCCGCTGGGAAGGCCTCGACGGCGGCGAGCCGGTGCGGGACTTCGTCGAGCGGGTGCACCGCGACATGCAGCTGTTCCTGGCCGAACGGGGCATCGCCCCCGCCCGGGAGGACCTGCCCGTGTGGCGCATCGCCGAGCCCGGCCGCAAGATCCTGCTGATCGCCCATGCCGGCACCAACGCGGTCGCCTTCGGGCACCTGCTCGGCCTGCAGCCGGTGCCCTGGGAGTGGGAGCGCTTCGTCTTGGGCCACGCGTCGATCAGCCGGATCGAGTCGCTGGCCACCGGCGACGGCCACACGTTCAGCCTCACCAAGCTGGGTGATGTCGAGCACCTCAACCTGGAGGAACGCACCCGCTGAGGGCGCGCCGACGACCCCGGCGCGTGGAATCGTGGGGGGGTCGCCGTTACGGTTGAACGCCGGTCCTGGTAGTCTCCGCCCCCGGACGGAGTATCAGCCAGAGATGGCGAGGTCTTTTCCGCATGCTCCGACGCTCCCGGTTCACCTTCGGCGTGCTTGCCGCGTCCTTGACGCTGCTGAGCTCGACCGTGGTGTTGCAGAGCGCCGCCAGCCCGTCCGCTGCGCAGGCCACCGACCCGGCGGTGACGGTCACCGCGCCGCCGCCGCCCACGGGAGAGGACCTGGCCTCCACCCAGAGCTCGCTGCGCCAGCAGCAGGCCACGCTCGCCGCCGAGCTCGATGTGCTGCACGCCACCGCCGATGAGGTGTCGCGGGCGATCGCCGCGCTCGACGCCAACGTCGCCGCCCAGCAGGCCACCACCAGCCAGGCGGTGGCCACGGCCGATGCCGCCCGGGCCGCAGAGGCCGCCGCCGCAGCGCGGGTGGCCACGGCGCAGGCGGAGGTCGACCGGCTGCAGATCCAGCTGCGCGACATGGCCGTCGGGCTGTACGTGCGCCCTCCGATCGACGACGCCGTCCATGCGGTGATCAACGCCAGCCCCAACGATGCCCCGCTGCGGTTCTCGCTGGCCAAGTACCGCGTCGAGTCGGTGACCGATGTGCTGCGGGCGGCCGAGGAGGCCCGCGACGAGCTGCGCCGAGCGCAGGACGAGGCGGCGGCCGCCACCGCGGCGGCGGAATCGGCCGAGCAGGTCGAGCAGCGGAAGCTGGCCGACCTGCAGGCGGCGAGGGCCCAGCAACAGGCCTTCGCCACCGAGGTCGGCGACCGCATCGATCGAGACCTGTTCGAGGCATCGATGCTGGCCGAGCAGGACGCCGAGCTGTCCGCCCGCATCCAGGCCGAGGAGATCGCGCTGGCCCAGCAGCTGCGCGACAGCCTGGCCCGGGGCGAGACGGTGACGATCGTGCTGCCCGCCTCCGATGCGCCACCGGCGCCGCCGGGGCCGGCCGCACCCGAGCCCAGCGCCACCACCGCCCCACCGGCCATCGACCCCGCCGGCTCGGGTGCCGCCGACGCCCCCGAGACGCCGGCGCCGACCGCGGCGCCCACCGCGCCACCACCAACGGCGCCACCGACCACCGCACCGCCCACCACGGCGGCGCCGCCGCCCACGACCGCCCCGCGGGTGGTGGTGATCACGCCGGTGAACACCACCTGGGTGCGCGGCATCGAGGTGGCCAGCTCGATCGCCGGGGACACCGAGGCGATGCTGGCGGCGGCCGAGGCCGATGGCCTGCCGCTGTCCGGCAGCGGCTACCGCAACATCCTCGACCAGATCGAGATCCGTCGGCAGGTGTGCGGCCCGACCGACTACGACATCTGGGAGAAGCCGTCCTACGAGTGCTCGCCGCCGGTGGCCATCCCCGGTCGCTCGAACCACGAGAAGGGCCTGGCCATCGACTTCATCGGGCCCGACGGCGATCTGATCCGCACCCGCGAGAGCCCGGCGTTCCAGTGGCTCGCCGGCCACGCCCACCTGTACGGGTTCTACAACCTGCCCAGCGAGCCCTGGCACTGGTCGCGCGACGGTCGCTGAGCCGGCTGGGGTGGCAACCTCTCCCGTCCCCGGCGCCCCCGGACCCCCTCGACACCCTCGACACCCCCGGGTTCCCTTCAGCACCCGGTCCCCTCGACACCCCCCGGCATCCCTTCAGCACCCCGGTCCCCTCGACACCCCCGGGGCATCCTTCGCGCTCGATTCGACGTCGATTCGATCTGTCCGACCGAGCGTGGACCAGCTGCCACCCCGGGAGTCGGCGATGGACGGATCGGCTCCATCGCAGCACCGACAGTGCTCGGACTTCGTGTCTCACGACCAATTCCGAATCGAGATCGAATCGAGCGCGACGGAACTTCCCGTCAGTAGGGATCTTCCCGTCCGTACGGATCCACCCGTCCATGCTCTCGGCGCGGCGGGCCCGGCTGCCACGCAGCCCCGCCGAGTCCGGGACCGTTGCTCAGCGCACCTCGACGGTGCCGAGGAACGTGGGCAGCACGTCGAGGCGGAAGTAGTACGTGCCGGCGGCCGCCATGGGGTGTGCGTAGGTGGCGCCGGGGGCGACCTCCTCTTCGAACACGGTCGGGCCGTCATCGAGCTGCGGGAAGACCTCGGTGCCCGACGACGGCGGGGCCAGGGCCACCGCCTCCGACAGCGTCACCGTGACCGGCTCGCCGTGGTCGTTGGTCCAGCGCACCTTGGTGCCGGCCACCACGGTCACGTAGCTGGGGCAGACGCCCGACGTGGAGAAGCGGACCTCGGCCTCGGCCTCGCTGATCGGCTGGCCCGGTACCCGGCTGATACAGGTGCCCTGCGGCGGTGTGGTCACCGCGGCGGGCCCGCTCAGGGTGGTGGCTACCTCGAACGTGGGCGTGGACGCCGCCCCTGAGGATGCGTCGTCACCACCGCAGCCGAGGAGCACGGCGCCGGTCAGCGCGCTGGCGACAACGGTGGCGGCACGCCGGGCGGCGCGGCCGCCCCGGTGGACCGGCCGTCGGGTCGGGTGGGTCATGAACCTGCTCCGGAGGTGCTCGTGGGCTCGGCCGGTGACTCCGCGGTAGGGGCGGTCGCAGCCGTGGTCGTGCTGGCCAGCGGCTCGGTGGGCGCGGTGATGGGCACGACCGGCGCGGCGCCGTCGGCCCAGGGGGCCGGACCGGGCTGGTCGACGCGGCCGCCCTCCACCGGGAAGGAGACCCCGGGGATCGATGGCGGCGGGGTGTTCCAGCCTGCACCCTGGTCGGCGAGCATCTGGCCGATGCTGCGGGTGGTCGGGGTGGACGGGTCGATCGTGGTGGTCGAGCCCGGCGGGGCGGTCTCGGGCGTGGTGCCGGGCACCGGGATGGTGACCGCAGCCGGGGCGCCCGTGGGGGTGACGGTGCCGTCGGCGCCGGGATCGTTCGCCCCCGAACGACCGAGCGCCACCCCGGCACCGAGGGCGACGACCGCGGCCACGGCCACACCGGTGACCACCGGGCGGCGGAGCAGCCACAGCAGCGCGCCGAACACGACCACCCAGCCGGCGGCCACCAGCGCGCCACCCCCGTCGTGCATCGGGGTCCCGGCTTCGGCAGCGAGGCGGGCGGCCAGCCCGATCGCCTGGGCCACCACCCCGGCGCCGAGCACGGCCACCGGCAACGCCACCGCTTCGACCGCTCGGGACGGGGCGGCACCGGCCGGCGCAGCCGACGCCTCGTCGGAGGAGGCCGGCACCTCGACGTCGAGGGCCTCGACCCCCGCGCGGAGCTCGGCCGTTGCCGTCTCGGCGGCGGTGGGCCCGCTCATGCCGTCACCTCCACGGTGAACTCCCCGCTGGGGTGCAGATCGCACGCACCGGCGATCACCCGGGGGCTGGAGAACCGGTAGGTCGAGGTCTCGCCCGGCCCCACGAAGAAGGGTCCGATGACCACGGCCCGGTCGTCGTCGTTGCGCAGGTGGAGGGTCTGGCCGACGGAGATGGCGACGCGGCTGGGCAGCACGACCACCCGATCGCCCGCCGCCTGTCGCTTCGCCGTACCGGCCGGTATGACGAAGGTGACCGCCCGGGTCGCCTCGTCGACCATCGGCGCCGGCCCGTCATCGCTCACCTCGACGATCCCGGCCAAGGGGTCTGCACCACCGCCACCGCCGAACACGGAGAACGCCGCCACACCGATGCCGAGCAGGGCGAAGCAGCAGCTGACCGCCACCAGCACCACGGCCCAACGGGGCAACCGGCGGGCGCTCATCGCCCCACCGCGGTGAGTGCGGCGTCGGTCCGTGATCCGGCGGCGGGGGCCAGCTGGCGCAGGTCGGCGGCCATGTCGCCCGCCGGGGTGCCGAACGGCCACTGCACGAGGAGGCGTCCCTGCTCGTCGAGCACGTACACGAACGCGCTGTGGGACACCTCGACGACGCCGTCGACGGTCTCCACCGCGTAGGTGGCGCCGAACTCGTCGGCCACCACCTGCAGCCGGTCGGGCTCGGTGATGATCAACCGCGCCCGCCATCGACGAAGTGGTCGAGGTAGCCCGCACGTTCTCGGCGGTGTCGCGGGCCGGGTCGATGGTGACCAGCGCGGTGTCCACCGCCGCCGCCTCCGGGCCGAGCTCCTGGAGGGCGGCCTGCAGATCGGCGAAGGTGGTGGGGCACACATCGGGGCACGAGAGGTAGCCGAAGTAGAGCAGCTGCAGGTGCCCGGGTTCGGCCCGGAACGTGAACGGCTGGCCGTCGATGTCGGTGACGGGTTCGAGGGCGATGGTCGGCGTGGGGGTCCGCACCAGGCCGGAGAGCGATCGTTGCGCGCTCGCCGCCGCGGTGTCGCCGCCGGGCACGTCGCCCCCGCACCCCACGGCCAGTGTGGTGCCGACCAGCAGCGCCGCCAGCAGGGCGGGCCGCGTCCTTCGTCTTGCCATGGCGCGCCGAAACCGTCGCGCCGCCGATCGTTCCCCGAGCATGCACCCATGCTGCGCGGCGCTGAGCGCCCTCACTAGGGCCCAAGGTCCGCGCCGGCCGGTCGGAGGCGAGTTCCGCAGGGGAGCCAACCGGGGCCCGGCGGGCCGGCCGCCCACTTCCCGGGCGGGCCGGGAACCAACCGGCGAGCGCCGGCGACTGCGGTCTGTCATGGTGAGCAGCACGAGGTTTGCGGATCGCACCGAGCGGAAAGGCATGGGGATGCCGCGAGCGTACCGATGTTGGCTCACCCCGCTGGCGCTGGGTCTGGCGGTGCTGCTGGCCGCCGGTGTGGCGCGGGCGGTGGGCCTGCTGTCGAGCCGTTGCGCCGGCTGTGAGCTGCACCTGCGCCCGGTGGCGAGCGACCGGGCCGTCGAGGTTCGCCCGGGCGTGTTGGTGGCCGCCACCGTCCTGGTCACCGGCACCGGCGGCCTGCTCCAGCTGCTGGCGGTGCGCCCGCCCCGCCCGCGGTTCCTGGTCCGTTCGGCGGCGTTGCAGACCGCCGTCGCCGCCGTGGGACCGGCGGTGCTGCTCACCGGCGGCGCCGCCACCAGGGTCCTGCTGGTCGGCCTGCTGGCCATGACCGCGTTCCTGCCCGCCCTCGGGCTGTCCGGCGTCGCCCTGCTCCGGCTGCCTCGCTACCGGCCCATCAAGAGACGGCCACACCTCTCTTAGCGATCGCTCCCGAACTTCTTTCGTACGCCACCGGTAGCCGGATGCTGGCGCGTTGATGACCTTCGGCCCTACGGCGCCGCCATCGTCGCCGACGATGCTTCTCGGACAATTCATCGTCCAATGAGAAGGGGGCTGGGTGGCTACCGGATCTCAGACCAAGGAAACGCAGAGTGGCGCGCTCGTGATCGCCGTGTTCGGCGCGCTGCTGGCAGTACTGATCGGAGGTGTCGGTGTTGCCTATGGCGTTCGAGGGATCAACGCCGAGAACGACGGAGGCGGAGGCAGCGCCGTTGCGGCCGTCCCCGTGAACGTCAACCTCTCGGAGTTCAAGATCGCCCCCGCGCCGATCGCCGTGGGCGTGGACGGCACGATCACGCTGGCCAACATCGGCGCGGTGGCCCACAACCTGGTGGTCGAGGGTCACGACGACATCAAGTCGGCCGACATCCAGCCCGGCAAGACGGGCGACCTGAGCATCGCCGGGCTGCCCGAGGGTGACTACAAGGTGTTCTGCAACATCGCCGGGCACCGGGCCGCCGGCATGGAGGCCCAGCTGGTGGTGAAGGCCGGCGCCGGCGGCACCGGTGCCACGACCGCCACGTCGATCATCGACCCGACGCTGAACCACGACTCCACCGCCATCGACCCGTTCGCGTTGACCGAGGAGCAGAAGCTCGAGCGGGCCAACAACATGGACGAGGCGATGGACGAGCGGAACCTGCAGTTCCCCGCCAAGACCGAGGGCGTCGGCGGACAGCTGCTCGAGCCCCGCATCGAGAACGGCGTGAAGGTCTACGACCTCACCGCCGAGGTGGTGAAGTGGGAGGTGGAGCCGGGCAAGATGGTCAACGCCTGGACCTACAACGGGCAGGTGCCCGGACCGAAGATCCACATCAACGTGGGCGACACGATCCGCATCAACCTGACCAACAACCTGCCGGAGTCCACCGCCCTGCACTTCCACGGCATCTCCGACATCCCCAACGCCATGGACGGCGTGCCGCCGATCACGCAGCACCCGATCAAGCCGGGTGAGACCTACGTGTACGAGTTCACCCCGCAGCGGCCGGCCGTGGGCATGTACCACAGCCACCACAACGCCCAGGTGCAGGTGGCCTCCGGCATGGCCGGCGAGCTGATGGTGGGCCAGATGCCCATCCCGGCCGGTATCCCGAGCCCGGTGTGGCGGGACACGATCCACCTCTACGACGCCGGCACCATCGGCTACGGCCTCAACGGCAAGTCGTTCCCGGCGACGGCGCCCTTCACCGCCAAGATGGGTGACTGGTTCGAGGTGACCTACATGAACGAGGGTCTGCAGATCCACCCGATGCACCTGCACGGCCCCCGCCAGCTGGTGACCGCCATCGACGGCGAGCCCTTGGCCACGCCGTACTGGGAGGACACGGTCAACGTGGCCCCCGGTCAGCGCGTCACCGTGCTGGTCAACGCCGACAACCCCGGCGCCTGGGCGTGGCACTGCCACATCCTCAACCACGCCGAGGGCCCCCAGGGCATGTTCGGCATGGTCACGGCCCTCATCGTCTCGGAGGCCTGACCCGGTCCCGACCGCTCGAACGGCGGTCACGGTGGGCCCCATCCGGTTGCACGACCGGATGGGGCCCGCTCGCGCTGGCCCATGAGCTAGGTTCGGCCCGTGCACTTCGACCTGATGACCGGGAACAACCCGCTGGCGCGCATGGCGCAGCTGGCCGTCGAATGGGAGCAGCTCGGCTTCTCCGGGATCACGCTCACCGAGACCGGCCGCACCGCCTACCTGTCGGCCGCGGTGGCGGCGGTGGCGGCACCGTCGCTGAGCCTGACCACCGGCATCGCGGTGGCGTTCCCATGCAGCCCGGATGATCACGGCCTCCACCGCCTGGGAGTTGGCCGAGGCCACCGACGGCAAGTTCCTGCTGGGCCTCGGCACCCAGGTGAAGGCGCACATCGAGCGACGCTTCTCCAGCGAGTTCGAGCCGCCGGGGCCGCGCCTGCGCGAGTACATCCAGGCCGTCCGTGCCTGCTTCAACGCCTTCGACGGCCGGGAGAAGCTCGACTTCAAGGGTCAGTACTACAACCTCACGCTGCTGCCCGACACATGGAAGCCCGGCAAGATCGCCCACCCCGACATCCCCATCTACATCTCGGCGGTGGGGCCGTGGATGACCCGCATGGCCGGCGAGGTGGCCGGACGGGATCCACGTGCACCCGTTGCATTCCGTGCGGTACCTCAACGAGGTGCTGCTGCCCAAGGTGGCCGAGGGCGCCGCCACCGCCGATCGTTCGGTGGATGACGTGAAGCTCGCCATCCCGGTGTTCACCATCGTCGGTGACACCGAGGAGGAGCGCGCCCCGTGGCGGCGCACCGGGCCCGCAGCCAGATCGCGCTCTACGGCTCGACCAAGAACTACGCGTTCCAGTTCGAGATGCTCGGCTTCGACGGCGTGTCCGCCCGGCTGAACGACCGGCTCAAGGCGGGCGACCTGCAGGGCATGTCCGATCTGATCAGCGACGAGATGCTCGAGCACTACGCCGTGACCGCCACCTGGGACGAGCTGCCGACAAGCTGGTCGATCGCTACCGCGGGTGGCTGACCGGCTGATCATGTACTTCGCCCAGCCGCAGATGGAGCGCTTCCCGGAGACCTCCGGCCGCTGGGGTGAGAGGCCCGCACGTGCGGGCGGCCGGTTGAGCTGAGCGGAACGGGCGATCGGGTCATGGGCGACAAGCACAAGCGCGAGCGCGACAAGCAGCACGACCGCGACAAGGCGGGCAAGCGCGACAGGCGCAGCCGCCGTGACGAACCCGATCGCCGCGCAAGCGGAGAAGGCGGCCCGGCGCGACCGGGACGCGGTGGCGACGCCGCCGCCCGCACCGGCCGCACCGGCCGTGAGCGGCAACGCCGTCACCATGGCCATGGCCGACGCCGCCCCGGCCCCTGCGCCGCCGCCCGCCCCCGGCACCGACCACCTGGCGGTGCCGCCCACGCCCGGCAGCACCGAACAGCGGGCCCGCAGCCCCTTCGACCTCACCCGGCCGCACCGCTGGTGACCGGCGCCAGCCGAGGCATCGGCGCGGCCATCGTCCGTTCGCTCGACGCCCAGGGCGCCCGGGTGGTGCTCACCGCCCGGACCCGGTCCGACTGCGAGGAGGTGGCGGCCGGCCTGCGCAACGCACCGCTCGTCATCCGGGCCGACCTGGCCACCGACGACGGCGCCGAACGGCTGGCGGCCGAGGTCCTCGACGCCGTCGGAGCGGTCGACGTGCTGGTGAACAACGCCGGCGTGGCCCGCCGCCTCGGTTCGGGCGAGCTCACCGGAGCCGACATCGACCTGATGTACCGAGTGAACGTGCGCAACCTGCTGCTGTTGACCGCCCGGTTGATCCCCCTGATGGTGGCCCGCGGAGGGGGCAGCGTGGTCAACGTGTCCTCGGTGGTGGGGGCACGGGCGCGCCGTGGCGGACGGCCTACGCGGCCACCAAGGGCGCGGTCGACGCCGTCACCCGGGCGCTGGCCATGGAGCACGGCCCACAGGGGATCCGGGTCAGCGGTGGCCCCGGGGTGGTGGAGACGGCCATGTGGCAGGCGTCGCTGGCCCAG
The DNA here is from genome assembly GCA_041394365.1 of Acidimicrobiales bacterium. Lineage (GTDB taxonomy): Bacteria > Actinomycetota > Acidimicrobiia > Acidimicrobiales > CAIXPF01 > CAIXPF01. The sequence continues at coordinate 241,353 of JAWKIM010000006.1, forward strand.
CCGGGCGTGATCGACCTCGGTGCTGGGGTTGGTGCCGCTGCGCCGGCTGTCCAAGGCCGACGACGTGGCCGACGTCGTTGCGTTCCTGGCCTCCGATGCCGCGCGGTACGTCACCGGCGAGGTCATCGCCGTGGACGGCGGCATGGCCGGCTGCCTGAACCTGTACCCGTCGGTCTGACCGGCGGGAGCCGGGTGGGGACCGAGCCGGACGCCGTGCCGCGGGATGGGAGCTGACCGGGTGCTGTCGCACGTGTGCGCTGGATCTGACCGATGAGCGGGGCCACGTGGCCGGCGCCGTGCTGGCCGGGCTGGGCGCCGAGGTGGTGGCGGTGGAGCCGCCCGGCGGTTCCGCCTCCCGCCGGCGGGCGCCGATGGCGGCGACGGATCCGACGGTCTCGCTGCTGTGGTGGGCCTACAACCGGTCCAAGCGCTCGCTGGCGCTGAAGGCGGCGGATCCCTTCGCCGATGACGGCTTCGAGCGGTTGGTCCGCAGCAACGCCGACGTGGTGATCGACGTCGGGCCCGACGGCGCCACCTCGTGTGCGGCGGGGGCGGAGCGGTTGGCGCGCTGAACCCGGCGCTGGTGCACGTCACCGTCTCACCGTTCGGGCTGGACGGGCCGAAGGCGCATTGGCCGGCGGCCGATCTCACTGTGCTGGCGGCCGGATGCCAGCTGTCGTTGACCGGCGACGCCGACCGGGCGCCGGTGCGCACGGCCGTGCCGCAGGCGTGGTTGCACGCCGGGGCGGAGGCGGCGGTAGGCGCTGCTGGCGCTGGCCGAACGGCGGGCCAGCGGGCTCGGCCAGCGGGTGGACGTGTCGGCCCAGACCGCGGCGATGATGGCTGCCGTACCGGCAGGTATCTTCGGGGCCAACGGAGCGGCCGACGTGCAGCGCATGGGCGGCGGCGTGCGGGTGGGGGCGCGCAACCTGCGGTTGGTGTACCCGGCGGCCGACGGGCACGTGTCGATCATGCACAACTTCTCCTCGACCAGCTGGCGCTACTCCGCCGAGCTGATGCGGTTCTGCTACGAGCAGGGCCACTGCGGGATCGACCTGCGCGACGAGGACTGGCGCAACTACGCGGAGCTGCTCATCACCGGGCAGCGCAGCGACGAGGAGTTCGACCGGGCCAAGGCGGCAGTGGCGTCGTTGACGGCATCGTTCACCAAGGCGGAGCTGTTCGCCGAGGCGCAGCGGCGGCGGCTGCTGCTGGCCCCGGTGGCGGACCTGGCCGAGGTGCTCGACAGCGAACAGCTGGCCGCCCGCCGCTACTGGGACGAGGTGGACGACCCCCGGCTGGGCCAGGTCCGGGCGCCCGGTGCGTTCGCCCGGGTCTCCCCCACGCCGCTGCCCGTCCTGGGACCGCCACCGGGCCTGGACGCCGACGGGCCGGCGTTGCGGGCCGAGCCGGTTCGCACGGCGCCCGCGCCGGTGGCTGCGGGTCACGGCCACGGTGCGGGTGGGTCCGACGGGGCGGGGCGCCGTCCGCTGGAGGGTTGCCGGATCCTCGATCTGTCGTGGATCTACGCCGGGCCGCTCACCACCCGGCTGCTGGGCGACTTCGGGGCGACGGTGGTGAAGGTGGAATCGACGGTCCGCAGCGACTCCACCCGGGGGTCGGGCCCGTACCTCAACGGGGATCTGGGGCCGGATGGTTCGGCGCAGTTCAGCCACTTCAACGCCGGGAAGCTGGGGCTGACGCTCGACCTGGGGTGCGAGGCCGGCCGGGTGGTGTTGCGCCGGTTGGTGGGCTGGGCCGACGTGGTGTTCGACTCGTTCACCCCGGGCGTGATGGCACAGTGGGGCTTCGACGCCGGCTCGCTGCTGGCCATCAACCCGCAGGTGATCGCGGTGAGCACCTCGTTGATGGGCGGCGACGGGCCGCTGGCCTCGTTCTCCGGCTTCGGGAACCTGGCAGGGGCGGTGACCGGGTTCTACGAGCTCACCGGCTGGGCCGACCGGGCGCCGGCCGGACCGTTCCTGGCCTACACCGACTACATCGCGCCGCGCTACCTGGCCGCGGTCATGCTGGCTGCGCTCGACCAGCGGGCGCGGACCGGGCGCGGGCTGGCGGTGGACCTGGCCCAGCAGGAGTGCGCGCTGCACTTCCTGGCGCCGGCGCTGCTGGAGCGCACCGTCAACGGCACGGTGCTCAGCCGGATGGGCAATGCCGATCGGTATGTCGCACCGCACGGCGTGTACCCGACGCAGGGTGAGGACGCCTGGATCGCCATCGTCTGCGAGACCGACGAGCAGTGGCGGGCGTTGTGCGCGCTGGCGGGGCGGTCGGTCCCGGCCGGGCCGGCCCGGCTCGACAGCACCGGCGCGCCCCTGTGGGCGGCGTGGGCGGGGCTCGACGTGGCCGGACGGTTGGCATTGGGCGGGGCGCTCGATGAGGCGATCGGGGCCTGGACGGTGGCACTGCCGGGCGACGCGCTCATGGCGGAGTTGGTGGCGGCCGGCGTGCCCGCCCATGTGGTGCAGAACTCCACCGCCTGCGCCGCCGACCCGCAGCTGCGGCACCGCGGCCACTTCCGCACCGTCGAGCACCCGGTGCACGGGACCGTGGTGGTGGAGGGACCGCGGGCGCTGCTGTCCCGCACGCCCGGTACGGTGACCCGGGGCGGTCCGATGCTGGGTGAGCACGCCTACGAGGTGCTCACCGAGCTCGCCGGCTTCAGCGCCGACGAGGTGGCCGACCTGGTCGCCGACGGCGCCCTCGGCTGAGCGCAGCGAAGCCGACGCAGCCCCCAGCAACAAGCTCGGCTGAGCGCGGCGTTCCCAGGGGCCCGGACGCGGAGAGGCGGCACCGAACCGGCGACGGACCGTCCACAGGCCGCTGGCCGGTGCCGCCGACAGGGGCACCCCGAGAAAGGCCGCTCAGTGGCCGGGTTCGATCTCGCCCTCGCCCTTCACGTTGGCGCCCTTCTCCAGCATGTCGTCGTAGTTGCGCTGGACCTTGTCGAGGTCCACGTCGGAGCGGGCGCGATCGGCGGCGGCGGATTCGGCCTCGGTCGGGCCTCGCCCGGCCTCGGCGCCGTCGGGATGCTCGTCGGTGTTGGTCGGCACGGTTCGTTCGGTCATGGCCGTGTCGCTACCCGACCACCCCGGCCCCGAAACCGCCTGGCCCATACCAACTAGTATGGACGAAGTCCGGGCTGCGCACCAGCGAGCCACCAAGCCCCCGGACTGACCACGGGTGTGGCGCGTTGCGCGGCGCGGCCCCGGACCACCCTGCACCTGCACGCCGTTGACCAGCATCGTCCTGTCACGGGATGCGCCGGCCCCGAGCACAACGCCACTCCGTCACGGCGCTACCCGCGAGCCGCCGCCGACCATACCAGAAAGTATGTCGAGGATCAGGGCGGCGCAGGCCTTCCCACTCCTCGATCGTCTTGGGCCAGTCGTCCTTCAACAGCCGCGACAGCGACCGGTCGGCCAGCAGCTTGCCGCCGTGCTGGCAGGTGGCGCAGTAGTTGACCTCGTTCTCGGCGTAGGAGATGCGCTGCACCGGGTCACCGCAGCGCGGGCACGGCTTGCCGTAGCGGCCGTGCACCGCCATGTCGTCTCGGAAGGCGGTGACCTTCTCGGGGAACCCGCCCGGCGCCTTCGCCGCCTCCGCCCGCAGCCGATCGGTCCAGTCCACCAGCGTGTCCTGCACCGCGGTGTACAGCCGGGCCACGGCGTCGTCGTCGAGTTGGCCGGTGCGCTGGGTGGGCGCGAGACCGGCCGACCACAGGATCTCGTCGGAGTAGGCGTTGCCGATGCCGGAGAACGCCGTCGGGTCGGTCAGCGCCCGCTTCAGCGTCCGGTTGGACGAGGTCAGCTGCGCCCGGAACTCCTCCGGCGACATGGTCAGCGGCTCGATCCCGCCCCGGTCGTGCTCGGCCAGCAGCGCCTCCTCGCCCCGCACCACCCACAGCGACGCCCGCTTCTTGGTGCCGGCCTCGGTCAGGGTCAGCGTGCCGTGGTCGAAGCGGAAGGCGGCCAACCCCACCTTGCCCGGCACCGGCGCCCCCACCTTCCGCCACTGCAGGCGGCCGGCCACCATCAGGTGCAGCACCAGGTACAGCTCGTCGGGGAAGGCGAACACCAAGCGCTTGCCCAGCCGACGAAGGCCCTCCACCGGCTGGTCCTCCACCGCCGACAGCGGCGGGTCGTAGCTGCGCAGCAGCGAGATGCCGCGCACCTCGATCTTGCGCAGCGGCTGGTGCAGCACCAGCCGCTCGAGCGACTCCAGGTACACGACGACGTCGGGCAGTTCGGGCACGCTCAGACCACCTGCACCCCGGCGGCGGCCATCGCCGCGAACGCCCGCTCCTCGTCGCCGGGCTGCACCTCGACCGACGCGGTGGCCGCCCGCACCACCGTGGTGGCGAAGCCGAGCCGGGCGGCGTCGGTGGCGGTGGCGGCCACGCACACGTCGCCGGCCAGGCCCACGACCACCACCCGGCTCACGCCCCGGGCCCGCAGCAGGGCGGCCAGCCCGGTGGTGCGCTCCTCGCCGCTGCGCGGGTCCCGCATGCCGAAGCCGGAGTAGCCGTCCTCCCCGCCGGTGCCCTTGCGCACGATGTCCCCGTCGACGGTCAGCTGCGGGTGCAGCTGCGCACCCCACGTGCCCTTGACGCAGTGCACCGGCCACGGCCCCCCGTCGGTGGTGAAGTGCGGGGTGGTGGGCGGGTGCCAATCGGTGGTGTACACCACCTGGGCGCCGGCCGACCGGGCGGCGGCCACCTCGGCGTTGACCGCCGGGATCACCGCCTCGGCACCGGGCACGTACAACCCGCCGGCCGGGTCGGCGAAGTCGTTCTGCACGTCCACCACCACCAGCGCGGTGGCCGGGTCATAGGCGGCCATCGGCCAACGCTAGCCGTGCCGTTCCGCCGATCGCTCGGCCAGGAGTCGGGTCACGGTGGTCACCAGCAGCCGGTGCTCCTCGACGTGCATGCGCTCGGCCAGCGTCTCGAGCGTGTCGCCCGGCAGGATCGGTACCTCCACGGTGGCCAGCACGGGGCCGTCGTCCACGCCCTCGTCGGGCACCAGGTGCACCATGATCCCGGTGCGCTCGATGCGCCCTTCCTCGAACGCGGCCAGCGCATCGGCCATGGCGTGGGCACCGGGGAACGTGCCGGGCAGGGCCGGGTGCAGGTTGACCACCCGCATCGGGAAGCGATCCAGGAACGCCGAGGACAGCACGTGCATCCACCCGGCCAGCACCACCAGATCGGGCCGGTGGCCGGCCACCACGTCGGCCAGGTCGGCGTCGTAGTCCCGCCGGGAACGGCCGGCGTCGGTGTACGGCTTCAACGGCAGGTACGCCCCCGGGACCCCGGCCGCCGCCGCCCGTTCGAGCGCGTAGGCGGCCCGGCGGTTGGAGACGACGGCCACCACCGGCAGACCGGCATCGAGCAGGGCCTGCAGGTTCGAGCCGTTGCCCGAGACCAGCACCACCAGCCGGCCGTCCATCAGACGAGCAGCACCGCCGCACCGTCGGCCGGGCGGTCGACCAGTTCCCCGATGGGGAAGGACCCGGCGGGCGGCGTCCCGCCGATGCCCACCATGCCCACGCCCATGTTGAACGTCCGGTAGGCCTCGGCCACCGGCAGCGAGCCCCACCCCACCAGCGCCCGGAACAGCTCGGGGACCTCCCACGAGCCCAGCTCGATGCGGGCGCTGAGCGAGGCGGGCAGCACCCGCTCGACGTTGTCGAGCAACCCGCCGCCGGTGATGTGGGCCAGGCCCAGGGCATCGGTGCCGGCCAGGTCGGCCAAATAGCAGCGGTGGGGCACCAGCAGGGCGTCGAGGAACCCCTCCGGCAGGTCCCGCCCGTCGATCAGGTGGCGGATCAGGGAATACCCGTTGGTATGGGGCCCGCTGGAGGGCAGGGCCCACAGCGGCGTACCGGGCCGCATGTCGGCCAGGCGGGGCAGCACCGCCTCGCGGTCGACCATGCCCACGATGGTGCCGGCCACGTCGACCGCGCCCTCGACGTACACCCCCGGCATCTCCGCCGTCTCGCCGCCGAGCACCGCGCAACCGACCGCCCCGCACGCCTCGGCGATGCCGGTGACGATCTCCACGATCACGTGCGGGTCCAGCTTGGCGGTGGCCACGTAGTCGAGGAAGAACAGCGGCCGGGCGCCCTGCACCAGGATGTCGTTGACGCAGTGGTTCACCAGGTCGTGGCCGATGCCCCGCCAGCGACCGTGCTGGGCGGCCAGCTTCACCTTGGTGCCCACCCCGTCGGTGGAGGCCACCAGCACCGGCCGGCCCGGCCAGCCCTCCACCGAGAACAGGCCACCGAAGCTGCCCACGTCGGACAGCACCCGATCGGTGTAGGTGGCCCGCACGGCGGCGGCCATCCCGGCGACGGCGTCGGTGGCGGCGTCGATGTCGACGCCGGCCTCGCGGTAGGTGGTCATGTCCCCTCCGATGGGCGTCCGATGTCGCGCCGGAACCGGGCCCCGGCAAAGGAGATCGCGTCCACGCCGGCATAGGCGGTGGCCACCGCGTCGTCGAGCCCGGGCGCCACCGCGGTGACGGCCAGCACCCGGCCCCCGGCGGTGCGCACGCCGTCCGGCGAGGCGACGGTGCCGGCGTGGAACACGGTGCAACCGGCATCGGCGGCGGCGTCGAGCCCGTTGATCAGGTCGCCCCGTCGGGGCGAGTCCGGGTAGCCCTCGGCCGCCATCACCACCGTCACCGCCGTGGCCGCTTTCCAGCGCAGCTCCACCTCGTGCAAGCGGCCCTGCACGGCGGCCACCATGGCCTCGGCCGGGTCGCCGTCCCACAGGGGCAGGATGACCTGGGCCTCCGGGTCGCCGAAGCGGCAGTTGTACTCCAGCACCTTGGGCCCGGCGTCGGTGAGCATGACCCCGGCGTAGAGGATGCCCACGTACGGCGTGCCGTCCGCCGCCATACCAGTGAGTATGGGGGCGATCATCGTGTCGCCCACCTCGGCCAGCAGCGCCGGCGGCAGCGTGCCCGACGGTGCGAAGGCGCCCATGCCGCCGGTGTTGGGCCCGGCGTCACCATCGAGGAGGCGCTTGTGGTCCTGGGCGGGCACCAGCAGCCGGTAGGTGGTGCCCGAGCACAGCGCCAGCACCGACACCTCCCGGCCGACGAGCCGCTCCTCGAGCACGACCTCCTCGGCGGCGTCGCCGAAGGCCCGCTCGACGAACATCGTGCGCAGCGCGGCCTCGGCCCCGGCGCGGTCCTCGGGGACGAGCACCCCCTTGCCGGCGGCCAGACCGCTGGCCTTGACCACCGGCGGGCGGGCGAACCGTTCGAGGGCGGCCAGGCCCTCCTCGAGGGAACGCACGGTCACCGCCTCGGCGGTGGGCACCCCCCAGCGCAGCATCGCCGCCTTGGAGAACGCCTTGGAGCCCTCCAGTCGGGCGCAGGCCGCCCGGGGGCCGAAGGCGGCCACGCCGGCGGCCTCGAGCGCATCGACCAGGCCGGCCACCAGCGGTACCTCGGGCCCGACCACCACCAGCTCGACCGCCTCCTCGACGGCCAGCCGCACCAGCGCGGCGACGTCGTCGGCGGGAACCGGCCGGTTGTTCGGCGTGCCGCCGTTGCCCGGTGCGCAGCACACGTCGTGGCCGGCCTGCTGCAGGCGCCACGCCAACGCGTGCTCACGGCCACCGCCGCCCACCACCAGGATGCGCACGCCGGACCGCCCTACCCGTGACCGACGATGCCGGCGAAACGTTCCTTCGACTCGAGGTCGACCGGCACGCCTTCGAAGGGGTACACCCCGGTGAAGCAGGCGTTGCAGTAGCCGCCGAGCTCGCTCTGGCCGTTGACGTGCAGCACCGGTCCGCCCTCGCGCTCGTGCAGCGCGGCCAGCAGCCCCTCGATGCTGAGGTAGGCGAGCGAATCGGCGCCGATGTGGGCGGCGATCTCGTCCACGCTCATGTTGGCCGCGATCAGCTCGGCCCGGCTGGCCATGTCCACCCCCATGAAGCACGGATGGGCGATGGGCGGGCACGCCACCCGCAGGTGCACCTCGCGGGCGCCGGCCCGGCGCAGCAACGACACGAGCGGGCCCGAGGTGGTGCCGCGCACGATCGAGTCGTCCACCAGGATCACCCGGCGGCCCTCCAGGTTGGCGGGCAGCGGGTTGAACTTCATCCGCACCTTGTCCCGGCGCAGCTCGGCCGTGGGCTCGATGAACGTGCGGCCGATGTAGCGGCTCTTGATCAGCCCCTCGCTGTAGGGGATGCCGCTCTGCTGGGCGTAGCCGATGGCGTGGGGGATGCCGGAGTCGGGCACCGGCACGACCATGTCGGCGTCGGCGGGGGCCTCCCGGGCCAGCTGGCGGCCGATGGCCTGACGGGTCTGGTGCACGAGCCGGCCCCGGAACACCGAATCGGGCCGGGCGAAGTAGATCTCCTCGAACGTGCAGAAGCTCAGGTTGCGGGGCACCGCACCGGGGATGATCGCGTAACCGGCGTCGTCGAGCCGCACGATCTCGCCGGGCCCGATCTCGGCGATCATGGTGGCGCCGATGGTGGCCAGCGCGCAGCTCTCGGAGGCCAGCGCATAGCCCCCGCTGTCGAGCTCGCCGAGCACCAGCGGGCGCAGCCCCCACGGGTCGCGCACGCCGTACACCGCGTTGCGGGTGCCGATGGTGAGCGTGTACGCCCCCTCGGCGCGGGCCATCAGCACCCGGATGCGGCTCACCCAGTCGGTCCCGGGACCACCGGCGCCGGCCAGCAGGTGGATCAACACCTCGGTGTCGGAGCTGGACGACAGACCCACGCCGCGCTCGAGCAGCTCACGGCGCAGCTGCGGGGAGTTGATCAGGTTGCCGTTGTGGCCCAGCGCCAGTGGGCCGTCGAACGTCTCCAAGACATACGGCTGGGTATTGCGCAGCGTGACCGCGCCGGTGGTCGAGTAGCGCGTGTGACCGATGCCGTGGTGGCCCTGCAGGGTGGCCACGTTCTCCTCGTTGAACACCTGCGACACCAGGCCGAGGCCCTTGTGCAGGTGGGCCACGCCGTCATCGAACGTGCAGATGCCGGCGCCCTCCTGACCGCGGTGCTGCAACGCGTAGAGGGCGAAGAACGTCAGGCGGGCGGCGTCGGCGCCCGGCGCGTAGATGCCGAACACCCCGCACTCCTCGTGGGGAGCGTCCTCGCCGTGGTCACGGCCCAGGGGTGAGGCGGCGCCGAGCATCCACCACCAGTTCTAGCGCCTCGTCGGGGGCTGAGGCGCCCGCGGTGAGATGCCCCATCTTCCGACCGGGACGCGCCTCGTGCTTGCCGTACAGGTGCAGCGCCACCCCCGGCACCGCCAGCGCGGCCGCCCAGTCGGGCTCGCCGTGGGCCCACAGGTCCCCGAGCAGGTTGGCCATCGCCGCCGGTCGGAACGGTTCGGTGGCCCCCAGCGGCAGCCCGCAGGCGGCCCGGAGCTGCTGCTCGAACTGCGACGTGGGCGCCGCCTCGATGGTCAGGTGGCCGCTGTTGTGCGGCCGCGGCGCGATCTCGTTCACGTACAGGTCACCATCGGTGGTGACGAAGAACTCGACGCACAGCACCCCGACGGCGTCGAGGGCCACGGCCACCGTGCGGGCGGCGGCGGTGGCGGCGGCGGCGAGCGCCGGCGGGATGCGGGCGGGCGCCGCCGACACGTCGAGGATGTGGTGGCGGTGGGCGTTCTCGATCACCGGATAGGTGGCCAGCGCACCGTCGGCGCCGCGGGCCACCACCACCGAGCACTCGAGCGCCAGCGGCACCAGCGCCTCCACCACGAACGGCGCCCGATCGGCCGGCACCGCGGCCACGTCGGCGGCGGTGCGGCACACCCACTGGCCCTTGCCGTCGTAGCCGAAGGCGGCGGTCTTCACCACCACCGGCAGACCGACCTCCGCCACCGCGGCGTCGAGCGCGGCGGCGTCGCCGGCGACGGCGTGGCGCACCACCGGCAGGCCCGCGCACCAGGAACGCCTTCTCCCGCCGACGGTTCTGGCAGGTGTGCACGACGTCGGCCGACGGCCGGGCGCAGGCGGCACGGCGCAGCACCTCGGGCTCCACGTTCTCGAACTCGGTGGTGACCACCGCGGCGCGACAGGAACCGCTCGAGGTCCTCGACCGGTTCGGCCACCTGGCCGCACGGCGAGCCCTGCGTCGTCGCCGGCGGTGAGCACGGTCACGCCCAGGCGGCGGGCGACTCAGCGCCAGCATCCGCCCGAGCTGACCGGTGCCGTAGATGCCCAGCACCGGCAGGGCGGCAGGGCCGGGGCCGGCCGGCGGTGACGACATGGCGGCGAGCGTACCCTCGCTGGGGGATGGGTCGGAGGGCCCATCGACCCGTGGGCCGGGCGTGCCGAACGGCGCGAGAACGACAGGTGTGACCGCCTCGCCCGCGAACACCCCGCCCCCCGCCCCCGCAGACCTGCCGTCCGGCACCGCCGGCCGCCGTGCCCGAGCTCCGCGAGCCCCGCCGGCCAGCAGCGCGAGCGTCGCGAGCGGGTGCTCATCGGCCTCGCCGCGCTCGGCGCGCTGGGCGCGCTCGGCACCAGCCTGGTGGCGCTCAACGCGACGATGCCGTTCCTCGATGTGGCCGTGGCCTCCGCCGCCGCCCAGGGCGAGATCGACACGCCGTTGGCGGTGACCGTGCCCGCGGTCGGGTCGACCACCACCAGCACGACCGCCGCGGTCACCACCACGGCGGTGGCCACCACGGTGCCCGCGGTGCTGGCCGCCACCGACACCACCCTCGACGGCCCGGACCCCGCCACCGCGGACGCCGATCACCCCGACGACGCGCAGGCCGACGCAACCGACGACGTCCGGGGCGACGACGACGAGCAGGCCTGGTCCGACGACGCGGACTGGACGCCCGACGCCGGCGTGGCCGCGACGCCGGTCACCACGCCCGTGACCGACACGACGTGGCTGCCACCCACGCCCGAGCCCACCAACCCGCCCCCGACGGACACGACGCCCACCACCGCCGCCGGTGCCGTCCACCGCCGCCCCCACCACCACGGTGGTCACCGGCCCGCCCGCCCTGGTGGTGCAGCTCGCCTGCAAGAACGGCAGCCAGGGCCTGACCCTCACGCTCAACGCCAACGGCGACGGCACCCTGAAGCGCCTGCTGGTCAAGGGCTTCCCCGCCGCCTGCAAGAAGGATGACGTGCGGGTGGTGCTGACCGACGGCGCCGGGCAGGTGCTGGCGGAGGCGTCCGGGCGCATCCGCAGCTCCTCGCCCTACAACCTCGACCTCAACACGTGGTCGCCGGTGGCGGTGGACCAGATCGCCGGGGTGTCGCTCACCGACCTGTGAGCGCCGAGGTCAGCGCCGCCACCCCGCTGTGCACGACGGGGAAGGCGACGTCATCGGTGATGCGGTCGCCGGGCCGCAGCGTGGTGTGTTCCGGGCCGATCACCGGGTCGGCGCCCGGCACCGGGTTCCAGACGGCGTCGTCCCCGAGCCAGCGCCAGGACACGGCGACGCGGCGGTTCGGGGAGCGGTTGCCCGGCTGCGATGCACGATCCGGTAGTCGAACAGCAGTGCATCGCCCGGTTCCACCTCGAAGCCGATCACATCATACCGGAGCGGATGGTCCTCGAACCGCTCGATCTCGTGCGGGAAGGACGCCACGTACGCACCGAAGTTCGGCCACATCCGGTTCAGCTGCTCGATGTCGGTGGGACCGCCGAAGTACGGCCGGTAGGTGATGCCGGACCGATGGCTGCCCCGGACGAACTCCAGCGCGCTGGCCTCGACGTCGGCGTGGGTCAGCGCCACCCACGTGGAGCAGATCTGCGTGCCCTCGATCGGCCAGAACGGGTGGTCCTGGTGCCAGTGGAACACCGCCTCGTCGGTGTGGGCGTCCTTCACGAACAGCTGGTCGAAGTAGATGCGGATCGTCTCGCTCCCGGTGGCTTGGGCCGCGAGGCGGGCCAGGCCGGTGTCGAACGCGAACGAGCGGAACTCGGGATCGGTGGGATAGAGGTGGCGGTTCATCCCGGTGGAGGTCCGGGGGGAGCCGTCGGTGGGGGTCCTCGCCAGGTGCGCGTCCACCGCCGCGATCATCCGTGGCACCAGATCGGGATCGATCGCCCGCTTGACCAGCACCACGCCATCCTGCCGGTAGGCGGTGATCTCCGCATCGGTGAGCGTTCGCTGCGTCATGGTTGGTCCTTCCCTCGCGCCGGAGCGATCCTGAGTGTGCTCAGAAATGAGCGTAGTCAGAATCTGCTCGACGCGCCGGTCGAGGGCGCAACCAGGTCGCGGCGCACGCCGCGGGTGGTCAGTTGATGCGGCGGCCGGTGATCTCCTCGGCCACGATGCGCACCCAGCGGTTGCGGCGGGGGTGCTCCGCCCACGGACGCAGCCCCAGCGACTCGAGCTCGGTGATCTCGAGGTCGTCGTAGACCTCCTCCGCCCTGCCCTCGACCAGCACGCTCCAGCCGGTGTGCAGCTCGTCGTCCCAGGCGTCGATCTCGAAGCCCACCAGCTGCTCGCCCAGGGCCGCCTCGAGCTTGGCGCCCTCGGCCGATCGGAACACGACCGCGCCGCGGTGCCACCGGAAGTTCACCGGCAGGATGGCCACGGTGCCCTGGTGCAGGAAGGCCACGCGGCCCACGCGGCTCGCCTCGAGCATGCGCTTGCAGTCGTCGAGGGGGAGGATCTCGATGCCGGTGCGATCGGTCGTGGTCATGGTCCGACCTTCCGCCCCGGGAGGCACCCGTCGTTAGGGTCGAAGGTCAGAAGCCCTCGAGCCGGGTGGCGACAACCTCCGCGGCCCGGTCTGCCCGGTAGGCCCGCAGCTCGTTGCGCAGGCCCGGCTGCATACCGCTCAGCATGGCGACGGCCAGCAGGCCGGCGTTGGTGGCCCCGGCCTCGCCGATGGCCATGGTGGCCACCGGCACGCCGGCCGGCATCTGCACGATCGACAGCAGCGAGTCCATGCCCGACAGCGCGCGCGAGCGCACCGGCACCCCGATCACCGGCAGCACCGTGTGCCCGGCCACCATGCCCGGCAGGTGGGCGGCCCCACCGGCTCCGGCGATGATGACCGCCAGGCCCCGCTCCTCGGCCGTCCCGGCGTAGTGCACCATGCGGTCGGGCGTGCGGTGGGCGGACACCACCCCCACCTCGAAGGGCACCGCGAAGCGCGCCAGCACCTCGGCCGCCCGCCGCATCGTGTCCCAGTCGGAGCCGCTGCCCATGATGACCCCCACGAGCGGCTCGCCGTCACCGTGGGCGGTGACCCCCTCGAACGGCGCGCTCATGGGCGTGCTGCCGGGGGCGTGCCCTGCGCAGCCAGCCAGGCGGCCACGTTGGCGTGCAGCCGTTCGGCCTCGGGGATGGGCGCCGGCTCGAAGTCACGGCGGCACAACCGTCGGTGGATCTCCAGGTAGGCCTGCGAGAGCGTGGCCGCCAGCTCGTCGGGCAGCGGCGGGGGCGCGCCCTCACCGCGGTAGCCGTGCTCGGCGTACCACCGGCGCACCAGCTCCTTGTCGAGGTTCTCGCCGGTCTCCGCCCGCCAGAACCGGCTCGAGTCGGGCGTGTGGACCTCGTCGATCAGCATGAGGCGGCCGGCGGGGTCGAGCCCGAACTCGTACTTGGTGTCCACCAGGGTCAGCCCGGCTGCCGCCGCCAGCTCACCGCCGCGGCGGAACAGGGCCAGGGCCACGTCGCACACCTGCTCCCAGAGTGCGGCCTCGACCAGGCCGCGGGAGACGACCTCGGCCGAGGTCACCGGTTCGTCGTGGCCCACCGCCGCCTTGGTGGTGGGTGTGACGATGGGGGTGGGCAGCGGGTCGTTGAACGACAGGCCGTCGGGCAGGCGGATGCCGTACAGCTCGCGGGCGCCGTCGCGGTAGCGGGGCCACAACGCGGTCGACGTGACCCCGGTGAGGTAGCCCCGCACCACCACCTCCACCGGCAGCGTCCGGCAGCGCACCCCCACCACCGCGTTGGGATCGACGCGATCGACGACGTGGTGGGCCACGATCGGCGACAGTTGGTCGAACCACCAGTTGGACACCTCGGTCAGCACCTGGCCCTTGTGGGGCACGCAACCGAGCACCACGTCGAAGGCCGAGAGCCGGTCGGTGGCCACGAACAGCAGCCGGTCACCCGGCAGCTCGTACACGTCGCGCACCTTGCCCCGGGTGGGCGGGCCGAGCAGGTCGCTGAGGTCAGATCGATCGAGCACGGTTCACGAACGCTTCGAACAGGGCCAGGCCGAGCCGGCCGGGACGGTCGGGGAAGGGGTTCTGCAGGTCGGTCACGTGGTCCTCGGGATGGGGCATCAACCCCCACACCAGACCGGTCGCGTCGCACAGCCCGGCGATGTCGGCCACCGAGCCGTTGGGGTTGGTGCCCTCCACGTAGCGGAACAGCACGTGCCCGCCGGCCTCGAGGCGGGCGAGCGTGGCCTCGTCGCGCACGGCCAGACGGCCCTCCCCGTGGGCGACGGGGCAGGCGATCACCGGCGGCAGCACGTCGGCCAGCCCCGCCCGGGCCCCCGCCTCGGGGGCGAGGGCGACCCACCGGCAGGTGAACCGCCCGGCGGCGTTGTCGGTGAGCGTCACCGAGCGGCCCTCGAGCGCAGCCCCGCCCGCCGCAGCACCGTCACCGTCACCGTCACCGGGGTCGCCGGGCAGCAGGCCGGCGCGCACCAGCACCTGGAACCCGTTGCAGATGCCCAGCACGGCCCGGCCCCGCTCGGCGAACGCCCGCAGCTCATCGCCCACCTCCAGCGCCCAGCGCATGCCGGCGCCGAGGGCGTCGCCGTAGGAGAAGCCGCCGGGCAGGATCAGCCCGGCGAAGCGGTCGAGTGGGCTGCCGATGGGCACGACCTCGGCGTCGCCCCCGGCCAGCTGCACCGCCCGGGCGGCCTCGCCGTCGCGGTTGGAGCCGGGGGCGATGACCACGGCGATGCGGGGACGGCTCATGCGAACGCTCCGATCCGGGGGCCGCCCTCGAACGCCTCGCGCAGGCGGGGCACCGCTTCGTCGATCACCGGGCGGCCGTCGACGGAGACGCGCAGCCTGGCATCGGGACCCTCGCCGGCGACCGCACCGGCGCGCCGGCAGACCATACCGTCCGGCATGGCGGCGGCGAAGGCGTCCTCGGCCCCGGCCGACACCTGCACCACGAACCGCCCGCAGGACTCGCTGAAGAGCACCTCGTCCACCCGCAGCCCCTCGGCCGGCAGCGCCACGTCCAGCCCCACCCCGCCGGCGAGGGCGAACTCGGCCAGCGCCACCGCCAGCCCGCCCTCGCTGCAGTCGTGCACCCCGACCACCAACCCCCCGACGATGGCCCGGTGCAGCGCCCGGTAGGTGGCCAGCGGGTCGCCGGGCACCGGGGCGGGGACCACTCCCCCGTCGTCGCCGAGCAGCTCGGCGTAGAGCGAACCGCCGAGCTCGGCCCGCGTCGCACCGACCACGAAGACCGCCCCGCCGCTGCGCCGGGCCCAGGCCTGGGCGGTGTGGCGGCGATCGGGCACCACCCCGAGCGCGGTGATCAACAGCGTCGGCGGGATCGGCCGGCCGTCGAACTCGTTGAACAGGCTGTCCTTGCCGGACACGAACGGGGCGCGGTAGGCGAGCGCGGCGTCGTGACAGCCCTGGGTGGCCCGCACCAGCGCGCCCAGCCGGTCGGCCAGGTTGGGGTTGCCCCAGCAGAAGTTGTCGAGCAGCGACACCCGATCGGGATCGGCGCCGGCGGCCACCACGTTGCGGAACGCCTCGTCGACGGCGGCGAAGGCCATGCGGTACGGATCGAGCCGCCCGTAGCGGGGGTTGATGCCCACGCCGAGGGCGAAGGCGGCGCTGCCGTCCTCCCAGCACTCGTGCGGCACCAGCACCACCCCGTCGCTCGGACCGGCGGCGTCGGGCCCGCACCACGGGCGCACCACCGTGCCGCCGCGCACCTCGTGGTCGTAGGTGGCGATGACGTCGGCCTTGGACGCCACGGTGGGATCGGCCAGCAGCCGCAACAGTGCGGCGGACGCCTCGGCGGCGCCCACATCGGGCCGGCTGCCGAGCGCCGGCGCCGGTTCCCGCCACTCGGCGTCGAGCCGGCGGCGCGGGCAGCCGTCGTGCAGGAACGCCATGGGCAGGTCCACCACCGCCACCTCGCCGTGGCCCACCCGCAACCGGCGGTCGTCGGTGAACGCACCGATGGCGGTCACCTCGCACTGCCAGCGCCGGCCCAGCGCCTCGAGGGCGTCGAGGTGCTCGGGCGGCACGGCCAGCACCATGCGCTCCTGGGCCTCGGAGATCCACACCTCCCACGGGGCGAGCCCGGCGTACTTGCGGGGCACGGTGGCCAGGTCCACCGCCACGCCGGTGGCCGCGCCCAGCTCGCCCACCGCCGAGCTGAGCCCGCCGGCGCCGCAATCGGTCAGCGCCCGGTACAGCCCGGCGTCGCGCGCCTCGCACACCAGCTCCATCGTCGCCTTCTCGGTGATCGGGTCGCCGATCTGCACGGCCGTGCCGGCCACGGTGGCGGTGTCGGCCTCCAGCTCGGCCGAGGAGAACGTCGCCCCGTGGATCCCGTCCCGCCCGGTACGGCCGCCGATGACCACCACCAGATCGCCGGGCTGCGGGCCTGTGCGGTGGGCGCCGTGCGGCAGGATCCCCACCGCGCCGCAGTACACCAGCGGGTTGCCCAGGTAGCCCGGGTGGTACACGACCGCACCGGCCACGGTGGGCAGCCCCAGCTTGTTGCCGTAGTCACCGATGCCGGCCACCACCCCGGCGGCGATGCGGCCGGGGGCGAGCACGCCGTCGGGCACCGCGTCGTCGGGCGTGTCCGGCGGGGCGAAGCACAGCACGTCGAGGCAGGCGATCGGCCGGGCGGACACGCCGATGACGTCGCGCACCACCCCGCCCACGCCGGTGTTGGCGCCGCCGAAGGGCTCGAGGGCGGAGGGGTGGTTGTGGGTCTCCACCTTGATGGCGAGATCCCACCGGTCGTCGAGGGCGACGATGCCGGCGTTGTCCACGAACGCCGAGCGCACCCAGGGCCGGGCCACCGCGTCGGTGGCCGCCCGGAGGTGGCTGCGCAGCAGCCCGTCGATCGTCTCGGTGGCGCGCACCGACCCGTCGGCATCGAGGTGGGTGAAGTCGATGCGGGCCCGGAACGTCTTGTGGTTGCAGTGCTCGGACCAGGTCTGCGCCAGCGTCTCCAGCTCGGCGTCGGTCGGCTCGCGGCCCTCGGCGGCGTAGAAGTCCACGATGGCGCGCAGCTCGGTGCGATCGAGCGACAGCAGCCGCCGGCGCGACAGCTCCGCCAGGGCATCGTCGTCGAGGCCCCGCAGCGCCACCGTCTCCACCCGGGCGTGCTCGGCGGGGGCCGCCGCGAACGGGGCCGGCAGCTCACCGATGGCCCACCGCTCGATCGACGCGTTGGCCCACCGGGCGGTGGCCAGCGCGGTCAGCGTGGCCGCATCGGCGCCCTCCACCCGGTAGGCGCGCACGGTGGCCGCCGCCACCGCCGGGCCGCCGAGCTGGGCGATCACGGCCTCGAGCTGGCGGGCCTCGGTGTCGGTCACGCCCGGCAGGAAGCCCACCTCCACCCTGAACGGGTCCGGCGGTGGCGGGCCCTCGTGCACGACGGCGTCCTCCACCACCGTGTCGGCCAACACGGTGGAGCACAGCGTCTCGAGCACCTCGGCGCCGGGGTGACCGTCGAGGAGGTAGACGCGCCGGCGCTCGACGAGCGGAGCGGGCGGCGCGGCGCCGGGCGGGACGGATTCGTGCGCGACGGGCGGGACCCGCCGGCTCACCTCGATGCGGAGGGCGACCACGTCGCCGACCCTAGCCGCCGCGCCATGGCAGCCCCGATCCCGGCCCGTAGCCTGCAACGATGGCCCGGATCCGAGCACGCCGACCCCGCGCCGCGGTGGCCGTCACCGTGGCGGCGCTGCTGGCGGCGGCGTGCCGCGGCGGCGCCGAGCCCGCCACCGACGCCGGCTCCGCGCCCGGAACGATCGCCTCCCTGGACGCCGAGCTCGTCCCCGGTGGTGCCGGCTCGGGGCGCGACCGACCGTCCCCCGACGGCACCGATCCCGACGGCACCGATCCCGACGGCACCGATCCCGACGGGACCGATCCGGGCACCGGTGGCCCGACGTCACCCGACGGTGACGACGACCGGAGCGGGGCGGGGCTCGGCGACGGCGTGGGCGACCCGTACTTCCCGGCCGCCGGCAACCCCGGCATCGACATGGTGCGCGTCGACGCCGCCCTCGACTGGCAGCCGGCCACCGGCACCGGGCGCGGCACCGCCGCCGGCCGGCTGGAGGGCGAGGTGACCATCACCCTGCGCATCACCGAGGCGCGCCGCGGGGTGCAGCTCGACCTGCGCGGTCTCGATGTGACCGCCACCACCCTCGACGGCGAGGACGTGGAGCACACCCACCTCGACGGTGAGCTGCGCATCGCCCCCGACCGCCTGTTCGACGCCGGTGACGAGCACACGGTGGGCGTCAGCTACGGCGGCACACCGACCCCGGTCGACGACGGGGCGGGCATCGGCATCGAGGTGGGTTGGAGCACCACACCGACCGGTACGTACGTGGCCAGCGAGCCGGTGGGCGCCTCCACCTGGCTGCCGGTCAACGACCACCCCTCCGACAAGGCGGTGTACTCGCTGGCGGTGACCGTGGACGACCCCACCGAGGTGATCGCCCTCGGCGTGCTGCAGGGCACCGAACCGGGACCGCGCCCCGGTTCGACCACCTGGCGCTTCCGCGCCCGCGACCCGGTGGCCAGCTACCTGGTGTCGGTGGCCACCGGGGACTTCGACGTGCGCAACGACACCGCCCCGCGCACCGGCGTGCCGCTGCGCAACGCCTTCCCCGCCGGCCAGGGCGACCGCTACGCCGCCGACTTCGCCCGCACCGGCGAGATGATCGACACGTTCAGCGAGCTGTTCGGGCCCTATCCCTTCGAGGTGTACGGCGTGGTGGTGGTCGACGCCGACCTCGGCTACGCGTTGGAGAACCAGACGCTGTCGTTGTTCGACCGCTTCATCGGCGGCGACGAGGTGATCGTCGCCCACGAGCTCGCCCACCAGTGGTTCGGCGACGCCGTCAGCCCTGCGCAGTGGGATGACATCTGGCTGAACGAGGGCTTCGCTACCTATGCGGAGTGGCTGTGGCTCGACGCCAGCGATCCCGCCTTCGACCTCGATGCCCGGGCGGCGGCCACCTGGCAGCAGGGCCTGCCGTTCCTCGGGCCGATCGGCGACCCGGGCCGCCGCGAGCTGTTCGGCGCATCGGTGTACCAGCGTGGCGGCCTGCTGCTGCACGCGCTGCGCACCACGGTGGGCGACGAGGCCTTCTTCACCATCCTGCGCCAGTGGGTGCAGACCTACTCCGGCGGCTCGGCCTCCACCGACGCCTTCGTCGAGCTGGCCTCAACGGTCGCCGAGCGGCCCCTCGACGACTTCTTCGACGCCTGGCTCAACGACGCCCGCATGCCCGCCCTGCCCGGCTGAGAGGTGGGCGTCGGTGAGGTCGATCACCGACGGTCTGACCGGCAGCGCCGGCCGCTGCTGGTGCTCGAGGGTCAGCACCTGCTCGTCGCGCAGGCCGAGCTCCCGCTGCAGCGACTCGACGTAGCTGGTGGCGTACTCGGCGATGACCGGCCTGATCAACTCGAGCTCGCGCCGCAGCAGCGCCACCTCCTCGCGCAGCGCTTCGCTCTCCGCCAGGGCGGCGCAGTTCCTCGGCGTCCACCCGGTGGGCCCGGGTCCTCCACCAGGCGCTGCTGCAACCGCTCCTGCCCTGCTGGGCCCGCTGCGGCGTGCCGGGCCCGTTCCGCTCGGCCTCGGCCTGGGCGGTCACCGCCACGGCCAAGCTTCGCCCAACCGCAGCCGGGCGCGGGCGGCATCGTGCTCGGCGGTGCGGGCTCTGCTCACGGCGCAGGCGGCGCGCCGGCAGCCATGCCGCCAGCGCCAGCGCCGCCGGCACGACGACCACCGCTGCCACGATTCACTCCCAGCACCGGCGCCAGCCTACCGGCGCGCTGGGCGTGACCGAGCCCCCGCCACAAGGCAGGGGCCCGGTCCACCGTCCGATCGCCACGGGGCGGCGGGCGATCGGCATGGGCGGCGCTCAACCGGCACGGCCGTCACTTCACGAGGATGAGCACCCTGTTGCCGTAGCCGTCCACGGTCAGCCCAGATCCACCCGCTGCGGCGGCGCCCACCACCTCGAGGGCGTCGGCCGGCAGCGGCTGGTTGCAGTACCTGTCGCCAGCCAGGCGCACGCCGCCGGCCCGGCTGATCAGCCGGGAGGCCACGTTGAACACCTCGTAGCTGTTTGTCGACCAGCATGGGCAGCAGCGTGCGCTCCTGCACACACTCCTTGACCAGACCGGCCGGCATCATCACCACAGCGTGCACTGGTGGCGGCGGCCACGGCCGATCGGCATGAAGTAGACCGCCCCCACCTCCTGGTCCTCGCCGAAGAACACGCCGCGCACGAAGCTGGTCTCGTCGGCGAGGTCGGCCTCTCGGCGGTCTCTGTCCGCCTACCCGCTTGCCGAGCAGGTCGCTGAACATGCTCAGCACGACCGGCAGCGAGAGCTCCAATGTTGTCGTCGTCATGATGGTGTCCCTCCAGAATGACGTTGGGGCTGAAACGTTGCCGGCCGTCAGATCGCCGAGCGCGGCCTGCAGGTCGTCGGCGGTGGAAGGGCTTGGCCACCAGGAAGCGGGCGCCGGCATCGGCGGCGAGCTGGCGCATCTCGGGCGTGCCCTCGGAGGTCACGAACCCGAAGGGGATCTTGACCGACTTCTCGTTGAGCGCCCGCAGCAGCTCGATGCCGCTCATCTCGGGCATGTTCCAATCCGACAGCACCAGGCTCGGCGGATCGGAAAGGATCGTGTCGAGGGCTTCTTTCCCGTTGTTGGCTTCGACGAACTCACTGTCGCCGTAGCCGATCTGGCGCATCTGCCGCATCACGATCATGCGCATGGCCTTGCTGTCGTCGACGAGCAGAATCTTCATGCCACACTCCGGTGGGTCTCGCTGGTGTTGTTGGACTGGGCGTCGGTGCGGGAGTGCACCTCGACCCGCAGGACGTGACCTTCGAAGCCGATGCCCACCTGGCTGACGACGTCGGTCCCCGGGAAGCTGACCTTGTAGCTGTCGCCCTCGGCCACCGAGGGCAGCGAGAGCTTGGCCGGCTGGGGCACCAACGCCTTGAGGTTCCCGCCGACCATGTTGGCCAGCTCGCCCACGGCGTCGATGCACTCATCGGCAGAAACCTCGTCGGTCTCCATGCCGAACATGGAAGCTGCCAGCGTTCGGCCGACGTTCGACGACAGTTGCAGGGTGACCCCGCCCTCGAACGCGCCGGTGATCAGCACCGTCGCGGTGATGAACGGGCCTTCCTCCAGCTCTGCGTCGGGGCCGAGGTCGTAGGCCTCCATGCCGAGCATGGACTGCCAGACCGCATTGACCACCTCGACGACTTCGAACTCGCTGACCGTCATGACACGCGCCTTTCCAAGGTTTTGCCCGCGCCCAGCACCCGGTAGCACCCTCCGCTACCGATGTGCATGCTTTCGAATTGATCATCCAGGCCGCGGGTGGTCTCCGCCGCGCCGAGGAACAGGTAACCGTCCGGTGAGATCAGGTCGCGTATCCGTCGCAGGATGGTGCGCTTGGTCTCGATGTCGAAGTAGATGAGGACGTTGCGGCAGAACACCACGTCCTGCTTGCCGAGCGCGGCCCAGGGGGCGGCCAGGTTCATCTGGCGCACCTCGAGCCAGCGCTTCAGCTCGGGGGCGGCCTCCCATTCGAGACCGACCCGGTTGAAGTACTTGAGCAGCATCGGCGCCGGCAGGCCGCGGCCCACCTCGAGCTGCGAGTAGCGGCCCATCTTCGTGCGGTTGACCATCTCGACGGAGATGTCGGTGCACAGGATCCGCACCTGCCAGTTCACCAGCTGCGGGAAGTGCTCCTTCAGCGTCATGGCGATGGTGTACGGCTCCTGGCCGCTGGAGGACGCCGCACACCAGATGTTGAGCTGGCGGCTCGCCGACTTGCGGGCGATGACCTCCGGCAGCACGGTGGTCTTCAGCGTCTCGAACGGTTTGACGTCCCGGAAGAACGCCGTCTCGTTGGTGGTGAGCGCCTCGACCACCCGATCGCTCAGGCTGCGCTCGGTACCGCTGCGCAGCCGGGCGATCAGCTGGTTGATGGTGCAGCCGTCGGCCCGGGCCAGCGGCCCGAGCCTGGCTTCGACCAGGTACTCCTTGCCTGGTTCCAACACGATGGCGGCGCGGTCGTAGATCATCTTGCGCACGACATCGAACTCGAGGGAGGTGATGGGCATCGAGCTCAGCGCCCCCTTCGGCTTACCTTGGAGGTGATGGCGGTGCCGATCTCCCCGAGCGCGAGGATCTGGTCGGCCAGACCGGCGCGGGCCACCGCACCGGGCATGCCCCACACCACCGAGGTGGCCTGGTCCTGGGCGATGAGCTGCGAGCCGGCGTCGCGCAGCGTGACCGCACCCTTCTCGCCGTCGTTGCCCATACCGGTCAGTACGACGGCGAGGGCCCGGTTGCCGTACACCTGCGCCACCGAGCGGAACAGCACATCCACCGCCGGCCGGCAGGAGTTCTCGGGCGGACCCTGGTTGAGGTCGAGCTTGGTGTAGGGCCCTTCCCGCTTGACCACCATGTGGTAGTCGCCGGGGGCGATGTAGATCTTCCGGGGCTTGACCGTCATGCCGGCCTTGCCCTCCATCACCTCGATCCCGGTGGCGTTGGAGAGCTGCTCGGCCAGCAACTTGGTGAACATCGGCGGCATGTGCTGCACGATGACCACCGGGACCGGCAGGTCCTTGAGCCGGGGCAGCACCTGGCCGAGCGCGTTGGGCCCACCGGTGGACACACCGATGGCGACGATGTCGACCACGCCGGGCTGCGGGCGCGGCTTGGCCGAGGCCGGCGCCGCCGCGTTGCCGGCGGGGACGGGCGTGGGCACGGTGGGCGTCGCCGCCCGGGCGGGAGCCGGCCGCAGTGGTGCGGCGGGCGTCGGATGGGGGGCGTGCGAGCCACCAGTGCGCATGTTCGGCCTCGAACAGAGTGCTTTGACCTTGGGCACGAGCTCCGCCCGGACCGAAGCCATCGCGTTGGCGAGGTTCCCCTGCCCCGCCGGCTTGGTCACGTAGTCGGAGGCGCCTCGGGCGAGGGCTTCGATGGTGATCGCAGCGGACTTCTCGGTGAGGGAGCTGAACATGATGACGGGAACCCTGCGGTAGTTGACCCGCAGGGCCGACAACATGGCCAGGCCGTCCATCTCCGGCATCTCGACGTCGAGGGTGATGAGGTCGGGTTGGAGATCGTGCACCTTGTCGAGCGCGACCTTGCCGTTGATCGCCGTCCCGACGACCTCGATCTCGGGGTCCTCGTTCAACACGTCGGTGACCACCCGGCGGATGACCGCCGAATCGTCGACGACGAGCACGCGGATCACCCCGAGGTTCCGCGTCCCACTGATGGCCGCAGAGGGCCTCACCGGGTTCATGACGTACCGACCGGCATGCCGATGAGCGCCATCTTGTCGATGATCGTCTCCGCCGTGAACGGCTTCATCACGTATTCGTTCGCACCGGTGAGCAACGCCAGGGTCATCTGGCTGACCTCGGTCTCGGTGGTGCACATGATGATCTTGAGCGCATCGAGGTCGCTGTTGTCGCGAATGGCCTCGATCAGCTCGATGCCGTTCATCTCGGGCATGTTCCAGTCCACGAGAGCGAGGTCGGGCACGTCGAAGGGGATCCAGGAGCACAGCAGGTCGTAGGCGACCCGGCCGTTCTCTGCCTGCTCCACCTCGAAGCCGATGCTCTCCAGGATCTTGCGAAGAATCATCCGCGTGGCGCGAGAGTCATCTACGACGAGTGCACGCATTGGTCTCTTCTCTCCCCTCAGGCGGCGAGGGCCGGTGCTACGTCGGTTGCCTTCACCACGTCGAGCACCAACAGCAGGCGCCCTTCGAGCTTGTGCACACCGAGGATCAGTTCACGGACCCACTCGTCGAGGGTGTCCGGCGGGCGCTCGAAGCTGCTCGAACCGGCATCGACGACATCGCCGATGGAGTCGACCAGCATGGACACGGCGGCGCCGTCGACGTTGACCACGACGTGGACCGACGGCTCCGCAGCCTCGCGACCGGGCAGCTCGAGCCGCTGACCCAGATCGATGGCGGTGACGATCTGTCCCCGCAGGTTGATCAGGCCCCGCACGGCCCCGGGGGCGAGCGGGATGGTGGTCATCTCACGGTTGCGGATGACCTCCTGGACGTGCAGCGTCTCGATGCCGAAGTGCAGATCGCCGAGGGTGAAGGTACAGAACTGGGTCACGACGCCAGGCCTCCGTAGGCATAGGTGTCGCCGGCGGACATGGCCCGTTGGGCTTCCTGCGCCTCGGCGATCGCTTCATTGACGAACAGGTCGGCCCGGGCCGACCGGATGGCCCGGCCCACCTCGAGCAGCTCGGTCACCCGGCCATCGGCCACCAACGGCGAGGGCTGGGTGCCGCTGAAGGCGTCGTCGCTGCCGGCGATCGAATCGATCAGCGCCTGGGGGAGGTCGATGATGTCGACGATGCGGTTGACGATGAGGCCGAACTGCTGGTTGCCCTCGTGGCAGACGACGGTGGGCAGCAGGTCGAGCACGCCGGTGTCGTAACCGCCACCGATGAGCTCGCCGAGATCGACGATGGGCAGGATCCCCCCGTCGTACTGCACGACGGTGCGCCCGAAGGCCCGTTCCAGGCTCTCCCGGGGCAGCGTCTCCAGGCGGGACACCGACTTGAGCGGGATGGCCTGGCGTTCCCCGGCGAAGCCTTCGACGAGCACGACCGGCACGGTCTCCTCCCGGCTGGAGTGGCGGTTGGGACCACCCAGGTCGGCGCCGTCGGCGCCCCGCATGTCCACGATGACCCGGCTGCGCTGGGCGATGCCGACCACGTCGAGGATGAGCGCCACCTTGCCGTCGCCCATGATCGTGGCCCCGGCGTAGACCGGGATCGCCTTGAGCTGGCGGGCCAGCGGCTTGACCACGATCTCCTCGGTGTTGTGGACCCCGTCCACCACCAGACCGAACATGCGGTCCCGGGCGGCGAGCACGACGATGGCCACCGAGGCGTCGGGGTCGTGCGGCGGCAGGCCGAGCTGCTCACGGAGGTAGACCAGCGGCAGCAGGTTGCCGCGCAGGCGGTACACCGGCACCCCGTGCAGCTTCTCGATGCCGGAACGGGCCTGCTCGGGCTGCAGGCGCACCAGTTCGATCACGCTGTTCTGCGGGATGGCGTAGCGGTCGTCGTGGCAGTTGATGACCAGCGCCGGGATGATGGCGAGGGTCAGCGGGATCTTGATCTTCAGCGTGGTGCCGAGGCCCACCTTGGAGTCGATGTCCAGCAGGCCGTTGATCTTCTCGACGTTGGTCTTGACCACGTCCATGCCCACGCCGCGGCCGCTGATGTTGGTCACCGCCGCGGCGGTGGAGAACCCGGGCAGGAAGATGAGGTCCAGTGCGTCGCGGTCGGACATCTTCACGGCCTGGTCGTGGGAGATCAGACCTTTCTCCACGGCCTTGGACTTGACCTTCTCGGGGTCGATGCCGGCACCGTCGTCGCGGATCTCGATGTGGACCTGGCCGTCCTCGTGGAAGGCCCGCAGCAGCAGCTTGCCCTCGGGCGCTTTGCCCTTGGCCAGCCGGTCGGCGGGGGATTCGATGCCGTGGTCCACCGAGTTGCGCACGATGTGGGTGAGCGGGTCGGTGATCGACTCGATCAGGCTGCGGTCGAGCTCGGTCTCCGCCCCCCAGCTCCAGGCGCACGCTCTTGCCGCAGGCGGCGGACACGTCACGCACCAGCCGCGGGAAGCGGTTCCAGGCCGAGCCGATGGGCTGCATGCGGGTGGTCATCACCCGGGCCTGCAGCTCGGTCGTGATCAGGTCGAGGCGCTGGGCGGCGGCCGCCATGGGGGTCCGCTGGCCGGAGTTGTACTCGATGATCTGGTTGCGGGCGAGCACCAACTCCCCGACGAGGTTCATCAGCTCGTCGAGCAGGCGCACGTCGACCCGGACGGTGGCCGAGGCCAGGGTGGGCTGACCCGGCTTGGCGGCACCGCCCGCAGCGGCCGGCGCCGCAGCACCACCACCGCCGGCGGCGGGGCCGACGGGGTCGCGGGGCCGCCGGCGGCCGGCGCCGGCGCCGCTTCCGGCTTGGGCTGGGTCTTGGTGACCGCTGCGGGGGCGGGTTCCTCCGCCTCGGTCTGGGCCT
This sequence comes from Acidimicrobiales bacterium, assembly GCA_041394365.1. GTDB lineage: Bacteria > Actinomycetota > Acidimicrobiia > Acidimicrobiales > CAIXPF01 > CAIXPF01. The sequence goes on from JAWKIM010000006.1 coordinate 267,638, forward strand.
TGATGATGGCGTCGACCTCGTCCTCGGTGGCCACGCCGTGCTCGGCGAGGATCTCACCCAACGGACGCGGGTCGCCCATCTCCTGCTCGTGCACCGCCAGCGTGACCTCGTCGGCGCTGATGAGCCCGGAGTCGATGAGGATCTCGCCGACCCGCTTCTTCTTGCCCGGGGCGGGCGAGGCGGCACCGGCGGGATCGGCGGGCAGAGCCGGCTCGGCGGGCACAGCGGGATCGGCGCTCGCCCCTGCGGCGACGGCCTCGGCCGACTCCTGCTTCTTGGCCCGGGACTTGCGCTTCTTCGGTGCCGGGGCCGGCTCGGCCGACGCAGGCGGCGCTTCCCCCACCGCCTCCGTCTCGGGCTCGGGCATCGCGTCGGGGGCGGCCTCGGCAGCGGGCTCGGCGGCGGGCTCCGGTTCGGGGGTCGCCGCCGGCTCGGCGGCGGGGGCCGCCGGGGCGGACCCGTCGGCCAGCAGGTGGGTCAGCGTCTCGATCAGGGCGGTGTTGTCCGCTTCGCCCTCCTCACCGGTCTGCTCGATCGTGTTGAGCAGGCCGTTGACGGCGTCGGACATCGCCAACAGCGCGTCGGCGATGTCGGGCGTCATCACCTGCAGGCCGTCGCGCAGGCGGGACAGCAGGTTCTCGCCCACGTGGGTCAGCTTCTCGAGCTTGGAGAAGCCAAGGAACCCGCTGGTGCCCTTGATGGTGTGGATGGTGCGGAAGATGCTGGCCAGCAGCTCCCGACCGGTGGGGTTGTGCTCCAGCTCGACGAGCTCCTGCGCCAACCGCTCCAGGTTCTCGTAGCTCTCGACCAAGAACTCTGCGACGATCTCGTCGACTCCGTCCACTGCCGTTCACCTCGTGCTTCTCCGCGGGGTGCCGACAGACCCACCACGGTGCTCGCCGTCGGGCGGGGGGTCGCCCGATCAAGTGCTGGAGAGAAGTTCGGCACAAGGGGCGCTGCACCTTTAGGGCGGTGGCCGACCCACCCGCCCCCCGTTCGGATGGTTTTGCAGCGCAGCTGCATGCATCGCCGCGGGATCGGTCCAGCGGGGTGCGGCGCGCGCTGACACGACGGTGCCAGCGCGGCGACGGGGGCTGACGCGCATCGATCCCGCCACCCCGGTGGCCGGGGGAACGGGATCGATCAGCGTGGGGAGCGGGCGCGGCGAGGAGCGCGGCGCCGGCGGGTCAGGTCAGGTCAGAGCAGGCCGCTGCGGCGGGCGATGGCCACCGCCTCCAGCTTGGAGTGGGCCCCGAGCTTGGAGATCACCCGCTGCACGTGGGCCCGCACCGTGTTGCGGCTGATGAACAGCGCCTCGGAGATGGCCTCGGTCCCGAGACCGTCGGCCAGCATGCGCAACACCTCGCGCTCCCGGCGGCTGAGCCGGGCGGCCCGACGGCCGTCCCACCCCGGGACCACGCTCACCGCGGGCTGGGCGAGGGTGACGACGCCGGCGTGGGCGGCCCGCACGGCATCGACCAGGTCCTGGGCCGCCTTGTCCTTGGTCACGAACGCCACGCAGCCCACCTCGGCGGCGGCCCGGGCGGCGGAGGTGTCGGCGTGGCCGGTGAGCATGACGACCCGCACCCCGGGATCGCGGTGGCGCAGCACCGCGGTGGCGCGGGCCCCGCTCTCGTCGGGCAGCTGGTAGTCCATCACCACGACATCGGGCTTGGTGTCGTGCACCGACGCGAGCGCATCCCGGCTCGACCCGGCCACGGCGACCACCTCGATGTCCGCCTCGTCGTCGAGGAGGCGGACGAGGCTCTCCACGAACATCTGATGATCATCGACGACGACCACCCGGATCGTCGTTCGCTCCGCAACGGCTGTGTCCACCGAGCGGCAAGGCTACCGCGCTGCGTGGGGAGCCTTGTCCGCCCGTGGTCGCGCACGTGCGCGGTTCTGTCACGCGATGAACCGCAGGTCAGGCGCCGGGCGTGGTGGGGCGGCCACGTCGGCGAGCGGATAGCCGAGGTAGATCAACGCGACGACGGTATCGGTGGGGGCGAAGCCACAGAGTTCCAGCACCGCCGGCACCCCGAGCACCTCGCCACTGCCCCAGTAGCTGGCCAGCCCGGCGGCGGTGGCGGCCAGCAGCAGGTTCTGCACCCCCGCCGCCACCGCGTCGCGGTCCTCCGCCCGTCGGACCGGGCCGTCGTCGGGGCGGTGGCCGACGGCCACCGCCAGCAGCACCGGGGCCCGGAGGTACTTGCCCTCCGCCTTGGCCACCTTCTCCGGCGGCGCCTGCGCGGCCCGCAGGTGCGCGGCCAGCGCAGCCCCGAGCCGGGCCCGGGCGTCACCGGTGAGGGCGGCGAAGCGCCAGGGCCAGGTGCGGTGGTGGTTCGGCGCCCAGGTGGCCGCCTCGCACAGGCGGCGCACGAGGTCCTCGGGCACCGGCCGCTCGGCGTCCACCCGCAGGTTCGTGCGACGACGGCGCACGAGCGCCTCGAGCCCGGCGAGCGCATCGCCCTCGTCCGCGGGGCCACCCTGCTTCGTCGGATCGGTCACGGCTGGCTCCTCCACGGCTCTCGGTGCGACGGGCCCGCCGGCCCCCTGCATCTTCTAGTCTGCCGGGCACGGCCGGGGCCGAGCCCCGCCCCGGCTGCGTGTCCAGAAGGGGGATGCACGCAATGAAGTTCGTCTGGTTCAACCTGCAGCCGTGGCCGTACCTGCCCGACGATTTCCGGGAGAAGCACCGCTCGGTGTGGGTGGACATCCCCAACACCCTGTTCGACCCGGAGAAGGGCCACCACGTCTACAACACGTACCTGGACCAGCTCGAGTTCGCCGAGTCCGTCGGCTTCGACGGCATCGGCTGCAACGAGCACCACCAGAACGCCTACGGCCTGATGCCCTCGCCCAACATCATCGCCGCCGGCCTCGCCCGGCGGACCTCCGATGCGGCGCTGTGCGTGATCGGCAACTCCATCGCCCTGTACAACCCGCCGCTGCGGGTGGCCGAGGAGTTCGCCATGTTGGACTGCATCTCCGGCGGCCGCCTGGTGGCCGGCTTCCCGGTGGGCACCGCCATGGACACCAACTTCACCTACGGGCAGATCCCGGCGTTGACGCGCGACAAGTACGCCGAGGCCCACGACATGATCATCCAGGCGTGGACCCGCGACGAGGTGTTCGCCTTCGACGGCAAGTACAACCAGCTGCGCTACGTCAACCTGTGGCCCAAGCCGGTGCAGAAGCCCCACCCGCCCATCTACATCCCCGGCGGTGGCTCCATCGAGACGTGGGACTTCTGCCTGGACCACGACTACAACTACAGCTACCTCTCCTTCAACGGCTACAAGGGCGGCAAGGCCCTGCTCGACGGCTTCTGGGAGCGGCGGGCCGAGCGGGGCGACCGAGACGAGTCGCCGTACCGGGCCAGCTTCGCCCAGATCATCTGCGTGGCCGACACCGACGCCGAGGCCGAGAAGCTCTACGCCGAGCACGTCCTCTACTTCTTCAACCGCTGCCTGCACGTCTACCCCGGCTTCAGCGACCCGGCCGGCTACCGCACGGTGGACACCATCAAGGCGGGCAAGCTCAACCAGCTGCGCAAGGAAGCGCTCGAACTGTTCAAGAACCTGACCTGGCGGGACCTCGTCGACGGCGGGTTCGTGATCGCCGGCAGCCCCGACACCGTCGCCGAGCAGATGGAGTACCTGGCCCGCTCCCTGCGCGTCGGCACCGTGTTCTGCCTCATGCACACCGGCGACATGCCCGACTGGAAGACCCGGTACTCCACCCAGCTGTTCGCCGAGAAGGTGATGCCGCGGCTGCGCAACATCTGGCCCGAGTGGGACGCCGAGCAGTGGTGGTGCAAGCCGATGGCCGAGCGCCGCCGCCAGGAGGACGACGCCCTCAACAAGGCCCGGGCCTACCCCGAGCTGCCCGAGGAGATCATCTGATGGCGGCCGCCAGCCCCTCCGTCTCCACCCGCTCCGTCGCCACCCGCCGCGGCATCGACGCCAAGGTCCGCGTCATCGGCGATGACGCCAACCCCCCGCTGCTGTACCTGCACGGCGCCGGCGGGTTGCTGCCCACCGAGCCGCTGCTCGACGAGCTGGCCGGCCGCTTCCAGGTGTTCGCCCCCGAGTGGCCCGGCTTCGGCGAAGAGGCCACCGAGGGCCTCATCGAGGACATGTTGGACTTCGCCCTGCACGGCTGGGACCTCATCGAGTCGCTCGGCCTGGACCGGCCCTACCTGGCCGGCCACTCGATGGGCGGCATGATCGCCGCCGAGATGGCGGCGCTGAACCCGTCGGGCCTGCGGGGCCTGGCGCTGCTGTGCGCCGCCGGCCTGTGGCTCGACGAGCACCCGATCCCCGACATCTTCGCCATGCTGCCCTTCGAGCTGGCCGAGGTGCTCTTCGTCGACGCCGCCGCCGGCGAGAAGGCGCTCACCGCCGGGCTCGACTTCTCCGACGACGACGCCCTCAAGCTGTTCCTGGTGGGCAACGCCCGCAAGCTCGGCACCGCCGGCAAGATCCTGTTCCCCATCCCCAACCGTCGCCTGTCCAAGCGGCTGTACCGGGTCACCACGCCGACGGTGCTGGTGTGGGGCCGGCAGGACAAGCTCATCCCGCCCGTCTACGGCGAGCGCTACCAGCAGCTGCTGACCGCCACCGACGCCCGGCTCGAGCTGGTGGACCAGGCCGCGCACATGCTGCCCCAGGAGCAGCCGGCGGCGGCCGCCGCCGCCATCAGCACGCTGCTGTGACCCCGTGGCGGCCGCGCCGCCGCCACGTCCAGCGGACCCGCCGGGGGGCGACCACCCGCCCGGCGGGTCGCCGCCCGGTGGGTCGTCGCCGGACACGCCCCCGGCTACAGCTCGTGGGCCATGCGGGCCCTCGGCGAGCGGAAGAAGTGGTTGGCCGGGTAGCGGCCGAGGTTCGACACCCGTTCGGTGTACAGCCAGGCGTACTGCTCCACCTGCGCACCGAAGCTCGACAGCTCGCTGCCGGCCTTGAACAGCGACCCCCAGTACGGGTGGAAGCTGTGGTCGATGACCGTCTCGAGCCGGTCGCGTTCGAGGGCGAGCTCCACCGCCCGGTTGGCCAGCGCCCCGTGCCTCGGGGACCCGTTGCCCCCACCACCGGCGCGCCGTTCCTCCCGGGTCAACCGCAGGGCCCGATCGAGCTCGTCGGCGTCGCGCACGTCCTCCCCGTGCCGCTGCAGCGCGGCCAGCTCGTCGGCGATCTCCTGCACGATCATCAGCGTGCGCCACCCCGACTCGACGTTGGCCCGCAACACGTCGCCGTAGATGTGGTCGCCCACGTAGAGCACGTCGGTGCCCGACACCGCCGCCATGCGCTCGAAGTCGGCCATGTTGCCGCCCTCGTACACGTGGCCCCGGCGCAGCTCGGTCACCGGCGACGACGGATCGGCCGGGTCGACGAACGGCGCCCGGTCGGTGAAGAACGACGGCTTGCGGGCCGACGTGACGATGACATCGAAGAACTGCCGCCACGAGCCGTAGCCGGGCACGGAGCCGTCGAGCAGGAACGACATCATCGGCTCGGTCTGGGCCGGCCGGGAGTTGGTCAGCAGGAACAGCTTCTTGCCGGCGCTGCGCAGGCGGTGCAGCGTGGGGCCCAGCTCCGGGTCGCGGCACACGTAGCGGGACAGGTCGATCTCCAGCTCGGCGTTGACCTCGCCGCTGGCGTGGGCGGCGTCGGCGCACAGCCGCACGTCGGCGAACAGCTGGCGGTAGTCCGGCCGGCGACCGGTGCGCTCGAGGTGGTCGATCACGCCGGCGTACACGGCGACGTCGGCCAGCGAGTACAACGTGTCCACCCAGTGGTAGCGGTCGACGCCGGGCCGCAGCCGCCGCGCCTCGTACAGCTCCCGGCGCTCGGCCCGCGACAGCGGGTGCAGCCCGTGGTAGGCCCGCTTCACGTACCGGTAGCGGTCCATCTTCAACACGTTGCCGCGGCCCACGTCGACCAGCAGCCCGCGGATGGCGAACTCGGTGGGCACCCGGATGCTGGCCACGTCATCGGGGTAGCCGCGCTCGACGAGCCGCTGCAGGGTGAGCCGGCTCTGCAGCTCGTCCATCTGCTGCTGGTCGTAGATGGCCAGCGTGTAGTCCATGTCGAAGCCCACGGCGCAGACGTGGTCGAAGCGCAGGCTGCGGTTGCAGTAGATGCGGCGCACGCCGGCCGGGCGGGCCTGCGCCCCGGGCGCATCGAGCGCTCGGCCCGGCTCGTCCAGCGCCGGCCCGTTCACCGGCGGCTCGATCATCGACGTTCACCCCGGCCCGGACCGCCTGCTCCGACCATACCAATCAGTACGGGGCGTCGGTCGAACGGGGCGGGCCGACGCCTCCGGCTGACCATACCGATGCGTATGGATCGCTCCGGTCGCCGGCAGGCGGCGGTCAGGCGACGACGCCGGGGCGCCGCAACGGGATCACCGGCGCCAGCCCTTGGCCGGCGCGCACCGAGGTGACCTCTCTCGCCGCGAGCACGGCGAGGCCCACGGCCACGACAGCCAACACCAGCACCGGCGGCTCGACCACCAACACCGCCAGCGTCGCCACCATGGCCAGCATCGCCCGCACCCCGATCGCCCACGGCGAACCACTCGGCGTCGGAGCGCTTCCCATAGCCCTGCCCGCACGTCTGGTCATTGCGCTGCCACCTCCGCCCGGCGTCCGACCCGGAACGGCAACCTACCCGACGACCCGGCCCAGGAAACGGGCCCGCACCGAGCCGTTGCGCGATCGTCATCGCCGGCGCGCCGGGCCGACACGCCACCGCGGCGCCCATCGCCTCGCTGCGCTGCGCCCGCGACGTCATCGCGTGGTCATCGGCACATCGGGCGGGCGCATGAAGACCTCGAGCAAACGATGATCGGCCGCCGGCCAGGCCAACCAGGCGGTGATCGGCGGCGGCGGCTCGGCCGGCAGGGGCCCGGCCAGCGTCGGCACCGTCGACGCCACCAGCAGGACCGCCACCTCCCCGGGGCGCGCCAGCACGCGCACCGCGATCGGTCCGCCACCCGACCACCCCTGCGCCAACGCCTGCAGGGCGTGCGCTGCGGCTGCGTGCCCATCGAGCCAGGGCAGCGCGGCGCGCACCGCGGCTCCCACCCCCGTCGCATCGAGCTCGTCATGGTGCGCCAACGGAGACCAGTGGTGGGCGCCGTCCCCCGGCCGGCGGCGCAGGCCGGCGGCGCGCAGGAGGCGGACCAGTTCCCGGGCGCCCACCGGCACCGCCCCGGCGGCCAGTGCGGCCACGCGCTGTTCGGCGGTGACGTCGTAGTGGTCGCCGCCGAAGGAGACCCGGTGCACGCCGATGGCGGCGGCGAAGCGGTGCAACTCGTCGAGGTCGCCGTCGCAGGCCAGGTGCGCCCACCGCCGGCCGCGGAACCGCCAGATCGCCTCGTCGACCACGACGGTCAGGGCGCCGCCTCCCGCCACCACCGGGCGGGCTCGATCGCCCCGCCCGCCGCACCGGGGTCGGCGCGTCGCCCGACCGGCGCAGCGTGCCCCGTTCGAGACGATGCCGACGCCACGGCGACACCCTACGCTGAGCACATGCCGTGTGGAACGGCACCGCCCGACCCCACCCGGGTGCGCCTGCGCGTACCAGCCCGACCGGCGTTCGGCGCGCTCACGCCGCTGACCGCATCGGGCTTGGCCGAGCGGGTCGGCTTCACCGCGGTGGCCATCGAACGGGTGGCCGAGGCGCTGACCCGCACCGTCGAGGCGTTCACGCTCGACTCGCTCACCGCCGAGGCGCGCCCGGGGGTCGACGCGATCGCAGGGGTCGACGCCCGCCCCGGGGCCGAGCTCGACATCGGCTTCGTGCTGACCCCCGGGCGCCTGGTGGTGGAGCTCGAGGCGGTCCGCCCGGCGGCCACCGGCGTCGGGCTGTCGGCCGAGGCCTGGCAGCGCCTCGACCTGGGTGTGGCCCCGCTGGTCAGCAGCCTGGAGCGCATCGACGGCGGCGCCCGCATCAGCTTCGACGTCGATGCCGCAGCCGGCGCCGGCCCGCTCAGCGAAGCTCCGCCAACCCCACGTCGAGGCGCTGGCGGGTGTGCCACACCGTGATGGCCGCCGAGGCCAGCGCCGACAGGGCGAGCAGCGCGTGCAGCTCGGGCCGGGCCACCGCGCCGCCCTCGTCGAGGCTGACCGCCAGCAGCGAGCCCAACCAGGCCACGATCACGGCGATGGACACCGCCCGGCCGCGGACCACCCGCACCGGGTGCACGAACACCACGTTGGTGAAGCTCAGGGCCGACAGCCCGGCGATGAGCGCCGCGTCCAACCACAGCGGCAGGCCCAGGAGCACGAGCGTGGGGATGACCAGGTTCCACGCCGCCGGGAAGCCGCGGAAGCTGTGATCGTCGGCGCACAGGTCCCGACGGCTGAACCACAGCGCCCCCGAGACGAGCACCGCCCCGGCCAGCAGCAGCGACGCCGGCCGGCCGAAGCCGAGGAACTGCTGGGCCAGCAGTGCGGGCACCGCCACGCAGGTGAGGTAGTCCACCACCAGGTCGAGCACCTCGCCGTCGATGCGGGAGCGCTGACGGTCCAGGCCGTAGGCCCGGGCCAACGGCCCGTCGAGCCCATCGAGGATCTGCGCCGCCACCAGCCACACGATGGCCGCCTCGCGCCGGCCCTCGACGATGGCCATCATCGCCAGCAGGCCGAGCACCGCCCCGAGCGCGGTGAGCACGTGGACCGCCCACGCCACCGGTGAGGGTTGGGCGGTTCGGCCCCGCCGGGGGCGTCGGTGCAGTCGGACACGTCGAAGCACGCTACCGGCACCGCGACGCAGCCCAAACCGGGCCAACCCGTAGCCTTGGCCCGGTGCGGCGCACAGGGCGGTGGCAGCGGGCGGTGGGGCGGCTCGGACGCGGTGATCGCCTGGAGCTCGCCTGGGTGGCCGCCGCGCTGGTGTGGAGCTGCGCCCGCATCTGGTTCGTCGCCACCACCCTCGGCCGCTACGGCGTGAACCCGTGGCTGTACGCCGCCGTCGAGCTCGGCTCCGGCACGCCCTACGCCCTGGGTGCGAGCCGCACCGTGCGGAACCTGGCGGCCCGCCGGCCCGCCCGGGCGGCGCGCTGGGCGGCGTTGGCGGTGGTGTGCTTCCTGCTGCCCGATCTCACCATCGTGCTCAGCGGTCGGGGCCTGCCGTGGTGGACGTTCGCGTTCCTCGGCACCGTCGCCGCCGGCGGGGCGGCCATGGCGCTGCGCGACGGTCGACGCCGCCTGGGACGGCTGCGCCCGGTCGAACCGGCCGCCTGAGCCCCTGGGCCGCCGCTGGCGGACCGGGCGGCGCGGATCAACGACCGGTGTGACCCCAGCCCGAGGCGCCGCGGTCCGTCGGCTCGAACTCGTCCACCTCGACGAGGTCCACCGCCACGAAGCCCATCACCACCAGCTGCGCCACCCGGTCGCCGCGGCGCACGGTGTAGTCGGCGGCCGGGTCGGTGTTGATCAACAACACCTGCAGCTCGCCCCGGTAGCCGGCGTCGATCAACCCCGGCGTGTTGAGGCAGGTGACCCCGTGGTGGCGGGCCAGGCCGCTGCGGGGCAGGACCAGCCCGCAGCACCCGAACGGGATGGCCACCGCCAGGCCGGTGCCCACCACACCGCGGCCGCCGCCGGCCGCCAGGGCGAGATCGTGGGCGGCGAGCAGGTCCAGGCCGGCGTCGCCGAAGCGGGCGGGACGGGGCAGCGGCAGGTCCGGGTCGAGGCGACGGACCGCCAGCGCCAACGGCGCCGGCTCGGGGGAAGGCGACACGCCGTCAGGTTCGCACGTAGCCGACCACGTCGACCACCAGATGGGTCGGGGTGGTGGACCACAGGCACACGTTGCCGTTGCTGTCGACCTTGGCCACCACGCCGTTGGGCACCGACTGGCCGGCCACGAAGTTCAGGTTCGACGCGAACGGCAGGGCGCCGCAGGGGAAGACCACCGTGTAGCCGGCGGCGGCGGGATCGGTCACGGTGACGTTGAGCAACGCCGAATCGAGGCCGCCGGCGGGCAGCCCGCCCCGCCCGGCGACCGGCACGATCAGCGCGCTGTTGGCCGCCACCCTCGAGCCGTTGCCACGGGTGTCCACCAGCCGGCTGGGCGTCACGGTCTTGACCGTGCCGTTGGGGCCGTCGGCCACCCAACCGTTGAGGTCGACCACCAGATGGGCGGGCAGCTCGCTGTAGAGGCACACCCGGCCCTGGGCGTCGAGCTGCACCACCACCGAGTTGGGCACGTCCCGACCGCGCACCGGGTTGAGCGAGGAAGCGAGGGGACGGGGCGCGTCGCACGGCCAGGCGGTGACGAACCCGTCGGCGTCGGCCCCCGTCGAGGTGATGTTGAGCACCGCAGCCCGCGACCCGGCCGGCGCCCGGCCCGCACCGGTCACCTGCACGGCCACGCTGGCGCCGGCCGCCAGCTTGCTGTTGGGGGCGTCGCGGCTGTCGAACAGGCGCACCGGGTCGGCGGCCCGCAGGGCGCGCTTGGTGGGCGTGGCCGCACCCAACCAGCCGGTCAGATCGACGATCAGCGTGGTCTCCGCCGCCGCCAGGAAGCACACGTCGCCGTTGCGGTCGACCTTGCTGACCACCAGGTTGGCCACCGTCTGGCCGGCGGCGAAGTTCACGTTCGACGTGCCCGCCCAGCCGTCGAGGCACGGGTAGGCGGCCACGAAGCCGCCGCCCTGGCCCTCGACGGTGACGTTCAGCACCACGCCGGCCACCCCGCTGGTGGGCAGCCCGGCCACGCCGTTGGCGCCCAGGATCGGGCGGCGGGTGACGAAGTTGGTGGGCAGGGTGGGGATGGGCAGGTACACGCCCTGGGCCGACGGCTCGAAGATGGTCGGCGGGATGAACGACACGCCCTGACCAGCGCGCGAGTCCACGATGCGGGTCGGTACGACAGGGTTGAAGCTCTCGCCATACCGACCGGTCTGCGCTACGCCGGTGACCGACGCCACCCACGGTGCCGCCCAGGCGGCGCGCACGCCCACGTAGGCGCTGCCCACCGCGCAGTTGCCGGCGCCGCCGAAGATGATGCCGATGACCCACCAGGCGCCGTCCTCGTCGCGGCTGAACACCGGGCCCCCGGAGTCGCCGCTGCAGGTGGCGGCGGTGGGGAACGAGTAGCAGATGTTCGACGTGGCGCTGTAGTACTGCCGCCAGCTCACCTCGCAGAACGTGCTGGTGCCCAGCGTCATCTGGGCCTCCCGCAGCGACGTGGGCAGCGTGTTGGTGGCGGCGTTCTCCACGCCCCAGCCGGCCACCCACACGGTGCTGCCCGCCTGCACCAGCGAATCGTCCACGCCGAGCTTCAACGGTGTCGCCGCCGAGGGCTGGACCAGGTGCAGCAGCGCGTAGTCGTCGAGCGACGGGTCGTTGCGCAGGTTCGTCTCGCCGTTGACCCAGTTGCCCTGGCCGTTGCGATAGCCGGGCACGTCCTCCGCCGAGGTGCGGTTCAGGTAGTCGTCATTGATGCGGATCTCGCTGACCGTGTGCTGGAACCCCGAGGAATCGGAGCCGATGTACACCCGGTACTCCGCCGGGTTGTTCACCTGGCGGGTGGGTTGCCCGCCCGAGAACTGCACCGCACAGTGCGCCGCGGTCAGCACCCACTGCGGGGCGACCAGCGAGCCGGAACAGCTCACCGTGTTCGGACCGGTGCCGAAGTAGATGAGCGCCACCGAGGCGGCCGGCACGTTGGTGGCGGGCTGGCCGCCCACGATCTGCGGCCGGAAGGGGGCCGGGTCGCCGGCCCGGGCCGGCTCGGCCGACCACGCCGCATCGAGGGCGGCGGGCTCCGCGGCACGGTCGGGCAGCGAGGCGCCGGGCGGGGCCACCGCCAGCGTGTCGTCGGCGGGCGCAACCCCGCTGAGCTGGGCTGCGGTCACCCGGGCGGCGGCGGGCGAAGCCGACACCAGCAGCGCGACCGCGGCCCCCAGGCCGGCGAGCAGCGCCACGGCACGGCGACGGAGGGAGTGGTTCACGTGGGGCGTCTCGCGGCGAGGAGCGGACTGCGGCGCCCGCTGGCGGTGGGATGCGTCATGGGTCACAGAGCGGCGCGGCGATCGGCGCCGGCATCGAGAGAACGTCGGGACAGCCAGTAGGGTGCAACAGCCCCGTTTTCTCACGTACCCGGCGAGCATATGACCTCACGCACCGTTTCCAACCTGCGCAACGTCGCCATCGTGGCCCACGTCGACCACGGCAAGACCACCTTGGTCGACGCCATGTTGCGTCAGGCCGGTGCGCTGCGCGCCGGCTCCGCGGCGGATGTCGACCGGGTGATGGACTCGATGGACCTCGAGCGCGAGAAGGGCATCACCATCCTCGCCAAGAACACCGCGGTGCGCTGGCCCGCACCCGACGGCACCACGGTGAAGATCAACATCGTGGACACCCCCGGCCACGCCGACTTCGGCGGTGAGGTGGAGCGCGCCCTGACCATGGTCGACGGCGTGCTCCTGCTGGTGGACGCGTCGGAGGGCCCGCTGCCCCAGACCCGCTTCGTGCTGCGCAAGGCCCTCGAGCGGGACCTGCCCGTCGTGGTGGTCATCAACAAGATCGACCGGCCCGACGCCCGCATCGACGAGGTGCTGCACGAGATCGGCTCGCTGTTCCTGGACCTGGCCCACGCCGACCACCACCTCGAGTTCCCGGTGGTGTACACCAACGCCCGGGCCGGCACCGCCACCACCGACCTCGCCGTCGAGGGCACCGACCTCAAGCCGCTGTTCGAGATGCTGCTCGAGTTCATCCCGGCGCCCAGCTTCGACCCCGACCACCCGTTCGCCGCGCTGGTCACCAACCTCGACGCCTCGCCGTACCTCGGTCGCCTGGCGCTGTGCCGCATCCAGCACGGCTACCTCAAGCGCAACCAGTCGGTGGCGTGGTGCAAGCTCGACGGCGGCATCGAGACGGTGAAGCTGTCGGCGCTGTTCGTGACCGAGAGCCACGAGCGGGTCGAGGCCGACGACGCCGGCCCCGGGGAGATCATCGCCGTCGCCGGGCTGGCCGAGGTCACCATCGGCGAGACCCTGGCCGACCCGGTGGACCCCCGTCCGCTGCCGCCGGTCACCGTCGACGAGCCGTCGCTGTCGATGACCGTCGGCATCAACACGTCGCCCCTCGCCGGCCGCGACGGCAAGAAGGTCACCGCCCGACTGGTCAAGGGCCGCCTCGACCAGGAGCTGATCGGCAACGTGTCGCTGCGGGTGCACAACACCGAGCGACCCGACCAGTGGGAGGTCCAGGGCCGCGGCGAGCTGCAGCTGGCGGTGCTGGTGGAGCTGATGCGCCGCGAGGGCTTCGAGCTCACGGTGGGCAAGCCCCAGGTGCTGACCCGCACCATCGACGGCACGCTGCACGAACCGGTCGAGCGGGTGTCGGTGGACATCCCCGACGAGTACCTCGGTGCGGTCACCCAGCTGCTGTCCCAGCGGCGGGGCCGCATGGAGCAGGTCCTCCCGCAGGGGGAGGGCTGGGTCCGCATGGATTGGCGGGTGCCCGCCCGCGGCCTCATCGGCGTGCGCACCGAGTTCATGACCGAGACCCGCGGCACCGGCGTGCTCAACCACGTCTTCGACGGTTGGGATCCGTGGGCGGGCGAGATCCGCACCCGCCAGAGCGGCACCATCGTGGCCGACCGCACCGGCGTGGCCACCGGGTACGCCATCGAGCAGATCCAGGAGCGGGCCACGCTGTTCATCGGCCCCGGCGCCGAGGTCTACGAGGGCATGATCGTCGGCGAGAACAGCCGCGCCGAGGACATGGACGTCAACATCTGCCGGGAGAAGAAGGTCACCAACATCCGTTCCTCCACCGCGGAGGATTTCGTGAAGCTGGTGCCGCCCAAGCAGATGACCCTGGAGCAGGCCCTCGAGTTCGTGGCCGACGACGAGTGCGTGGAGGTCACCCCCACCGCCGTGCGCCTGCGCAAGGTGCAGACCGACGCCACCCAACGGGCCCGGGCCCGCAAGGCCCTCAAGGCACCCCGGGCCTGACCGGCGTCACAGCGCCGGGCAGGCTCTGCGGGCCACGGGCCTCGGTAGCCTGCCCGCTATGGCTCTCCTTCTGGCCGTCGGCGGGTTCCTGGATCCGGAGCGGCTCATCAGCACGTTCGGCACCATCGGGGTGCTGCTGATCGTGTTCGCCGAATCCGGCCTGCTCATCGGTTTTTTCCTGCCGGGCGACTCGCTGCTGTTCACCGCCGGGCTGCTGTCCTCGCAGGGCAAGCTGCCCGCCATCGGGCTGCTCGTCGCCGGCTGCGTGGTGGCCGCGGTGGCCGGCGACCAGGCCGGCTACCTCTTCGGGCGCCGGGTGGGACCGGCGCTCTTCCGCCGGCCCGATTCCCGCCTGTTCAAGCAGGCCAACGTGGACAAGGCCCGCGAGTACTTCGAACAGCACGGCTCCAAGACGATCGTGCTGGCCCGCTTCGTTCCCATCGTGCGCACGTTCGCCCCGATCGTTGCCGGCGTCAGCCACATGCCGTACCGCACGTTCGTGGCCTTCAACATGGTCGGCGGTGTCGCCTGGGCGGCCGGGGTGACCACGCTCGGCTACTTCCTGGGCCGCACGGTACCCAGCATCGACCGCTACCTGCTGCCGGCGGTGGCCGTCATCGTGCTGCTCTCGCTGATCCCGGTGGCGCTCGAGATCCGCAAGTCCCGCCGCGAGGCCGCCCGCACGGCCGGCTGACCGCCGGCCCGACCACCGTACCGACGAGTACGGCGCGGGCCCGGGGTCGACCCCGTCAGACGAAGTTGGTGCGCACGATGTCGGGCGGCGTGCCCCCGGTGGGCCGGCCCCGGCTGCGCAGGCGACGGACCGCTTCGAGGACCAGGCCGGCCACCAGGAAGCCGAAGCCGAACACGCCGTACCAGTGCAGCCCCGGCGGCGCCAGGGTGCGCACCTCGAGGTCGGTGCCCCGCACGATCTGCTCACTGCCCTTGTAGGGCAGCGGGGCGCTCACCGTGGAGTTCGACAGGAACGCGGTCGACAGCCGGTCGACGCGCACGCCGATCTCGAGCGCGTTGATGGTGATCCCCTTGATGCTGACCGGCTCGGGGCTGCGCACCGCCACCCCCACGTCCACCTGGGCCACGATGCCCCGCTCGATGGACGCCGGCGAGCGCAGGTCGATGCCGATGAGCCCGCCGGTCACATCGCTGTCCACGATCTGGGAGGCCGGGGCGTCCACGGCGATGCCGATCTTCTCCGAGTTGGTCACCAGCGCGCCCTTGATCTCGGTGGCGGTGGCGCCGCCGTAGAGCTGGATGCCGGTCTGGTTGGCGTCGAGCGTGTTGCCCTCGATCACGTTGCCGGTGGAACGGTCACCGTTGATGCGGATGCCCACCCGGTTCTCGCGCACCTCGTTGTTGATGATGCTGTTGCGCCGGGAGTTCAGCACCACGATGCCGTCGATGGCGTTGTTGGCGGCGAGGTTGCCCTCGATCAGCACGTCGAAGGAGTCGCTGTCGATCACGAAGCCGTTGCCGCCGTTGCCCACCGAGCGGTTGTCCTGGAACGTGGTGGCGGACACCTCCTTGGACACGATGGCGCCATGGCTGCCGTTGTTCTCGAACACGTTGCCGCGGAACACCAGGTTGTGGGAGCGGTCGTGCGGATCCACGCCGTAGTACACGTTGTCCTTGAACGTGTTGTCGGTGAAGACCAGATCGGCGGCCTCGTAGGAGTACATGCCGAAGAAGTTGTGCTGGAACGTCGAATCCGACACCGTGCCGGTGCTGCCCCCCGTCCGCCAGGACACGCCGTAGGCCGAGGAGCGGTCCGAACCGAGGTACTCGAAGATCGAATCGCCGATGTCGAGCGTGGACCCGTCCTGGTAGAGCACGAACGGGCGGCCGTCCTCGTAGTTCAGGTCGGGCCCGGGGCCGCTCGTCGAACCGGAGACCACCCGCACACCGTCGAAGCTGGCCACGGCGTTGCGGCCACCGAGGAACACGTGGGGGTTGTCCACCAAGCGGACCTCGCGCACCGGTTCGTTGACGGTGAGCGTGGTGTTGTCGGTCTGGATGATGGCGGCGCGCACCTCGATGGTGCCCGGCTCGGTCTCCACGATGAGGTCCGGATCGGCGAGCACGCGGGCGAGGTCCTCGAGCCGGTAGGTGCTGCCGTTCGGCCACGGGATGGACCGTTCCCGGGCCCCCTCGCGGATGCGGACCTGGCCCACGCCCAACGCCACCGCCCGGTGGTCCTCGGGGAAGGCGCACTTGGTCTGCAGCAGGCGGAACGGGGAGTAGGCGGTCAGCGTCCGGCTGGTGCCCTGACCGCTGTAGAGCGGGTTGTCCTCGTCGCGCTCGGGCGGGTCGCCCGGCAGCTTGCAGGCCACCTGGGCGGCGGTCGCCGCGGTCGGTTTCGGTGCCGGGGTGGTGGTGGCCACGGTCCCGGCGGGGCCGGCGGCCGGGCCGGTGGTGGTGCTGGCCGCGGGCGCGGAGGTGCTGGTGGCCGGGGCGTTGGTCGACGGCGGCGTCGCCTGCAGCGCCACCCCGCTGAGCCGCTCGGGGCTGCGGCGGGTCTGCTGCGCCTGCGCCAGGCCGGCGCCGCCGATGAGCAGGGTGAGCACCGCGCCCACGGCGCTCAACCCGATCCAGCGCAAGCGGGCCGTCCCCGCGATCGGACGGGGGGTGTGGCCGCCCTGCACCACCCGGGTGACCTTGCCGTCGATCACCTCGACGTCGCGGGTGAGCCACCGCTGTCGGCGGATCGACAGCAGCGCCACGATCTTCATGGCCGCCACCACGAACGTGACCAGGATGAACGCCGGCAGCAGCAGCACGTCGAGCGGGCGGCGCTGCAGGTGCGGCAGGTACTTGATGCCGCGGCTGACCAGCCACCACAACGCCAGGAACCCGGCGATGGCGAAGTGCCGGGTCACCAGGGCGAAGATCATGAACACCGGGGCGACGAGCAGCGTGAAGCTCGACACCGCCTTGTCGAGCATCGACAGCGCCAGCCACTTGTGGCGGAACACCCAGCCCTCGCGCAGCGCCCGCAGATCGGAGCGCCAGGTGTTGCGGGCCCAGCGCAGGCGCTGACGGAAGAACGTGCGGGCGCCTCGGGGAACGTGGACCACACCCGGGCGTTCTGCTGCATCCAGGTCTTGTAACCCTTGCGCAGGGTGAGCATGGTCAGGCGCTTGTCCTCACCGGAGTTGCAGGGCACGCCCATGAACGTCTCGGTCATGAAGTCGTGGCTGATCTCCAGCAGCAGCGACCGCCGGTACACCGCGGTGCGGCCCGACAGGCAGGAGACGGCCTGGCCCCACTGGGTCTGGCCGGCCACCTCGTCGAGGTAGCGCGAGTCGAGGTAGAAGTCGTTGATCCGCTGCCACAGCGTCTCGGGGTTGAGCACGTTCTGCCGGGTGCCGACGCCGCCCACCTCGGGGTCGATGAACGGCTCCACCACCCGGGCGGCCACGTCGTCCGCCCAGATGGTGTCGCTGTCCACGAGGGCGACGATCTCGGTCTTCGCCGCCTCCCAGCCCTTGCGCAGCGCGTCGCGCTTGCCCGGCACGTCGGTGACGATCAACGTCACCGACGAGGTCATCGACAGCTGCTTGGCGATGTCGATGCACGTCGTGTCGGTGGCGTCGACGACGCAGATCACCTCCTGCACCCCACGGTTGGCCAGCCAGGAGGCGACCGCCGCCCGGAAGATCTCGGGATCCTCCTGGTAGACGGGCGTCACCACCGTGATCGGCTCGTAGTGGCCCTCGGGGTAGGGCCGGTAGAGCACCGCGGGCACGCGGCGGATCAGCCAGCTGGACCAGCGGATGATCCCGAGGATGCCGATGGGGATGAAGATCAGGAGGGTTCGCACCCTGGTTACCTCCGAGGGACCCCGGCCGGGCCCGGGTCGGGCTCGACGGGGCTGCGCAGATCGATGGTGGGCTGATCCGCTTCGCGGATCAGGCGTTCGTTGACCGCCCGGGTGGCGGCGGCCATGGGGGCGTCGAGGCCGAGCTCGAGGGCGAAGCCCAGGAACCCGCTGACGTCCTTCGGCAGGCACGCGCCGCCATAGGGCCGCCCGCCGCGGATGCCGTAGCCCGGGTTCCAGGACGCCTCGGCGGAGGAGGCCACGGTGGCGGCGATGCGGTGGGCGTCGAGCCCGAGGTGGGAGGCGAGGCTCCACACCTCGTTGAAGAAGCTGATCTTGGTGGCGTTGAACACGTTGTGCACCAGCTTCACGAACTCGGCCTCGGCCGGGTCGGCGAACAGCTCGAGGGTGCCGCCGAAGGGCCGGTACAGCTCGGCCAGCCGCTCGCGGGTCCGCTTGGAGCGGGAGGCGACCACCGTCATCCACGGGGCGAGGAAGTCCTCCAGGGCGCACTCGGCCCGCAGGAACTCGGGGTTGGAGGCCAGGGCGAAGCCCTCGCCGGCCCGCTGCCCGGATCGCTGCTCGATGATGGGCTGCACGGTGCCCTCGAGGGTGCCGGGGGCGACGGTGGAGCGCAACACGACGGTGGAGAGCTCCTCGGCGCTGCGCAGCGCCTCACCCACCGCGGCGGCCGCGTTGCGCACCGCCGAGAGGTCGTACCCGGCGCTGCTCGACGGCGTGGGCACGCTGAGCATGACCGTTGCGGCCGGGCCCCGCAGATCGAGCTCAGAGGACGCAGCGGCGCCCTCCTGCGCAGCGCGCCGACCCGACGGGCGTCGGTGTCGACGAACATCACTGCATGCCCGCGGCGGGCGAATCCCTTGCCGGTCGCTGTACCGACGACGCCGGCACCGACGATCACGATCCGCACGTGTCACTCCTTCGGACGGGGCCGCGCACGAAGCACCAATCGCCGAACTCGGGGTGGTCCATCGAAGGCGGCTCGGGTTTATCACGGTTAGCGCGCGGTCGCAATCGAGGGGCGGACACGCACAGGACAACTCCGATCGCCGTCTCCCGTTACACGTCGACGGGAGCGCGGCTCGGTGATGCACGTGCTGACGTTCGGCACCGGGCCGGCGAATGTGAGGGCTGCCAACACGTTCTTCGCCGTTCCGTTCCGTTGACGAAAGTCCTGTTCGGGAGCGCTCCGCGTGCGCTGACGGATGGCCGCGGGGTCGCGGCGCCCGCGGCCGCCACCGGGTGGCGTGGCCGGTGGCACAGCGCGGTCGCCGGCCCGGGCCGGGTAGCGGCGTTCCCGAGGTCGCACCCACCGAAAGCGCCACGTTCAGTGGTCGCTTCGGGGCTGCCCGAGGGCGAAGGAATCGCAGTCGAACGTGTTGGCACCCGAGCGGCGCGACGGCGGGGAGCGACGGAACGGCGTTCCGGCGATGAGGGCGGAATCCCGCAGAGCGTGTTCGATCGCTCACGCGAAGGGTCGCCCGGTCGCCCGGGTGCGATAGCTTGGCCGCTCATGCTGGCGTGGATGGACCTCGAGATGACCGGGCTCGACCCGATGACCGACCGGATCGTCGAGATCGCGACGCTGGTGACCGACGATCAGCTCAACCTGGTGGCCGAGGGCCCCGACCTCGTCATCCACGTCGATGACGACATGCTCGCCGCCATGAACCCCGTCGTGCAGCGCATGCACGCCCAGAGCGGGCTGACCGAGCGCATCCGGGCCTCGACGATGACGCTCGAGGAGGCCGGCGCCGAGACGCTGGCCTTCCTGCGCAGCCACATCCCCGACGCCCGATCGGTACCCCTGTGCGGCAACTCCATCGGCACCGACCGCCGCTTCCTCGCCCGCTACCTGCCGGAGATCGAGGAGTTCCTGCACTACCGCAGCGTGGACGTGTCGACCATCAAGGAGCTGGTGCGCCGCTGGTACCCCGGCGTGCTCGACGCCGCGCCCCGCAAGGCCACCACCCACCGCGCCCTCGACGACATCCGCGAGAGCCTGACCGAGCTGCGCTTCTATCGCGAGCAGGTGTTCATCAAGGGCGGGTGAGCCACCCCGGCGTCTACTCTCCGTTCGATGGGGGATGCTGACACGACGTCCACAGGACCGCAGGCCGCCGCCACCGCGGTGACCACCGATGCCCACGGGCACGGGCACGGGCACGACCACGGGCACGAGAACGGACACGGCGCGCCGGTGCACCGGGGCGTGCGCCAGGAGAAGCTGCCCCCGGCCGACGAGGCCGTGGAGGTCGCCCCCGGCGTGCTGTGCGTGCAGCTGACCATCGCCATGCCCGGGCTGGGCCACGTCAACTGCTACGTGATGGAGGACGAGCGCGGCCTCACCCTGGTGGACCCGGGGCTGCCGGGTCGCAAACCCTGGGAGGAGCTGGTGCAACGGCTCCGGCGCCGGGCTCGACATCGCCCGGGTGCACACGGTCATCGTCACCCACTCCCACCCCGACCACTTCGGCGCCGCCGGTCACATCCGCCGGCTGACGGGCGCCGAGGTGATCACCCACGCCGACTTCAAGACGTTCTACGACCCCAACGAGGAGGACGACGAGCACAAGGAGCTCGCCGACCCCCGTGACCTCGACACCTGGGCCGCCGCCCGCGAGCGCGTCGCCAAGGCCCGCGCCTGGCTGCACGGCGCGGCCGGGGAGCGGGGCCGCGACGTGGTGGAGGGGGTGGGCAACCAGCTGCGCCAGTGGCGGCGCTGGAACGGCCCCACGCCCTGGGGCGGCCCCCACCCCCGGCCGCCGCGCAAGATGCAGCTCAGCTACGCCGTCAACCAGCTCAGCGGCGGGGCCTACTTCCGGCCCCCGAAGCCCTCGGCCCGGGTGGTCGACGGGCAGATCCTGCCCCTCGGCGGTCGCGAGTGGGTGGCGGTGCACACCCCCGGTCACACGGTGGACCACCTGTGCCTGCTCGATCCGGCGGCGGGGACGTTCATCTCCGGCGACCACGTGCTGCCCACCATCACGCCGCACATCTCGGGCCTGGTGCGCGCCGCCGACCCGCTCAAGCTCTACTTCGACTCGCTGGAGCGGATGGTCGACCTGCACGACATCCGCACCGTCCTGCCCGCCCACGGGCTGCCCTTCGACAACCTGGCCGAGCGCTGCCGCGACATCCAGGCCCACCACCACGAGCGGCTCGAGCTGCTGCGCACGGCCGGCGCCGACCTGGGCCTGGCCACGGTGGAGGAGTACTCGCAACGCCTGTTCAAGCCCGTCGCCTGGGGCCCGATGGCCGATTCGGAGACCTACGCCCACCTGGAGCACCTGGCCCTGGCCGGCCAGGCGGTGCGCAGCGAGGTGCGCGGCCAGCCGTTGCGCTACCGGCTGGTGGGCTGACCGCCCGCGACGGCGGCCCCCTGCACGGCCACCGCCACACACAGGCGGGGCCCGTCGAACACCCACAGCCGATCCCCGATGGTGACCAGCGCCGGGTCGGCGTCGAGCTCGATGGCGTCGTGGTGCTCGAGCTCGAAGCGGCCACCGAGGTCGCTGCGCGCCGGCAGGGCGTGCTCCACCATGGCCCAGGCCACCGCGTTGTTGACGTGGCCGATGATGTCGAGGTCGGTGCGCCGCACCGGGAACCGCTGGCGATGGGCCCCGTCCCCGGGCGGCACCGTCGGCGCGGCGGGACCGGGCGCGTCGGGGCCGGGCGCGGCGGGGCCGGGCGCGGCGGCCGCGGGGGCGTCGTCGCCCAGCACCAGCTTCGAACGGACCCGACGACCGCCCGTCGAGGGGCCGTACACGGCGAGGAAGCCCTCATCGAGCCGGGTGGGCCGGCCCCGATGGGGGTCGAGCTGCACCCACAGCGACGCCGCCTCCACCCGACCGCCGCCCGCCCCCCGGATCGCCGTGCGGCGCTCGGCCCACGAAGCACCGATGCCCGAGCACCAGGTGCGCAGCGACACGTCCTCCCGCAGCGACGGCCAGCGACGCACCTCGATCACGGTGCGGCGCACCACCCAGGCGCCGGGGTTGGCGATGCCGCTGTCGTAGGCATCGTCGTTGGCCACGTCCTGGAGGTAGCGGGCCACCGCGTCGAGCCGTAGGCGCCCGCTCGGGGTGATGTCCCCCAGGCGAACCCGACGGTGCTGCTCGAAAGATCGGCCGACCCCCGCGAAGGGATCGAGCGGCACCGTGACCAGGTCGTTCACTGCTGACATCGCCGCCTCACGCTAACCGTGCCGTCACCGCGCCGCGGTGTGCCGGAAAAATCCCGCGTCCGGATCGCGAAATTCGATTGACGCCATTCCGGCGGGCGTGGTGAAGTCGCAGCCGACCCCGGCGGTCCACCGCCGCCGGTCCCGGTGCTCGCACCGTCACAACCCTCGTCGCCCAACCCACCGAAAGGCGCCCTCCGTGAACAGCCACCTCGAGCGCAACCTGCAGCACGGCGCTGATGCCGTCGCCGCGCGCCGTCGTGGCTACGCCGGCGCCGTCATGGGCTGCAACTGGTCGACCGTACTCATTCCCGTGGCCAAGCCGTCGACCTTTGCCAACACCACCAAGCGCCACGGGACGCGGCCTGAGGAGGCACCGTACGGATAGGGCCACCCCTACCCACGGAGCAATCTCCGAAGGCCGCCGGGATCACCCGGCGGCCTTTCTGCTTCTTGTCCTCGTACCCGCTGCCCACGTCGACCCACTGCCCACGCTTCGGAACCCCATGCTCGTACCGAACCCCTCCGGAAACCCCTCCGCTCTCTCGACACCTGCTGACCTGCGAACAAGCGAGCCTCCCATGACCGTGCGGTCCGGAACCCTCCCCCAACTCGACGACGCTCCCGGCGACCTGCTCTTCACCCCCCGCGACTGGTGGGACCAGGCCAGCTGCCGGGACAACAACGGCACCCTGGTCGGGCTGTTCTTCTCCGAGGAGCTGCACGACATCGCCAGGGCCAAGACCATCTGCGCAGGCTGCCCGGTGCTGGCCCAATGCCTGGAAGGCGCCATCGAGCGGCGTGAGCCGTGGGGCGTCTGGGGTGGGCAGCTGTTCCTGAACGGTCGGATCCTGGCCGCCAAGCGGCGTCGGGGCCGGCCGCCCAAGAACCCGCGGCCTGAAGACCAGCTGCCGGAGATCCCCATCCCCGAGCACCTGCAGCCCACCGCGGTGTACGTCGCCCGGCCGGCCTGAGCCTCCCGGCGCAGGCCGCGCCACCCGGCGACGGCCGCCACCCACCTGCCGCCGGCGGTCACGAGCACCACGGGTCGGGCAACGCCCGGCGAGCCCGGCCCGTGCGTGACCGCCGCGGCGGCGACCAACCGGCCGATCGGCCCCACCAACGACGGCCGGACTGCCATTCGCCAGGCGCGACGGCGCGGGTAGCGTGACTCGGCGTATGCGCCGTCCGAGGTCGAGCTCCGTGGTCGCGTTGACCCTCACCTGCCTGCTGGCCCTGGGCGCCTGCACCGGCAGCGAGGACGATGATGGCGGTGCCGCCAGCGCCGGCGGGCTCACCGTCGGCGGGCTCGAGAGCTCCGACACCACGCCGGCGGACAACATCGCCGACCAGCGCTTCACCAACTTCGACGGCTCCGAGGGCACCTTCGAGCAGTTCCTGGGCAAGCCGATGGTCGTCAACTTCTGGGGCTCGTGGTGCGTGCCCTGCATCACCGAGATGCCCGACTTCGAGGCCGTCCACCGGGAGCTCGGCGGCACCGTCACGTTCGTGGGGGTGAACGTGCAGGACACCGTCGAGCAGGCCCAGGAGATGGCCGGTTCCACCGGTGTGACGTACCCGCTGGTGCGCGACGTCCGCAACGAGCTGCTCGGCTGGGTGGGCGGGGTCAACATGCCCACCACCGCGTTCGTGCGAGCCGACGGCACCGTGGCCAAGGTGGTGTCCAAGAAGCTCGACCAGGACGAGCTGCGCGCCGAGATCGAGGCGCTGGGCTGATGGGCGGCGCGCCGCTGGCCCTCGCCTTCGCCGCCGGCATGCTGGCCACGGTGAACCCCTGCGGCTTCGCCATGCTGCCGGCCTACCTCTCCTACTTCGTCGGCCTGGAGGACGACCCCTCCGCCGCCGGCGCCGACCGGACCGTGCTGCGCTCCGTCGCCGTCTCCGCGGTGATGACGCTCGGCTTCGTCGTGGTCTTCGGCGTGATGGGCGTGCTCATCGTGCAGGTCTCCTCCCGGGTGCAGGAGCACCTGCCGTGGGTCACGATCGTCATCGGCCTGGCGCTGATCGGGATCGGCATCGCCGCCCTGTTCGGCCGCTCGCTGACCGTGCGGCTGCCCAAGCTGCAGAAGGGCACCGGCAGCCGGGAGCTGCCTTCGATGTTCCTCTTCGGGGTCAGCTACGCGCTCAGCTCGCTGTCCTGCACGATCGCCCCGTTCCTGGCCGTGACCTCCACCACGTTCACCAACGACGGGGCCCTGGCCGGCACGCTCACGTTCGTCACCTACGGGTTGGGCATGGGCGCCATCGTCGGGCTGCTCACGTTGGCGGTGGCCCTCGCCCGCAACGGGGTGGTCACCCGCTTCCGCCGGCTGCTGCGCCACGTCAACACCATCTCCGGCGTGTTCATGCTCGTCGCCGGGGCGTACATGGCGTACTACGGCTGGTACGAGCTGCGCATCCGCAACGGCCCGGTGGACGACCCGATCGTGGACCGGGCCCTCGCCGTGCAGTCGTCGCTGACCGACCTCGTGGACCGCATCGGCACCGGCCGGCTCGGCGTGATCGCCGGCGTCGTGGTGGGCGCCGCCCTGCTGTCGGTCACCGGCTGGCGGCTGCTGCGCCGTCACCCCATCGATCACGTCGAGCGGTCGTGACCGGGCCGTCGACGCTGCCCCTCGCTCCACCATGTTCGCCCGCCTGCTGAGCCATCCCGGCGTGGTCGAGCAGCTCGAGCTGCGCAGCCGCTTCGGGTTCCTGGCCTTCCACGGTGGCTCCCTCGAGCGCGGCACCGACGAGATCGCCGCCGCCGCGGCCGCCGCCGCCGGTGCGTCGTACTACGCGGTCATCCAGCCGCCCGAGTTCCGCTGGCACCTGCCCTCCAAACGGGTCGACCCGGCCTGCTCGGCGTTGCTGCGCGCCTTCCTGGACCACGTGGAGGTGGCCATCGCCGTGCACGGCTACGGCCGGGCCGGGATGTTCACCACGATCCTGCTCGGCGGCCGCAACCGCGACCTCGCCGCCCATGTGAGCCGCACGTTGCGCACCGAGGTGGGCCACTGAGGGTCATGATGATCGACATATCCCCGGCGACCTACGGGGCCTGCACGAGGACAACCCGGTCAACCGACCGGCGTTCGGCGGCGTGCAGATCGAGCTGCCACCGCGGGTGCGGGGCATGGGCCCGTACTGGCAGGGATGGCCCCGGGCGCAGGCCAACCCCCACACCGAGGCGCTGGTGGGCGCGCTGGCCACGCGAGCGGACGTGGCCCCCTGGGCGGGACAGGCGGCGAGACGCCCGGGGCAGGTGACGCCGCGCTGACCCGGTAGCGTCCGGCCCATGGAACTGTGCGTCTTCACCGAACCGCAGCAGGGTGCCACCTACCAGCAGCTGCTGCGGGTGGCCCAGAGCGCCGAGCGGCTCGGCTACGCCGCCTTCTTCCGCTCCGACCACTACCTGAGGATGGGCGGCGTCACCGGGCTGCCCGGTCCCACCGATGCCTGGGTCACGCTCGGCGCCATCGCCCGGGAGACCAGCACCATACGGCTCGGTACGCTCGTGTCGGCGGCCACGTTCCGCCTGCCCGGGCCGCTCGCCATCACCGTGGCCCAGGTCGACGAGATGAGCGGCGGCCGGGTGGACTTCGGCCTGGGTACCGGGTGGTACGAGGCCGAGCACACCGCCTACGGCATCCCCTTCCCCTCCCTCAAGGAGCGCTTCGAGATCCTCGACGAGCAGCTGTCGATCATCACCGGTCTGTGGGCCACCCCCGACGGCGAGACGTTCTCCTTCGACGGCAAGCACTACCAGCTCACCGACTCGCCCGCCCTGCCCAAGCCCGTGCAGCGACCGTTGCCGGTGATCGTGGGCGGGGCCGGCAAGCCGAAGACGGCCCGGCTGGTGGCCCGCTTCGCCGCCGAGTACAACCGGGCGTTCAGCCCGCTCGATGCGTTCAGCCGCAGTGTGGCCAACGTGCGAGCGGCCTGCGAGACCGAGGGCCGTGACCCGGCGACGCTGCGCTGCTCGGCGGCGTTGGTGCTGTGCTGCGGGCGGGACGAGGCCGAGATCGCCCGGCGGGCCGCCGCCATCGGCCGCGAGGTGGGTGAGCTACGCCAGAACGGTGCCGCCGGCACGCCCGACGAGGTCGCCGCCAAGATCCGCGCCTACCGCGACGCCGGTGCCGAGCGCATGTACCTCCAGGTCCTCGACCTCGACGACCTCGAGCACATCGAGCTCATCGCCGACACGGTGATGGGCCAGCTCCAGGGCTAGGGCGCCAGCCGCTCGATGCGCCAACCGTTGCCGGTGCGCTCGTAGGACAGCCGGTCGTGCAGGCGGCCCAGCCGGCCCTGCCAGAACTCCATGCGCTGCGGATCGACGCGGTAGCCGCCCCAGTGCTCGGGCCGGGGCACCGCCATCCCGTCGAAACGTTGCGCGGCCGCCTCGAACGAGGCCTCCAGCTGCGTCCGATCGGCGATCGGCCGGCTCTGGTTCGACGCCCACGCGCCGAGCTGCGCCACCCGCGGCCGCTGCGCGAAGTACGCATCGGAATCCTCGGGGGCGACCCGCGACACCCGGCCTTCGATCACCACCTGGCGAGACAGCGGGGCCCACGTGAACACCAGCGCGGCGTAGGGGTTGACCTCGAGCTGGTTCGCCTTGCGGCTCGTGTAGTTGGTGTAGAACACGAAACCGCTGCGCCCGGCCGCCTTCACCAGCACGTGGCGGGCCGACGGACGCCCGTCGGCGCCGGCGGTGGCGAGCACGGCCGCGTTGGGCTCGATCACCTCGGAGCGGGCCACGTCGTCGAACCAACGCGCGAACTGCCGGTGCGGGTCGGGGTCGAGGTCAGCCATGTCCAACGGCTGGGACTCGTACTCCTTCCGCATCTGCGCGAGGTCCATTCCGGCACGCTAGCGCTTGTGCAGAGAACTCTCCATCATCGACGGGTTCTCGTCAGATGACCGACCATGCCGTGCGGTCCGGAGGCTCCCGGCGCCGGAAGCTCGGGCCGGCGGCCGATGCTCCGCCGATCAGCCCCAGCGGTGCATCCCACCGGTGCGCACGTTCAGGACGGGCGGCGTCGGGCCACGCACCAACTGGCCTCGCCGTGCCGGCCGGCCACCCCCTGCCAGCGCGGTCCGAGCGCCTCGAGCACCTCGGCCGGCGACAGGTAGATCGGGGTCCGATCGCCCAACGAGCTGATCCACACCAGCGCACCGTCGGGGCGCAGCACACGCTCCAGCTCGTTGCAGAACAGGAACATGTTCATCAGCACCACCGCGTGGGCGGCGTCGGTCCGCACCGGCAGGCGGCAGGCGTCGGCCTGCACCCGCACGGCGGGCTCCTCGGCGGCGCGCCGCAGCATCTCCAACGACAGATCGCTGGCCAGCACCACATCGAACCGCTCGGCCAGCAGGGCGGTGGCCGAACCGGTGCCCGAACCGAGCTCGAGGCAGACCCCGGTGCCGTCCACCCCGCCCCGATCGAGCGCATCGCGCAACGGTTCGAGCCGGCCGTCGCCGCCGGCGATCTCGTGCCACGTGGGCGCCAGACCGTCGAACACCTCGGCCACCTTGGCGGCGCGGGCCGGGCCCCAGCCGTCGGGGTCGAACGCGATCTCCCGGGTGATGCGGCGCATCGGGTGGTCCACCACCTCGTCGTGGCTGGGCCCCGGCGCCCGCACCGACGCATCGCCCAAGGCGGGCAGGTGCGCCAGGCGGGGGTGGTCCTCGCTCACCGCGACGGCCCCGCGGCGAGCACCTCGCGGCCGCCGAGGTAGGGCCGCAACAACTCCGGCACGGTGATCTGGCCGTCGGAGCGGCGGTAGGTCTCCACGATGGCCGCCCACACCCGGGGCACGGCCAGCGCCGAGCCGTTGAGCGTGTGGATGATCTCGGTGCCCTTCGACGGCGTACCGTCGGGGCCGAGCGGGCGGTAGCGGATGTTGGCCCGGCGGGCCTGGTAGTCGCTGAACCACGAGATGGAGGACACCTCGAGCCACAGGTCCACACCGGGCGCGTACACCTCGATGTCGAAGCTGCGATGGTGGGACTGGCCCATGTCGCCGGTGCAGATCTCGATCACCCGGTAGGCGAGACCGAGCCCGGCGATGGTGGCCTCGGCCCGGCCGACCATCTCCTCGAGCAACCCCGGCGCCTGCTCGGGCGTGGCGTAGGCCAGGATCTCGACCTTGTCGAACTCGTGCACCCGCAGCAGCCCGCGCGTGTCCCGACCGGCCGAGCCCGCCTCCCGGCGGTAGCAGGTGGTGTAGGCCATGAACCGCTTGGGCAGCTCGGCCTCGTCGAGCACCTCGTCGCGGGCGAGCGACGTGAGCGGCACCTCGGCGGTGGGGATGGCCCACAGGTCGTCACGCTCCACGTGGTAGGCGTCATCGACGAACTTGGGCAGGTGCCCGGTGGACACCATCGTCTCGGTCCGCACCAGCGTCGGCGGGCGGATCTCCTCGAAGGCGTCGGCGTTGCGGTCGAGGCCGAGCTGGATCAACGCCCGGACGAGCGCCGCGCCACCACCGCGGTACATCACGAACATCGAGCCCGACAGCTTGGCGCCGCGCTCGAGATCGAGGATGCCCCGCTCCTTGCCGATGTCCCAGTGCGCGATGCGCTGGTGCGGCTGGTAGGCATCGGGGTCGTAGCCGACCTTGCGCAACTCGGGGTTGTCGGCCTCGGAGGCCCCGTCGGGGGCGTCGGGGTGTGGCACGTTGGGGATGACCAGCAGCGCCCGGCGGATGGCGGCGGCCAGCTCATCGGCCTCGTCGCCCAGCTGCTTCTCGCCCGCACCCAGCTCCCGGCTGCGGGCCTGCAGCGCACCCGCCTCGTCCTTGCGGCCCTCCTTGAACAGCCGCCCCACATCGGCCGAGATCGTCTTGATCTGGTTGCGGACCTCGTCGCGCTGTCGGGCCAGGTCACGCTGGCGCACGTCGAGCTCGATCAGCTCCCGGACGGGGGCCAGGTCGATGCCGCGCCGTCCCAACGCGGCCAGCACGGCGTCGGGCTCGGTGCGGAGCCGGCGAAGGTCGATCATGGACGTTGACGCTAGCCCGTGGCCCCCGGTGCGCCGCACGAGTTGCCCGGCGCTAGCGTCGCCGCCGATGACCGCCGCCGACCACGCGATCGACATCATCGGGCTGCGGGTCCGCTACGGCGACGTGGCCGCCGTCGACGGGCTCTCGCTGCAGGCGGAGCGGGGCGAGGTCCTCGGGCTACTCGGACCGAACGGCGCCGGCAAGACCACCACGGTGGAGACCCTCGAGGGGTTCCGCCGGCCCAGCGAAGGCAGCGTGCGGGTGCTGGGGCTCGATCCGGTGGCCGACCACGATCGGCTCATGACCCGGCTCGGCGTCATGCTGCAGTCCTGCCGGCTCTACAGCGCCATCCGGCCGATCGAGGCGCTGCGCCTGTTCGCCAGCTACTACCCCGCGCCCGCCGCGCCCGGCGAGCTGCTGGACCGGGTCGGGATGACCGCCCGGGCCCGCACCGCCTGGCGCAAGCTGTCGGGCGGCGAGCAGCAGCGGCTGGCGCTGGCCCTCGCCCTCGTCGGCCGGCCCGAGGTGGTCGTGCTCGACGAACCGACCGCCGGGCTCGACCTCGAGGGTCGGCTGCTGGTGCGTGCGGTGGTGGCCGAGTTGCGGGACGCCGGCGTGTGCGTGGTGCTCACCAGCCACGAGCTCACCGAGGTGGAACGGGTGGCCGACCGGGTGGCCATCGTGCAACACGGACGGCTCCTGGCGGTGGGCACCCCGGCCGAGCTGGCCGCCCGGGCGGGCCGGCCCTCGGTGCGCTTCACCTCCTCGCCCGGCCTCGATGTGGCCGCCCTCAGCGCGGCGGTGGGCGCGCCCGTGGCCGACGATGGCGAGGGGCGATACGTGGTCGATGCCCACGGCGATCCGGCGTTGCTGGCCCGGCTCTCCGGCTGGTTGGCCGAACGGGGCCTCGCCCTCGACGAGCTGCGATCGGGCGGAGCCGGTCTGGAGGACGTGTTCCTACGGCTCACGGCCGGTGACGACGACGGAGGAGACCGACCGTGAGCGCTCTGGCCGCCCAAGCCCGCAACGAGCTGGTGCTCGCCTTCCGCCAGGGGGAGCAGCTGCTCGTGGCGCTGGGCATCCCCGTGCTGGTGCTGCTGTTCCTGTCGCAGGTTGACGTGCTGCCCACCGGCACCGACGAGCCCGTCGACTTCCTGGCGCCGGCCGTCCTGGGCCTGGCGGTGATGTCCAGCGCGATGGTGAGCCTGGGCATCGGGACGGGCTTCGAGCGCCACTACGGCGTGCTCAAGCGGTTGGGGGCGACGCCGCTGGGACGGCCGCGGCTGCTGGTGGCGAAGATCGCCGCCGTGCTGGTGACCGAGGTGCTGCAGCTGGTGCTGCTCAGCGCGGTGGCGCTGGCGCTGGGCTGGGACCCGGCCTGGCGCCTCCTGCCCTTCGTCGCCGCCGTACTCCTGGGTACGGCCGCGTTCGCGGGCGCCGGACTGTTGCTGGCCGGGACGCTGTCGGGGCCGGCCAACCTGGCCGCCTGCAACGGCCTGTACCTGGTGCTGCTGTTGTTCGGCGGGGTGGCCGTGCCCGCCGGCGAACTGCCGGGGCCCGTCGGGGCGATCGCGGGGCTGTTGCCGACGGGGGCGCTGGTGAAGGTGTTGCGCAGTGCCACCGGCGCCGAGTTGTCGGTGGGCGGCGCCTGGTTGGTGCTGCTCGCCTGGGCGGTGGTGTTGCCGCTGGCGGCCGCACGCACGTTCCGCTGGTCGCCCGGCGACTGATCCACGCCGGGACCGGCCCGCAGCCGCAACGCGGCTCGAGGTGAGGAGTGCTTCAGGTCGCGATCAGGAGTGCCTCGGTCGCGGTCAGGACTGCTTCGGGCCGCTCGCCGCCGGCTCGCTCCGGGCGAACTGCGCCTCGACCTCCTGGTAGGTCAGCACCTCGCCGTTCCGGCCCACCCGCTTGGTGGCGGCACGGTCGTTGCGCTGCTGGCGCGACGCCCACTGCACGAACAGCACGATGATGATGCCCCACAGGTAGAAGCCGCCGCCGATCTTCATGATCACCCCGGCGGCCTGCTGGTCCTGGATGATGTTGACGTCCCAGAGGCGGTAGGCGCCGCGCTCGTAGGCCCGGTACAGCGGGTTCTCCGCCACGGTGAGGAACGCCGCCGGGATGGTGGGCAACACCGACATGCCGAACAGGTAGCCCATCTGCACCGGCAGCGACATGCGCTGCTCGGGCAGCGGCCCGCACACCGGGTTCCACATCAGGAACGCCGACAGCACCAGCGCGGCATGCAGGAAGTAGTGCAGCGGACCGATCTTCACCGAAGCGTTGACCAACGGGGCGGCGTGGGTCAGCACG
This sequence comes from Acidimicrobiales bacterium, assembly GCA_041394365.1. Classification (GTDB taxonomy): domain Bacteria; phylum Actinomycetota; class Acidimicrobiia; order Acidimicrobiales; family CAIXPF01; genus CAIXPF01. The sequence goes on from JAWKIM010000006.1 coordinate 298,986, forward strand.
AACAGGGCGTTGTAGAGCAGGCCCGCGAAGAGGGGCCGCCCCAGCTTCGTCAGGAAGCGACCGACGGAGCCGGAACCCAGGATGAGCCGCAGCAGCCACGCCGGCATGGCGAACAGGAACAGCGGCGGCATCACCAGCGTGAACACCATGTGCTGGACCATGTGGATGGAGTACAGGTACTCCTCGGCCAGGTCGTGGACCGGCCAGTCGGACGCGATCCACAGGCACAGCACCCCGGCCACGAAGAACGCCCGCTGGCGGGTGGTGATGGGGGCCTCGCCGGCGGCCACCATCTTCGGCTGGATCACCCGGGTGACGTAGAAGCCCAGGGCCACCACGCTCAGAACCAGGAACCAGACCTCGGGATGCGGCTGCCAACCCAGCGGACCCTCGGCGGCGATGACGGCGCCCACGCCCGACATCACTTGGGCATGACGTCGACCGCGTCCCAGAACCGGAACGCGGTGAGGGTGATGATGTACACCGCCAAGGCGAGCACGATGCCCACCATGAACGTGCGCCGCAGGATGGGCTTGTCCCACTTCAGGTGCATGAAGTATGCGGCGATCAGGTAGAACTTCGCCCCCATGCACACGATCAGCAACGGCATGGTCAGCCGGCCGAAGTCGACGACGCTCTCGAAGTAGGTGAACGTCTCGATGCCGGTGATCACCGCCAGGATGGCGGCGACCTTGACATAGACCATGTCACGGTTGGGGTGCGCCTCGTGGCTGTGGTCGGCGTCGTGACCGATGGTGGTCGTCGCTTCAGCGCTCACGGCTGGGAACCTCTTCTGTGCAGAGCTAACGAGGGCGGTGTGGTCACTTGATGAGGTAGACGACCACGAAGATCACGACCCAGACCACGTCGACGAAGTGCCAGTACAGACCGGCGATCTCGAGGGCCTCGGCGTTGCGGGAGCTGAGGCGGCCCCGCATGGACAGCGCGTACATGGTCATCAGGATGATGATGCCGATCAACACGTGCGCACCGTGGAACCCGGTCAGCGTGAAGAAGGCCGAGCTGAAGATGTTGGTGGTGAACCCGAGCCCTTCCTTGACGAAGGCGGTGAACTCGTAGACCTGGCCGGCGAGGAACGTCGAGCCGAGCAGGGCGGTGGCCAGCAACCACAGCCGGGTCCGGCGCAGGTCGTCGCGCTGCAGAGCCGACACCGACAGCACCATGGTCAACGAGCTCATCAGCAGCACGAAGCTCGACACCGAGGTGAACGGGATGTCGAACAGGTTCGCCCCGAGCTTGTTGACGGTGGTGTTCTCGAAGCCGGGGAACGTGTTCAGCTTCTTCTTGTAGAGCAGGAACGTGGAGATGAGGCCGCCGAAGAGCAGGCACTCGGAGCCGAGGAACAGCCACATCCCCAGCTTCTCGTTCGAGATGCCGGTGTTGGTGACGTGGGCATGATCATCGTGTTCCGCGTGGTGGCCGGTGCCGGCCGGCGCGGTCATGGTCTCAGCCAACGGGGGCCTCCTCGGTGGCGGGGGTGGCCTTGGCCGCCCCGTCGTGGTCATCGCCGCCGTGGCCGTCGGAGCCGTGGGCGTCGCCGTGGTGATCGTCGGGCTCGGTGGCCGGCTCGAAGGCCCAGCCGAAGATGCCCACCAGGAACAGCAGCACGCCGGGGATGGCGATCAACCGGTTGAAGATCACGCCGTAGCCGATGAACGGCAGACCGGCCGCCATGACCAGCGGGAAGTACGAGGGCGAGGGCAGGTGCACGCCCTTGGCGTCGCCCTTCTGCACGACGTTCTCCGTGGCGGCGACGCGCACGGCACGACCGCGCTCGTCCTCGCCGTACTTGCGGTGCCAGAAGTCGTCCTGGGCGTGGATCTCGGGGATGACGTCGAAGTTGTGCTCCGGCGTGGGCGAGGGGATGCTCCATTCCAGGCTCCGTGCGTCCCACGGATCGGGGCCGGGGTTGGGGCGGCCGGCCGCCTTCCAGGTCCGGTAGCTGTGGAACATGTTGTAGATGAACAACAGCACGCCGATGGCGATGATGAACACCCCGAGGGTTGCCACCCGGTTCCACAAGGTGAAGCCGTCTTCCGGCTGGTAGGTCACGATCCGGCGGGACATGCCCTGCAGGCCGAGGATGTGCATGGGGCCGAACGTCAGGTTGAAGCCGACCAGCGTGATCCAGAAGTGCCACTTGCCGAGGCGGTCGCTGAGCATGTGCCCGAACGCCTTGGGCCACCAGAAGTACATGCCGGCGAACAGGCCGAGCAGGGCGCCGCCGAACAGCACGTAGTGGAAGTGGGCGACGATGTAGTACGTGTCGGTCTGCTGGGTGTCGGCGGGGGCGATGGCGTGCGTCACGCCCGACAGGCCGCCGATGGTGAACATGGCCACCAGGCCGGCCGAGAACAGCATCGGCGTGTTGAACAGGATCTTGCCGCCCCACATGGTGGCCATCCAGTTCAGGATCTTCACGCCGGTGGGCACGGCGATGAACATGGTCGACAGCGAGAACGCCGCCACCGAGATCGGCCCGAGGCCCGAGGCGAACATGTGGTGCGCCCACACGCCGAAGCCCATGAAGCCGATGGCGATGCCCGAGAACACCATGAACGGGTAGCCGTAGATCGGCTTGCGGCACATGACCGGGATGATCTCGGACACGATGCCGAAGCTGGGCAAGATCAGGATGTAGACCTCCGGATGGCCGAAGATCCAGAACAGGTGCTGCCACAGCAGCGGATCGGCGCCTTGGGCGACGTTGAAGAAGTTGGCACCGAAGGAGCGATCGAAGGTCAGCAGGAACAGGGCGACGGTGATGACCGGCAGGGAGAAGGCGAGCAGGAACTGCACCACCAGCTGCATCCAGGTGAACACCGGCATGCGGAACAGGCTCATGCCCGGCGCCCGCATGTTCAGCACCGTGATGATGAGGTTCACCGAACCGATCAGCGAGGCGGCACCGGCGATCTGCAGGCCGACGGAGTAGAAGTCCACGCCGTGGGTCGGTGAGAACGTGACGCCCGAGTTCGGCGCGTAACAGAACCAGCCGCAGTCGGGTCCGCCGCCGCCGATGAACCAGGAGGAGTTGAGGAAGAGGCCGCCGGCGAGGAACACCCAGAAGCTCAGGGCGTTGAGCCGGGGGAAGGCGACGTCACGGGCGCCGATCTGCAGCGGGAGCAGGTAGTTCGCGAACGCGGCCGCCATCGGCATGATCACGAGGAAGACCATGGTCACGCCGTGCATCGTGTAGATCTGGTTGTACACGTCGGCGCTGAGGATGGAGCCGTTGGGCTGGGCCAGCTGCAAGCGGATCAGCAACGCCTCGAACCCGCCGACCAGGAAGAAGAAGAAGGCGGTGACGCCATACATGATGCCGATCTTCTTGTGATCGACGGTGGTGACCCACGACCGCCAGCCGGTCTTGGTGGCTGGACGGGCCAGCACACCGAGCGGCTCGATGGCGGTCCCGGCGCCGGTGCCGGCGGGAAGGGCGAGCGGTTCTCGTTCAACGAGTGCCATGGGGCGGGATCCTTCGCAGTCCTTCAGGTTCGGGCGGTCAGGCGGTCGGCTGGGTGCCGAGGGTCTCGAGGTAGGCGACCAGATCGTCGATCTGATCCTCGGTCAGAGGAAGCTTCGGCATGCCGCGGCCGTAGATGTTGCCCCGGCTGGGATCGGGCGCCATCGGCTTGTAATCCTGCGGGTTGCGGATCCAACCCTCGAGGTTGTTGCGGTTGAGGTTGCCCTCGGCGTCGCGCAGCTCGTAGAGCCCGCCGACGAAGAGGTAGCGGCTCATGAGGTGGGTCAGGTTGGGCGCTCCCCCCGACACCTGCGCCGCGCCGATGAACGGTGCCGCACCGACCCAGCAGGTGTTGTCCTCGACCGCATACTCGGTCTCGGCCTCGATGGGGGTGCACTCGGGGCTGTTGACGCCCTCGATCATGTGGCAGGTGGCGCACTGGCCCACGAACGTGTCGAGGCCGCGGCGGGCGGCGGTGCCGTCCTCGGGGATGGCGGCGGGTTGCAGCTGTTCCTGGACCCAGGTCTCGAAGTCGGCCGGCTGCTTGGCCTCGACCAACATGCGCATGTAGCCGTGCGAGAGGCCGCAGAACTCGGTGCACTGACCGAGGAATCGGCCCGGGTCGTCGGCCTTCATCCATAGCGCGTGCTCGCGGCCCGGAGCGGCGTCCTTCTTGCCGTTGAGGGCAGGGATCCAGAAGCTGTGGATCACGTCCCGCGAGGTGATCTTCAGGTCCACCGCCTGGCCGGCGGGGATGACCATCTCGTTGGCGGTCTCGAAGTCGATGGTGCCGTCGCGGCCAAGGTCGTACTCGAAGCTCCACCACCACTGGTGGCCGACCACCCGGATGTCGAAGTCCTCGCGCATGTCGTCGGGCGCGTTGGCCAGGGTCACGAGGGTGGCGACGGTGCCCACGGCGATGCCGGCCATGATGAGCGCAGGGACGATGGTCCAGCCGAGCTCCAGCTTGGTGTTGCCGTGGACCTGCTCCGGGAAGGCATCTTCCTCACCGGGCTTGCGGCGGAACTTCAACGCGGTGACCAGCACGCCCGCGTTCACCAGCACCAGCACGATGCCGGCGACGATGAACACCGGCTGCACCAGGGCATGGATGGCCTGGGAGGCATCACCACGCGGGTCGAGCGTGGTCAAAGGATGGCCGTCCGAGCCGCATCCCGTCAGTGCCAACGCGCCGAGCGTCAGCAGGCCCAGCCGAGCGAGCCGGCCACGCCGTGTCGTTGTCCGTACCGACGACATCGTCCTCATTTCACCCAGTTCCTACGCTCAGCCCAGCGCAGTGCTGACAGTCTGTCCACACCGCCACCCCACCGCCAAGTCGGGCGGTGACACCACGGGCACTACTCACCCTCGGCCCCGCCGTGCGCCTCGTCCGTTGCGATCGTCGTCGTGGTGCCGTACACCCGCGGTCCGTACGTGGCGCCGCCCTCCACCGTGAACTCCTCGCCCTCGTCGTGGAACTCACGCTCGCCGGCCACCATGCCGACGATGCCGCCGCCGAGCACGGCCACCGCACCCAGCGCGACCACGGCGACGAGCACGTTCTTGGAGGCCTTGGGCACCATCGACACCACGATGGCGGTCACGAAGATGACCGTGGCGATGCCCATGAACAACCAGGTGGCCGACAGCTTCGGCACCGACAGGAACACCCGGCTGATGCCGAGGGCCACGAAGCCGGCCACGATCGCCCCGAACAGCGGCACCTCGAGCGGGCTCATGATCTTGTTCCGCAGCGCGGCATTGAGCCGCCAGTCGCCGGTGGTGCGGTCGGCCCAGGCGTACATCGTCCACTCCAGGGCCGCCACGCCGAGCAGCCCCAGCCCGGCGATGACGAACCAGCCGGAGGTGGCCAACCCGATGGCGGTCACCGCCACCGCGAACGCGGCGACCGGTGCCCACACGTTCGACGTGGCCACCGGCTGCAGGGGCGGGGCGTCCGGCAGCCCGGCCACCTCGGCGACGGCCTTGGCCTCGCTGTCGCGGAAGGCGATCATGAACGCCCCCATCGTGGTGGACACGGCCGAGCCCCCGAGGAGGATGCCGTAGCCCACGTGGTCGCCCACGCCGCCCTTGTAGCCCATCGTCAGGGCGCCGAGGAGCTGGAAGTACAGGTCGCCCATGTGGCCGGGGAAGAGGCCCCAGTCGACGCCGCCGCTCGTCCAGCCGTAGAGCACGGCCGCCACCAGCAGCAGGAAGCCGAGACCGAAATAGAACTTCGCACCCGTCGTGATCATTGCGCTGCAGCCTCGGTTACTTGGTGATGTAGACGGCGTACCAGACGACCGCGTACACGCCGACGGTGATGTACCAGTAGACGCCGGCGGCGGTGACCCCTTCGGGGATGCGCCGGAAGTTGCCCGACAGCGCCCGGAACGTCATGAGGGTGAGGAACACCATGCCCGCGATCACCATGGCGAGGTGGCCGCCGCAGATGGCGTAGAACAGCACACCCTGGCCCGCCGGGGCGTTGACCGGGATGTTGGTCAACGTGAACAGGTAGCTGGTCTGCACGACGAAGGCGAACGCCATCATCGTGGTGATGCCGAGCGCCAGGTAGGCGTTCTGCCGGTCGTTGCGGCGCAGCGCCCACGCGGCCCACGCCACCGTGACGCAGGACATGAGCAGCGTCAGGAACATCATGTTCGGCTGCGGCAGCGGGATGGTGGCACCGTCCGGCAGCCACCGCTCGCCCTGGTTCAGCACGTCGGAGCGGCGGGCCAGGTAGATGGCGACCATCGAGAAGATCGCCATGGCCGACGCCGAGCCGGCCAGCGCCGAACCCACCAGCAGCGTACGAGGGCGGACCGCCGGCGGCGCCGGGGCCGCCGAGAGCGCAGGGACAGCCATCAGGCGTTCTCCTTCGTGGCCTCACGGACATCGAGCAGGGGCGACGGCGAGGTGACCTCGGGGATCGGCCCCAGGAAGTTGCCGTAGGGCGGCGGCGAGGCGGTGGACCACTCCAGCGTCTGACCACCCCACGGGTCGGCGTCGGCCCTGGGGCCGGTGCGCAGCGCCGCCGGCAGCATGGCCAGCACCACGAGCAGCACGCCGAACACCAGCAGACCGGCGCCGATGGTGGACAGCAGGGCGCCGAGCTCGGCGCCGTCTTGGACCACGGGGGCGATCCCGTTGGCCGGTGTGGGCAGCTGGCCGTTGGCCCCGGCGATCAGGTCGCCGGCCGCGAACGCGGCCCCACCGGCCAGGAACACCAGCGTGACCAGCTTGCCCAACGGCTCGGCCACCCGGTGGCCCCAGATCTTCGGGCCCCAGTGGAACAGCCCGGCGGCGAACCCGGTGATCGCTGCGGCGACCACCAGCTTCGAGACCCCGGTGCCCCAGGTGGTGTAGGCGAGGTTGAGCGGCTCGATGGCGTACAGCGCAGCCGCGCCGGCGGCACCGAGCAGCAGCAGGTGGGCGACCATGCCCAGCACGAAGGCCGAGGTCGGGCGCAACCGTCCCTGGCGCACGGTGTCGGCGGCGCCGGCCAACAGGGCCAGCAGCGGCAGCACGACCACGATGCTGGCCACCACGAACAGCGCCTCGTGGACCAGGTCGGGGTTGAACGCGGTCTGGGCGTAGGCCCCGAACGTGAGCGCCCCGAACGCACCGATGGCGCCGAGTGTCACCGGGTAGCGCACCGGCCGGATGCGGGCGGCCACGGGCACCGCGTCGTGCAGGATGCCCACCACCGGGATGGCGAAGCTGAGCACCGCCGGTTGGGCGAAGATCCAGGCCAGCTGGGCCCACCGGTTCGACGAGGCGCCGTAGAGCACGGCGTCGTGCTTGGTGTCGATGTAGACGATCAGCAGGTTGCCCACCAGGGCGGCGAGGTTGAACAGCCAGAGGCTGCAGGCCACCAGCATCGCCCAGGAGAAGGCGGGGACCCGCAGCAGGCTCATGCCCTTGGCCCGGGCGGTCGCCACCGTGCTGATCACGCTGATGAACCCGAGGGCCAGGGCACCGATCACCATCGCCCAGGCCACGAAGAACAGCACGATGGCGTCGGGCTCACCGCCGGTGGGACCACCGTCGGCCAGGTAGGAACCGATCAGCACCACCGCACCGAGCAGCCAGCCCCAGAACGAGGCGGCCACCGCCCGGGGGAAGGCGGCCGTGGGCGAGCCGACCTGCAGCGGCACGACGAACAGGGCCAGGCCCAGGAACGCCGGCACGATGCCGAGGAAGAACAGCCCCACGTGCGACAGCGTCTGCACCTGGAAGAACGTGTTCTCGGCGAGCGGACCCAACGAGGAGGCGTCGATGCCCTCCGCCGTGATCAGGGCGGTGGTGCCCAGGAACACGATCAGGAACAGCAGCGAGAACCCCACGTACAGACGGCCGACCGTCTTGTGGTCTGCGGTGGCGAGCACGCCGAGCAGACCCGAAGGTGGCGTCGGAACGGGAGGCTGGTCGCCATCGTGGCCCTCCAATGGGGCCACGTCCTCCGGTTTGCTCTCGGTGACGGTCATGGGCGGTGTCTGGCCTCTCCCACCGGGCTGCCGCCCGCCCGACGGACGGTTCGGAGCGCGCTGATCGGGGTGTTCATTCGATCGGGGACTCTATCCGCACGGCGGCGCAGCGTTCGAACCAGCTCCACCGTCGGGGCCTCGGAACGGTCCCACATGGGGCTCCACACGCGGCGCAGCGGTGCCGGGGCGGCGCCGGCCGCCCTCGTACCCGTCGCTCAGACGCCGTGGCGGACGAGCACGTCGAGCACCATGACCAGGAACAGCACGGTCAGATAGGTGATCGAGTAGTGGAAGACCTTCATCGCCCCCTCGGGCGAGTGGGCGCGGTGCAGGCGCACGGTCATCCACAGGAAGATGGCCCCCAGGGCGATCGAGGTGGCGTGGAACACCGGCCCCATGTGGGCCAGCACGCCGAACAGCTCGGCGCTGGCCACGGTGATCACCGTGTAGACGATCATCTCCCGCGAGGTGCGCTCGAGGGTGGCCACCGCCGGCAGCATCGGCACCGAGGCCGCCTGGTAGTCGGTGCGGTAGCGGATGGCGAGCGCCCAGAAGTGCGGCGGTGTCCAGAAGAAGATGAGGCCGAACAGCACCACGGCCGGCCACGCCACCGTGTTGGTCACCGCCGCCCAGCCGATCAGCACCGGGGCGGCGCCGGCGGCACCGCCGATGACGATGTTCTGGGTGGAGCGCCGCTTGAGCCACAGCGTGTAGATGAAGACGTAGAAGAGGCAGGCCCCCACGGCGAGCACGGCGCTCAGCAGGTTGACCAGGCCCCACAGCCAGACGAAGGAGACGACCTCGATGCCGATGGCGAAGGCGAGCGCCTCCCGCGGCGTCAGCTCACCGGTGACGAGCGGCCGGCCCTGGGTGCGCTTCATCAGCTGGTCGATGTCGCGATCGATGTACATGTTCATCGCGTTGGCACCGCCGGCGGAGAGCGTGCCGCCCACCACCGTCGCCACCATCAACCACACCGACGGCAGGCCCGCCTCGGCGACGACCATCGTGGGCACGGTGGTGATCAGCAACAGCTCGATGATGCGCGGTTTGGTCAGCGCCACGTAGGCGAGCGCCTTGGGACGCACCATGACCGAGGACTGCAGCAGCACGACCAAGGAGCGTAGAGGCTCCGGCGGCGCGGGGTGGACTCGGTGGGGCGGGATGGACTCGGTGGCGCAGGATCGGGGCGGACGGGCAGGGATGGGCTCGCGCGCCCGGCGGGGGGTACGGTGCGCTGCTGTGAAGGAGCGGCCCCGAGTGCGCACCACCGTCGGGTCGGCGTCGTGAGCCCCGACGCCCGCTGGACCGTCAGCCCCGCCGGCTACCGCCGCATCGCCTGGTTCGCCCTGGCGAGCCAGGTGGGCATCGTGGTCACCGGCGCCGCCGTCCGGTTGACGAAGTCGGGCCTGGGCTGCACCGATTGGCCCGGCTGCAGCGAGGAGCGGTTCGTCCCGGAGTGGGGGTTCCACCACTGGGTCGAGTTCGGCAACCGGCTGCTCATCATCATCCTGGCGGTGGCCGCCATCGCCGCCGTGGTCGGCGCCCGGCGGCGGCGGCCCTACCGGCCCGGGCTGCAGTCCCTCGGCTGGATCCTGCTCGGCGGCATCTTCGCGCAGGCGATCATCGGCGCCGTGCTGGTCAAGCTCGAGCTCGACCCCCGGCTGACCGTGCTGCACTTCGTGGCGTCGATCGTGCTGATCGTCGTCGCCGTGCTGCTCGTGCACCGCAGCGCGGCCGACGGCGCGCTGACCGGGCGGTCGCTGATCGGCCTGGCCGCCACCGACCGCCCGCCGTCGTGGCCGGCTCCCGTCAAGGCGGCGGTGGCGGTGGTGGCAGCCGCCGTGACGGTGGTGGTCGGCACGGGGACGGTGGTCACCGGCAGTGGGCCGCACGGTGGTGACGCCCGGGCCGACCGGTTCGGCTTCGAGCTGAGCTCGGTCACCCGGATCCACTCCATCGCCATGTGGGTGTTCCTGGCCTCCCTCCTGGTGCTGACCCTGCTGGTCGTGCGCCGGCCGCAGCGTGGTGGCCCGGGCACGTCGGCCGTCGTCGCCCTGCGCTCCGACGTGTACGCCCTGCTGGCGCTGACCGCGGTGCAGGCCGTCGTCGGGTACCTGCAGTACGGCCTGGGCGTGCCGGCCGGGCTCGTCGCCATCCACGTGACCGGCTCGGCCGTGCTGTGGTCGGCCGCGGTGGCGTTGGTGCTGAAGGTGGGCTGGGGGGCGGTGCGCACCGCCCCGGCGGAGGCGCCGGCCACCCCCGCCGAGGCGCCACGCCACCAGGTACTCTCGACAGGGTGAGTCGAGCCCCCCTGCGCAACGAACGCCTTGGCGCGGCGCCGCACTGGGTCATGGCGCCCGCCACGTCGCCGGTCGAGCTCGACGAAACCGATACCGACATCGTCGTCGATGTCGACAAGCCCTGGATCGTGATCGTCTGGAACGACCCGATCAACCTGATGCAGTACGTGACCTTCGTGTTCCAGAAGCTGTTCGGCTACAGCAAGGAGAAGGCCCACAAGCTGATGATGGACGTGCACCTCAAGGGCAAGGCGGTGGTGTCCACCGGCACCCGGGAGAAGGCCGAGCTCGACGTGTTCCGCCTCCACGAGCACGGCCTGTGGGCCACGATGCAGCAGGACGACTGAGCCGTCGTGATTTTCCGGTCCAAGCCCCCCATCCGCCGCAGCGACAAGGGTGTCGTCGTCGACCTGTCGAGCGGCGAGCGCGACCTGCTGCAGGCGCTGGTCATGGAGCTGCGCCACCGGATCGGTGAGGACGGTGACGCCGAGGACCTGCGCCGGCTGTTCCCCACCGCCTACCACGACGATCCCCAGCGCGACGCCGAGTACCAGATCCTGGCCCGCTCCGAGCTGACCGACCGGCGGCTCGGCGCCATCGAGACGATGCTCGGCACCGTCGGCGCCCAGCTGTTGAGCCACGACGAGGCCCAGTGCTGGCTGACCACGGTGAACCAGCTCCGCCTGGTGCTCGGCACCCGGTTGGACATCTCCGAGGACGACGACGAGGAGCGTCTGGATCCGGCCGATCCGGAGGCCCAGGAACGGCTCATCTACCACTGGCTGACGGGCGTGCTGGCCCTGCTGGTGGACGCCAGCCTCACCTGACCCGACCGGTCCACGGCGACCCTCGCCGAGGGGCGCCACCGCTGTAGCAAGGACGTGGCCGACTGCTAGATTGCAGGTCCGTCCAGCCCCCATCGTCCAGCGGCCCAGGACACCGCCCTTTCAAGGCGGTAACACGGGTTCGAATCCCGTTGGGGGTGCACAGCTCGCAGCGGCTACGCTATGCTGCCCAAGCCTCATGGTCCCGTGGTGCAGTTTGGAGTGCACGCCGGCCTGTCAAGCCGGAGGCCGCGGGTTCAAATCCCGTCGGGACCGCCACTGCCCACCCCATGCGGGGGTGGGCAGGCCAAGGTCGGGTAGCTCAGTTGGCAGAGCACGCGCCTGAAAAGCGCGGGGTCACCGGATCGACGCCGGTCCCGACCACCGAAGCATCGAACCGGCGCCTGCGGGCGCCGGTTTCGCGTCCCGGCCCACGGCGGCCGCCTTCCCGCCACCGAACGGCAGGTGCGATGCCGGCGGCGGTCAGCTCATGCCTTCGATGACCCAGAAACCCTGACCGAGTGTGCCGAGGATGGCGCGGCCCGGCGTGGCCGGGTCGAAGGCGATCGCCGGGATCCGGCCGATGGTGAGCCCGTCGTTGAACGGCTGCCACGTCGCCCCGCCGTCGGTGGAGCGCAGCACACCGCTCGACAGCACCACATCGTGGAAGGGGTGGTCGTTGGTGGCGAGCAGCAGGTGCTCGGGATCGTGCGGGTCCACCGCCACCGCGTAGGCGTAGGGGTCGTCGAGGAGCTGCTGCCACCGGCCGTCACGCAGGCGGAACAGGCCCGCCTGACCCTCGGCCCGCCAGCGGGTGCCGTACACGGTCCCGTCCGGTGCCACGGTCAGACGGGTGATCGCAGCCGGTGCACCCGGTAGCGGGGCGGGGTCATCACCGTGGGCGTCGCTGACCCACAGACCGGCCTCGTCGGCCACGTACAGCCGGCCGGGCACCGACGGGTCGCCGGCCACCGCGGTCACCGATGTCCACGCCTCGAGGAGCTGCCAGGTGTCGCCACCGTCGCGGGTGCGGTAGGCGAGGCCGCCGATGACGGCGATGGCGGTGCGGGGGTCGTCGGCGAAGGTGGCCAACCGGTTCGCGCCGTCGCGGGTGGTGCCGGCGGCGGGCAGCCCCGTCGGGCCGCCGCTGGCCACCCGCCACTGGCCGGCCCCGGCCGCACCGTCGCCATCGGCGCGCAGGGCCACACCGTTGAACGTGTTCTGCTGGCCCAACAGCACGTAGAGCGACTCGCCCCGGCCGCCGTAGGCGGCGTCGTGGGAGCCACCCCAGTGGTCCCACTCCACCAGCGGCCGCCGCCAGGAGGCGGCACCGTCCTCCGAGAGCAGCAGGTTGGCGCCGTCGTAGCCGGAGAGGGCCACCGTGGACGGGTCCGCCGGGTCGAACGCCACCGCCGAGGCGACCAGCCCGCTCCAACCGGCGCCGACGAACGTACCGTCGGCCGTGGCGTGGCTCATGAGGTCCCGCCAGGTCCGGCCACCGTCGTCGCTGACCAGGAGCAACTCGGCGTTGCCGAGCAGCACGCGTTCGGCGTCCGCCGGATCGACGGCGAGCACCTCGGCGGTCACCGGCGTGCTGTACGCCGTCACCGGGCGCGATCGCTGATCGAGGATGGGCTGCCAACTCGCCCCGCCGTCGGCGCTGCGGTAGACGACGTTGACGTCCCAGGCCGCATCGGCGGTGTAGAGCACGGAAGGATCGGCGGCAGAGATGGCGACGGTCAGATACCGGGAGGTGTGCTCGGCGTCGCGGCCGGCCTGGCGGCTCAGGCCCTGCGCCTGGGCGGTCCAGGTACGGCCGCCGTCCTCGCTGCGCATGATCCCGCCGGGTTGCCAGTCGTCGCCGCCGGCGGCCGGGCGGCCGGCACCGACCGCCGCCCACAGCACCTCGGGACGCGACGGGTCCACCACGAGATCCCGCACGTTGCGGTTGTCCAGCCCCTCGGATGACTCGGTCCAGGTGCGCCCGCCGTCGGTCGAGCGGAACACCCCCTCCTCCAGCGCGGCGACCACGAGCGTCCCGCTGGCGTCGTCGAGGCGTACGGCCGACACGACGTTGGCGCCGCCGGCCACCTCCGACACGCGGCTCCAGGACACGCCGTCGTCGGTCGACTCCCATACCGCGTAGTCCGGCGGCTGCGGTGACGGGTACTCGCGGTGCGATCCCCCGAAGGCGAGGAGGTGGCCCTCCCGGGCGGGATCGATCAGCACCACCTCGATCGGCGCGCTGTGGGACCACGGCACGGCGTCCGGGAAGCCGTTGCGGCGCAACTCCCAGGTGGCACCGCCGTCGCCGGACACATGCGGGCCGCCCATCGTCCCCACCCACACCGTGCCCGGCCGGTTGGCATCGAACGTCAGCCGCGACGCCTCGAACGAGGCGAGGCCGGCTGCCGGGGCCCACAGCCGGCCGCCGTCGGTGGAGCCGGCCACCCCCAGCACGTCGCCGGCCAGCAGGATGCGGGCGGGATCGGCCGGATCCACGGCGATGGCGGTGATGCGCCCCCCGGACCCGGCTCACCGAGCGGCCGCCACACGCCGGGGAGGGCCGCATCGGCCCGGGCGGCGGTCAGCTCGTCGGCCAGGGCGCCGCCGTCGGGCGACGCCGGGGCGATCGGCTCGGCCACCACCACCACACCGTCGAGCGCCTTCTCGGCCGGCTCTTCGGCATCGTCGGCACCGTCGCTCGTGCAACCGGCCACCACGAGCGCCGCGCCCACGAGCGCGGCGATGAACGATCTTGCTCGAGCCCGCACCCGGAACACGCTACGGGCCACCACGACCGATGGGGCGTGCGCCGCGCCGGCGGGCCCCGCTCAGAGGGTTGGTCGCCCCCGGTAGGCCAGCGCGTCGGGGTGCTCCGCCCCGACGGCGTGCACCCTCTGGACGAAGTGGTCCACCTGCTCGCCGGCCCGCCCCACGAACGTCTGGTGATCGGCCAGCAGCTCGCGCAGGGCGCCGGCGTCGAGCGGGAAGCGCGGGTCGGCACCCAGCCGCTCCAACAGGTCGTTCGGTGCGTTGACCTCGCGCATGGCCCGGGCCACCGCCACGGCGTGCTCACCGACCACGTGGTGGGCCTCCTCCCGGCCCATACCGGCCCGTACGGCGGCGAGCATCAAGCGGGTGCTGGCCAGGAACGGGAGGTAGCGGTCGAGCTCCGCCTCGACCACCGCCGGGTACGGGCCGAAATCGGCCAGCACCTCCAGCGTGGTCTCGAACAGGCCGTCGATGGCGAAGCAGGCGTCGGCCAGCAGCACCCGGCGGGTCACCGAGCAGGAGACGTCGCCCTCGTTCCACTGGTCGCCCAGCAGCGACGCCGCCATCGAGACGTGGCCCCGCAGGATGGCCAGCAGGCCACCGATGCGCTCGGCCGAGCGCGTGTTCATCTTGTGGGGCATGGCCGACGAACCCACCTGGCCGGGCCGGAACCCCTCGGTGGCCAGCTCGTGGCCGGCCATCAACCGCACGGTGATGGCCAGGTTGGCGGGCGCCGAGGCCAGCTGGGCCAGGCACGTCACCACGTCGAAGTCGAGCGAGCGCGGGTACACCTGACCGACCGCGCCCAGGCCCGCCCCGAGCCCGAGGTGCGCGGCCACCCGCCGCTCGAGCACGTCGACGTTCGCCTCGGCGCCGTCGAACAGGCTGAGCAGGTCGGCCTGGGTGCCCACGGGGCCCTTCAGGCCGCGCAGGGGGTAGCGGGCGAGCAGATCGGTCAGCCGCCGGTAGGCCACCATCAGCTCCTCGCCCACGTTGGCGAAGCGCTTGCCCAGCGTCGACGGCTGGGCGGCCACGTTGTGGGTGCGCGCCGCCATGACCAGGTCGCGGTGGGCTTCGGCCCGCTCCGCCAGGCGGCCCAGCACCGCCACCGCCCGGTCCCGCACCAGCTGCAACGAACGGAACACCTGCAGCTGCTCGACGTTCTCGGTCAGGTCACGGGAGGTGAGACCCACGTGCACCGCCTCGAAGCCGGCCAGCGTTGAACTCCTCGATGCGGGCCTTCACATCGTGACGGGTGACCCGTTCCCGGTCGCGGATGGAGGCCAGGTCAACCTGGTGCACCACGGCGCGGTAGGCGTCGAGGGCACCGGCCGGCACCTCGAGGCCGAGGTCCTGCTGGGCCTCGAGCACGGCCAGCCAGAGCTCCCGTTCGAGGCGAACCTTCGCCTCCGGCGACCAGATGGCCACCATCTCCGGTGAGGCGTAGCGGTCGGCCAGGACGTTGGGCATGCTGCTGTCGGCCATGCGCACCCCCCCGCTCAGCGGGCGTCGAAGTAGAAGTACTGGTCCCGACCCGGGCCGACGCCGACCATGCTGATCGGTACGCCCACCTGCTGCGCCACGAAGGACAGGAAGTCGGATGCCTCGGTGGGCAGCTGGTGCGGCTCGCGCACCTCGCCCAGGTCGCGCTTCCAGCCGGGCAGCTCCCGGTAGATCGGCACGGCCCGGTGCAGATCGGACTGGTGGTAGGGCAGGTCGGTGTGGACCACGCCGTCGATGTCGTAGCCGGTGCACACCTTCACCGTGTCGAACGTGTCGAGCACGTCGAGCTTGGCGATGGCCAGCTCCGACATCGAGTTCAGCCGCACCGCATGGCGCAGCATCACCGTGTCGATCCAGCCCGGGCGACGACGGCGGCCGGTGTTGGTGCCGTACTCGTGGCCGCGGTCCACCAGCGCCTCGCCGGCCTCGTCGTGCAGCTCGGTGGGGAACGGCCCGGCGCCCACCCGGGTGACGTAGGCCTTGGCCACGCCGATGACCCGGGTGATGTGGCGGGGGCCGATGCCGGCACCGGTGCAGGCGCCGCCCGCCACCGGGTTCGACGAGGTCACGTAGGGATAGGTGCCGTGGTCGAGGTCGAGGAACGTGGCCTGGGCGCCCTCGAGCAGCACGAGCTTGCCCGCCTCGAGGGACTCGTGGATGAGCGACACGGTGTCGGCGATGTGCGGTTCGAGGCGCGGCCGGCACTCGTCGAGGTAGATCTGGGCGATCTCCTCGGCGTCGATGGGCAACCGGTTGTAGACCCGGGCGAGGACCTGGTTCTTCTCCCGCAGCGCGATGTCGAGCTTCTTGCGGAAGATCGACGGGTCGAGCAGGTCCTGCACGCGCAGCCCGATGCGGGCCGCCTTGTCGGCGTAGGCGGGGCCGATGCCGCGCTTGGTGGTGCCGAGCTTGTTGTTGCCCAGGTAGCGCTCCGACACGGCGTCGAGCTCCTGGTGGTACGGCAGGATCAGGTGGGCGTTGCCGGAGACCTTCAGGCGAGCGCAGGACACGCCGCGCCGCTCCAGCGTGTCCATCTCCTTGATCAGCACCCGGGGGTCGACGACGACCCCGTTGCCGATGACCGGGGTGATGTGGTCGTAGAGCACGCCGGAGGGCACCAGCTGCAGGGCGTAGCTCTCACCGTCGACCACCAGCGTGTGACCGGCGTTGTGGCCACCCTGGTAGCGGACGACGAGCTCGGTCTCCTTGCTCATCAGGTCGGTGAAGCGACCCTTGCCCTCGTCGCCCCATTGGGCGCCCACGATCACGGTTGCTGGCACGTCAGTCCTCCTCGGTCACGGACCGGGCGCCGGTTCGGCGGGGTCACGCTAGCGATCACCGCCTCGGCCCGGCCAGAACAGCGCCATCGTCCGGCGGCGGTCCCCCGTCGGACGCGCCGGTGGGCACGGCCGTGACCGTGCCCACCGTTGCCGAGCTCGTCGTCGCACCGCCGGACCACGACGGTGTGGGGATGCCTCTCAGCCGCGACCGGCCAGGGGCGAACGCCGGTAGGCGTAGGCCACGCACAGTCCCGCCAGGGCGAACAGCCCACCGATGGCGGCCAGCGAACCGCTGGAGCGGCCGGTGGCGGGCAGCTGGGCACCCTGCACCGAGGTGCACCGCCCGGTGGCCTGATCGATGGCCTGGCCCGGGGCGCAGCTGGTGGTCACCGTGGAGATCTGGGCGGTGGTCGTGGTGACCTGCGAGTTCAGCGTGCTGACCGGGCCTGGGTGGTGGTCGGCGCGGCGGTGGTGGTCGTGGCCACCGACAGGCAGTCGAAGGCGGCGGCGGGGATGGCGGGGTTGGTGGGGCACGGCGGCAGCTGGCCGCAGTCCGCCGGGCCGCCGTTCTGGGCGGAGATGAGCATGCTGCGCACGCCGTTGAGGTAGCCGTAGAAGGCGGCGTCGGGGCCGACCTGGGCCAGCGGCGGGCCGAGGTGGGCATCGAGCTGGTAGCAGGGCACCTCGGCGGCCGGGGGCACCTGGAGGGTCAGCGTGTTCGGGCCGTTGTTGCACGGGGTGGCCCCCGCCTCGGGACCGCAGTAGGAGAACGCCCGCAGCCAGTAGTCGGTGGTCGCGTCGAACACGTTCACCGTCGCCACCTTGGACGACAGCCCCACGCCGACGCCGGCGCAGTTGCCGTTGAAGCCGTCCCAGCTCATGGTGAACGTGTCGCCCGGCGCCAGCGGCAACGCCCCCAGGTTGGCCACCGTCTGACCACCCGCAGTGAAACGGACGTTGACCAGTGCGCTCTCGCCGTCCACACAGCCGGCGGGCAGCGCCGGCGGGTAGGTGGCGTAGTCGCGGATGGGCGGCACCTCCGCCTGGCTGGTCCCGGTGGCCACGAACAGCAGGAGCCCCGATATGGTCGCCAGCAGGGCCGCGACCTGCGCACCTCGGCGTCGCCGTGTCAACATCGTTCCGCTCGTCCCTTCCGTCGAGTGTCGTCCCGGCGGAGCCGGGCACAGCCCGGCGGGCAAGCTAGCAGCAACACCCTCAGAGGCCACGGATTCCCCACACGTGGGGAGATGAGAACGCCGATAACTCGGACACCGATGGGTGCTAGGCCACCGAGCGTGGTGCTCAGAGGGGTCGGCGGGCGGCGAGCACCGTCAGCCCCAGGCCGGCCAGGAACACCGCCCCGAGGGTGGCCGCCGCGGCCGGATCGAGGCCCCCGGCGCCGCCGCCGGTACCTCCGACGGCGGCCATCGCCTCCTCGGAGCCCTCGACCGGCTGCTCGATGAGATAGGGCTCGGTGGTGACGGTGCGGGTGGCACCGTCCTGCTCACCGACCGAACCGGGCGTGGTGGTCGAAACGGTGACCGTCGGGGTCGGCGGCGCGGGCGACAGGGCGACCACCACGGGGGCGACGGTGCTCGGCGGGCGCTCGGCGAGATCGGGCGCCGCCGTCGCCGAGCCGTCCGCTGCGCCTCGATCGACGACCGGCCCGCTCGTCGTGGCGTCCGGCAGGACCGTTCCACCGGGCGCCAGCACGACGGCGTCGGGTGCGTTCGGCTGGGGGGCCGGCGCCGCGGGCGGCGGGTCGGTGTCGAACACCACCTCGGAGGACGGCACGGCGGTCGGCAGCGGTGCCACCACCGGGTCCTCCACCGGTGCCGGGGCCACCACCGCCGGCGGAGCCGGCGGCGGTGCGACCAGCGGCGGCATCGTGACCACGGGTGGCGTCGTGATGACCGGCGGCGGCGGCGTGACCTGGGTGGGCAAGGCCACTGCGCCGATGACGTACAGCACGCAGGCTGCGCCCGGGCCGGGCGTGCCGCTCAGCAGCCGGATGACCTCGAGGTTGTCAGCGTTGTAACGATCCTCGTGGCAGCGGAGGTTGGCGAACTGCCCGCTGAACCCGGCGGCCTGCACCCACAGACCCCGGCCGTCGGTGAGGGCCGAGCGCTGGGGCGCGGTCAGCTCCGTCGGCGCCACCGCGAGCGTGCCCGGTCCGTCGGCCCCGGTCAGGCGCGGTGGCACGGTGGTGGCCTCGGGCGGGTAGTACGGCGTGCCGTCGGCGTTGGTGACGCCCTTGAGGCCGTTGCCGTACTCGGTGCCCGACAACCGGAAGGCGACCCCGTCGAGCGGCGTGCAGTCGACGAGGTGCTCCAGCGCCAACGGCTGCACCCGCTGCGGGTCGAACGGGCCCCACTGCGTGTAGAGACCGCCGGTGTCGTCCTCCTCCATGCCCTGGGTGGCGTTGGCCGGCACATCGGACCAGCGCCCGCACGTGACCGCCTGCAGGATGACCCCACCGCCGTCGCCCGGGCGCGCTTCGGCTGCTCCGGCCATCGAGGAGCCGAAGGTCGCGGCGAGACATGCAGCGAAAGGCAGAAGGACCAGGGATGCCCGGCGAGCCGATCGCCGGATCCGTGGTCTGCGGGACCTGTCGATTTCCGCCCACTCCTCGTGTGCCGTGACCCCGGATCGTCCGGTGGCGCTCAAAAGACCCGCCGGTTGCGTGGCGTTCCCCATCGGGCGAGGTCAATCGGTGTTCGTCCGATCACGCCGTGATCAGACGCCAAAAGTACCATACCGCCCACACTCCGTATCCAGGCGACGGGGTGGTGACGGTTTCCGGCCGAGGTCGGGACGGCCGCACGGCACCGGCTCAGCAGGGCGGGTCGGCTCAGCGGGGCGGGTCGGGTCAGCGGGGTGGATCGGACGACAGCGGCGGCCGCCAGCCGTAGGGCTCCACCGTCTGGCGCAGCGGGACGAGGTCCCGGCGGTACTGCCGGTGCGTGTTCTCGACGGCCACCTCGAGCTGCTCGCGCAACTGGTGCAGCTGGGCCCGCAGCGCCTCGTTCTCGGCCTCGAGGTCGAGCACGCGCTTGACCCCGGCCAGGTTGAGCCCCTCGTTGGTCAGCTCCTGGATGCGCTGCAGCATGCGGATGTCGGCGTCGCTGTAGCGGCGGCTGCCACCGCCGGTCCGAGCGGGCGCGATGAGGCCCTTGCGCTCGTAGATGCGCAGCGTCTGTGGGTGCATCCCCGCCAGCTCGGCGGCCACGGAGATGACGTAGACCGCCCGCTGCCGGCGGTACTCGGCGTTCATCACGTCTCGAGCCTCCAGCGTGGTGCGACCCGGCCGGTGGGACCGGGGTCAGGTGGACCGGTGGATCATGCCCCGACATCCGTCGGCGCGGGGTCGGCGGCCCCGAGACGGGCGAGCTCCTCGAGCAGCTTGCGCTCCCGGGCCGACGGGTTGGTGGGCACGGTGATCTCCACGGTGACGAGCAGGTCACCGGTGCCCCGGGCGGTGGCGATGCCCCGCTCACGGACGCGGAACGTGCGTCCGCTGCGGGTTCCCGGCGGCACCCGCAGGGTCAGGGTGGCGCCATCGAGGGTGGGCACCTGCACCTCGGTGCCGAGCACCGCATCGGGGTAGCTGATGGGCACGGTGAGGGTGAGGTCGCGGTCCCGCCGGCCGAAGCGGTCGTCGGGGCTGACGTGCACGGTCACCAGCAGGTCACCGGCGACGCCGCCGGCCCGGCCCGGCCCGCCGCGACCGGCGAGGCGGATCCGTTGCGAGTCCTCGATCCCGGCGGGGACGCGGACCTTGACCTCCCGCGGCCGGCGCTCGATCCCCGTGCCGCTGCAGGTGGCGCACGGCGTCTCCACCGTGCTGCCCGTGCCCCGGCAGGCGGGGCACGGCTGGCTGAAGCTGAAGAACCCCTGGTTCTCGTCGAGCAGGCCCTTGCCGTTGCACCGCTCGCACGGCACCGGGCTGGTGCCCGGCGCCGCACCCGACCCGCCGCACGTGCCGCAGGGCACGTCGCTGATCAGGCTGACCGTGGTGGTGACGCCGTGCACGGCGTCGTGGAAGGAGAGGTGCAGCTCGGCCTGCAGGTCCTCGCCCCGCAGCCCGGCGGCCGCAGCACCGGCACCGCCGGCGCCGGCCCGGCGCCGGGGTTGCCGCCCGAACAACCCACCGAAGAGGTCACCGATGTCGCCGAGGTCGTCGGGGCGGATGCGGAACCCGCCGCTGCCCGGCCGGCCGAACCCACCCCCGACCGGACCGAGCCGCCGGACCTCGTCGTACTCGGCCCGCTTGTCGGGGTCCCCGATGACGTCGTAGGCGGCGGACACCTCCTTGAAGCGCTCCTCCGCCTGCTGGTCACCGGGGTTGGCGTCGGGGTGGTACTGGCGGGCCAGCTTCCGGTACGCCCGGGTGACGTCCTTCGGGGTGGCGTCGGACGCCACCCCCAGGACCTTGTAGTAGTCCTTCTCGAACCACTCCCGGGCTGCGGTCACGGGCGGTCAGCCCCGGACCTTCACCATGGCCGGTCGCAGCACACGGTTCTTCCACAGGTAGCCGGTGCGGAACACCTCGACGACGGTAGCGGCGCCGCCGTCACCCTCCTCGTGCATCACCGCCTCGTGGAACTCGGGGTCGAACGGCTCGTCCTTCGGGGCGAGCCGCTGCAGGCCCTCGCGCTCGAGGACGCCGGCGAGCTGGGTGGCGATCGCCTCCACCCCCTCGACACGGTGGGCGATGGCCGCATCGCAGGCGTCCAGCACCGGCAGCAGCTTGCCGACCAGCGCCTCGTTGGCGCGCTCGGCCTGCTCGGCCTGCTGGGTGGCCACCCGCTTGCGGTAGTTGTCGAACTCCGCCTGCAGGCGGGCGCGGGCATCGAAGTGCCCATCGCGCTCGGCGGTGACCCGTTCGAGCTGTTCGATGATGTCCTCCACCGAGAGGTCTGCGCTGTCGGCGGACGCCGCCCCGACCGCCTCGTCGACGATCTCGGGCGTGAGGGGTTCACCGGTTGCCGCCTCCGCCTCGGCGGCGGCGGCAACCTCGTCGTGGTCGCTCATCGCTGTCCGGTCAGCTCCGGTCGTCGTCGACGATCTCAGCGTCGACCACCTCGTCGTCGTTGGGGGTGCTGCCGCCAGCGGTGCCGCCGGCCGCCGCCTGCTCCTGCGCCGCCCGCTCGTAGAGCTGCTGGGCGAAGGTCTGGCTGGCGTTCATCAGCTTCTCGGTGCCGTCCTTGATGGCGGTGAGGTCCGACCCCTTGAGCGCCGTCTCCAGCTCGCTCAGCGCGCTCTCGACCGCGTCCTTCTCGGGCCCGGACATCTTCTCGCCCTGGTCCTTGAGCAGCTTGCGGGTCTGGTAGACGAGCGTGTCGGCGGTGTTGCGGGTCTCCTGCTCGTCACGCAGGCGGCGGTCCTCCTCGGCGTGGGCCTCGGCGTCCTTGACCATCCGGGCGATGTCGTCCTTGGCCAGGGAGGACTGGCCGGTGATCGTCATCGACTGCTGCTTGTTGGTGGCCCGATCCTTGGCCGACACCGACACGATGCCGTTGGCGTCGATGTCGAAGGTGACCTCGATCTGCGGCACACCCCGCGGTGCCGGGGGCAGGTCCACGAGCTGGAACTTGCCCAGCGTCTTGTTGAACTGGGCCATCTCCCGCTCGCCCTGCAGCACGTGGATCTCCACCGAGGGCTGCATGTCCTCGGCGGTGGTGAACACCTCGGTGCGGCGGGTGGGGATGGTGGTGTTGCGCTCGATGAGCTTGGTCATCACGCCGCCCTTGGTCTCGATGCCGAGCGACAGCGGGGTGACGTCGAGCAGCAGCACGTCCTTGACGTCGCCCTTGAGCACGCCGGCCTGCACCGCCGCGCCGATGGCCACGACCTCGTCGGGGTTGACGCCCTTGTGCGGCTCGCTGCCGGTCAGGCTGACGACCAGGTCGGTCACCGCCGGCATGCGGGTGGAGCCACCCACCAGGATCACGTGGGAGAGGTCGCCCTTGGACAGCCCGGCGTCCTTGAGGGCCTGCTCGAAGGGGATGCGGCACCGCTCGAGCAGGTCGGCGGTCATCTCCTGGAACTTTGCCCGGGTCAGCGTGTAGTCGAGGTGCAGCGGGCCCTCGGCGGTGGCGGTGATGAACGGCAGGTTGATCTGCGTCGACTGCGTGGACGACAGCTCGATCTTGGCCTTCTCGGCGGCTTCCTTGAGGCGCTGGAGCGCCATCTTGTCGCTGCCGAGGTCGACGCCGTGATCGCCCTTGAAGCTGGCCACCAGCCAGTCGATCACCTTCTGGTCCCAGTCGTCACCGCCGAGGTGGGTGTCACCGGCGGTCGACTTGACCTCGAACACGCCCTCACCGATCTCGAGCACCGACACGTCGAACGTGCCGCCGCCGAGGTCGAACACGAGGATCGTCTGGTCGTGCGCCTCCTTGTCGAGGCCGTAGGCCAGCGCGGCGGCGGTGGGCTCGTTGATGATGCGCAGCACCTCGAGCCCGGCGATCTCACCGGCCTCCTTGGTGGCGGTGCGCTGGGCGTCGTCGAAGTACGCGGGCACGGTGATGACGGCCTGGGTGACCGTGTCGCCGAGGTACGCCTCCGCATCGCGCTTGAGCTTCATCAGCGTGCGGGCGCTGATCTCCTGGGAGGTGTAGCCCTTGCCGTCGATGTCGATGGTCCAGCGCGTGCCCATGTGCCGCTTGACGGAGCGGATGGTGCGGTCGGGGTTGGTGATGGCCTGGCGCTTGGCGACCTCGCCCACCAGCACCTCGCCGGACTTGGCGAAGGCCACCACGGAGGGGGTGGTCCGCGAACCTTCGGCGTTGGGGATGACGACCGGATCGCCACCCTCGAGGACCGAGACCACCGAGTTGGTGGTTCCCAGGTCGATTCCCACGGCCTTCGGCATTGGTCGATCTCCTATGTGGAACGTAGAACTGCCATGCACGTTACCGAGGCCGCAGCCCCTTCCGGCAACCTGCTCAGCAGGTGATTGGTAACAAACCTAAGCGCAGCACGCTCAGGTTTATTCCGGTGGGTGCGACGTCCCCCGGAACGGGTGGTGCGCCGCGGGGGTGTGCGAGCATGCGGCCATGCCTTCGCTCATCCTCATGCGACACGGCCAGAGCACCTGGAACCTCGAGAACCTGTTCACCGGCTGGGTCGACGTCGACCTGACCGAGCAGGGTCGGGCCGAGGCCCGCGCCGGTGGCGCGGCGCTGCGCGACGCCGGGTTGGCCCCCGACGTGGTGCACACGTCGCTGCAGCTGCGGGCCATCCGCACCGCCAACCTGGCGCTCGAGGAGCTCGGTCGGTTGTGGATCCCGGTGCGACGCCATTGGCGGCTCAACGAGCGCCACTACGGCGGGCTGACCGGTCTGGACAAGGCGGAGACGGCCGCCAAGTACGGCGAGGACCAGGTCAAGGTGTGGCGGCGCTCCTACGACATCCCGCCGCCCCCGATGGACGCCGACTCGCGGTACCACCCCTCGCTCGATCCCCGCTACGCCGAGCTGCCGCCGGATCTCATCCCGGACACGGAGTGCCTCAAGGACGTGGTCGGCCGGATGCTGCCGTACTGGTACGACGCCATCGTGCCGGACCTGCGGGCGGGCCGGACGGTGCTCGTGGCCGCCCACGGCAACTCGCTACGGGCCCTGGTCAAGCACCTCGACGACATCAGCGAGGCGGAGATACCCGAGCTCAACCTGCCCACCGGTGTGCCCCTGCGCTACGAGCTGGGCGACGACCTCCGGCCGCTCGAGGCCCGGCACCCGCTCGACCGGGTCGTCGGCGACGCCGAGGCGGCCAAGGCGGCCGCCGCCGCGGTGGCCGCGCAGGCGTCGGGACGCTGAGCGGCGCCGGGGAAGGACGCACGTACGGCCCCCTCGGCCCGGCGTGACCAGCATGATCGCAACCGCACCGTCACGGACCTGCCAGGCTGGCGGGCGATGAGCGTACGCCGGGTGGCGGTGTTCGTGAGCCCGACCGCCCGCAGGGGCCGCGGGGAGCGGCAGGTGCAGGAGGTGCTGCGCGCCCTCACCCACGCCGCGGTCGAGGCCGGCTTCGACACCCCCGAGCTGGTGGAGGCCGCCTCCACCACCGAGGTGCGCGAGCGGGCCGCCGCCCTGGCCCACGCCCGGGTGGACCGCGTGGTCGCCGTGGGCGGCGACGGGCTCGTGCACCAGGTGATCCAGGGCATCGCCGGGTCGCGCACCGCGCTGGCGGTGGTGCCGCTGGGCACCGGCAACGACTTCGCCGGTGCGCTGGGGATCCCGCAGGCCCGGGACCAGGCCATCGCCCTGGCGTTCGGGCCGACCCGCAGCATCGACCTGTTGCGCAGCGCCCGCGGCTGGGCGGCCACCGTGGCCACGCTGGGTTTCTCGGCCGCGGTGAACGAGCGGGCCGAACGGTTGCGCCGGCCGCGCGGCAGTGCCCGCTACAGCGTCGCCACCGTGCTCGAGCTGCCCCGCCTGCGGCCGATCGAGCTGGTGATGCACCTCGGCGGGACGGCCGGCGGCGAGCGCCGGCTGGGGGCGGCCGAGGCGGAGCAACGGCTGCGGGCGGCGCTGGTGGCGGTGGCCAACACGCCGATGTTCGGTGGCGGCATGCGCATCTGCCCGGCGGCCCGGCCCGACGACGGCCTGCTCGACGTCACCGTCATCGACGCAGTGAGCCGAGCCGATCTGCTCCGCCACTTCCTCCGGGTGTTCCGCGGCACGCACGTGCGCCACCCGGCGGTGTCCACCTACCGCGCCCGTTCCGTCACCCTGGTGGCGCCCGGCCTGCCCGACGCCACCGCCAGGGCCGACGGTGAGGCGTGGGGCCGGCTGCCGCTCACCATCGATGCGGTGCCGCGGGCCCTGCTGGTGGCGGCACCCCCGGCGGCCGCTCCCGTGGACGCCGAGCCGGAGGGGCTCACCCGGCGCCGGTCAATCCTCGCAGCACTTCGCAGACGGTCGTCGTCCGCTCGGCGGCCAGCTCCGGAGCCGGCAGCAGGTTGACCAGCACGGCGATCGTCAGGCCGGCCCGCGGGTCCCGCACGACCACCTGACCGCCGTGGCCCCCGTGGCCGAAGGCGTGCGGGTGCGGGCCGAGCGCGCCCACCGCGCCGCCCTCGAAGCGGCCGCCGAGCTCCACGCCCAGGCCGCGGCGCACCGGCACCTCCAGGCAGCGGTCCACACCGTCGACGACCAGGCGGGCGCCCTCGACCACCCGGCGGGCGGGCAGGCGATCGACGTGGGTGGCGAGCGCCCGGGCCGAGCTCCAGCCGCTGAACGCGGGCTGGCGGGCGGCGCGCATGGCGGGGTGGTTCCAGTCGGGGACGAACGCCGGCGGCATCGCCTCGGCGGCGGGATGGGTGGGCCCCGACCCGGCGCCGGCCGCCCCGAGGTCGAGCCACGGCAGGCCGCGGGCGCCATCCGCCTCCACGATCCCGGCCGCCCGGTGCCGGTCGGTGGCCGGCAGCCCGACGAACACGTCGGGGCCGAGCACCGCCGGGAACGGTTCTCCGGTGGCCGCCTCCAGCAGGCCGCGCACCAGCCAGCCGTAGGTGAGCGTGTGGTAGCCGGCTGCGCTGCCCGGGGGCCACGCCGGTTCGAGCGCGGCCACCCACTCGAGCCCGGCCCGGTCGTCGGTGAGCAGCTCGGTGGTCAGCGGCCGCGGCACCCGGTGCAGCCCGCCCTGGTGGGTGAGCACCTGCTCGACGGTCACCGGTGCCCGGAACCCCGGCCACAGCTCGGCCAGCGGTTGGTGGCGGCCGATCCGGCCGGCGTCGAGCAGCGCCCACACCTCGAACGCGGCGAGCGCCTTGGTGACCGAGAAGCAGCAGAACAAGCTGTCGGGTCCCACCGGGCGGGTCCGCTCGGCGTCGAGCCAGCCGCGGGCCACGTCGACGACCAGCTCGCCGTCCCACAGGGCCGCAACCTGTACGCCGAGGTGCTGGCCGGCGGCGCACTGGTCGGCCACCAGCGCGTCGATGGCGTGGTGCACCTCGGTGTCCGGCGGTGGCTCGAGTCGGCCCTCGGATCGGCGCTCGGATCGGCTGTCGGGGTAGCTGTGGGGGTGGCTGGTCATCGCAGTGCGGGCGCTGGGGCCAGGGCGGATGCTACCGGTCAGGCAGGTGCAGGTCGCCGGGGCCGTCGACGGGGCGCTACGTTCGCGCACCGTGAGCACCCTGACCGAAGACCACGCCTCGACCGAGGAGGCCGCCGGCACCGGCACCGACGCCGGCCCGGTCGCCCCCAAGGGCTCGCCGATCAAGGCCCACCACATCGTGCTGGCCGTGGGCATCGGCTTCGCGGCGGTGACGGCGGCGTCGGGCCTGGCCTCGGCGTTCATCAAGCACCACGACGACTCGCCGGTGCAGCGCGAGGTGTTCGAGGGCATCCCCAGCTCGTTCAAGCTGGCCTTCTACACGCTGATCCCGATCATGATCGTGTACGGGTCGGTGATGTTCGCCAACCGGGTCCGCAACTGGCAGCGGGGCCGGCCCGACAACCGGGCCACCACGCCCCGCAACGCCAAGCGGCGCATGGCCGACTTCCGGGCCGGCGTGTACATGCAGACGCTGCTGCGCGAGCCCGGCGCCGGCATCATGCACAGCCTCATCTACTTCAACTTCGTGATCCTGCTGGCGGTCACCACGGTGTTGGAGGTCAACCACCAGTTGCCCACGGCGGCGAAGTTCCTGCACGGCGACGTGTACCGGGGCTACGCGTTCGTCGGCGACCTGGCCGGACTCGGCTTCATGGTGGGCATCATCTGGGCGATCGTGCGCCGCTACGGGCCGCGCCGCTACCGCCCCTACCGGATCCGCATCAAGTCCAAGCCGGAGCACGCGGTGATCCTCGGCGTGTTCGCCGCCATCGGCATCACCGGCTTCGGCACCGAGATGTTCCGCATCGCCGAGACCGGCAGCCCCGAGTTCGAGCGCTGGTCCTTCGTGGGCTACCCGCTGGCCCAGCTGGTGGACGGCGCCGGCAACCTGGCCGGCTGGCACCAGGCCTGGTGGGTGGCCCACGTGGTCAGCTTCATGGCGTTCGTGATCATCCTGCCCACCACGATGCTGCGGCACATCTTCACCAGCCCGCTCAACATGTACCTGCGGGATCGCGAGCGGCCCAAGGGTGCAATGAAGCCCCTGCCGGATATGGAGACCACCGAGATCGAGCACTTCGGGGCGTCCTCCATCGAGGACTTCACCTGGAAGCAGCTGCTCGACACCGACGCCTGCACCATGTGCGGTCGCTGCACGTCGGTGTGCCCGGCGCACGCCACCGGCAAGCCGCTCGACCCCGCGAGATCGTGCTGAAGACCGGCGAGGTCATGGCCCGCACCGGCTCGCCGGCGGTGACCCGCCCATCGGCGTGGTGTCCGACATCACCGTCCCCGCCAACTGGATGTTCGATCGGATCACCCCCGAGGAGATCTGGAGCTGCACCAGCTGCAAGGCGTGCGACGAGATCTGCCCGGTCAACATCGAGATCCTCGACAAGATCCTCGACATGCGGCGCTACCTGTCGCTGATGGAGTCGAACTTCCCCACCGAGCTCGGCGGCGCCTATCGGGCCATGGAGAACTCGGGCAACCCGTGGTCGATGTCGCAGTCCGACCGCGGCGCCTGGGCCGACAAGGTCCCGGGCGTGGAGATCGTCGACCCGGGCGAGGCGTTCACCCACGAGTACCTGTACTGGGTGGGCTGCGCCGGTTCCTTCGACGACAAGAACAAGCGGGTGACCGAGGCCACCGCCAAGCTGTTGCAGCGGGCGGGGATCGACTTCGCCATCCTCGGCCCGTCCGAGATGTGCACCGGTGACCCGGCCCGCCGCTCGGGCAACGAGTACCTGTTCCAGATGCTGGCCAAGCAGAACGTGGCCAACCTCAACGGCATGGGCGTGACCAAGGTGATCACGCAGTGCCCGCACTGCTTCAACACCATGAAGAACGAGTACCCGCAGCTCGGCGGGAACTACGAGGTGATCCACCACAGCCAGTTCCTCGAGTCGCTGGTGTCGAGCGGCAAGCTCGACGTGTCCAACGCCCGGCTCGACGAGCGGATCGTGTACCACGACTCCTGCTACCTCGGTCGCCACAACGACATCTACGAGGCGCCCCGCCGGGTGATCGGTTCGCTGGCCGGCGTGGAGATCGTGGAGGCCGGCCGCAACGGCACCAAGGGCATGTGCTGCGGGGCCGGCGGCGCCCGAATGTGGATGGAGGAGTCCATCGGCAAGAAGGTGAACGACGAGCGGGCCCAGGAGCTCATCGCCACCGGGGCGACCCGAGTGGCCACCGCCTGCCCGTTCTGCTTCATCATGATGGACGACGGGGTGAAGGCCGCCGGCAAGGAAGAGGACGAGGTCCGGGTGGCGGACCTGTCGATGCACCTGCTGGAGGCGATCGAGCGGGGTGAGGCGGACGGCAAGGGTGCGCCGGCCTTCCTCAGCGACGTGATCCGGGTCGAGCAGACGGAGCTGTCCGCCGACTGACGAGGCGTCCTGCAGCCGGCGCAGGGTCTCGCTCACGCCGGCTGCAGGACCGGCTCGGCGTGGGCGGTGCGGTGCCGGGCCGGGCCGGCGCTGCGCAGGGCCCGGTGCGACCCGAGCACGGCGGCCATGCCGGCCACGGTCATCGCCGGGTTCCCGGCGGCCAGCGTCCACAGCTCGAACCCGCCGGCCAACCCGACGGCGGCCCCGAGCGCCAGGGACGCCGATGCCGTCTCGCCGCCGCGCTGGGCCAGCAACGCCTCCCGCTCGTAACGCCCGAACAACGCCACCAGACCGGTCAGCACGACCAGCGCAGCGGCCACCATGGGCAGCTTGGCCAGCCACCAGCCACCCGAGCCGACCGGGGCGTCGCTCAGCCACCCGGCGGCCGCCCACAGCCCGCCGACGGCGGCCATGGCCGAGAAGTGCCACAGGTAGACGGTCATCGTGATCGTGTTGGCCCCGGCCACCAGCTTCCACAGCCCGAAGCGGCGGGCGAGCAGCCGGTGCAGCGGCCCGGCGGCGGCCATGGCCAGCGCCGTGGTGCTCAGGCCGTAGGCCACCAGCGCCAGCGACGGCGGCCAGGTGTTGGAGAAGTCGGCACCGGGGACGTTGACCATGGCCAGCGGCCACGGCCCGAGGGCGATCAGGGCCGCGGTCGCGGCTGCGGCAGCGCCGGCCAGCGCCAGGAGTCGCCGGGGGGCGGGCACGAGGCCGTCACGCCACCAGAAGCCGAGCACCTGGAACAGCATCCAGCCGAGCACGATGTTGGCCTCGGCGAGGTACGGGATACCGAGCAGTCTGGAGAGCTCCAGGGCGAGGAACGAAGCGCCCAGGAGGCCGAGGAAGCGGCGGGGGCGGCGGCGGTGCCAGGTGAGGGTGAGCGGGGCGACGGCGGTGTCGATCACGTAGTTGGCCAGGAACCACAGCGGGATTGCGGCCACCGCGGCCGCCGCCACCACCAGCGACGTGGCCAACCCGGTGACCGCGCCTGCGGCAAGCAGCACCGTCCAGGTGCCCGCCAGCCACGCCGAGGGGCCGGCCAGGCGGCGCAGCCGGCCCACCACCCAGGCGGCGTTGTTGCCGCCGTTGCGCCGGTGGGCGTCGAGGCTGGCGGCGTTGGCGTAGCCGCCGAGGCAGAAGAACAGCGGCATGACCTGGAACAGCAGCGTCAGCCAGTGCAGCGAGGGGACCCGGCTGAGGGCGTTGATGCCTTCGAGCGAGCCGTCGTCGTTGCGGACGACCGCCGCCGCCAGCCAGTGGCCGAGGGCCACCAGGCACATGGCGCCGGCCCGGTAGGCGTCCACCGCCCGGTTACGGGTGACCGGTGTGGCCCGGAGATCGATGTCGGGGGTGCGTTGCATGCCGGCAACGGTGACGGTTCCGCCCCCGAGGCGATATCCGGGGGATCCCCCATGGCGGTCTGGGGGACCGCCGCGTCAGCGGAAGTTCTCCCAGTAGCGGCTGGGGCGCGGGCCGCGCTGGTTCTGGTACTTCGAGCGGACCTCGCCCGAGCCGTAGGGCACGTCGGCCGGGGTGGTCATCCGGATGAAGCTGATCTGACCGATCTTCATGCCGGGGTAGAGGGTGATCGGCAGGCTGGCCACGTTGGACAGCTCGAGGGTCAGCTGGCCGTCGAAGCCGGCGTCCACGAACCCGGCGGTCGAGTGGATCAGCAGACCGAGACGGCCGAGGCTCGACTTGCCCTCGAGACGGGCGACCAGGTCGATGGGCACCACCACCCGCTCGAGGGTGGAGCCCAGCACGAACTCGCCGGGGTGCAGGATGAACGGTTGGTCGGGTTCGACCTCGACCAGCTCGGTCAGATCGGACAGGTCCTCGCGCACGTCGATGAGGCCCCGGGTGTAGTTGCGGAACACCAGGAACGACCGTTCGAGGCGCAGGTCGACCGACGAGGGTTGCACCGCGTTGTCACCGAGCGGGTCGATGACGATGCGCCCGGCCTCGAGCTCGGCGCGGATGGTCCGATCGGAGAGGATCACGGCAGGCAACGTTAGGCGGGGCTCGGGCGCGTCACCCCACCGGGGTGCGCAGCGTGTTGTGGAAGACGCGCACCGGCGGGTTGTCCACGTAGTTGGAGCCGAAGATGTCGAGGTCCCCGTCGCCGTCGACATCGCCGAGCTGCAGGTTGTGCAGGCCGTTGCGGCTCAGCACGTGCTCGCTCCAGGTGCCGTCGCCGCCGTTGACCCACACCGACACGGTGGACGGCTCGTAGCTGTGCATGCGGGCGATGACCACGTCGGGCCGGCCGTCGGCGTTCATGTCGGCCACCCGCAGGCTGTGGATACCGGCCGGTATGGGCTCGGGGGCGATGAGGTGCTCGGTCCAGCTGGTGGCGTCCGGCTCGGCCGGCGAGTACCACGCCAGCTTCCGGCCGGTGCCCTCCATCGGTCCGTGCACGATGTCGTTGCGGCCGTCGCCGTCGATGTCGGCCACCGCGACGGAGCCCCAGGTGAGGTCGTCCACGGGGATGGGGCCCTCACCGATCTCCTCGATCCGGTGGTCGGTCCACTCGGGGTCGGTGGTCAGCTCGCTGTCGGGGTGCTCGTACCAGGTGCCGCCGGCGACGATGTCGAGATCGCCGTCGCCGTCGACGTCGCCGACGGCGGTGCCCTCGCCGCCCTGGTTCGTGATGCGGTGGCGGGACCAGCCGCCGTCGCGCTGCAACCAAAGGTCGGTAGCGCCCTGGCGGCGGGTGACCACGTCGAGGGCGCCGTCGCCGTCGATGTCGGCCAGCTCCACGTCGTGGGTCCACGTGTCGGTGGTACCGATCTCCTCCTCGCCCCAGGCGGTGGTGATCGGGTCAGCGGACGGACCGGGGTTGAGGATGGCGAGCAGCCGACGCTCGTCGGGCACCACGAGGTCGACGTCGCCGTCGCCGTCGATGTCACCGAAGCGGCAATCGGTGCTGAACTCGCTGTCGGCCTGCTCCCGCAGCACCACCCGCTGCACGACCTGCTCGCCGCTGGGAGCGGTGGCGCCGAAGCGGTAGAGCACGAGGGAGCGGCCGCCCACCACGGCCTCGGGCCGGCCGTCGCCGTCGACGTCGGCCATCGCCTTGCAGTCCCCGGCCATGTCGTCGTCGACCACGGCGGCGGTGAACGCCATGACGCCGGGGGCGGCGGTGGTCGAGGTGGCGGGCTCGCTGGTCGTGGTGGTGGTGGGCTCGCTGGTGGCCGTGGTCGCCGGCGGTGCGGCCAACGGCGGCTCAGCCTGCTCCCGGGGTTGGGTGAGGGCCACGATGACGGCGGTGACCACGACGATGGCGACGGATCCGGCAAGTGCCAGCGCGATCCGTTGTCCCCGGGTCCATCCCCGCACGTGCTCGACCTCCCCGGCCCATCGGCCCTCACGGCGCGGCAACGCGGCAGAGGCTAGGGCGCAGTGTGGGCCGGCGGGGGTCGGCCCGGAGCCAACGCCCCTGGGGTGAGCGCACGTCGGCGCGATGCGCTACCATGGCGGGCCGCTGCGGGTGTAGTTCAATGGTAGAACATCAGCTTCCCAAGCTGAATACGCGAGTTCGATTCTCGTCACCCGCTCCACTCGAACCAGCTGATCAGCGGCCGTGCTGAGCCTCCCAGTTCGGTCCGCTCGCGGCGATCGTGCCCATCGTTTGCCCAGTCGTCGGATCGAGGCTCGGATGAAGTGGATCGCCAACCAGCGAACCGGCCAGCACCTGGCCAACTCACCACTCCGCGTCGCCGAGCTCCTCGACGTCGAGGGCGACCGGGCCACCACTGGCGAGCGACGCTCTCACCCCGCCGCTGAGGTTGCCCACACCGGTCGGGCCCTCGCCTGGTCACCGGCACGCAACGACACCTCCTGGTGCGGTACCAGCCGCACGTACAAGACGCGCGGCCGACCCCTGCCCGCCGCAGCCGACGACGAGTCGTGATCCCCGACCTCGACCTCGCCCGGGTACAGCGTTGGATCGACCGCCGCAACGCCGAGATCCCGCCCGCCGCCCGCGACCAGATCCGCTACGAGATCGACGTCACGGACCGCACGATCACCGTGCTCGAATGCCGACCGCCGTGGCACGAGGACGGCGGGCCCGACTGGACCCGGTTCCCGATCTGCCGATTCCGCTACACCAAGGCCCACAGGGAGTGGTCGCTCTACTGGCGCGACCGAAACCTCAAGTTCCACCTCTACGACGTCGCTTCACCCAGCCCGCACCTCGACGAGCTCATCGACCACGTCATCGCCGACCGCACCGGCATCTTCTGGGGATGACCATGCACCGCGACCGCGCACGCCGAGATCGACGTGTGCGGTTGGGAGCCCGCTCACGAGGAGACGCTCGGCACCCAACCGAAGTGATGGCTGCGCGACCCCGATGCCCGCCCGTACTGTTCAGGCGTTCGATGTGGCGGAGCCCCGAGCAGGGTGGGTCGATCCGGCTCCGCCCGGGCGCGAGCGTGCGCCGGTCAGGCGCGGCGATGCGCACATGGAGGTCGGAACATGGTGGGGGTCGACGAGCCTGACGAGCTGCGGCGCCGGGTGCTGGCGGTCATCGCCGCCGGTGCGGATCCCACCGAGCTGGGCTTCGAGCTGGCTCAAGCCCAGCGGCGGCCGATCCGGCCAGCAGCGCTCGATCTCGCTGCCGAGGTTCGCCGTTGGCGCCACGCAGGAGGCGCCCTCGGCTCGACCGGTGGCGACGTGCACCTGGCCGACCGGCCCGTCCGGGGCAACGCCGCCCGCCAGAAGCGCCGGTATGCGCTCAACGCCGCGGTCCTGATCGCAGCGGGCCGTCGAGGACCTGTGGCGCCTCGACGATCTCCTGTTCCACGCCTGGGACGCCCTGAGGCCTTCATCCGCCGCCGCCGAAGCCGGGGCAGCACCGTCGCCGACATCTGCGCCGCGCTCGCCGCACGAAGCTGACCCCGGTGGGACGCCGGACCGTTCAGCTGAACGCTCCCGTCCCGTTCTGCAGAACAGGCGGGAGCGGCGCCCTTCCCGACCAGCCCTTCAGCCGGACGACGGCTCGGTCGCAGCCGGGACGGCCCGCAACGGCAGCGAGGCCAGGCCGTGCAGGGTGTTGTTCACCAGCCAGCGGGGCGGCCCGGCCTCCTCGAAGCGCTCGACCCGCGCCACCAGCTCGGCGAGGAGCACCGACGCCTCCAACCGGGCCAGGTGGATGCCGACGCACAGGTGGATCCCCCGCCCGAAGCCCAGGTGGTCGGTCGGGTTGCGGGTCACGTCGAAGCGGTCGGGATCGGCGTAGCGGCGCTCGTCGCGGTTGGCCGAGCCGTACATCACCAGCACCCGCGTACCAGCCGGTATGTCGAGGCCGGCCCAGGAGACGTCGCCGGTGGTGAGGCGGCTGAAGTGCTTGACCGGCGTGTGCAGGCGCAGCGCCTCGGCGAACGCCGGGCCGGCCAGCGCCGGGTCCTCGCGGACCAGCGCCCATTGGTCGGGATGGCGGGCGAAGAGGTGCAGCGCCGCCGCCACGCCCAACACCGTGGTGTCGATGCCCGGCCAGGTGTAGGCGGCGATCTTGTCGGCCTCCCCACCCGCCACCAGCTCGGCGCCCTTGCTGCCCGGGGCCAGGCACCCGGAGCGCGCCACGGCGAACGCATGACGGAAGATCTCGGTCACCGCCTCCAGCCCGTCGAGCGAGCGCTCGTTGGTCGGCCCCATCAGGTTGAACGCCCGCTCGGCCAGCTCGGGCAGCCCGCTGCGCCCCTCCTCGGGCAGGCCGAGCAGGTCGCTCACCACCCGCAGGCTGTACGGGCGGGCCAGGTCCGCCGCCCCGTCGAAGGCGCCATCGGCGGTGCGGGCCAGGGCGGCGTCGACCAGCTCCCGGGCGATGGCGGCCAACCGGTCGCGCTCGGGCGCCAGGCACGGTGCCGACAGCTGGGCGGCGAGGGTGCGGCGCAGCTCATCGTGCTCGGGCGGGTCGCTCTCCAGGATGTTGGGCTGGCGGGCGGCGTTCACCTCGGGCGACACGCTCACGCCGGCCGCCGACGAGAACGCCTCCCAGTCCGCCAGCGCGGCGCGCACCTCGGCGTGGCGCGGCAACGCCAGCACCCCGTGCCGTTCCAGCCAGACGGCGGGGCCGGCGTCACGCAGGGCCCGGAACGCCGGCAGCGGGTCGGCCAGCACCGCCTCGCTCCACAGATCGAGGTCGCTGCGCACCCAACCGCGGGGCAACGTGCCGTACTGCTCAGTACGTCCCGACGCATCATGCGGCGCGGTAGGTCCGCTCCGGTGTGAGCCGCCGCCGGCGCGTGAGCGGCCGGCTGCGCCACCTCCGGTCATCGACGGTTGACCTCGCGCAACAGGTTGCGGTCCCCCGCGTCCCAGCTCTGGTTGATCCGCACCGCGGCCAGCTTCCAGTCCCCGTCGATGCGGACCACGTCGTTGTCGTAGTAGCCGCCGATCAGGTACCAGCGCTGCGGGTCCACCCAGTGCTGGGCCTGGATGTAGGCGGTGTAGCGACCGCGCTGGGCCGGTCCTCCACCGTCGGCCGGATCGAGGGTGATGCGGTGGTTGCCGATCAGGTGCTGGGTCGACGGGAACCCGTCGATGGTCGAACGCACCGCCGCCACCCACTGGGCCACGGTCAGCGGCTCGGTCGGCGGCGGCCGGTGGGTGAAGCTGGAGAAGTCGATGCGGACCTCGGGAGCGAAGCAGGCGGCGAACAGCTCCCAGTCCCGCCGGTCGATGCCCTCGGCGTAGCGCAACGACAGATCGTGCACCGCCAACCAATCGGCGAACTCCATGATCACGCCCCTTCCGTCCCGGCTGCCCGGCCTGACCGGCTGCTCCGATCGGTCAGCCGCGCACGCTACCCGACGCGCGGCACGCCCGGCGCGGTCACGATCCCCGCAGCGCCGCCAGCTCGCGGTCGAGGTTGGCCCGGGCGGCCGCCTCGAAGCGGGCGACACCGGCGGCGCTGAGATACAGGCGGTCCCGCTCGGCGAAGCGCTGCAGCACCGCCGCCCGGCCGGCGCGGTACGTCGCCTCGTCGAGGTGGCCGTACTCCCGGCGGATGCCGTCGGCGTAGCGGTCGTACTCGGCGGCCGTACCACCGAGCACGGCGAGATCGGCATCGAGGAACAGCGCCGCCTCCGCCACCAGCGCCGCCCCGATGCCGTCGAGCCGGTGGGTGGCGGTGGCCCGAACCAGCGCGGCGACGTCGGCCACCAGCGGGGCCGCGACGCCCAGCCGGGCGAGCCCGCGCTCGGCCAGCTCGGCGCTGCGCCGCTCGTTGTCGCCGGCGGCGGCCGTCGGGTCGTAGACGGCGTCGTGGTACCAGGCGGCCAGACGCAGCGCCGCCGACGGGGAACCCTGGGCGGCCAGCTCGTCGAGGGCCCGCAGCACCGCCAGCAGGTGCCCGCCGTCGTGGTAGTGCCGGCCGGCCTCCCGGTAGCGGGCCAGCAGATCCCGCCCGGCGGCG
Source organism: Acidimicrobiales bacterium (assembly GCA_041394365.1). Taxonomy (GTDB): domain Bacteria; phylum Actinomycetota; class Acidimicrobiia; order Acidimicrobiales; family CAIXPF01; genus CAIXPF01. Next base: position 335,529 of record JAWKIM010000006.1, read on the forward strand.
GCGACGTCAGGAGACGGGGCGAGCCCGGCGTCGGCCGCCACCGCCGCCCACCGCGCGTCGAGCCCGGCGCTCACCCGGCGCTCCCCGCGGCAGGTGCCGTGTCCTGCACCCGCTGCGCCCGTTCCAGACGCTGCAACGCGTCGAGCACCTGCTGGGCGGAGGCGTCGACCGGCAAGGGGACACCGACCACCGCCAACCGGTCGATCAGCCGGCGCCGGGCCCCGGGGTCACCGCCCAGGAGATCGGCGACGATGGCCTCGAGCTGGGCGAGCTCGGGCGGCGAGGGGGTGCGGGCCAGGCGCTGTGACGTGGCCAGCGGTCGCCACGGCGGCTCGAAGGACCAGCCGGCCACCACCCGGGCCAGCACCTGCGCGGCCAGGACCAGCCCGATGGCCGCCACCACGAGCGCCCCGATCACGATGACGTTGCCGTCCATACCGATCAGTCCTGTTCCGCCGCAGCGTCCGGAGCCCGATCGCTCGAAACCGAACGCCGGATCCGCTCCAGGGCGGCCAGGGCCGCGGCCCGCATCGACTCGTCCACCTCATCGTCGGAGAACCGGGCCCGGCTGAACAGTGCGGTCAGGGTGGCCAGATCCTGCCCACCGGCGCCGACCCGGCCCAACACCCGCTCCAGGTACTCCCCCTCGGTCTCGGACTGGGCGCGCACCAACTCCGCCCGGCCCAGGCCCTGGGCGACGGTGGCGTAGGCCTGCCGCACCGCCGTGCGCGGGATCGCATCGGCCCGCAGCCGCACGATCGCCTCGTCCACCACCGCGACGGTGGCGGCCCGGTCGACCACCCGGCTCGGCGTGAGCGGCCCGTCGAGCACGTCGGGCCGGTCCCTGCTGACGGGGTCGGGCACCAGGTCCTCGGGCGGCAGCAGCTGCTGGCGCTGGCCGTAGAGCACCACGATGATCACGCCGGCCACGAGCAGGAACAGCGCCGCCAGCCAGGTGAAGCGGCCGAGGTCGGCGCCGCCACCGACGGGGACGGGCACGACCACCTCGGGGACCGTGGTCGCCGTGGCCGGCCCGGTCCCGGTGGTGCCGCCGGCGGTGACCTCGGAGGGCGTACCGCGCAGCACCGAAGTCCGGGCCTCCGCCGCCAGACCGACCACCACGGCGCCACCGACCACCGCCACCACGACCGCCGCCAGAGCGGGACCGGCGCGCCGCACCGCCGCTCGGCGCTCACCGAGGCGGTGCAACCCCCACGCCAGCACCAGCACGCCGGCCACCCCCGCCGCCAGGCCCGCCGGGAGCAGACCGCTCGGTACGGTACCAACCGGTACGAAGGCGACGACGGCCAGGGCGGCCAGGGCGGCCACCACCGCCACCAGGGCCATCGCCGGGGCCATCGCCCGCCAGACCGCCGCCTCCACCAGGGTGGTGCCGCTGCGCCGGCGAGCATCGACCGCCGCCCGGCCCGCCTCGGCCACCACGGTGACCAACGGCGCCACCACCAGCACCCACCAGCGTTCGTCGGCCGGTCGCGACAGCGACCACAGCGCCGCACCGACCAGCACGAAGAACAGGCTCACCTGCTGCCAGGCCGTCTGGCGCAACCACCAGGCGGCCGCGAACGTGATCACCGCCGAGATGGCGCAGGCGATCACCGCGCCGGCGATCACCACGGCCTCCCGGGAGCGCACCGTCGCGCCGCACACCCGTCACCTCCGGGACCCGCCCACGGCGGCCGGTCGGCCCAGGCGGCCGAGCAACGCCCGCAACGGCGTGTGCTCGTCCCAACGGAGCGAGGGCACCCCGGCGTCGGCCAGTCGGGTGCGGCGACGGTCGCGCTCCTCCGCCCACAGCCCGGCGGCCAGCGACGAGGCGCGGGCCCGGCGGGGTCGACACCGGCCGCCGCAGGGCCTGCGATCGCCGACGCCACCGGTTCCACCGCGACCACGTGGTGGCCGTGGCGGCGCAGCTCACCGAGCACCTCCACCACCCGGTCATCGGCCAGGACGGTGAGCGCCACCACCGTGGTGCCCGGCCGCAGCCCGCCCGCCACCGGCACCGCCGATCGCCCCAGCCCGCTGACCCGGGCGATGCGGCAGTCGAGCAACGTGTCGACGATGACGTAGAGCTGCCGGGCGCCCGAACCGGGAGCGAACCATCGCAGCGGTGCACCGATGGCCAGCAGCCCCACCCGGTCCTGCGCCAGCAGGTGGCTCTCCGCCAACGTCATCGCCGCCTGCACCGCCCGGCGCAGGGTCGTGTCCTCGGCCGGGCCGAGCGCGGCGGTGTCGTCGAGCAGCAGGACCACGTCGGCGCTGCGTTCGGGATGACGCTCGCTGACCCACGGGGCCCCGCGCCGGGTGGACACCCGCCAGTTGACCGCCCGCTGCCGGTCACCCGGCCGCCACGGTCGCACGTCGGCATACTCGCAGCCGTCGCCGCGCACCCGGGCCAGGTGAGCGCCGAGGCTCGACCCGGTTCGGGCCGGGGTGGCCATCGAACGCAGCCTCGCCTCGGCCGGGTACACCCGCAACACGGCGTCGATGGAGCGGATCGAGGCGAGGGCGAACAACCCGAAGCGGTCGCGGGCCACGATGCGCAGCCGCCCCGCCGCCAGCACGCCCCACTGCTCCGGGCGCACCTCGAACGCCACCACCCGAGCCATACCATCAGGAATGGTCACGATGCGACGGAGGACGCCATCGCTGCTGGCCAGCCCGACGGCCGGCTCGTACTCCACATCGAGCCAGGCCACGGCAACATCGGCGGCCACCGTGACCAGCACCTGCACGGCATCGCCCTCGACCACCCGGGCCGAGGAGAGGCCCACCTCGATGTCGAGCTCCGGCCGCCGCCAGGTGACCATCCCCACCGCCACCGGAGCGGCCACCGCCGCGGCCAGCGCGGCCAGCGCCGGACGGCGCAGCAACAGCGCCAGGCACACCATGGCCACCGCGGCCGCGGTGGCCATGACCGTGCGCAGCGACAGGTACCGGTTCACCGGTCGGCGTCGGTGAGCGCGGCCGGGGTGGGCACGCCACGCAGCGCGTCCTGCACCACCGTGGCGGCGGTGACCCCGCGGATCCAGGCCTCGGGGCGCAACACGATGCGGTGGGCGAGCACGGGGTCGGCCATGGCCTTCACGTCGTCAGGCACCACGAAGCCCCGCCCACCGAGCGCGGCCCGGGCCCGGGCCGCGGCCACCAGGGCCAGCGCGGCGGGGCTGGCCCCGGCCTCGGTGCGCGTCGTCGCGGGTGGCGTGCACCAGGGCCACGACGTAGCGCAGCACGTCGTCGTCGACGCTGACCGTCTCCACCGCCGACTGGAGCGCCACCACCCCGGCCGCGTCGAGCACCGGCCGCAGGTCGACCGCGTTGCGACGGCGCTGCACGCGCCGGCGCAGCAGCTCCACCTCGGCGCCCTCGTCGGGGTAGCCCACCGAGACCCGCAGCAGGAACCGGTCGAGCTGGGCCTCGGGCAGCGGGTAGGTGCCCTCCGACTCGAGCGGGTTCTGGGTGGCCAGCACGGTGAACGGCCGGGTCAGGCGGTGCGAGGTGCCGTCCACGGTGACCTGGCGTTCCTCCATCGCCTCCAGCGCAGCCGCCTGGGTCTTGGGTGGGGCGCGGTTGATCTCGTCGCCCAGCACCAGGTTGGCGAAGATCGGCCCGGGCTGGAACGTCAGGCCGCCCCGGCCGTCGGGCAGCGCCGAGCCGGTGATGTCGGCGGGGATCAGGTCGGGCGTGAACTGCACGCGGGAGAACTCGAGCTGGAGCACGGCGGCGAAGCTGCGGGCGGTGAGCGTCTTGGCCACGCCCGGGACGTCCTCGATGAGCACGTGCCCATCGGCCAGGATCCCGATCAGCACCGTCTCGAGCAGGCCCCGCTTGCCGACCACGGCCTTCTCGAGCTCGTCGAGCACCTCGCCGCCGATGCGGGCCACCTCGGCCACCGAGGCGCTGGGCGGTGCGGCGGCTTCCCCGTCGGCGTGCATCGGCGCACCCTAGTGGGCCCCCTCCGGCTCCCGGCCAACCGTCCGCCGGTCACGGACCGACGCGAACCGGTCGGCCTACGGCTGCGGGTCGGCGCCGGGGGCCGCCCGTCCCACCCGGCCCGTCATCCGTTCCACCGGGCCCGTCATCGGTTCCACCAGCCCCACCGGCAGCGCGGCCAGGGCGTTGTGGAGCACGGCGTCGGGGGCGAGGTCGCCGTCGAGCTCCACCACCGCGCCGCCGAGCCCGTCGAGCACCCGGCGATAGGCGCCCTGGAAGCGCTCCAGGAACCCGGCGGCGTGGGCGGTGCCGCCCCGTTCGGCCAGCCGCTGCACCGCCACCGCCGGGGTGACGGTCACGAACAGGGTGAGATCCGGCGGCCGGAAGGGGCTGAAGACGGCCCGGACCTCGTCGAGCACCGCCGGGCTGCGCAGGTGGGTCAAGGCGAGGTGGCAGGCGATGTGGCGGTCGAAGAGGACCACCCGGCCCGCCTCGCGCAGCAGGGGTTTCGCCTCGCGCAGGCTGCGCCAGCCGATGGCGGCCTGCATCAGCGAGGCCGTCTCGGACCCGACGAGATCGGCGAGCCCGTCACGGCCGCAGCGTTCGGCCAGCCGGTCGAGGCCGCTGCGACCGCTCTCGGTCTTGTGGATGTGGACCCGCAGGCCCCGAGCCGACAGCGCCGCCTGCAGGCCGGCGAGCAGCGTCGACTTGCCCGACCCGTCCACGCCGATCAGCGCCACGGTGGTGGCCCGCTCCCGGTGCGCCGGCGGCGTGCCCTTCACCCCAACGCAGCGATGGCGTCGGCCACGGCGAGGGTGCGCCGGGCGTTGTCCACGTGGAGGTTCTCGATCATGCGGCCGTCGACGGTGGCCACGCCCTTGCCCTCGGCCACCGCCTCCTCGAAGGCGGCGATCACCCGGCGGGCGTGGTCGATCTGCTCCTCCGACGGCGCCCACAGCCGGTTGGTCGGCTCCACCTGGCTGGGGTGGATGAGCGTCTTGCCGTCGAAGCCCAGCTCGAAGCCCTGGCGGGCCTCGGCCTCGAACCCCTCGGCGTCGCGCACGTCGTTGTAGACACCGTCGACGATGGCGACCCCGGCCTCCCGGGCGGCGAGCAGCGCGTGGGCCAGGTGCGGCAGCAGCGGCGCCCGGCCCGGCACCAGCTGGGCCCGCAGCTCCTTGGCCAGGTCGTTGGTGCCCATGACCAGCAGGTTCACTCGCTCGAAGCCGGCGATGGCCCGCACGTTGAACATGGCCACCGGCGTCTCCACCATGGCCCAGATCTTGGTGTGGTCGGGCGCGCCGGCGGCCTCCAGGCGCTTGGCCACCTCGGCCAGCGCCTCCGGGCCGGACACCTTGGGGATGACCACCGCCGAGGGGCCGGCCGCACCGGCCACGGCCAGGTCATCGGCACCCCAGGGGGTGTCGAGCCCGTTGCAGCGGATGGTCAGCTCCTTGTTGCCGTAGGTCCCCGAGCGCACCGCCTCCGCCGCCTGCTCGCGGGCGGTGGGCTTGGCGTCGGGGGCGACGGCGTCCTCCAGGTCGAAGATGAGCGCGTCGGCGGGGATGTCGCGCGCCTTCTCGAGGGCACGGGCGTTGGCCGCCGGCATGTACAGCACCGAACGGCGGGGGCGAAGGTCGTCAGCCATGGGGTTCCTCCTCGGTCGTGCTCGGCTCAGAACCCGTAGAGGGTGGCCAGCTCGGGGTCGCGGGCGGCCAGCTCGTGGGCGAGGGACACGATCACCTTGCACTGCTTGCAGGAGGCGTCGTCCTCCATCTTGCCGTCGAGCATGATCGCCCCGGTGCCGTCGCCCATGGCCTCGATCACCCGCAGGGCGTGGGCCACGTCGGCCGGGTCGGGCGAGAACACCTTCTTGGCCACGTCGATCTGGGCGGGGTGCAGGCTCCAGGCGCCCACGCAGCCGAGCAGGTAGGCGTTGCGGAACTGGTCCTCGCAGGCGAGCGTGTCCTTGATGTCGCCGAAGGGGCCGTAGTACGGGAGGATCCCGTTGGCCACGCAGGCATCGACCATGCGCGCGATCGTGTAGTGCCACAGGTCCTGCTGGTAGGTGGTGCGCGGCGCCGACGCGTCGTCGGGGTCGGGGTCCTGGCGCACCAGGTAGCCGGGGTGGCCGCCACCGACGCGGGTGGTCTTCATCCGGCGGTTGGCGGCCAGGTCGGCCGGGCCCAGCGAGAGGCCCTGCATGCGGGGCGACGCCGCGCAGATCTCCTCCACGTTGGCCACGCCCCGGGCCGTCTCCAGGATGGCGTGCAGCATCAGCGGCTTGGACAGCCCGGCCTTGGCCTCGAGCTGGGCGACGAGGCGGTCCACGTAGTGGATGTCCTCGGGGCCCTCCACCTTCGGCACCATGATCACGTCGAGCTTCTCGCCCGCCTCGGTCACCGCAGCGACCAGGTCGTCGAGGCACCAGGGCGAATCGAGCGAGTTGATCCGGGTCCAGAACTGGGTCTCGCCGAAATCGACGGTGCGGGCCACGTTCACCAGGCCGGCCCGGGCGGCGTCCTTCTCCGACGCCGGCACCCCGTCCTCGAGGTTGGCCAGCAGCACGTCGACCTGCGGGGCCAGGTCGGGCAGCTTGGCCACCATCTTCGGGTTCGACGCAGGGAAGAAGTGGATCATCCGCGACGGGCGAACGGGGATCTCGCGCAGCGGGGCGGGGGCCCCGACGGCGAGCGGCTTGAAGAAGTCCTTGGCGCTACGCACCCCGCCACGATACGGAATGGCCCGCGCCGGAGCAGAACCCGGCCCCCCTCACACCGGGTCGTCGGCCACGACCCGACCCCCCTCCAGGCGGACGGTCCGGGTCAGCGACACGTTGGCCAGCAGGGACCGGTCGTGGCTGATGAGCAGCACCGTGCCCGGGAAGCCGGCGAGGGCCTGCTCCAGCTGTTCGATGGCGGGCAGGTCGAGGTGGTTGGTCGGCTCGTCGAGCACCAGGCAGTTGGCCCCGTTGGCCATCAGCAACGCCAGCGACGCCCGGGTCCGCTCCCCCGGCGAGAACGTGTCGAGCGGCCGGGTGACGTGGTCCGCACCCAACCCGAACTTGGCCAGCAGGGTGCGGGCCTCGGACTGGCCGAGCCCGCTGGCGTCGGTGAAGGACCGCAGGAAGTCCACCCCGCCGGCCAGCAGCCGCCTGGCCTGGTCGATCTCGCCCACCACCACCGAACGGCCCAGCACCCGCCGCCCGGCCGATGGTTCGCTGCGGCCCACCAACAGGTCGACCAGCGTGGTCTTGCCCGACCCGTTCGGGCCGAGCAGCGCCACCCGCTCCCCGGCGTGGACCACCAGGTCGAGCGGACCCAGTCGGAAGCCGCCACGATCCACGACCGCACCCTCGAACGCGGCCACCACGTCGCCGCCGCGACCGGGCGAGGCGACGCTGAGCTGCAGCTGCCACGGCTCGCGCGGCTGTTCGACCACCTCGAGGCGCTCCATCGCCCGCTGGGTGCGCGCCGCCCGACCGGCCAGCTGCTCGGTCTGGTTCACCTTGAAGTGCTTGATGAACTTGTCGTTGTCGGACGGCCGCTTCTTGGCCTTCGACAGACCCTGCGTGGCCCACTCGCGCTCCCGCTGGGCCCGGCCGGCCAGGTTGCTGCGCTTCGCCTCGTACTCCTCGTAGCGCTCGCGGGCGTGGCGGCGGGCCAGCTCCCGTTCGTCGCGGTACGCCTGCCAGCCGCCACCGAACCACGTGGCCCGGTGGGTGAACTCGTCGAGCTCGACCACGTCGGTGACGGTGCGGTCGAGGAACGTGCGATCGTGGCTGACCAGCACCACCGCCTGGGGCACGCCCCGCAGCCACCGTTCCAGCCGGTCCAGGCCGTCGAGATCGAGGTCGTTGGTGGGCTCGTCGAGCAGGTACAGCTCGAAGCGGCTCAGCAGCAGGGCGGCCAGGCCGGCTCGGGCCGCCTCCCCACCCGACAGCACGGTCATCGGCGAATCCAGCAGCCCCTCGGCGAGGCCGAGCTCGTGCCACACCTGTTCGGCCCGGGCGTCGTGGTCGGCGCCGCCCAGCGCCAGCCAGCGCTCGAGCGCGTCGCTGTAGCGCTCGGCCACCGCGCCGGCCCCCTCGGCCTCGGCCGCGTCGCCGGCCGGGGGATCGGCCAGCGCCGCGGTGGCGGCGTCGAGCTCGGCGGTGGCGGCGGTGATCCCGCAGCGGCGGGCCAGGAAGGCGCGGACCACCTCGTCGGGTCGTCGTTCGGTCTCCTGGGCCAGCCAGCCGATGCCGGCGCCGGGCGGCAGCAGCTGCACGCTGCCCCGCTCGAGCTCGACGGTGCCCGCCAGCGCGGCGAGCAGCGTGCTCTTGCCGACCCCGTTCGGGCCGACGAGCCCGACCCGGCGGCCGGGCGCGATGGTGAGGGTGACGGCCTCGAGGACCAGACGGGGACCGCGGCGAACGGTCAGATCGTCGACGTGCAGCGTTGCAGGCATGGGGAGCTCCCGGCGTTCGAGCGGCGGATGGGAAGGCACGGTCGAAAGGTCGGGTGAGGCCTACACGCCGACCAGTCTGGCCGCTCGGCGGGCCGGAAACGAGCGGATTGCGCGGCTCGCGGTGGGCAAGACTGTCGGCGGGATGACGGAGCCGGAGGCGACACGGGTCGATCGCTGGTTGTGGGCGGTGCGGATCTTCAAGACCCGCACCGCGGCCACCGAGGCGTGCCGGGGTGGGCACGTGCTCATCAACGACGCCCCGGCCAAGGCGGCGAGCGCGGTGAAGGTGGGCGACCGGGTGGTCGCCGTCGTGCACGGCCGGCGCCGCGAGCTCGAGGTGGTGCAGCTCATCGACAAGCGGGTCGGCCCGCCGATGGCGGCCACCTGCCTCATCGACCACAGCCCACCGCCGCCCGATCCCGACGAGGACCCGATGCCGTTCCTGCGCGACCGGGGCAGCGGCCGTCCCACGAAACGGGAGCGCCGCCAGCTCGACCGGTTCCGCGGCCCGGGCTGAACCGCGACGGCGTTGGCCCGGTTGCGTTGACCTGTCCTGCCCAACCGGGGGATCCCGCGACCGGCGCAACGTGACCAACGCGGGCGTTCAGCAGCGCCGCAGCCGGGTCGATGAGCCCTGCGGAGGAGATGGATGTCGCAACCGGGCTCGACCAACCTGCTGCACCTGGCCCACCTGGCCGCCGTCCTGCGGCCCGTGTTCCGCTGCCCGACCACCCCGGCACCGGTGCACGAGCTGTACTGCCGCATCGTCGACGCGCTCGACGGGCAGTTCGACGCCGAGCTCGACGCCGTCGAGGCGGCGCTGCTGGCGCTGATCATGCTGCGCAACGCCACCGCCGCCGCCCACGTGTCGCACCTGGCGGTCGACGCCTGCGTGGACGTGGACGACAGCGATCCCGACATCGGGTTGCACCTCGCCCTCTACGGCGTGCAGCAGCTGTTGGCTCGGCTCGGCTGGCGGGCGCCGCGAGCGGCGTGAGCTCCGCGGCCGACCTACACGGCCGGCGCACGCGGGACGCTCGCAGCGCCAAGTGGGGACCTTTGGGGGCACCGCTCGGGCGGGCCGGCGGCCAGAATGAGGTCATGATCCGACGACGCCTCCGTGCCGCCGCGTCCGCAGCCCTGCTGATGACGGTGGCGGCGTGCGGAGGTGGCTCCAACGCCGCCACCAGGCTCGAGGGGGCGGTGGCCGAGCCCCCGTTGTTCGTGGGCGACCAACAGCTCCCCGAGGGCGAGAGCGGCGAGCCGTTCACGTTCCGAGCGCCCGAGGGCGAGCTGTTGGCCGTCTACTTCGGTTACACGCAGTGCCCCGACCTGTGCCCCACCACCATGGCCGACATCAAGGCGGCGCTGGCCCTGCTGCCCGACGGCGCCGATCGCGTGTCGGTGGCCATGGTGACCGTCGACCCCGAGCGCGACAACGCCAAGATCCTCACCGCCTACCTCGGTCACTTCTTCGGCGAGGCGTCGCACCCGCTGCGCACCACCGACAGCGAGCAGCTCAAGTCGGTCGAAAAGGCCTTCCTGGCCACCTCGAACGTGCAGAAGACGAGGGACGAGGTGATCGTGGAGCACACCGCCACCACCTCGATCGTGGACGACAGCGGCACCGTCGTCGTGCAGTGGCCGTTCGGCACCACGGCCGAGTCGATGGCGCACGACTTCGAGATCCTCCTCGATCGCGAGCCGGCCTCGGCCAAGACCTGAGATTGCGAGCTGTCCCGATGACCGACCTGCGCCCGCTCGAGGACGAGACCGCACCCGCCGGCGCGCCCACCGCCGAGGCCGGCGGCGACAGCGACGACGGCGACGGCCGCGACCACAGCCATGAGGGCGGTGGCGGCGATGAGGGCAGTGGCGGCGATGAGGGCGGGCGCGGCGGCAACGCCGGGCTGATCGCCGCCGGGCTGGTGCTCATGCTGGTGATCGCCATCGGGTTCGGGGCGCTGTTCTGGACGATCGCCCGCCCCCCGGCGGCCGAACACCTGACCTACACCATACCGGCAGGTACGGACCTGCGGATCACCACCCTCCAGCAGGTCGACGTGATCCCGGCCCAGATCAACCTGCGCCAAGGCGGGTCGATCACCTTGATCAACGAGGACATCGTGCCGTTCCATTTCGGCTCGCTCTCGGTGGCCGCCGGTCAGACCGTGACCAAGACCTTCCCCGACACCGGCACGTTCCGCAACCTGTGCCGGCTCACGCCCGGCCAGGAAGTGATCATCACCGTCTACTGAGCGCGGCTCACGTGGCCAGCGAGGCGACGATCCACACGACGACGACCAGGCCGACGGCGATCATCACCATGCTGCGGCCCGGTGCCGTTCGAGATCGTTGGCGCCGGCCCGCCGCGCCGGTGGCCGCACCAACGCCATGGTGTTGCCCACGACGAGGGCGCCGGCCAGCGCCAGCAGCAGGAACTGCAGGAAGTTCGGCCCGAGCAGCTGGCCCATGGCCCAAGCCTAGGTCGGCGCCCAGCGCCGGCCGCCAACCGGGCCGGGCGCCCCGCCGTCACCGGGCGGAACCCGAGGCGGCCCCCGGGCGTGCTCCGGGACCGCCGACCCAGCGACGATCGGCCCGCGCCGCCCGCCACCGCACCGTCGTACCGTCGCGCCCACCGCGGGGCCCTCGGTCGGTTCGAGGCGACCGCGCTGCGCCCGGGGGCGGGGAGGCGGGATCAGGACGTGCGGGTTCCCACGAAGCGACGACCGGCGGCGGCGGCGCGCCCGGCCGCCGCGACGCCGGCACCGACACCCGACCCGCCGAACCAGCGGTCCCGCACCGTCCGGGTCGACAGTCGGCCAGCGCCGTGGTGACCACCGTCATCGAGCGGCTCGAAGCCGAGCGGCGGCCCGCCGGGCCGGCCACGTCGAGCTCCGCCGCGGTGGTGCAACCGACCACCTTCGAGGGGTGCGCACCGTGCGTGCGCTGCGCACCGGATCCCCTGGCGCCGTTCCGCCGGGGAACGTCACCGCGACCCCCGCCCTGCGACCCCGACCGGCCGGCGCCGAGCACACCGGGGCGGACGGGCGTGGCGCGCTCGGCCGGGGGCGTGGCCCCACCGTGCTGACCTCGCTCCGCGACCCGTGGGGTCCCCGGGCGCCACGCCTGGCCGGGCCCCGGCCCGCCGGCCGGTACCTTCCCATCGCCGCCGGCCGCTGCTGGCCCGCCGCGCCCGCCTCTCGCTCCTCGCCGCCGTCGGCACCTGGGAAGCGCTGATCACCGCCATGTGGTGGTGGTGGCTCACCGCCGCCGAGCACGGCGACCCGGTCGGGTTCGTGGCCGTGACCGCGGCGCTGGTGCCGCTCACCGTGCTGGGCCCGGCCTCGTACCTGATCGGAGCGGCCCGCCTGCACCGCGTCGAGCCCTCGCGCCACGCCGGCAGCGGCACCCCGCAGGTGCTCGTGGCCGTCGTGCGGCTGGCGGGGGTGGCCGACGTGGCCGTGCGCCACACCGTGCAGGTGCTCCAACAACAGCTCGACCGGGATGGTCAGGACGGCCGGCGGGGGCCGGGCACCCCACGGGCCGGACCGTGCACGTCGCCGTCTGCGACGACGAGGCCGATCCCCGCCTGCTCGCCTGGTGCTACCAGCGGGGTGTGCACGTCTCCACCCGCAAGGGGTCGCCGCCTACCAGCAGCGGCACTGGCCCGGCCGGGCCGGTGAGCGCGAGGGGGCGCTGGCCGCGCTCCACGACTCGTTCGGCCGGCGGCTCGCCGATGTCATCGTGCACGTCGATGCCGGACGCCGCCCCGAGGCCGGCTTCCTCGACGCTGCTGGCCCCGTTCGCCGATCCGCAGGTGGCGATGGTGCGGGCAGTGGACCTCGACGACGAGGGCCCCCGCCTGGCGGCGTGGGGGGCCCGAGCCCAGCTCGACCACCGGGCCTGGTTGGGCGGCGCCGCCCAGGACGCCCTCGACGGTCCCGCCGCCGGCAACGGTGAGCACGCCACCTACGCGGTGCGCACCGCGGCGCTCCGCGGCGCACCGCTCGGACCGGGCCCTCGTGACGACCTCGCCACCGCGCTGCAGCTGGGCGCCGGCGGCGGCCGGGTCGAGGTGGCCGCCGAGGCCCGCACCCGGGGCGCCGGCGCCGCCGGGTTCGACGAGCTCACCGCCGCCGCCTACCGCCATGGGCGCACCGCCGCCCTGCTGGCGCTGTCGGCCTCCGCCCTGCGCCGTCCGTGGCGATCGGTCCGGCTGCTGCAACCGGCGATGACCTCGGCGGCGTTGCTGCTGGGGCTGGCCGTCCCGTGGGTGGCGGTGACCGGCCGGCCGTTGGTGGGCACCACCCTGCCCGTGCTCGCCATCCGGTGGGGGGTCACGTTCCTCCCTGGTCCTGGTGGCGACGGTGCTGCACCTCGGCGGACCGCTGCGCCGCACCACCCCCCGGGTGGCGAGCTGGGAGCTGCTGCTCGACGCGGCCACCACGTGGCCGTACCGGCTGGCCGGGACGTTGGCCGGCCTGGCCGGTCGTCTGCCGCGCCGGCCGGCCCGACACATCCAGCGCCGTCGCCGCCTCGGCACCCTGCCCGCCCGCCGGCTGGGCGGCCCCGCCGTGGTGGTGGCGGCCAACCTCGCCGCCGTGCTGGTGCTCGGACGCCACGGCGGGCCGTCGGCCTACCTGGCCCTCGGGTTGGCGCTGGCCGCGCTCTCGCTCCTGGCCATGGGCAGCGTGGTGGTGCTGCACGTGCGCGAACGCATCGTGGCCGGTGACGAGCCCCAACCGGCGTGGCGCTCGGCCCGCACCGCGGTGTGGCTGGTGTCGTTGCTGGCACTGGCCATGGTGGCCGCACTCGTGGTGCTGGCCTGGCCCGCCGTGGCGCCGGCGGTGTGGCCCCAGCGCTGAGCCCGGCCCGCCGTCAGGCGAACGTGAACCGGGTGCCGCAGGCGCTGGCGACGTGCCCGCGCCGGGCCGGATCGGCGGCGCACCACCACCCCGGCCACGCCCTCGCCGGGTCGTCGGCGATGGGCACGAAGCGCACCGCACCCCGGTCGAAGGCCAGCGTGGTGCCGGCCTCGTCGAGGCTGCCACCGAGCACCTCGGCCCAGCGGGCGGCCATCGCGGCCGGGTCGGCGGCCTGGATCTCCACGGCATCGATCTCGGTGACCGTGTCGGTGCGCACGTGCCGGCGCCACTGCGGGCCCGCCCACTCCCAGTCCTCGGCCGGGGTGGCCTGGTCGATCGACACGATGGCGCCGCCGAGGTCCCGGGGTGCAGGTGCAGCCCGGTGATGGCCTCGCCCTTGGCGGTGTAGACGATGCGGGCGCCCGAGGCCTCGATGCGACGGCGGGCATCGTCGAGATCGTCGGTCTGCACCAGGACCATGTAGCCACCGTCGCCGCCGCGGCGCTCCAGGAGGCGGCCGGCGGTGGTGCCCGCGGTGGGTGACACGATCTCGAGGAACGTGTCACCGATGGGGAACAGGGCGTTGTGCAGGCCGAACTCACCCACGCCCGGGTCCCTGAAGCACAGCTCGACATCGAGCAGGGTTGGACCTCGGCCTCGGCGGCGGCGAGATCGTGGGCGACGAGGGCGACCTGACGGAGACGGAGGACCATGGCGGCAGCTTCGCGCCGGGGCGGTCCGACGCCCGCCGAGGATCGATCGGGTTCAACGCTCGACGGTGGGCAGCGCCGGGTCCCCCGGGGCCAGGTCGCAGTGTTCGGGTCGCAGCGCCGCCACCGCGCCGCGGTGGTGGTCGCGGGCGTCGTGCACGGTGCGGTGATCGCAACGCTCGCCGCTGCGCACCAGCTCCACCTGCAGGGCCCGTACCGTACCGTCAGGTATGGGGGCTGGGTCGGGCGTCACGATCTCTTCGATGGCGTACCCCTCGGTATCGAAGCGGCGAGCGGCCCACTTGCGCCCGCCGTTGGTGGCCTTGCCGAGCGACGTCTTCGCCACCGGCCGCATCCCGGCGCCGGCGGCGGGCTCGGCGATGGCCACCAGCTTGTAGACGAAGCCGGCGGTGGGCGCGCCCGAGCCGGTGACCAGTTGCGTACCGACCAGCATGCGGTCCACCGGCGCGCCGGCACCGAGCACGGCCTCGATGCTCCATTCGTCGAGATCGCCCGACAGCACGATGGCGGTGCCGGTCGCACCGAGGTCGTCGAGCAGCTTGCGGGCCAGCGTGGCCTGCGACAGCGGATCCCCGGAGTCGATCCGCACCGCGCCGAGCGCGGGCCCGGCGGCGGCCACCGCGTTGCGGATGCCGGCCTCGAGGTCGTAGGTGTCCACCAGCAAGGTGGTGCCCGGCCCGGTGACGGCCAGCTGCGCATCGAACGCGGCGCGCTCGTGGTCGTGGGCCAGCACGAAGGCGTGGGCGGTGGTGCCGCCGGTGGGCACGCCCCAACGGCGGCCCGCTTCCAGGTTCGAGGTAGCGGCGAAGCCGACCAGGTACGCCGCCCGGGCCGCCGCCGGTGCGGACCACTCGGACGTACGGCGCCCACCGGCCTCGAGCAACGGGCGCCCTGCGGCGGCGTGCACCATGCGGGCGCCGGCTGCGGCCACCGCCGAGTCGTGGTTCAACACCGACAGCACGACGGTCTCGAGCACGACCGCCTCGGCGAACGTGCCCTCGACGGTGAGCACCGGCGAGCCGGGGAAGCACAGCTCACCCTCGCGGTAGCCGGCGATGTCGCCGC
This sequence comes from Acidimicrobiales bacterium, assembly GCA_041394365.1. GTDB lineage: Bacteria > Actinomycetota > Acidimicrobiia > Acidimicrobiales > CAIXPF01 > CAIXPF01. Next base: position 350,593 of record JAWKIM010000006.1, read on the forward strand.
TGAAGCGGTACCCGGCCAGCCAGTCGAGCGTGTCGGGGTGGAGGAAGCCCTGCACCCGCAACCAGCGCAACGTGGCGTCATCGAAGCGGAACGCCTCGATGGCATCGAGCAGGCGTTCGGTGCCGGCCACCACACCGAAGCGGCGGCCGGGCGGCAGGCGGCGGCAGAAGCACTCGAACACCGCACGGTGGCCGGCCACGCCCGAACGCAGGGCGGCATCCACCATGGTCAGCTCGTAGTGGTCGGTGAGCAACGCGGTGCTCACCGGCCGCTGGGCCGTGTCCGGTGGTTCGGCCTCCGACATCGGCCCATCGTAGGCGTTGTGCTCATGATGAGGGTAAGGACGTTCGGTGCGCCGACGGCCGGGCTCCGGCGATCGGCAACCTCACGTGACCGGCAACCTCACGTGACGGGCGCGGCAGCCCGTCGGGGCGCGGTCTCTTTGCTGCGACGCCGCATCTACGCTGGTCCCATGCTCGCACTGGTCGAGGGTGGCGAATGGATGATCATCGCCGTGGTGGCCCTGTTGCTGTTCGGCGGCTCACGACTACCGAAGCTGGCCCGATCCATCGGGGAAGCGCAGCGGGAGTTCAAGAAGGGCCTCGCCGAGGGCGCCGAGGACGAGGCGTCCCCCACTGAGGGGGAGCGAGGGGGCTGAACCGGCGCTCGCACCCGGCGCACCGCCCGGCCCCCGCGGCCGGGCCCGTCAGTCGCGGGCCATGTTGGCGAACTTGGTGTACTGACCCAGGAACGCCAGGCGCACCGTACCGGTCGGTCCGGCGCGGTGCTTGGCCACGATGACCTCGGCGATGCCCTGGTCCTGCGTGTCCTTGTGGTACACCTCGTCGCGGTACAGGAACAGCACCACGTCGGCGTCCTGCTCCAAGGAACCACTCTCGCGTAGGTCCGACAGCATCGGGCGCTTGTCGGCCCGCTGTTCGAGGCCACGGTTGAGCTGGGCCAGTGCCACCACCGGCGCCTCGATCTCGCGGGCCAGGATCTTGAGGCCACGGCTGATCTCGGCCACCTCCACCTGACGGCTCTCCGCCGAGGTGCGGCCGGTCATGAGCTGGATGTAGTCCACCACCACCAGCCCCAGCTCCCCCACCTGGGACTTGAGCTTGCGGGCCTTGGAGCGGATCTCCATCACCGTGACGTTGGGGTTGTCATCGATCCAGATCGGTGCCTCGGCCAGCGGACCCACCGCCCGGCTGAGCTTCTCCCAGTCGGACTCCGACAGCTTGCCGGTGCGCATCCGCCCGGCGTCGACGCGGGCCTCGGAGGAAAGCAGGCGCTGGGTGATCTCCAGGCGGCTCATCTCCAGCGAGAAGATCAGCGACGGTTTGTGCGAGGCCAGCGCGGCGTGCGACGCCATGCCCAGCGCGAAGCTGGTCTTGCCCATGGCCGGACGGGCGCCGATCACCACCAGGGCGTTGGGCTGCAGACCGGCGAGGATCTCGTCGAGGTCCAGGTAGCCGGTGGGCGTGCCGGTGATCGCCTCGCCCCGCTCGTAGAGCTGTTCCAGCCGATCAAGGGTCTCGCCGAGCAGTTCGTGGACCGACGCCGTGGTGGTGGCCACCCGGTGCTGAGCCAGGTTGAAGATCATCGACTCGGCGGTGTCGATGGCCTTCTCCACATCGTCGGGCAACGAGTACCCGAGCTCGGCGATCTCGCCGGCGGTGGTGATCATCGAGCGCAGCAGCGCCAGTTCCTCGACGATCTCCGCGTAGCGGCGGGCGTTGGAGATGGCCGGGGCCGAGGCCTGCATGGCCACGAGCACCGCCGGACCGCCGATGGCGTCGAGCAGGCCGCTGCGGTTCAGCTCCTCCGCCACCGTGATGGGGTCGGCGGGCTCCCCCGCGCTGTAGAGGCTGGCGATCGCTTCGAAGATGTGGCCGTGGGCGGGCTTGTAGAAGTGCTCGGCACGGGCGATGTCGGTGGCCGCCGCCACCGCTTCGCGGGACAGCAGCATGGCCCCCAGCAGCGATTCCTCGGCAGCGAGGTTGTGGGGTGCGGTCCGGCTGAGAGACCGGGCGGGTTCGGCGGACGACGCGACCATGACGGCTCACACCTTGCGGGATCGACCCTGTGGGCTACCAGAGGACAGCCCCGAAAGTTCTGTGGAAATCGCGGTGGAAACTGTGGGAGTTCGAGCTCGCCACAGTGGATAACACTGTGGGTAGCGGCGCCCCGCTGGGGAAAATTGGTATCGCGCCGCCCGTGGGGACGGCGCGATACGTCGATTGCAGCGGGTGTGGGGCCGCAGCGCGGTCAGCGTGCGACAACCTCGACCTGCAGGAAGATCTGCACGTCGCTGTGGAGATGGGCCGGCACGGAATGCATGCCGGTGGCCTTGATGTGCTCGTCCATGGCGATCGCCCGGCGGTCGATCTCGAGGCCTGTCTGGGTGTAGACGGCGTCGACCACGTCCGCTTCGGTGATCGAACCGAACAGCCGGCCCTCGCCGCTGGCCCGGGCATCGACCTTGATCACCATCGGCGCCAGCTTCTTGGCGATCTCCTCGGCGGCGGCTCGCTCGCGGGCGTCCTTGATCTCCCGGGAGGCCCGCATGGTGGCCGCCTGGGACTCCACCCCGTCGGAGGAGCGCATGGCCAGGCCCTTGGGCAGCAGGTAGTTCCGGGCGTACCCGTCGCTCACCTCGACGATCTCGCCCCGCTTGCCCAGGCCGCGCACGGTGTCACGCAGCACGACGCGGATCATGCTTCCTCCTGATCGGTCTCGGGTGCCTCGGCCCCGGCATCGGCGGTGGCGGCGAGATCGGCCTCGGCCTCTTCACCGCGCGGCGGACGACCCTCGCCGCGGCCACCGCGGTCGGGACGGGCCGAGCGCTGGGTGGTCACCCGGTTGGTGTAGGGCAGCAGCGCCATCTCCCGGGCGTTCTTGATGGCCATGGCCACCGCCCGCTGCTGCTGCTGGTCGTTGCCGGTGACCCGACGAGCGCGGATCTTGGCGCGGTCGGACATGAACCGGCGCAGCAGGTTGACGTCCTTGTAGTCCACGTACTCGACCCGCTCCTGGGTGAGCACGGAGATCTTCTTCTTCGCCCGCTTGGCGTTGTCCTTCAGCTTGCCCCTCTGGGGGCCCTTGACCTTCGCCATCAGAACGGCTCCTCGTCGTAGTCATAGGCCGGCGGTTGGTTCGGGGTGGGGCGGGTGAAGCCGCCGCCACCACCACCGCCGCCTGAGCCGCCACCACCATCGGCGCGGCGTTCGTTCTTGGTCACATCGGCGGTCGCCCAGCGCAGCGAAGGCCCGACCTCATCGGCGATGACCTCGATCTTCGAGCGCTTGTCACCGTCCTGGGTCTCCCACGAGCGCTGCTCGAGCCGGCCCTGGACCAGGACCCGGGAGCCGCGGGTGAGCGACTCGGAGACGTTCTCGGCCAGCGTTCCGTAGGTCACCACGTCGAAGAAGGAGGTCTCTTCCTTCCACTCGTTGGTGTTGCGGTCCTGGCGGCGGCGGTTGACGGCCAAACCGAACTGGGCGACGGCCATGCCGCCCGGGGTGAAGCGCAACTCGGGGTCGCGCGTGATGTTGCCGACGAGGTCGACGCTGTTACCGATGGCCATCGGCTTGCTCCCGGATCAGGACGCCTGCTTGCCGAGCAGGCCGCGGCGCTGGGCCTCGTGCTCGGGCAGGCGCATGTTCTTGTGGCGGACCACCTGGTCCGCGATCCGCAGGAACCGCTCGATGTCGTCGAGGTTCTGGGCCTCGGTGACGATCTCGAGCACCACGTAGTAGCCCTCGAGCTTGTGGTTGATCTCGTAGGCGAAGCGTCGACGGCCCCACCGATCGGTCGTGGCGACCTTGCCGCCACCGGCTCCGACCATGTCGCCGATCCGGTTGAGCATCTGCTGGATGCCCGAATCATCGACATCGGAGTCGAAGATGATCATGAGTTCGTACACCCGCATGCGGGGTTTTCTCCTCCCTGTGGACCCGGTCGGTGCCGGGGCCCCACCCGTCGGCGGAGCAGGGTCTTCGATTGGGACCCTGCATCTTAACGGGTGACGGCGCCCGGACTGCCAGTCCGCTCCGATGGCCGCTGCTGTCGTGGACCAGTATCCACGGACCCTGTGACAGCGAAGCCGCCGAGCCGGCTCAACCCGCGGTGGTGCCCGGCGAGCTCCCCTGGTTGGCGGGCGGTGCGACCGCCACCGTCGCCGGTGGTCCCGAACCGGTGCTGGGCGGGGCGTCGCCGCCCCCGTCACCGTCACCGTCTCCCCCGCCGTCACCGTCACCGCCGCCCGCCGCGCTCGTCGAGACCGGCACCGTCGTCGACGACGACGTCGAACCCGTGGTCGTCGACGACGTGCTCGTGGTGGTCGGGGGCACCGTCGTGGTGGTGGCCAGCGCCCCTGGCGGGATCGTGCCCTTCACCGGTGCCAGATCGGTCACGTCGGCACGCTCGCCCGGGAACCGCGTGCTGGTCGGCAGCGTGCAGGCCGCGGTCTCCTTGGTGGCCTCGGTCATGAAGCGCGACCAGATCTGGGCGGGGAACGTGCCGCCGCCCACCCGCTCCACGCCGTGCAGGTCCACCATCGACGTGACCGGCTGGCCGTCGGTGCCCGGGTAGCCCATCCACACGGCGGCCGTGAGCATGCCGGCGCCGCGGCACGAGTAGCCCACGAACCAGGCGTCGCGGTAGTCCTCGGTGGTGCCCGTCTTGCCCGCCGCCTGGATGGGGATCTTGGCCAGCCCGCCGGTGCCGTCGTCGATCACCTTGGTCAGCGCGGTGGTCACCGCATCGGCGGTCTCGAGCTGCAGCACGCGCTGCGGGTCGTAGGCCGGCGCCCGCCACAGCACGTTGCCGGCCGAGTCCTCCACCCGCGTCACCATGGTCGGCGCCACGAACGATCCCCGGTTCGCGAACGTGGAGTAGGCGGTGGCCATGTCGAGCACCGACACCTCGCCCGAGCCCAGCACCAGGGCGGGCACGGCCGGCAGCTCGGCGGTCACGCCCATCTCCCGGGCCAGCTCCACGACCTTGCCGGCGCCCTCGCGCAACATCAGCTGGGCGTACACCGTGTTGGAGGACTGGGCCATGGCGTCGATGAGGTTGTAGCGGCCCGTCGGTGACGCGCCGCCGGACACGTCCCAGTCGGCGCCGTCGTTGGCGCCGGCGAAGATGATCTCCTGGGGGGCGGGGAACTGCGACAGCGGCGAAAGGCCGTCCTCGATGGCGGCCGCCAGGGCGAAGGGCTTGAACGTGGAACCGGGCTGGCGGCCCGATCCGCCGCCCGCCTGCCCGGTGGCCAGGTTCACCTGCGACTGGGCGAAGTCCCGACCGCCGACCAGGGCCCGCACCTGGCCGAGCTCGTCGATGGCCACCAGCGAACCGGCCGGGTCGCCGGGATCGTCGAGCACGCCCTCCACCGGGGCCCCGGAGGATTCCGGCCGCCCGTAGATCGTGGCGTAGGCCGCGTCCTGCAGGTTGCGATCGAGGGTCGTGTAGACCCGCAACCCGCCGCTGAAGACCTGCTGCGCGCCGAACGTGCCCACCAGCCACTGGCGCACCGAATCGACGAAGTACTCGGCGCCGGCGCCGTGGTAGTAGATGGTGGTGCCGTCGGGGGTCTCCAGCCGGGGCTGGACATACCCGTTGGTACGGTCGTCGACCACCCGCATGGGCAGGGCCTGCGCCGCCTCCATCTGTTCAGGGGTGATGTACCCCTCCTCGACCATACCGATGAGTACGGAATCGCGCCGGAACTCGGCCTCCTCGGGATCGAAGTACACGTCGGCCGTCTCCGGCGAGCGGATCAGCCCGGCCAGGTAGGCCGCCTTGGCCAGACCCATGGCGCTCTTGGTCGGGTCGGTGCCCGAGTACTCGAGGCCCACGAACTCGATGCCCTGACCGAAGTAGGCGTTCGAGGCCGCCTGCACGCCGTAGGCGCCGCGCCCGAAGTAGATCGTGTTGAGGTAGGCGGTGAGGATCTCCTCCTTGGTGCGGGCCCGGTCGAGCTTGATGGCCAGCACCGCCTCCCGCAGCTTGCGCGACAGCGTCCGCTCCTGGGTCAGGAACGCGTTCTTCACGTACTGCTGGGTGATCGTCGAACCGCCCTGCAGATCGCCCTCGCGCTGCACGGCGCGCACCAGCGCCCGGGCGATGCCGAAGGGGTCCACGCCGCCGTGGCGGAAGAACTCACGATCCTCGGCGCTCAGCACCGCCTGCCCCACGATCGGCGGCACCTGGTTGTACGCCACCAGCTCCCGGTTGATGCCCGCCTGCAGGCTGGCGATCTCGTTGCCATGGGCGCAGCCGCTTGGCACCTCTGCGCCGCAGATGTAGGAGGTCTGCTCAAGCTCCGCGGCGGTGGGCAGCTCCACCCGGGAGATGACCGTGGCCAGCCCGATGACCGACGCGACCACCAAGATGGCGACCACGTACAGGGGCCGGCGGTGGCGCCAGAAGAAGCTGCGCCGCGCCTTGCGCCGCCGGTGGCCCTCGAGGCGGCGGACCTGCCGTTGCTCGCGGCGCGCCGCCTTGCGCAGCGCCGCCGGGTCGCGTTGGGCGGTGGTCGGGCGCGCCCCCCGGCCGGCCGCGCCCGAGGGAGCGGACCCACCGCCCGATCTACCGGAGGCTGCGCCCGCACCTCCCCGTGCCGAACGCGAGCCCGACGAACGCGAGCCCGACCCGCTCGAACGGGAGCTCGAGCCTCGCCGGCCCGTGCCCGAAGGCCCCGTGGTGGTCATTCGCTCCGAGCCGGGGTTAGGGGGAACACCTTGGCCAGGTGGTTCCAGTGGCAGCGGGGGCAGACCTCGACCACGTAGGCGGTGAACGGCTGCTTGTGGCGCCGGGCCTGACGGCTGAGCGAGGTGAGCTCCTTGAGGCTGGCCACGCAGCGGCCGAACGCCGGCAGGGTGGGGCCGAACACGTAGGTCACCAGCACCAGTTCGCAGGCCTCGCAGATCGGGCACTGCTCTGACGTGGGCGAGCTGTACTGCTCGCGGCCCAGCGCAGCTCGGGGTGGGCGTCGCACCTCGTACCAGGAGAGCTCCGGCCGCGAGCGGTACTCGGCGAGCACGGCGACGGGCCAAGCGGTAATCGACCATGCCCGCGGCACGGTGATCCCCTCCGGGCGGTGCGTCCGGGCTGAACCTCACGGGGGCCAAGGCTAGAGCCTCCGCCCGCGCCACACGCCGCACACGGCGCACACGGCGCACACGGCGTGCACGGTGCGCGCTACAGGTCCGCCGATGGCGCGCGGCCACGTTCTAACGTCGCGACCGATGGCCACTCCGCGCACCAACCGGTCCCGCCCCGCGACCGCCGCGCCCGCGGCACCCATCGCCGCCTGGGTCGCCGACCGAGCCCCCTGGGGCGACACCGTCCGCTACGGCCCGGGCGTGGCCGACGAGGCCAAGCTGCGCCTGTTGGGACAGCTCACCGGCAAGCGGGTGCTGCTGCTGGGCACCGGCTGCGGCCAGCTGGTCACCCAGACCGCGGCCACCGGCGCCAAGGTCATCGGCATCGAGCCCGACGAGCAGCTGCTCGAACAGGCCCGGGCCCACTGCGCCGCCGGCGGGCTCAACCTGGAGATGTACCAGCGCGACTTCGCCGAGCTGGCCTCGATCCGGGCCGACACCGTCGACCTGGTGCTGTCGGTGCTCGAGCTGGCCGGCGTGGCCGATCTCTCCCGCGTGTTCCGCCAGGTCCACCGGGTGCTCCGTCAGGAGGCGCCGATCATCCTCAGCCTGCCGCACCCCACGCGGGCGGTGGCCGCCGGCGCCACCCTGCCGCTGGGCTGGCAGGTTGGCGAGCACCACGGGATCGACCACGGCCACACCATCGAAGACGTGTTCACCGCGCTGGTGCGCACCGGGTTCCGGGTGGACAACCTGCTCGAGCTGCCCGACGACAGCAGCACCCCGTTCCCGGCCGTGCTCGTGCTCCGGGCCCGGCGACTGGGCGCCCGCCCCGGCGGCTGAAGCGCACCGCGAGCTGCGACCCGCCGGGCGTCAGGCCCGGACTCAGCCCTCCCCCAGGTGCAGCCGGGCCACGGCATCGACCACCTCGTCACCCGGCCCGCCGTTGGTGGCCGGCTCCGGGCGGATCGACTCGCCGGCCAGCGCGCCCAGGCAGGCAGCCGTCGAACGCACCACCGCCCACAGGTCATAGCCGCCCTCGAGGAACACCAACCGCCGCCCGGCGGGCACCAGGCCGGTCACGGTGGCGGTGAGATCCGCATAGTCACCGGCGGCGAGGCCCAGTTCGGTGATCGGGTCGTCGCGGTGGCCGTCGAAACCGGCCGACACGAGCACCCAGGTCGGACCCCAACGCTCGGCCAGGGGCACCACCACCTCCTCGAGCGCCCGGCGGTACACATCACCGGTGGCACCGGCCGGCAGGGGGAAGTTCACGGTGGTGCCCAGCCCGTCGCCCTGGCCGGTCTCCCGCAGGCCGCCGGTACCGGGGTAGAGCGGGTACTGGTGCAGCGACACGAACAGCACGTTCGGGTCCCGGTAGAACGCCTCCTGGGTGCCGTTGCCGTGGTGGGCGTCGTAGTCGACGATCAGCACCCGCTCCCCTGCCGCCGCCAGCGCGGCCGCCGACACGGCCACGTTGTTGAACAGACAGAAGCCCATCGCCCGGGTCGGCGTGGCGTGGTGGCCGGGCGGGCGGACCGCGCAGAACGCAGCATCGGCCTCGCCGCGGCGCAGCCGCTCGATGGCATCGAGGCCGGCACCGGCCGCCCGCAGCGCCGCGTCCCACGACGCCGGCACCACGGGGGTGTCGGGGTCGAGGTTGCCGCCGCCGGCGCGACAGAACCGCTCGAGCGCATCGATGTAGTTGATGGGGTGCACCCGGCTGAGCTCGTCACGCTCGGCGGGCCGGGGCTCGAAGGTCACCAGCGCCTCGCCCAGCTCCGAGGTCTGCATGCCCTTCGTCACCGCCGTCATGCGGCTGGGGCGCTCGGGGTGGCCCTCACCCGTGTCGTGGTCCAGGAAGATCGGGTGGGTCCCAACGAGCACGGTCACATCGCCGAGCGTACTGCGGGCCCGCGGCGCGGTTCCTCCGGGCAGATCTCCCGTCTTCGCGCCAAGGGCTACGCTGGAGCCGCTCGCGCCCCCACGGAGGAAGCGTTGGCCACTGCCGGCTCAGCTGAACTGATCGCCCTCGACGGCCTGCAGCTGCGGCTGGGGCCGTGGCGCGGGAGCGACCGGGTCGCCTACCTCGCCCCGCTGGGCGAGCCGCGCCGCGCGGCCATCGAAGCGGCGATGACCCGGCTGGCGCAGCGGGGGTTCAGCGAGGTCATCACCTCGGCCATCCCCGAGCCCGAGCTCGAGCCGTTCGTCCACCTCGGCTTCGAACAGCACGAGCAACTCCATCTGCTGGCCCACGACCTCATCGGTGTGGAGCCGGTGTCGTGGCGGGCCACGCGGCGGGCCCGGCCCACCGATCGCAACCGGGTGCTGACCATCGACGACGAGGCCTTCCAGCCGTTCTGGCGCCTCGACAGCGAAGGGCTGAACGATGCGCTGGCGGCCACCCCGGTGACGCGGTACCGGGTGACCAGCGAACGGGGCCGGGCCACCGGGTACGCCATCTTCGGCCTGGCCGGGCGGCGCGGCTACCTGCAGCGCCTCGCCGTCGACCCCGCCCATGCCGGCCTCGGCCTCGCTTCGCTGCTGATCCGTGACGGGCTGTCGTGGCTCAGCCGCCGGAGCGCGCACAGCGCCCTGGTCAACACCCAGCTCAGCAACGAGCGCGCGCTGCACGTGTACCTGACCCACGGCTTCGTGCTGCAGCCCTACCGGCTGGTGGTGATGACCGCCCGCCTGTCGCCGTCGTCCACGACGCCGCCCGGCCTGTGACCGTCCCTGCTGCTCCGGGGCTGTGGCGCGCCCGCGTGGTGGCGCGCCTGCTCATCGCCCTCCTGATCATCGGCGGTGTGGTCGGTGCGGTGCCGACCGGCTGGGGACCAGCCGTGCCCCGCGCCGGTGCCCACCAGGAGGCGGCCGACGCCGTCGGATCGGGCGCCGCCGGGCTGGAGCTGGTCCGCCAGGATCCCTGGATCGACCCCAGGGGGTCGTTCACGTTCGACATCCGCACCGAGACCCCTGAGGCGGGCTACACGCTCGAGGCCCGCTTGCTCCAAGCGGTCGACACCGTCCCCGAGGTGCTGGCCGGCACCGACGCCATCGCCGACGCCCGCAGCATCGGGCGCATCCGCTTCCCCGACCCCGAGCAGCCCGAGGCGGGCAACGTCCTCCCGTCGCTGGAACTGGACCGCGGCGTGGTCACGTCGACCGTCGAGGTGCCGGTGGTGCCCGTCGCCGACGGCACCTTCGGCGACCCCTTCGTGCTCGACCCGGGCGTGTTCCCGGTGCTCGTGCAGCTGTACGACCCCGACGGCAACGAGGTCGGGTCGCTCGCCACCCACCTGGTGCACCGCTCGGTCGCCCTCGACGACGACCCGGCCCCCGTCACCGTGCTCGTCGATGCGCACGCCGATCGCCCGCGATGGCGACGGGCGGGCGGTGAACGAGGCGGAGGAGCTCCAGGCCCTCGAGCGGCGCTTCGACGCGCTGGCCACGTTCAAGACGCTGCCGCTGGCGTTGCGCCTGCAGCCCGAGACGGTCGCCGCGCTGGTGGAGAACCGGGCGACGGCCGACGCCGGTGCCGCGCTGGCGGCGCTCAACCGGCTGGCGGGCAACGGCGCCGTCGGGTCGGTCGAGGTGCTCCCGGCCACGTTCGTCGGCTTCGACGAGGCAGACTGGCTGGCCGACGGCGCGTCGGACCTGTTCCGCTCCGAGCTCGAGCGTGGGGTCCGCACCCTCGACGCCAACGCGCTGCGCCGACCGGATCGCCTGGCCGCGCTTGAGGGCCGCGGCGAACCGTCGGTGCAGGGCCGGCTGTTCGAGCTCGGCTACCGCAACATCGTGCAACCCGCCGGCGATGCGGCCGTGCAGTTCGGTGAAGGGCCCTATCTGGTGGCCGAGCTACCCGACCAGCGGGTGCTCCCGGCGCCGGGCAGCGTCCTGCGCCCCGTCAACGGCGACGGCGTGGGCACCGGCGACGGCGACGGCGAGGAGCTGACCGTCCTCGACGCCCACCGCCTGCTGGCCGCGCTCATGATCGCCCCGCTGGACGGCGACCAGGCCACCCAGCAGCTGCGCCTGGCGACGGCCGTCGACCCCGCCGGGCCGTTCGCCACCACGCTGCTGAGCGCGCTGAGCCGGCCCCGGGGACCGCTGGTGGCGACCTCGCTCAGCGATGCCTTCGGCGACGACGACCGACTCTCCCGACCCCGCAGCTGGAACGTCGGCGATCCCGCCACCTCGGGCGCCACCGCCGGCGCGGCCGCCCGGGTGGCGGCGACCATCTCGTCGGTGGCCGGCATGCACACCATGCTCGGCGACCCCGCCGCGCTGGCCGCGATCGAGGCCCGCCTGTTGCTGCTCCCCGCCGCCGGGCTGGAGCCGGCGACCGTCGACCGGCTCTACGCCGGCATCGCCGACGAGGTCCGGGCCGTGCGCGGTGCGGTGGTCCTGCCGCCCGACCAGTCCTTCACCGTGACCTCCCACCGCACGTCGCTGCCGTTGGTGCTGCGCAACGAGGGGGACCGGCCGTTGCAGGTCCTGCTCAGGCTGCGCAGCGGCGAGCTCGAGTTCACCGGCGACAACCCCGCCCTGGTCACCCTCGAGCCCGGCGTCAACGACCTCGACATCCCCATCCGCACGCGCCGCTCCGGTGAGCTGGAGTTCGCCATCGACGTCACCTCGCCCGACGGGAACCTGGTGGTGGGCACCGTCGACGTGCGGGTCCTCTCCCGGGCCATCTCGGGCGTGGGCGTGCTGTTGTCGGGTGGGGCGCTGGTGTTCCTCGTGGTCTGGTGGATCCGCAACGCCAGGCGGCGCCGGGCGATCAAGCGGGAGCAGACGGCTGCGGCGCGACGGGCGAGCGCGACCAACGGTGCTCCGGCAGCGTCGGACGAGGGTGCAGGACACCAGCAGGCACCACCCGCAGCCACGGAGCCCGAGCCCGAGCTCGAGCCGGATGCCGCCACGGACGCGGTCGAGGTGGCGGAACCGAGCCGCAACGGCCGGCACGCTCGCTCCCCGGCCCGCCCGGACGGCGCTGAGCAATGACCGCGCAACCGCCCGCGTCGGGCGCCAACGGCCCGTCCGATCTCCGCGGCGTGGCCCTGGCCGGTCGCTACCGCCTCGACGAACCGATCGCCCGTGGCGGCATGGCCCAGGTGTGGAAGGGCACCGACCTGGTGCTCGGCCGCAGGGTGGCGATCAAGATGCTGCTGCACCACCTGGCCGAGGACCCGGCGTTCGCCGAGCGCTTCCGCCGGGAGGCCCAGGCCGCCGCCCGCCTGAACGATCCCCACATCGTCGCCATCTTCGACAGCGTCACCGAAGGCGACCTGTCGGCCATCATCCTCGAGTACGTCGACGGTACGACGCTGCGCACCCGTCTCGACGACGGCCCGCTCGACGTGCACGTCGCCATCGGCATCGGGGCCCAGGTGGCCGCCGCGCTCCACGAGGCGCACCTGGCCGGCATCGTGCACCGCGACGTGAAGCCGGCCAACGTGCTGCTGTGCCGCCCCGACACCACGGCCGAGGCTGCCTCGCCGGTGCCGAGGGTGCGGGTCACCGACTTCGGCATCGCCAAGGCCCTCGAGCAGGGCGGCCAGGTGGACCTCACCCGCACCGGCTCGATGCTGGGTACGGCCAAGTACCTCGCCCCCGAGCAGGTCCAGGGCCGGCCGGTCGACGCCCGCACCGATGTGTACGCGCTCGGCGTGCTGCTCTACGAGGCCGTGTGCGGCCGGGCGCCGTGGCAGGGCGAGTCGGATCTGGCCACCGCCGTGGCCCGGCTCAACGCCGAACCGGTCCCCCCCACCGGCGTGCGGGCCGACATCCCCCGTGAGGTCGAGGCCGTCATCCTGCGGGCGATGGCCAAGGAGCCCGACGATCGTTACGCCACCGCCGCCGATCTCCGGGCCGCCCTCATGGCCGCCGATCCGGGGCCGTCACAGTCGACGGTCGAGGTGCCGACGGTCCACCAGGCGCCGACGTTCCTGCAGAGCGAGCGCGGCTGGCTGCTGCCGACGCTGGCCGTGCTGGCCGTCGTCGGCCTGCTGATCGCCGGCGGTGTCGCCCTCGGCCGCACCGATGCTGCCCGCTCGCTGGTGGACCGGGCCAGGGGCAGCAGCTCGTCGACGGAGACCACGACGCCGGCGACCAGCGCGCCGGCCGATGGCGGTGCCGCGCTGACCGACCTGATCGCCCTGGCCTACGACCCCGAGGGGACGGGCGGTGAGAACGACGACCTCGCCGGCAACGCCGTCGACGGCGCCACCACCGGCGCCGCGGTGTGGCGAACGGAGTGCTACGCCGGCGAGCTGAACAAGTCCGGCGTCGGCTTGGTGGTCGGGCGGACCGACCCCATGCAACTTGCGGCCCTCGAGGCCTTCACCGCCGCCGCCGGGTGGCGGGCCTCGGTGTACGTCAGCGACGCCGCACCCGAGGCGGCGGTGGCGCAGGGGATCGGGGCGTGGGGCGAGCCGGTGGCGGAGGTGAACGGCACCCAGGCGACCGCACGCGCCGAACTCGACGGGGTCGAAGCCCGCAGTGTGCTCCTGTGGTTCACCTCGGTCGGTGGGGTCCCCACCGACAACTGCTTCGGCAACCTGCCGAACAGCCATCGGGTGGACGTGATCGAACTGCAGCTGCTGCCGGCCTGACCTGCCGTCCGGGCTCTGCTCGCGCTCGATAGCCTCCGAGCATCACCCCTCCCGCCGCCCCACCACGCCCCGACGACGAGCTGACCCGCCTGGCCCAGCAGGGTGACCGTCACGCGCTCGATCAGCTGCTGCGGCGGCACCAGCCCCGGATCCACGCGCTGTGCCGTCGGCTGGCCGGCAACGACGCCGACGGCCTCGACGCCACCCAGGAGGCGCTGATCACCATCGCCCGCCGGATCGATCGCTTCGACGGCCGCTCGCAGTTCGGGACGTGGGCCTACCGGGTGGCCACCAACGCCTGTCTCGATGAGCTCCGACGTCGCAAGCGTCGTCCGGAGCCGGTCGACCTCGACGCCCTGACCGGTTCCGCGGGCCAGCCGACCAGCGGGGCGGTTGGCGTCGACCATGCCGCCGCCATCGTCGATCGGTTCTCCATCGACGCGGCCCTGGCCATGTTGCCGGAGGAGTTCCGGGTGGCGGTCGTCCTCCGTGACCTGCTCACGCTCGACTACGCCGAGATCGCCGAGACCGTCGGTGTACCGATCGGCACCGTTCGCTCGCGCATCGCCCGGGGTCGCGCCCTGCTGGCCCGACACCTCGAAGCGAGCGGGAACCAGGATGACCCCGCTCATCGTCCAAGCCAGCGATCCCACCAGCCGAAGACATGAGCCTGCAACCGTGACCACAGCAGATCCGGCGGCATTCGACCCCGACGACGAGCGACTTTCCCGCTTCCTCGACGACGACCTCGACGTCGAGGAAGCGGCCGCGCTCGCCGAGAGCTTGGCGGACGACCCGGAGCGCCAAGCCCGCTTGCAGCTGTTCAGGTCGGTCGGGGACCACCTCCGTGCTGTCGCCCCGGCCGAGGACGATGCTGTCGACACCATGATCGGCGCGGCGCTGGCCGCCTTCGACGAGACGTTTCACGTGAAACATCCGGCAGAGGCCGGGGAGGCCCCTCCCGTGGCACCGGTGACCTCCATCGAGCGGGTCCGCCAACGGCGGGGCCTGCTCCGCAACCCGAACGCGCTCCGCCTGTCAGCCGCAGCGGCGCTGGTGCTGGTGGTGGCCCTCGCCGCACTGGCCACCCGGTTGGGCGGGCCGGACGGTGGCGCTGGCGACAGCGCCGCCCTGTCGGAGACGGCCGCCGCCACCACCTTCGCTGATCAGCGAGCCGCGGCCGACGCCGCCCTGGAGCAATCCGAGGCGCCGATGGCCGCCAGCGAGGCCGTGGCCGGTGACGGCTCCACCAAGACGTTCGGCGAGGCCGGCGCAGGCGGCACGGCCGCAGGGGGTGCGGGGCCCGAAGCGGACACCCCGTTGGCATCGAACGTGCCGACCACGACCGTCGCCGCCCCGACCACCACCACGGCACAGCCGCCCACCGTCGCCGCTGCCCCGTGCCAGTCGGTCGGTGCCCTGCTCACGGCCATTCGGAGCGGGGCGCTGCGGCCAGGCGATGGTCCCACCCTCCCTGCGGTGTCATGCGATCCCGCCCTCGCCAACGGCGCCATCGTCGTCGACCAACTCGTGCTGTGGGGAACCCGGCCGAGCCCCGGCGGCGAACGCATCATCGTGCTCGACGCCACCAGCTGCGACGTCCTCGCCGACGAGCCGCGCTGACGAGCTCCGCTGACGAGCTGCGCTGACCAGGGGCTGCAGCCGGCGTTCACCCCGGCTGCCAACGCTCGCGCCTGCCGTGGCTGTCTAGGATTCGCCCATGACCCCGCCCCCCGATCTCGCCAGCACCTCGGACACGCCCCCGAAGCCGGCTTCGCTCGGACCCGTCGGTGACTGGCTCGGCGGCGAATGGCCGGTCCAGGCCGTCGACCGCATCGAATCGGTCATCGGCAGCGTCCGGCGGAAGACCACCGGGCCGGCCATCGTGGCCTCCCGGGCGCTGGTGTACGGGCTGGTCGCCCTGATGTTCGTGGCCATCGCTGGCATACTCCTGCTCATCGCGGTGTTGCGTGGCCTGGACGCGCTCCTGCCCACCTGGGCGGTGCAGATGATCATCGGTGGTGTGCTGTCGCTGGCCGGGTTCTTCTGCTGGAGCCGACGCATCACGAAGGAATCCGCCGCATGAGCGAGCATCGCCAGGTCACCATCATCGGTTCCGGTCCCGCCGGGCTGACCGCCGCCATCTACACGGCACGGGCCAACCTCGAGCCGCTGGTCATCGAGGGTGAGCCCTCGAGCACCTCCGACCAGCCCGGCGGTCAGCTCATGCTCACCACCGAGGTCGAGAACTTCCCCGGCTTCCCCGAAGGCGTCATGGGCCCCGATCTGATGACCCGCATGCGGGCCCAGGCCGAGCGCTTCGGTGCGGACCTGCGCACCGAGAAGGTCACCAAGGTCGATTTCGACAGCCGCCCGTTCCGGGTCTGGGTGGGCGATCCCAACGCCGCCGAGCCCACCGTGACCAGCGATGCCGTGATCGTCTCCACCGGGGCGCAGTCGATCATGCTCGGCGTGCCCAACGAGGCGCGCCTGCTCGGCTATGGCGTATCCACCTGCGCCACCTGCGACGGCTTCTTCTTCCGTGACCGCGACATCGCGGTGGTGGGCGGCGGCGACTCCGCCATGGAGGAGGCGATCTTCCTCACCAAGTTCGCCCGCTCGGTCACCATCGTGCATCGGCGCGACAGCCTGCGGGCCTCGCGGATCATGGCTGATCGGGCCATGGCCAACGAGAAGATCCGCTTCCTGTGGAACAGCGTGGTGGCCGACGTGGTCGGGGAGACCGCGGTGGAGAAGCTCATCGTGGAGAACGTGGAGACGGGCGAGCGCAGCGACCTGGCCGTCACCGGCCTGTTCGTGGCCATCGGGCACCGGCCCAACACCGACCTGTTCAAAGGCCAGCTCGACATGGAGGACAGCGGTTACCTCCGGACCGTTCCCGGCTCTTCCCGCACCAACATCGAGGGCGTCTTCGCCTGTGGCGACGTGCAGGACTCCACCTACCGCCAGGCGATCACCGCCGCCGGTTCGGGGTGCATGGCTGCCATCGACGCCGAGCGTTGGCTCGAGGCGTTCCACCACGATCACGCCGCCGCCGGCTGATCGCCGGCCCCGGAATGCACGCCCCCGTCCGGGGTGTTGCAGGCAGGGCGTGGGCGGTCACTGCCCCACGTGCACGCCAGTGGCCGTCCCAGCATCCGCCGACCCGGCCACCCACCCACCCACCCACACTGCAACAGGCAACACGCACTCCGAGGAGACACCCATGGAGGAGCACATCACCATCTCGGACGCGTTCGACGAGACGATCAAGTCGGCCACCGAACCGGTGCTCGTCGACTTCTGGGCCGAGTGGTGTGGCCCGTGCAAGATGATCGCACCGGTCCTCGACGAGATCGCGGCCGAGAAGGCGGGCTCCCTGAAGATCGCCAAGCTGAACGTCGACGACAACCCGGAGATCGCCCGTCGCTTCGAGGTGATGAGCATCCCCACGCTCATCCTGTTCAAGGACGGTGAGCCGGCCAAGCGCATCGTCGGTGCCCGCGGCAAGGGCGCCCTGCTCAACGACCTGGCCGACTTCATCTGAGCGCAGGGTGGAGCGGTTTCGGAACCGCTCACCAGCGACGACTCCCGCTCTCTACCGCGCCCCACGGGGCGCGGTAGTCTTTTCCGCCGTGCTCGCAACCGTGCGGGACGAGCGGTGATCTCGCTCCCCCTCCTTCCTGGTGACCAAGGTGAAGCGGTGGCCGACCTGCAGCGTCGGCTCGCCGCCCTCGGCCTCGGTGACGATGTCCAGCTCGACGCAGCCGGCAGCTATGGGGATGGCACCACCAGCGCCGTGCGGTCCTTCCAGGCCCGCTACGGGCTCGACGTGGACGGTGCGGTCTCGGAGCTGACCTGGTCGATCCTCGTCGAAGCGGGCTACCAGCTGGGCGATCGGCAGCTGTACCTCCGGGCACCCATGATGCGCGGCGATGACATCGCCGATCTGCAGGGTCGGTTGGGTGCGCTGGGCTTCGATGCCGGCCGCGCCGACGGGATCTTCGGACCGCTCACCGCCGCGGCGTTGGCCGAGTTCCAGCGCAACGCCGGGCTCAGTTCGGACGGGATCTGCGGCCCGGACACGGTGGAGGCGCTGCACCGTCTGGGCCCGGCCCGCACCGCCGCCGTGATGGTGAACAAGGTCCGTGAACGGGAGCGGCTCCGCGAAGCGCCGCCGTCGCTCGTGGGACGGCGCATCGCCATCGCCCACGGGGGAGGGCTGGCCGCGTTGTCCCAGGCCGTGCACCGCAACCTCCGGGAGGTCGGGGCGCTCACGTTGGTCCTGCACCACCCCGACGGCTCCACCCAGGCTCGGATGGCGAACACCTTCCAGGCCGATGCCTTCATCGCACTGCGCATCCACGATCAGCCGTCGAACCGGATGGCCTACTTCAGGGGCGTCAACTTCTGGTCGGACGCCGGTCTGCTCCTCGCCGAGCTCACCGGCGAGGCGCTCGTTGCGCTGTGCGGGCGGCCCGCGGAGATCGCCGGCATGCGGTTGCCCGTGCTTCGGGAGACCCGCATGCCGGCGGTGATCGCCGAGATCGGTCCTGCTGACCTGGTCGTGGTCCGCAACGAGCAGGTGGCGCAGGCCCTGACGGATGCCTTGGTGAGCTGGGCGGGGGAGCCGGCGCGACTCGCAGCCGCAGCCTCGGCCTCAACCAGGAGCTGAGCTCACACCGAGTCAGCAACCCCTCACTGAACGTCTAAACGCCGTGCCGAAGCGGCCGAGGCGAAGCCTGCAGCGCTGGTGAAGCCTGAGCCCGGCGTCTCGCCCTGAGATGCACGGTTACACACAGCTTTCCGCACAGGCTGTGGATAACGTCAGGCGCCCTCGACGATCAAGCGGTAGATCCGCTCGAGGTCCCCGAGGTCGGCGAACTCGATGGTGATCCGGCCCTTGCCCCGACCTCCGGCGATGCGAACGGTGGTCTCGAAGTAGTCGGCCAGCAGCTGTTCGAGCTCGAGTAGCCCCGCCGACGGGAGCTCCCGGTCCGGTGCGACCACCGGCGCCGGGCGCGCCGGCGCGGGGGAGGGGCGGGCGCCGGCCGGCGGGGCAGGTGCGGCCGTGCCGGTCGTGGAAGGTGCGCTCCCGCCGGTGGGAGCCGCCCCGGCCGCGGCTGGTGGCGAGCCGGCGGTGGCGGTGGCCTCCGCCGAGCCCGATGGGGCCGCTCGATCCACCGGATCCGCCGGATCGGGCGGGCTGGCGGGTTGCGACACCACCGCTGCTGCCGCAGCCTGGTCGAACGCATCGTGGCG
Organism: Acidimicrobiales bacterium; assembly: GCA_041394365.1. Taxonomy (GTDB): domain Bacteria; phylum Actinomycetota; class Acidimicrobiia; order Acidimicrobiales; family CAIXPF01; genus CAIXPF01. The sequence continues at coordinate 369,581 of JAWKIM010000006.1, forward strand.
GAGGGCATCCTCCACCTGACGAACCGTCCAACCCTCCTCGACGATCCGCCGAGCCAACTGCTCCTGCCGGTTGCGGTCCGGCGTGGCCAGCACTGCTCGGGCGTGACCGGCGCTGAGCCGGCCTTCGGCCACCAGACGTTGCACCGCGGCCGGCAACTGCAGCAGGCGCAGCGTGTTGGCGATAGCCGGACGGCTCTTGCCGACCCGGGCGGCAACCTGCTCCTGGGTGAGCCCGAAGTCCTCCATCAGCTGCTGGTAGGCCGCCGCCTCTTCCATCGGGTGCAGGTCGGCCCGGTGCAGGTTCTCCACCAGCGCCTGCTCGAGCGATGCGTCGTCCTCGATGGTCCGGATGATGGCGGGGATGGTGGTCAGGCCCGCCTTCCGGGCGGCGCGCCAGCGACGCTCGCCGGCGATCAGCTCGAACCGGTCGCCCTCGCCGGGTCGGACGAGCACCGGTTGGAGCACGCCGAGCTCGCGGATGGAGTCGCTCAGCGCGAGCAACGCGGCCTCGTCGAAGTGCTCCCGGGGCTGGTAGCGGTTCGGTTCGATGGCGCTGAGGGGCAGTTCCCGGAACTGGTCCTGCTCGCTGTTGACCAGATCGCTGGGGATGAGGGCACCGAGGCCCCGACCGAGTCCGCTACGCCGCGACACCGCTGACCTCCTTCGCCAGGTTCCGGTAGGCGATCGCACCGCGAGACGACGGGTCGAACACGGTGATCGGTTGGCCGTAGGACGGCGCTTCGGACAGCCGGACCGTCCGGGGGATGACGTTGCGGCACACTCGATCACCGAAGTGCGTGCGCACCTCGGTGGCCACCTGCTCCGAGAGGTTGGTGCGAGCGTCGTACATCACCAGCACGAGCGACCGTACCTCCAACTCGGGGTTCAGGTTCTTCTTCACCAGATCGACGTTGCGCAGCAGCTGGCCCAGGCCTTCGAGCGCGTAGTACTCGCACTGGATGGGCACGAGCACTTCGCTGGCCGCAGCCAGGCCGTTCACGGTGAGCAGCCCGAGCGATGGCGGACAGTCGATCAGGATGTACTCGTAGTCGTCCCGGAGGGGGTCGATCGCCCTGCGCAGCCGTGTCTCGCGGGAGAACATCGGCACCAGCTCCACCTCGGCGCCGGCGAGCTCCAGGTTGGCCGGGGCCACGAAGAGGTTGCGCACCGTCGACGCTTCGATGCAGTCCTCCAGCGGTGCCTCTCGGAGCAACACGTCGTACATCGACACCTCCACCGACCACGGGTTCAACCCGAGCCCGGTGGAGGCGTTGCCCTGCGGATCGAGATCGATCACCAGGGTGCGGTGGCCCAGCTCGGCCAGCGAGGCGCCGAGGTTCACCGTGGTCGTGGTCTTGCCGACGCCACCCTTCTGGTTGGCGACGGCGATCACCCGTGTGCCGGGTTTCTCTGACATGTGGCTCCAGCCTCAGCCGGCTCGGCGGCGCACGCCCCACGACGGCAGCTCACCGAGTGCGAACTCTCGAGTGCATGTCGAGCTTAGCGACGCGGCGCGCGGGCGTTCGCACCGCAACGGCGCGATGGGGCCGTGAGGCGGGAAATTCTGCGGCCCGACCGGGGTGAGCGACCTGCTGTTTCACGTGGAACAGCGCGCCACGGGCCCGCAGCCCGCCTCAGCCGGCTGGCTCGTCCGGGTCCGGCGGCGCGTCGCGCCACAACGGACGCTTGGCCGGCATGCCGTCGCGTCGCGGGAAGCGCTTGGGACAAAGGCGCTCGGCCCGCAGCACGGCGAAGGTGTGGTCAACCGCGGCGCGGTTGAACGGCTCCATGACCAGGCCGAGCTCGGCGAGGCCCACCTCCGGCCACCGGCCACCGGCACCGCCATCGGGCGGCTCGCTGACCACGAGGTGGCCGCCGACCTCGAGGAACGGCGCCGCGCACTCTGCGGTGGTGGCAGGCGGACCGAACGATCGGGACAGCACCAGGTCGAACGCGGCGCGGAAGCCGGCTTGCCGGCCCACCACCTCGGCCCGGCCGGTCACCACCTCGACACGGTCGCCCCAACCCAGATCGGCGACCGCGCGGGTCAAGAACGCAGTACGGCGCTGCTGGGCATCGAGCAGCACGCCACGGGAATGGGGCAGCGCCCCGAACAACACGAGACCGGGAAGGCCACCGCCCGAGCCCAGATCAAGGGCTCGGGCGGTGGTGAAGCGGCTGGCGACGGTGACCAGGTCCAGGGCGTGGGCCAACTGGGTCTCGAGGGGGCCGGGGCCGAGAAAGCCGAGTTGCCGGCTCTCCCCGAGGATGTCGAGCAGTGCCCGCTCGACCGCCGGGGGGAGCTGGATCGGCTGGTCGGTCACGACCCGGGGACGATCACGACCCGCCGGCGGGGATCCTCGCCCTCGGAGAGCGTGGAGACCCCTTCGATCGTGCCGATCACGTCGTGGACCACCTTGCGGTCGGCCGAGTTCATCGGCTCGAGTGCCTTGGTCTTGCCCGAGGTCCGGACTTCCTCGGCCAGCTTGCGCGCGAAGCGCTCCAGGGCCTCGCGTCGACGCTGGCGGTACCCGCCGATGTCGACCCGCAGGCGGCTCTCGCCGCGACCGCCGCTGCGGCGCTGGGCGACCACCCGGGTCAGCTCCTGCACGGCGTCGAGGGTCACCGCCTTCGGGCCGATCAGCAGGCCGAGGTCGCTCCCGTCGATGCGCGCCTCGTCGTAGTGATCGTCCACTTCGGCGGCGCTCACGGTCGCCTCGAGCCCGAACGCGGCCACCAGGCCGGAGAGGAAGTCGACGGCATGTTCGGTCTGCCGACCGTCGTCGGTGGGCGCTTCGCTCCGCTCTTCATCGCTCATGGCGGTCATCGGTTCCTCTCGGGACACGGGCTCCTCTTGAGCCGGGGGTGACTGATGGGAGGGGACAGGGGTCGGCTGCTCGGAGACGGCTGGCGCCGCTGCAACCTCTGCGTCCCTCGGACGAACGGGCGCCGGTTCCCGCTCCTCGGTGGCGTCCGAACCCGGGGTGCCCGCGCTCGCCGGGCCGGTGCGGCGGGTCTCGGCCCGGCCGCGACCTCCGGAGGAGCGTCCGCCACGGCGATCGGAGCGAGCCGGACGCTCGCCGCGATCCTCACCGGCGTCCCGGGCCTCGCGGGGCTCCCGCGACGACGAGCCCTCACTGCCGGGCCGACCGCCCTCCTTGGGGCGGCCGCGTCGGCGATCACGGCGTTCCGCCTTCGGACGCGGGACCGTGGGCCGGATCCTCGCCCGAACCCGGGCCTCGCCCTTGAGGCGTTTGAACAAGCCGACGCGCGGTTCTTCGAGCACTTCGAACTCGGCCTGCGCTTCATCGACGCCCAGGTAGTCGAGTGCCTTGTCCTTCGCCTCGGCCACGGTCTTGGCGGTGACCTCGACCCATTCCACGGCTACTTCCTCCGCTTCTTGCGGGGATCCTGCTCGCTGTCGACCGGGGCCGCACCCCCGGGTGGACCGTTGGGAACCCGGCGCCGCGCCCGCTCCCCGGACGGGCTGGTCGGCGCGGCGCTGCGCCGGCCGGGTGCGCCGGGTCGGCGCGCCGTCGACGGGTTGCCACGCTTGGCCGGGGTGACGCGACCGCTGGCCGGGCGGGACGGCTTGGCGTTCTTGGCGCCATCGCCCTTGCCGTCACCGGCCTTGCCCGCATCGGACTTGCCGCTGCCGGCCTTGGTGCCGCCGGCCTTGCCCGAGGAGCTCTTCGTCATGCCGGGCTTGGCCGGCTTCGCCTTCACGTCGACCACGGCGTCTTCGCCTTCGCGCTTGCGCCCCAGGCCGAGGCCACCGACGTTGTAGAAGCGGTGGGAGATGTAGCCCTGGGTGGCGACCCGGCACAGGTTGGAGGTGACCCAGTAGATGCTCAGCGCCGCCGGGAAGAAGATGGCGGTCAGCGAGAAGATGGGGATGACCCGCATCATCATCCGCTGCTGGGGGGTCATGGCGTCGGGGTTGCGCCCGGCCACCTGCATCTGCTGCAGGTAGGAGGTGCCCACCCACAGGGCGATCAGCACGATGTACGGCAACGCCACGATGAAGCCACGATCGAGCAGGGCATCCTTCGGGCTCTTCTCGAGGTCGAAACCGAGGAAGAGCATCTCGGTCTGGCCCTTGAGCGAGTTGTAGAGCGCCGACGTCTGCGACACGTACTTCGGGTCGAACGTGCCGTCGGCCGTGACCCGGGTGAGCCCCTGCACCACCCGGAACAGCACCAGGAAGATCGGCATCTGGATCAGCATGGGCAGGCAGCTGCCCATGGGGTTGATGTCGTTCTCCCGGTAGAACTTCAGCATCTCCTCGTTGAGGCGCTGCCGGTCTCCGGCACATTCCTGCTGGATGCGGCGCATCTCCGGCTGGAGGCGCTGCATGGCCATCATCGACTTGGTGCCCTTGAGCGTCAGCGGGGTCACCACCGCCATGACCACCAGGGTCAGGAGGATGATCGACACGCCGTACGAGCTGGTCAGGTCGTAGAAGAAGGCCAAGAGCCAGGCGAGGCCCTCGAACACACCATCGAACATCTAGCGAACCTTCCGCTTGGGCACGGGGTCCTCGCCATGAGGGCCCCAGGGGTGGCAACGACAAATGCGCTTGATGCCCATCCAACCGCCTCGGCCGGCGCCGTGCACCTCGAGCGCCTCGAGCATGTAGGACGAACAGGTCGGGACGAACCGGCAGGGGGAGGGCCGCCAGGAGAACACGTACTGGTAACCCTCGACGGCGGCGATGAGCAGCCGGGCCGGGAGGGTCGTCCGACCGGTCCAGCGGTCGGACACCGGGCCGGCATCGCCACCGGGGTGCGGGGCGCCGCCCATCGAACGGTCGAGCGCCGGTTCAGCCACGGCCGGCTGCCCGACGGGTCACGCAGCGCAGCGCGGCCTTCAGCTCATCGAAGGGCAGGTCGGCCGCGGGCCGCTCGGCGCTGAACAGGTAGTCCCCCCGTTCGAGGGGGGACGGACCCCGATCGAGCTCGGCCAGTGCCTCCCGCAACCGGCGGCGGATGCGGTTGCGCACGACCGCGCTGCCGACCTTGCGGTTGATGGCGTACGCCACCCGGACGCCACCGACACCTCCGATGACCTCGCCGGGGCGCGCCACATAGCGCAGCCCGATCGGACCGCACCGTTGGCGTCGAGCGCGGGCGAAGCGGGCGAACGACGCTCGATCCCCGATCCGCTCGATCAAGCGGAGAGTCGAGCCCGACCCTGGCGACGGCGGGCCTTGATCACGGCGCGACCGGCGCGGGTCGCCATGCGCTGACGGAAGCCGTGCTTCTTGGCCCGGCGCCGGTTGTTCGGCTGGAAGGTCCGCTTCATCTCTGCACTCGTCCTCTCGGCATCGCGGGTGGATGCCCGTTCGGCCCGACGTCCACCGCCGGGCCATGCGCTCGCCACCGGGGGGTGGCGAGGCGTCCGTCTCAGGCTCGAGCGCGCCGGCAGGGCGCGCAGATTCCAGCTGATCAGCCTACGCGGCCCCGTCCGTGTACGGCAACCGGGCACGCTGCGTGAGGTCCGGCTCCGCTCGTGCACGCCCCGACCAGCGGTGCTAGCTTGCTCGCCGCTTTGGTGCACGACCGGCCCCGGTCGACCGTGCCCAGTCACAGGAAGCACAGGTCCACCGATCGACGCCGAGCGGTCGTCTGTGTCGTTCCTCCACAGCTGTGGATGTTCCTGTGGACACGAGCCGACAGCGGAGACCGCCCTTGCCGAGCACGAGCCCGTTCACTGACGAGGCGTCACGATGACCGACGCCCGTGCGGTGTGGGATGCCTGCGCGGCGGCGCTGCGGATCGAAGTGTCCGAGGCCGTCTGGCAGACGACCTTCAACCACGTCACCCTCTCGAGTTCGACGGGCGCCAGCTCCGCCTCGGCGTGCCGAACACGCTGGTCAAGGAGCGGTTCGAGGGTCGCTTCCACTCGCTGGTGCGCGATGCGCTGGAGACGGCCGGCTGGACGGGCGTGGCCGTGGTGGTGCAGGTGGCGAGCGCCGGCGGCGGCGGTCCGTCCATCGCCACCGTGCCCGCCGACGTGGCCCCGAGCGGCAACTGGGTGGGCGCCCGCCAGGCCGCTGACCAGCACACGGCCGGCGCCGATGCCGAGCTGCCCGGGCTCGACCGCCCGCCGGTCGACGAGTCGATCAACCCCCGCTACACGTTCGAGGCGTTCGTCACCGGTGCGTCCAACCGGTTCGCCCAGGCGGCCGCGCTGTCGGTGGCCGAGCTGCCCGCCCGCTCGTACAACCCGCTGTTCATCTACGGCGACGCCGGGCTGGGCAAGACGCACCTGCTGCAGGCCATCGCCCACTACGTGCGGGAGAACTACCGCAACTACCGGGTGCGCTACGTCTCCACCGAGACGTTCCTCAACCAGTACGTCGACTCGATCCGTGCCGGCACGCCCCAGGACTTCAAGCGCCACTACCGGGAGATGGACGTCCTCCTCGTGGACGACATCCAGTTCATGGAGGGCAAGGAGGGGCTCCAGGAGGAGTTCTTCCACACGTTCAACTACCTCTACGAGGCGAACCGGCAGATCGTGCTCAGCTCCGATCGCCCGCCCGATGCCATCTCCACGCTGGAGGACCGGCTGCGCAGCCGGTTCAAGATGGGTCTGATCACCGACATCCAGCCGCCCGACCTCGAGACCCGCCTCGCCATCCTGCGCAAGAAGGCGGAGCAGCAGGCGACCACCTCGGTCAACTCCGACGTGCTCGAGTTCATCGCCTCGAACATCACCAACAACATCCGCGAGCTGGAGGGCGCGCTCATCCGGGTCGCCGCCTACGCCAGCCTCAACCGGGAACCGATGACCGCCGAGATGGCCGAGCGGGTGCTGGCCGACTCGCTGCGCGACAAGGGCCCCCGGATCATCACCCCGGCCCTGATCCTGGAGCTGACCTCCGAGCGCTTCGGCTTCACCCTCGACGAGATCAAGGGCAAGAGCCGGCGCCGGCCGTTGGTGGCGGCCCGCCAGGTGGCCATGTACGTCATGCGGGAGCTGACCGACCTGTCGTACCCGGCCATCGCCCGCGAGTTCGGCGGGCGGGACCACACGACGGTCATCCACGCCGTGGACAAGATCAGTGCCCAGATGCAGGAGCGTCGCCAGACCTACGACCAGGTGACCGACCTCATCAGTGCGCTGAAGAACGGTGGGGGGCGCTGACATGACGTCAGCGGGCACGTCCTCACCGTCCGGGCACGGGCGATGCGCATCGCGCGGGCACACCGCGCGATGCGCGGTAGCCGCCCTTGGGGATGATCACCCGTCAACGATGTGCACGAACGGTGGACAACGCCGGCGTCGTCCACAGGCATCGGTCACACCCAGGGCGCCGCTGTGTGCGGCAGTGGATGACCGTTGGGGATCCGCACCCCCGCTGAGCTGGGCGAACACGGGTTCATCCACAATCCCCAGCACCTATTACCAGGACTATCCATCTATACATCGATTCTCTGATCTGGATCGGGAAGGGACAGCGGGATGAAGTTCCGATGCGAACGGGACGTCCTCGTCGACGTGCTGGCCGCAGCGGGGCGCCGTCAGCACCCGTGGCGCGCTACCCGTGCTGTCCGGGGTGAGGATCGAGCTGCAGGGCGACGAACTGCACCTCAGCGGCACCGGACCTCGAGCTGTCGATCTCGGTCACCGTGACGGTGGCCGGCGCCGACGACGGCGTGGCGGTGATCCCCTCCCGGCTGTTCAGCGACATCGTCCGCGCCCTCGAGCCCGGTGCGGTCGAGGTGGAGATCGTCGATGACACCGCCCAGGTCAGCGCCGGTCGTTCGCAGTTCTCGCTGCGCCTGATCCCCGCCGATGACTTCCCCCGGGTGGCCGAGCCGAGCGGCGACGCCATGGCCGTCGACGCCAAGACGCTGGCCCAGGCCTTGCGCCAGGTGGTGCCGGCCGCCTCGTCGGACGACTCCCGCCCGATCCTGACCGGCGTGCTGGTGGCCGCCGAGGCCGGCGGGTTGCGCCTGGTGGCCACCGACTCGTACCGCCTGGCCGTGCGCGACCTGCCCGGTGCCGCCGTGCTGGCCGAGGGCCAGAGCGTGCTGCTGCCGTCACGGGCGCTGTCGGAGCTCACGCGGCTGCTGTCCAGCGCCGACTCGGTGGACCTGCGCCTCGGCGACCGCGAGGCCTCCTTCGAGGCGGGTCACAGCCGGTTGACGACCCGCCTGATCGAGGGTGAGTTCCCCAACTACCGCAACCTGATCCCCCGCAACCACCCGAACCGCTTGACGGTGAGTCGGGAGGTGCTCCTCGACGCCGTGCGCCGCGTCCGGCTGCTGGCCAGGGAGTCCACGCCGGTGCGGCTGGCCCACAAGGCCGACAGCCTCGAGCTGCTGGCCATCACCCAGGACGTGGGCCAGGCCCACGAGTCCGTCGACGCCGCCTTCGACGGCAGCGAGCTGACCGTCGCGTTCAACCCGGAGTACCTGATCGCCGGGCTCGAGGCGGTCAACGCCGATGAGGTCGTGCTCGAGACGCTCGACGCCCGCAACCCGGCGGTGCTGCGCGGGGTGGGCAACGAGGACTTCTTCTACCTGCTGATGCCCGTCCGCGTGTCCTGAGCGCGGCGCTGACCGATCGTGCGCCTCGACCGACTCCACCTGCGCAACTTCCGCAGCTACGACGAGGCGGAGCTCGACTTCGCTCCCGGGCTGACCGCCCTGGTGGGGCGCAACGGGCAGGGCAAGACGAACGTGCTCGAGGCGATCGGCTACCTGGCCACGTTCCGGTCGTTCCGCTCGTCGAGCACCGACGTGTTGATCCGCGACGGCCAGGACGCGGCGCAGCTCCGGGCGGTCGGCGTGCGCCGCGGCGATCGCGAGGTGTTGCTGGAGGCGGAGCTGAACCGCAGCGGTCGCAACCGGGTGCAGGTCAACCGCCAGCGGCTGAGCCGACCCCGGGAGGCGATCGGGGTGTTGCGGGCCACGTTGTTCGCGCCGGATGACCTGGCGGTGGTGAAGGAGGGACCGGCCCTGCGCCGGACGCTGGTGGACGACCTGGCCGCCGCGTTGGACCCGAAGGCGGACGCGGCGTTGTCGCTCTACGAGCGGGCCCTGCGCCAGCGCAACGCCCTGCTCAAGCAGTGCGGTGGGCGCCTCGACGAGGCTGCTGCGCTGACGCTCGACGTGTGGGACGACAAGCTGGCCCCGGCGGGGGAGCGGCTGATGGCGGATCGGGCCGCGGTGGTGCAGCGGTTGCGGCCGCAGGTGGCCGAGGCGTACCGGGCGCTGGCCGGCACCGATGTGGCCGTCGACGTGCGCTACCGGCCCGGTGTGCCGCCCGGGTCGCTGGCGGCGGCGCTGGCGGCGGGCCGCGCCGAGGACCTGCGCCGGGCGCTGACCATGGCCGGGCCCCACCGCGACGAGCTCGAGCTGCTGCTGCGTGACGTGCCGGTGCGGACCCACGGCTCCCAGGGCGAGCAGCGCAGCTTCGCGCTGGCCCTGAAGCTGGGCGGCCATCGGCTGGTGTCGGCCGAGGTGGGGGAGCCGCCGCTGCTGCTGTTGGACGACGTGTTCTCCGAGCTCGATCCCCAGCGCTGTGACGCACTGATCGCCAACCTGCCCCCGGGGCAGACCGTGTTGACCTCCGCCGACCGCTTGCCGCCGATGGCGGTGGCCGATGTGGTGCACCACCTGGTGGATGGGAGGTTCCGGTGAGCGAGCACGACGGTGAGGACCGGCCCCGCCCACGTTGGGCGCACCGCAGCCCCCGACGGGCGTCGGAGGAGCAGGACCTGGCCTACACGCCGCCCGAGCCGGTGGGCGCCGCGCTGGAGCGCCTCGTGCGCCACCTCGGGTGGGGTCCGCGCACCGCGACGGTGGGGGTGATCGCGGACTGGGAGCGCGTCGTCGGCCCGGACATCGCCGCCCACGCCCGGGCCGTGTCGAGCGATGGCACGACCCTGGTGGTGGCGGTCGACGATCCGGCGTGGGCCACGCAGCTGCGCTGGTTGGAGGCCGATCTGCTGGCTCGCCTGGCCGCCGAGACCGGCGTGCGCTTCGAGCGGTTGACCGTGCGGGTGCGGCCCCGCTGACCAGCACGGTGGGCGAGGTCGCCGCCGTGGGGGGATGGCCCGGTTCGCGGGCTTCCCGCTGGTAGGATGGCACGCGGCCTCGTCCGGTTCCCGTCACCCGTCGAGCAGCGCCGAACCACCTCTGCGATCGGTGTTCGTCGCCGCCGGCGAAGGGTGCCGGGTGGGTGGTCGAGGCCGTAGGAGGCGTACGCCTCTCCTCAGGTCGGGTCGCCCCGTTTCCGTCGGGCGCGCCGGCGCAGGTGCATGGGAGCAAGGGAAGCCGCTTGACCTACGACGCGGGAGACATCCAGGTCCTCGAGGGACTCGAGGCGGTCCGCAAGCGCCCGGGCATGTACATCGGGTCCACCGGACCGGCCGGTCTGCACCACCTCGTCTACGAGGTGGTCGACAACTCCGTGGACGAGGCCATGGCCGGCCACGCCACCCGCATCGACGTGCGGTTGCTGGCCGACGGCGCCTGCGAGGTGGTGGACAACGGGCGCGGCATCCCCGTGGACCGTCACCCGCAGTACCCGGAGCTGTCCGCCGCCGAGGTGGTGCTGACCGTGCTGCACGCCGGCGGCAAGTTCGGCGGCGCGGGCTACAAGGTGTCCGGCGGCCTGCACGGCGTGGGCGTGTCGGTGGTGAACGCGCTGTCGAACCGGGTCGAGGTGGAGATCGACCGCGACGGCAAGCGTCATCGCATGGCCTTCCGTGACGGCGGTCAGATCGAGGACCGGCTGGCCGTCATCGGCGAGGCGCCGGGTGGCCGCACCGGCACGACCGTGCGGTTCTGGCCCGACCCGACCATCTTCGACCAGATCGAGTTCCGGGCCCAGACGCTGCTCGAGCGCTTCCAGATGATGGCCTACCTGAACCGGGGCCTCGAGATCACCTTCGCCGATGGGCGCGCCGGTCACGAGTCCGATGCCGAGGGGCCGATCACGTTCCGCTTCGACGGCGGCATCATCGACTTCGTCTCGCACCTCAACGAGACCAAGGAGCCGCTGTTCAAGACCGTCGGGTACTTCTCGGTGGCCGAGGAGGACCAGGAGGTCGAGATCGCGTTCCAGTGGAACACGACCTACCAGACCGACGGGCTGCACTCCTTCGCCAACGGCATCGCCACCATCGAGGGCGGCATGCACGAGGAGGGCTTCCGCAAGGCCCTGACCAACGTGGTCAACAAGTGGGCGCGCGAGAAGAACCTGCTGAAGGAGAAGGACGAGAACCTCCAGGGCGAGGACATCCGGGAGGGTATGGCCGCCATCATCTCGGTGCGGCTGCGTGAGCCGCAGTTCGAGGGCCAGACCAAGGGCAAGCTCGGCAACGTCTCCATGCGCTCGCTGGTGGAACGCGCCACCAACGACAAGTTGACCCAGTGGCTTGAGGAGCACCCCGCCGAGGGCAAGGCGGTCGTGTCCAAGGCGGTCAGCGCCTCACAGGCCCGCCGCGCCGCCCGCGAGGCGCGCAACGCCATCCGCCGCAAATCCGCGCTCGAGGGTGCGGGCATGCCCGACAAGCTGAAGGACTGCAACTCCCGCGATCCCGAGGAGTCGGAGCTGTTCATCGTCGAGGGCGACTCGGCCGGTGGTTCCGCGGTGCGGGCGCGCGACCCGCGCACCCAGGCCATCCTGCCCATCCGGGGCAAGATCCTCAACGTCGAACGGGCCCGCATCGACAAGATGTTGAAGAACACCGAGATCCAGACGCTGATCACCGCCATCGGCGCCGGCCTCGGTGAAGAGTTCGATGTCTCCAAGGCCCGGTACCACAAGGTGATCATCCTGGCCGACGCCGATGTGGACGGTAGCCACATCCGCACGTTGCTGTTGACGTTCTTCTTCCGCCAGATGCGCCCGTTGGTGGAGATGGGCTATGTCTACATCGCCCAGCCGCCGCTGTACTCCACCGAGGTGGGCAAGTCGAAGATCTACCTGAAGGACGACGTGGCCCGCATCGCCTACGAGAACGAGCAGGTCGCCGCCGGCCGCAAGCAGCCGCAGTTCCAGCGCCTGAAGGGCTTGGGCGAGATGGACTGGGAGGAGCTGCGGGAGACCACGATGGAGCACGGCCGCCGCACGCTGCTGCAGGTCTCGCTGGAGCAGGCCGCCATCGCCGATGAGATCACGTCGATCCTGATGGGCGACGATGTGGAGCAACGCAAGAGCTTCATCGTGTCCAACGCCAAAGACGTTCGCTTCCTGGATATCTGATGACCGACACCCCGCCCCCGGACCAGCCCGACGAACCCGTCGACGGCGCCACGCCACCCACCGATGGTGGTGAAGGCGGCGAGCGCCTCGCCGTGCAGTTGATCGAGATCCAGGACGAGATGGAGCGCTCCTTCCTGGAGTACGCCATGTCGGTCATCATGGCGCGGGCCTTGCCCGACGCCCGTGACGGCCTCAAACCGGTGCACCGCCGCATCCTGTGGTCGATGTTCAACTCGGGCTTCAACCCGAACCGCGCCCACGTGAAGTGCTCCCGGGTAGTGGGCGACGTGATGGCCAACTTCCACCCCCACGGCGACGGCGCCATCTACGACGCGCTGGTGCGCATGGCCCAGCCGTTCTCGCTGCGCGACCCGCTCATCGACTTCCACGGCAACTACGGCTCGCCCGAGTTCGGCCCGGCCGCCTCGCGCTACACCGAGTGCCGACTGTCGCCGCTGGCCATGCGCCTGCTCGACGGCATCGACGAGAACACCGTCGACTTCAACGCCAACTACGACGGCACGAACTCCGAGCCCATCGTGCTGCCGGCCCGCTTCCCCAACCTGCTGGTCAACGGCAGCCAGGGCATCGCCGTGGGCATGGCCACCAACATCCCGCCGCACAACCTCGGCGAGGTGGTCGACGCCACCGTCCACCTGATCGACCATCCCGACGCCACCCCCGATGACCTGATGCAGTTCATCAAGGGCCCCGACTTCCCCACCGGCGCGCAGATCCTCGGCCGGGCCGGCATCCTCGACGCCTACCGCACCGGCCGCGGTTCGGTCCGCATGCGGGCCGACGCCGAGATCGAGGAGACCCGCCGGGGCATGCAGATCACGGTCACCGCGCTGCCCTACCAGACGTCCCCGGGGGCGATCGCCACCCGCATCAAGGAACTGGTCGACAGCCGGGAGCTCGACGGCATCCGCGACATCAACGACGAGTCCTCCGGTGACGACACCCGCCTGGTCATCGAGCTCAAGCGCGACGCCAACCCCAACGTCGTGCTCAACAACCTCTACAAGCACACCCAGCTGCAGACCAGCTTCGGCGTGAACATGGTGGCCCTGGTGGACGGCGTGCCCCGCACGCTGAACCTGGCCGGCATGCTCCAGGCCTACGTCGCCCACCAGATCGAGGTGATCCGCCGGCGCAGCGAGTACCGCCTCGACAAGGCCAGGGCCCGCGCCCACATCCTCGAGGGCCGCTTGCGGGCGCTCGACATGATCGACGCCATCATCGCGTTGATCCGCGCCTCCGATGACCGGGCGTCGGCCCGCCTGGCGCTGCAGGGTGAGCCCTTCTCCTTCACCGAGATCCAGGCCGAGGACATCCTCGACATGCGCCTGGCCCAGCTGACCCGGCTGTCGCGCACCGATCTCGAGGCCGAGCTGGAGGCCAAGCGGCTCGAGATCGCCGAGCTGGAGGCGATCCTCGCCGACGAGGTGAAGCTCCGCCAGGTCATCAAGGACGAGCTGGCCGAGGTGCGCGCCGAGTTCGCCACCGACCGCAAGGCCCGGCTGGTGCCCGATCCCGGTGAGATGGCCATCGAGGACCTGGTCGACGACAAGGAACTGGTCGTCACCATGACCCAGGCCGGCTACATCAAGTCGGTCGAGGCCCACGTGGTCCGCACCCAGGGCCGCGGTGGTCGAGGGATCAGCGGCACCCGCCTGCGCGACGAGGACGTGGTCACCACCATCCTGCACACGTCGGCGCACGCCTACCTGCTGTTCTTCACGAACATCGGCCGCGTCTACCGGCTGCGGGCCCACGAGGTGCCCGAGCGCGAGCGCACCGCCCGGGGCATCCCCATCGTGAACCTGCTCGAGCTGCAGCAGGGCGAGCACGTGCAGGCGGTGATCGACACCAGGGACTACGAGACGAACCGGTACCTGTTCTTCGCCACCCGCAACGGCACCGTGAAGAAGACCCGCTTCACCGAGTACGACAGCTCGCTGCGTCGCGGCATCATCGCCCTCGATCTGCGCGACGGCGACGAGCTGGTGAAGGTCATCCCCACCAACGGCTCCGACGACATCGTGATGCTGAGCCGTTCCGGTCAGGCGATCCGCTTCAACGAGGACGACGTGCGCCCGATGGGCCGGGCCGCCGCCGGGGTGCGGGGCATGCGCCTGCGAGACGGCGACGAGGTGGTGTCCTGCGATGTGGTGCGCGAGGGGGCCGACCTGCTGATCGTGACCTCGGCCGGCTACGGCAAGCGCACCGAGCTCGAGGAGTTCCGCCGCATCGGCCGTGGCAACCAGGGCGTGCGGGGCATCCGCATCACCGAGCAGCGCGGCGGCGTGGCCGCGGCGATGATGGTGGGACCCGACGACGACGTGATCCTGGTGTCCTCGGGCGGGGTGACCATCCGCACGTCGGTGGCGGAGATCTCCCAGCAGGGCCGCGATGCCACCGGGGTCAGGATCATGAACGTGGGCGACGACGAGCACGTGGCCGCGGTGGCGCTCGTGCTGCAGTCCGACGAGGCCAACGGCGACGAGGCCAACGGCGACGGCGACGAGGCCAACGGCGACGGCGACGAGGCCGGCGTGGACGGTGCCGCCGTCGATGGCGCTGCGGAGGATGGCGCGAGCGGCTGACCCGGCCGCCGCCCGCATACCGGGCCGTATGGCCTCGATCACCCGACTTCCCCTGTGGTGAGGTGCGCACCCGTGTGATCGGGGCGCGGTGGACGGTGGAGGTCGCGCGTGCGCGACGACGGTGAGCACGGCCAGGTGACGGTGCTCGCGGCCGGGTTCGTGGTGGTGCTGGCGGTGCTGCTGGCGGGCCTGGCCCGCGTCGGTGGTCGGCTGGTGCAGGAGGCGGTGGCGGACGGCGCAGCCGACGCCGCCGCTGGCCGGTGCATCGGCGGGGGAGGGCGGCACGCTCGGTGGCGGCGGCCAACGGCGCGGTCCTCGAGCGGATCGAGCTCGGGCCGGGCTGGGCACGGGTGACCGTGCGTCGTGGCGACGCGGTGGCCACCAGCGCGGCGGTGCTCACGGAGGATGACGGACAGTGATGCGGGCGCGGTCGCTCGCCGGCCCCGGAGGGCTCGCCGGGGCGTCGCCCCCGGTCGTGGCCCCGCCCCCTCTTCTACACTCGGACCCGTGACCGACCCGGCCGACATCGATGCGGCGGCGCCCGACACGGCTCCCCTGCCGATCGTCGGTGGGCTCCAGGGCTTGCGCGGTCGAAGAGGTGTCGGAGCCCGAGGGTTCGGTGCCCGCCGGATCCGAACCCGCCCGATCGGAGCCCGCCCGATCGGAATCCGCCCGATCGGAGCCCGACGACCCGGCGGCGCCCGAGGGTCCGGGTGCCACGGGCGGCCCCACGGTGCGGACCCGTCGCCGACCGGCCGGTCCCGGCGTCCCGCCCGATGGTGGCGCGCGGCGCAACCGCAACGGCCGCTCGTCCGGCGCCCGCCGCCGGCGGTGCTGAGCGGGCCTCCTCGCCGGCGTCGGCGGTCCCGGCGGCCGAGGTGACCGAGGTGACCGAACTGAGGTCGCCGATCTCTTCGCCGACCTCGGTGACGGCCCGCAGCCTGATCCCGAGCCTGCCCGCGGCCCGATCCCTCGTCAGCCGACCGTCCGGGCGATGTGGCCCGCGCCCGCTCGGCGCCGCTGGAACCTGCCCATCGGCGGGCCATCCGGTGCCCGGGCCGAGGCCCGGCGCGCCGAGCCGGCCACCCTCGAGTCGGACGATCCCCAGCCGGCCACCGCCGGCGCAGCGGTGTCGGTCGAGGCCGTCGAGGCGGTCGAGGCGACGCAGCCGGCACGGTCCGGCGCACCGCGGGCGTCGCACACGACGCGCAGGAGAGCGGCGCCTCGACGGTGAGCTCGTGGGCACACCGGCGCGCGGTCGCGGTAGAGGCGCGGACGGGCGTCATCGGTGCGCCCAGCCGGGCCCAGGTGGCGGCGGCCCGGACGGCTCCAGGCCCGCAAGGTCACCCGCTTGGTGCGTCACATCGATCTGTGGTCGCTGTGCAAGATCTCGATCATCTTCTACCTGTGCATGCTGGTGGTCGGCACGGTGGCCGGCACGATCCTGTGGTCGGGACTGCAGCGCTCCGGTGCGGTGAGCAACGTGGAGGGCTTCATCGAGTCGGTCTTCCTGGTGGAGGACTTCCGGTTCGAGGGGCCGAACATGTTCCGCATCGGCGTGCTCGGCGGGCTGGTCGGCGTGGTGGTGTTGACGCTGTTGACGGTGCTCGGCGGGTTGCTGTTCAACCTCATCAGCGATCTGGTCGGCGGGGTGCGCGTCTCGGTGGTCGAGCTCGAGACGGCTCGCCCGGTCCCGCCGCGCCGCCGTCGTTGAACGGGCTGGCCTCGCCACGGTCGGGTGTGTCTAGAATCAGCAGTCCGTGCAGCGCCCCGGAAACGGGTCGCGACGAGGCGGGGCTATAGCTCAGTCGGTTAGAGCGCACCCCTGATAAGGGTGAGGTCGCTGGTTCGATTCCAGCTAGCCCCACACGATGATCGGCCTGCTCCGGCGTCTCGCCTTCGCCCTCGGCATCGCCACCGGCACCGCAGGGGTGCTGCGCTTCACCAAGCGGCCGGCGGTTCCGTGGCGCCGCAGTGGCTGGCGGCCGTTGCACGGCCCGGACTTCCGCTGATCCGGTCGACGGTCGAATCGTGCGCGTCACCGTCATCGGTTCCGGTGCCACCGGCGCGCGAGCAGCCCGGGCGCTGCGCCGCCTGCAACCCACCGCCGAGCTCGTCCTGGTGGATCGACACCGGTCCAAGGCCGAGCTGGTGGCCGCCCAACTCGGTTCCGGGGTGCGGGCCCGCTCGTTCCTGCGCGAAGGGCCGCCCCCGGACGCCGTGGTGCTGTGCGTGCCGGCCGGTGCCCATGAGGCGCTGGCGGTGGAGGCCCTCCAGCTTCGGTGCCCACGTGGTGTCCACCGCCGATTCGGTGGCCGACGTGCACGCCTTGCTCACCCTGGGGCCCGAGGCCGAGCGCAGGGGGCGCCGACTGGTGGTGGGGGCCGGCTTCTCGCCCGGCCTGAGCTGCCTGCTGGCGCGGCACGCCGCATCGGTCGTCGACGAGGTGGAGGAGCTTGGCGGTGGCCAAGTCGGGCACGGGTGGGCCCGATTGCGCCCGCCAGCACCATGCGCCTGGTGGCGCCGAACTGGGAGTGGCGCGACGGTCAGTGGCTACGGCGGCGGGGGAGCTCCGGCCGGCGGCTGGTGTGGTTCCCCGACCTGATCGGTCCGCTCGACTGCTACCGGGCGGGGTTGCCCGAGCCGTTCCTGTTGCAGCGCAGCTTTCCCGACGTGCGCCGCATCACCGCCCGCATGGCGGCCACCCGGCGGGACCGCTCGCCGGCTGGCTGCCGATGTTGCGGTCCACCGCACGCCGACGGCGGGCCCGGCGGCCTGCTGGTGGAGCTGTGGGGCAGGCGGGGCGGTGTGGCCGAGGTGGTGGTGTACGGCGCGGCCGACAACCCGGCGACCGTGGCGGGCACGATGGCGGCGGTCGCCGTGGCGCAGGGCGACCGGGTGTTGCCGCCGGCCGGCGCCTGCGGCTACTCGGACTGCCGAGACCCGGTGGCGGTGCTGGCCACCCTGCGCGAGCTCGGCATCGAGGTCTCCACGTTCGAGGGTGCGGCCTGATCGCTGTTTGCGCGGTGCGACCCTTGCGTCCGCACGGTGTGACCATGGCGTTTGCACGCTGATCGCATTGCTCGTTTGCGAAAGATATGTGACGAAACGGTGGGGATTTTGCTCATTCAGCCGCGATTGTGAGTAGCGTACCGTTGCGCACACGTCACCATGATGTGTGTAGCTGTACCCACGAGCGCAGCGGTCCCGGCGGGCGGCAGCGCAGGTCCTCGAGGTCGAGACCTCGATGGGATCGTCGTGTCACAAGGCGGGCGGGCAGAGGGCGCATCGGTCGCCCCGGCGGAGTCAGGAGCGGGAGCGACCATACCGGTCGTGCTGTTGCTGTTGCGCCGGGCGTCGGTGCCGAGCGGGAACAACGGCGGAACATGATCGATGGAGCAACTGCGGCGTCGAGCCGTTCGCAGCGTGACGAGATGTCACTCCGAGTGGAACAGCACCTGCCGCTGGTGCGTCACATCGTCTTCCAGGTGGCGGTGCACTTCCCCCGCCACGTCGACCGCGAGGAGCTGGCCCGAGCCGGCGCCCTCGGCCTGGTGGAAGCGGCCCGCCGTTACGACGGCTCACGCGGCGTGCCGTTCGATCGCTTCGCCGCCACCCGCATCCGCGGCGCCATCCTCGATGCCGTGCGCGCCGCCGACTGGGCACCCCGCTCTGTCCGCAACCTGTCGCGCCGGCTGGAGCAAGTGGAGCAACAGCTCGCCAGCCAACTCGGCCGGGTGCCGTCGTTCGTGGAGGTGGCCGAGGCGCTCGGCCTCGACCCCGCGGAACTGACCGATCTGCAGAACCGCGTGTTCCGCTCCGTCGTGCTCGCCCTCGAGTACGAGGTGACCCAATCGGCGGGCGGGAGCGGCGATGACGAAGAGCTGACCTTGGTGGACATCCTGCGCGACCGCAGCACCCGTAGAGCCCAGCGAGGAGCTGGATCGCGAGAGCTGCGCTCGTACCTGCGCGATGCGGTCGGCCTGTTGCCGGAGCGTCAGCGGCTGGTGATCGTCGGGTACTTCCTGGAGGGTCGTACCTCGCAGGATCTGGCCCGGTTCCTCGGTGTGACCGAGTCGCGCGTGTCGCAGCTGCGTTCGGAGGCGCTGGCTGCGCTGCGTGAGGGCATCGAGGCCCAGTACGAGCCGGCGGCGGCCGAGCCGATCGTCGCCCGGGGGCGGGTCGCCCGCCGCAAGGCCAACTACGCGGCGGCCATCGGATCGGCCAGCGGCTGGCGCAACCGGCTGAGCGGGGCCCGCACGTTCGACGAACTGCCGATCCCGCTCGCCGGCTGAACCGAGCCCGGCTCAGAAGTTGGCGGCGGCCTGCCAGCGGGCGGGGAGCGCGTCATCGCCGAAGATCTCGAGCCCGTCGGTGCCGCGGCGGCTCATCACCCACAGCTGGAGCTCGGAGGCCGGGCCTCGCAGGGCGGTGTCGGCCTTGCCGTGGGCGCGTTCGATGCGGATGTCGTCGGCCCCCATGGTCAGCATCCACTCGCCCTCGGTGTCGGTGGCGTGGAGGTGCAGCGTCTGACCGGTGGCGCCGAACGCCGCTCGGTCGAAACGTCCGGCGAGGTAGGTGGTGAGCGCCTCGTCGATGCCGTCGGCGGCGAGGACGGCGTCGATCGGCTCCGGCGCACCCGACGCCGCCTGCGCGTCCCAGCGGTGGATCGAGGTCTCGTGCGCCATGCGCCGGGCCCACCAGGCGCCCGGCTGCGGCCCGACGAACGTCTTGAACGTCTGGGTGAGATCGACGCGGGCGAAGGCGTCGAGCATGGCGTCGAGGGACGCCGCGTACCAGCCGGGCGCGGCAGCCGGATCGGCCGGTGCCCGTTCGATGGTCTTCGGGCTGGGCGGGCTGTCGGGCGGTGCCAGCAGGGTGGCGGTCACCCAGCGGTGGACCCAGCCGGTGTGGCCCAAGAGGGCGGCGACGGTCCAGTCGGGGCAGCTGGGCACGGTGCGCTCGAGCGCAGCCGGCGGGGTGGCGGCGAGCAGGGCACCATCGCGGCGGACCGCGTCGAGGTGGGCGGCGACTTCCATGGACCCGGACCGTAGTCCGCGGCCGGCGGTGGGTTCAGATGACGGTGGGGTTCAGGTCGCGGTGGGGTTCAGGTCGCGGTGGGTTCAGGTCGCGGTGGGGCGCAGCGCTTCGAGCATGGCGGCGTGCAGGTGGCCGTTGGTGGCGATGCCGCTGCCGCCCCACAGGTCGCGCCGGCCGTCGAGGGTGGTGAAGCTGCCCCCGGCCTCCTCGATGATCACCGGCAGCGGGGCCAGGTCCCACACCGACACCTCGGGGTCGACCATGGCCTCGACCCGGCCGGTGGCGACGAGGGCGTAGCCGTACCCGTCGCCCCAGGTGCGGACCTTGGCGCCCAGGCGGTGCAACGCGTCGATGCCGCCGGCCGGCCAGTGGTCGATGCCGCTGGTCATCACCGCGGCGCCGGACAGCGCGGCGTGGTCGTTGACCCGCGCCGGTCGGGTGCCGTGGCGGTCGAGCTGGAAGCAACCGAGGCCGCGCCCGGCGAAGACCGTCTCGCCCAGGGCGGGCAGGTGGATGACGCCCACGAGCGGGCCGGCGTCGTCGAGCACCGCCAGCAGCGTGGAGTACAGCGGCACGCCGTGCACGAACCCGTAGGTGCCGTCGATGGGGTCGACCACCCAGCGCCGAGCACTGCTGCCCTCGACCGTGCCCTCCTCCTCGCCGATGATGCCGTCGTCGGGGTGGGTGGCGGCGAGGTGCTCGCGCACGTGGCGTTCGGCGGCCCGGTCGGCGGCGGTGACCGGGGTGGCATCGGCCTTGGTCTCCACCTCGAGCCCGGCGGTGCGGAACCACCGCAGCGTGAGATCACCGGCAGCCCGGGCGAGGGCGACCGCTTCGTCGAGCAGGGCCTGGGGGGCGGTGGGGGCGTCGGCGCCGGGTCCGGTGGCGGTCATGGGTTCACGATCCCAGGCGGCGCAGTCGTTGCGCCACCTCGTCGAGGAAGCGGCGGCGGTCGGCGTCGGTGTTGGTGTCCATGCGGTACAGGCCGAGCCAGTGGACGCGCGCCCGGCGGGCCAGCAGCGTGCGCAGGCCCCAGCGCAGCGTTCGCTTGCCCGGCTCGCCCTGCAGCGCGTTCACCCACCGGGGCGAGCCGTAGGTGGTCACCACCACCAGGCGGCGCACGTGGCGGAGCAGCGGGCGGATGCGGTCACCGCCGGGGGGCAGCGTGTACGCCACGCCGTCGCACAGCACCCGGTCGAGCCAGCCCTTCAGCATCGCCGGCGGGCCTCCCCACCAGGTGGGGTAGACGAAGACGAGCGTGTCGGCCTGTTGCAGGAGGGCGGCGTGGTGGGCGATCTCGGGCCGCTCGGGCAGGCCGGCGTGGTGGGTCCGGTGCTCGTGCTCGCTCAGCCGCGGGTCGAACCCCTCGGCCCACAGGTCGATGACGGACACCTCGGCGCCCCTGCCGGTGAGGGTCTCGACCACCCGGTCGCGGAGGGCCGCGCTGTAGCTGTCGGGGTGCGGGTGGGCATGGACCACCAGCGCTCTCATCGGCGCACCCCGCGCCGCCGGCCGCCGGGGCGGGCCAGTTCCGTGCCGATGCGCTCGAGGAAGGCGTGCCGCTGGTCGTCGTCGATGGTGTCCATGCGGTACAGCGGGTACCAGCGGACCCGAACCTTCAGCGGGTTCGGGGTGGACATGCGCACGGTGCGGTCGAGCGTGCGGCGTCCGGCGTCGCCGATCAGGTGGACGTACCACGGGGACGAGCCATAGGTGGCGATGCCGACGATGCGGCGCAGCTCGGTGAGGTTGCCGCGCAGGGCGCCGTGCTCGTCGATGCGGAAGGCCACGCCGGGGACCATCGTGCGCTCGAGCCAGCCCTTGAGGATGGCCGGCAGCCCGAACCACCAGGTGGGGTAGATGAAGACCAGCTGTTCGGCCACCCGGACCAGCTCGATGTGGGCGGCGGAGCGTTCGTCGGGTTCGGATCGCAGTTCGCTGTAGGCCTGCCACTCGGACGGCGTCATGGCCGGCTGGTAGCGCTCGCCGTACAGATCGACGACGTCGACGTGGTGGCCGGCGCGCGCCAGCGCGTCGACGGCGGTCTCGAGCACGGCGTGGCTGAAGCTGTCCCGGCGGGGATGGGCCCACACCACCAACGTCTGCATGGCGGGCAACGTACTCAGCGGGGACCGCGGGACACGTGCTCGGCTACCACCCGCTCGGGCGGCCGGCGGATGGGACCATCATCTCGGTCACAACTAGTGGTTATTTACGTACTGTCCGTCGTGTGTGGAGTGGACCGCCCCAACCCCGACACCCGGATCCGAGCCGACCTGACGCCCGGCAGCTGGCCGGTGCCGAACCCATGGTCCCCCCGCCGCTCGGCTCCTCGGTGCCCCCGCCGCCCCCGCCCCGGGGCACCGCCGCCTTCCTGCCCCCGCCGCCGTACCTGCCGCCACCACCGGTGGCGCCGGAGACGGCCGCGGCCGCCTCCTCGCCGCGCCCCGCCCGGCTGCTCGTGCTGGTGGCGTTGATCACCGTCGTCGCCCTGGTGGGCATCGGCGGTCTCGTGTTCAGCCGTGGTGGCGGCCCGGCGGGACCCAGCCACCCCGAGGTCTGGGATCCACGGGTCACCGAGCTGGTGGCGTTCGTCGAGCGCGAGCGTGGGTTGACCTTCGAGCACCCCGTCTACATCGACTTCCTGCCCCCCGAGGACATCGCCCGGGACCTGCGGGCCGAGGTGGGTTCGGTGACCGGCGAGATGCGCGAGTACGCCGCGCTGCAGGCGTCGGAGCTGCGGGCGCTCGGTCTGGTCAGCGGCGACGTGGACCTGTTGGCCAGCGCCGGTTCGCTGTCGGCGGAGGGTGTGGTGGCCTTCTACGACCCGGTGGCCGAGCGCATCACCGCCCCAGACGTGGAGCTCGACGCCCGCCAGCGTTCGATCCTGGTCCACGAGCTCACCCACGTGCTGCAGGACCAGCACTTCCAGCTCGACGTGCTGCAGCAGCAGGCCGCCGCCCCCGACACGTTGCGGGCGCTGGCCGAGGGCGACGCCGGTCGCATCGAGGCGCGCTACCTGGCGTCGCTGCCGGCCGAGGAGCAGGCGGCCGTGCAGGCCCGCAACGATGCGGACTACGAGGCCTACCGTGACGCCATCGCCCAGATCCCGCCGGCCCTCGATGCCTTCCAGGCTGCGCCCTACGTGCTCGGGGGCGGGGATGGTCAACACCCTGGTGGATCTCGGCGGTCAGCAGGCCATCGACGCCACGTTCGTGCACCCGCCGGTGTCCGACGAAGCGCTGATCGATCCCAGCCACTATCGCGGCAACGGCACCGTGGTGCCGGTGTCCCGGCCGACGGTGGTGGCCGGCGAGACCGTGCGCGACGAGGGCAGCCTCGGCCCGCTGATGCTCTACCTCATGCTGGCCAACAGCACCGATGTGGCCACCGCCATCAACGGTGCCTACGGCTGGGGCGGCGACGCCTATGTGATGGTCCGCAACGGCGATCAGGCCTGCATGCGGATCTCCTACCAGGGCGATACCGGTGACGACCTGCGGGAGCTGCACGACGCGCTGAACCGCTGGGCCGTGGCCGCCCCCGGGGTGCGCCGCGAGGTGGCCCTGGTCGGCGCCCAGCTGCAGATCGTGGCCTGCGATCCGGGCCCGGCGGTGGAGATCCCGCTCAGCGGCAACCCGACCGATGCGCTGCTGGTGCCGCGCACGGTGATGGAGTTGGCGCTGCAGCTGCACGCCGGCGGCATGGCCTACACCGAGGCCCGCTGCGTGGGCGTGGCCTTCGTGTCGCAGTACCCGCTGGCCGAGCTGGTGGCCGAGCTGCGCACCCCGGTGCTGGCGCCGGAGCAGCAGGCGATCCGCGACGCCCGGATGGCGGCCGCCTCCCAACAGTGCTGAGCCGGCGGGCGTCGATCGGGCACCGGCACCGCGCTGCGCCCCGCGCCGCCATACCGGTCGGTCTGCTGATCACGCTGACCACACCAGGCTGACCACACCATACTGAGCTGACCACACCATACTGATCGGTGTGGTCAGCCGTCGCAGGTCGGCGGTCGCAGGGGGAACCCTGCGGGATCGATCAGGTAGTCGTTGATCAGCGCCGCCGTGCAGTCGGAGGCGAAGTAGGCGGTGTGGCCCTCTCCCACCCGGGTCAGCAGCACCCCGGTCGGCAGCGAGGCGGCCAGCCGCTGGGCCCAGGCGTAGGGCGTGGCGGTGTCGCCGGTGGTGCCCACCACCAGCACCGGCGGCCGGTCCCCGATCGGCGCCGGCGCCCCGGCCTCGGCCACGTCGGCCACCGGTGCCGGTGCCGGCCACTCGACGCAGTCCACGTAGGCGGTGCCGGCCAGCGGCCCGAACCACTGCAGGGTGGCGGCCAGCGCCGCACCGCGCTCGATGGCCTCGTCGAACGTGGGCCGCTGTGGGGTGTCGGCGCAGTTGACGGCGATGTTGGCGTCGAAGAGGTTGGCGTAGGTGCCGTCGGGCCGGCGGTCGAGCAGGCTGTCGGCAAGCGCTTGCAGGCCCGAGCCGTCCCCGCCGGCCGCGGCGTCGAGCGCGGCGTCGAGGGCCGGCCAGGACGAGCGGTCGTAGAGGGCGGCGGCGGCGCCGAGGTACAGCTCACCCGCCGTCAGCCGCCGACCGGCCTCGTCGGTGGGCAGCGGGCCGCCGCTGAGGGCGGCCTGCACCGAGCGGAAGGCGGCGGCGGCTCCGCCGGCGTCGCTGGTGGCGCAGCGGCCGCCGTCGTCATCGTCGGGGCAGGTGGCGGCGAAGCGTTCGAAGGCGTCGTCGAAGGCGACGTACTGGGCGGCGATCGAGTCGAGGTACTCCTCGGCCGACACGTCGGCCCCGTCGAGGGCGAGGGCGCGCATGCGGGCGGGGAAGCGTTCGGCGTAGGCCGCGCCGAGCCTGGTGCCGTAGGAGAAGCCGAGGTAGGTCAGCCGCTCGTCGCCGAGGGCGGCGCGCAGGTGGTCGAGGTCGGCGGCGGCGTAGTCGGTGCCGAGGACGGCGACCAGCTCGGCGTTGTCGCCGGCGCAGCGCCGGTGGAACGCCAGCAGCTCGTCACGGAACGTGTCCGGCGGGGCGCCGCCCGGGCCCAGCACGTCGATCCCGTCGTCGAGGTCGTCCCGGCAGCGCAGGGCCGGTTCGGCCCCGCCCACGCCCCGGGGGTCGAAGCCGACCAGATCGAACCGCTGGTTGAGCTCGACCAGGGCCGGCGCGCCGGCCGCGGCCCGCAGGAAGCGCACGCCGGACGCTGGGACCCTCAATTCAGCACCACCGAGCCGAGCGGCAAGCCGTCGCCGCGGTGCGGTAGGCGGATCACGGGCAACTGCATGCTGCGCCCGGGTGCGGTGGGCTCGGCGGCCGCGATCCCGCCGTCCCAGGGCACTTCGAGCGTGGCGCACTCGAACCCGCCACCGCAATTCGGGTGCCACTCGAGCGGTGCCACCGCGGGGTCGAGCACCGTGCCGGTCCCGTGGTCGGGCGCACCGTCGGGTACGCCCGTTCCCCCGTGCGCCGGGGGCAGCTCGGTCGTTGGGATCGTGGCCGCCGTGGTGCCGGACCCGGCGGCGGTGGCGGCCGTGGCGTCGACGGGGTCGCCGCCGCGGCATCCCGGCAGGATCGACGGGCCGGTGAGCGCAGCAGGCCACCACGAGGATCCGACGGCGACTGCGGCGGCCACCCGATCAGTATCGCCGCCGGGGCGGCCTGTCCCGGCCGCGGACCCGTGGCCGGTCCGCGGCGGCGTTGGACGGCGCCGAGCCTCTAAGGTGCGCGCCATGCAGGGGGGTCAGCTGGTCGCAAAGGCACTGAAGGCAGCGGGCGTGGAGTGTGTGTTCACGCTCTCCGGTGGTCACGTGATGGCCATCTACGACGGCTGTCTCGACGAGGGCATCAAGGTGGTCGACGTCCGCCACGAACAGGCGGCCGTCCACGCCGCCGACGCCTGGGCGCGGCTGCACCCGGGCAAGGTGGGTGTGGCCATCCTCACCGCCGGTCCGGGCGTGACCGACGGCGTCACCGGCGTGGCCAACGCCTGGCGGGCCAACAGCCCCATCGTGGTCTTCGGCGGGCAGGCGCCGTTCAACAACCTGCGCCGCGGTGGCCTGCAGGAGATGGACCACATCGGCCTGATGAAGCCCATCACCAAGTGGGCCGACGCCTGTTACGAGACCCACCGGGTGGCGGAGTACGTGGAGCTGGCCGTGCGCCACGCGTTGTCGGGCATCCCCGGGCCGTCGTTCCTCGAGATCCCCATGGACGTGCTGTCGGGCCCGGTGGACGAGAAGCGGGCGATCATGCCCCGCTTCCGCGACTACCGGGTGACCCACAGCGCACCGCGCGCCGCCGCCGAGGAGGCGGTCGACCTGCTGGCCGGCGCCCAGCGGCCGCTGGTGATGGCCGGTACCTCGCTGAAGTGGTCCCAGGGCGGGCCGCAGCTGGTCGAGTTCGTGGAGAGCACCGGCATCCCCTGCTACACCAACGGCATGGCCCGGGGGCTCATCCCCATGGACCACCCGCTGTTCTTCAACCGGACCCGGGCCGCCGCCCTCAAGGCGGCCGACGTGGTCGTGCTGGCCGGCACGGTGCTCGACTTCCGCATGAAGTTCGGCCGGGCCATCCCCGAGGGGGCGAAGATCATCCAGCTCGACCTCGATGAGACCCTCATCGGCCAGAACCGGCCGGCGGACATCGGGCTGGTCGGCAACCTGGGCGCCAACCTGGTGCAGCTGCTCGACGTGCTGGCGGCGCGGGACATCAAGCTCGACCACAGCGCCTACACCGCCTCGCTGCGGGTGGCCGAGGACCAGGCCGAGGCCGAGCTGGCCAAGTCGCTGCTGTCCGACGAGGTGCCCATCGATCCGCTGCGGCTGTGCAAGGAGATCGCCGACTTCGTCGACGACGAGATGATCGTGGTGGGCGACGGCGGCGACATCGTGGCCCAGGCCTCGAAGGTGCTGCGGGTGCCCAAGCACGGCGGGTGGATGGATCCGGGCCCGCTGGGCACGCTCGGGGTGGGCATGCCCTTCGCCCTGGCCGCGCAGCTGGCGCACCCCGATCGGCGGGTGCTGATCATCTACGGCGACGGCAGCTTCGGGCTCAACGGCTTCGAGTTCGACACCGCCATCCGCTTCGGTCTGCCGATCGTGGGGATCGTGGGCAACGACGCCGCCTGGGGCCAGATGATCCGGCCGCAGTCCACGCTCTACGGCGAGGAGCGCATCGTCGCCACCCGGCTCAACCCCACCCGTTACGACAAGGTGGTGGAGGCGATGGGTGGCCACGGCGAGCACGTGACCCGCCCCGAGGACATCCGCCCGGCGCTCGAGCGGGCGTTCGCCTCCGGCAAGGCGGCCTGCATCAACGTCGAGATGCGCCAGGACATCGGCGCCATGAAGGGCTCCACCTACGCCTGAGCCGTTGGTGAACGTTCCGTACCAAATGGTACGGAACGTTCACGCCACGCGGCGCAGTGGGCGGCGCAGCAGCAGGTCGGGCACCTGGGCGCTGGGGATGGGCTCGGAGAACAGGTAGCCCTGGCCGAAGCCGCCGGCCACCTTGCGCAGCTCGGCCAGCTGGGTCTCGGTCTCGATGCCCTCGGCCACCGTGTACAGGCCCATCGACGACGCCAGGTTGGCGATGGCGCCCACCACCGCCGCGGCCTGGTCGTCCAGGCCGAGGTCGCGCACGAACTCGCGGTCGATCTTGACCAGGTCCACCGGCAGGCGCCGCAGCCGGGCCAGGCTCGAGTACCCGGTGCCGAAGTCGTCGATGGCCAAGCGGATGCCGAGGCGGCGGATGGCGTCGAGCCGCTCCACCGCGGTGGTCTCCCGTCGCAGCAACGCCGATTCGGTCAGCTCCACGTACAGCGCGCTGGCCGGTAGCTCCGCCTCGCCCAGGGCGGTGGCGAGCTGGCGGGCGACGGCCGTCTCGTCCAGCTCGTGCATCGACATGTTGACCGACACGTACAGCCGGTCGTAGCCGGGCAGCCGCCGCCAGTCGGACAGCTCGCGCAGGGCGCGTCGCAGCACGTTGCGGCCGAGCGCGCCGACCAAGCCGTTGGCCTCGGCGGTGGGCACGAACACGTCGGGGCTGATGCGGCCGAGCTCGGGGTCGGTCCAGCGCACCAGCGCCTCGAGGCCCACGATGCGGTCGTTGGTCAGGTCGACGATGGGCTGGAAGTGCACGTCCAGCTCGTCCTCGTAGATGGCCCGGCGCAGCGCCCGGGTCAGCCGCAGCCGCCGCCGCTCCGTGGCGAGCAGCTCGTCGGAGGCCAGCACCGCCTGGTTCTTGCCGCCCCGCTTGGCCTGGTAGAGGGCGAGGTCGGCGCGCCGCAGGAACTCCGAGGCGTTGGTGGCCACCACCTCGTCGGTGACCAGCCAGGCCACGCCCACGCTGGCGGTGCAGTGCACGTCGTAGCCGTCGATCTGCAGCGGCCGGGACACGGCGTCGACCACGGTGTTGGCCAGGGCCAGGGCGGTGTCGGCGGTGGTGAGGTGGGGCAGGATGACCACGAACTCGTCGCCGCCGAAGCGGGCCACCGAACCGTGCGGTTGGGCGCAGGCGTAGAGCCGGTCGGCCATGGCG
This sequence comes from Acidimicrobiales bacterium, assembly GCA_041394365.1. Classification (GTDB taxonomy): domain Bacteria; phylum Actinomycetota; class Acidimicrobiia; order Acidimicrobiales; family CAIXPF01; genus CAIXPF01. The sequence continues at coordinate 398,001 of JAWKIM010000006.1, forward strand.
GTGAGGACCTTGTCGCCGACGAGGTGGCCGAGCGAGTCGTTGATGTCCTTGAAGTCGTCGAGGTCGACGAACAGCAGCGCCGGTCGGGCGCCGTGGGTGCCGGCCCGGTCGAGGTACTCGCGCAGCCGTTCCTCGACCATCGAGCGGTTGAGCAGGCCGGTGAGCAGGTCGTGGCGGGCCTGGTAGGTGAGCGCGTCACCGAGCTGCCGTTGCTCGGTGACGTCGTCCATGCTGGCGACGAAGCCGAGGTCGTCGCCCACGCCCACCGGGGCGACCCGGAGGTGGGTCCAGCGCTCCTCGCCGTCGGGTCGCTCGATGCGCAGGGGCACGAACGCGGGCCGGCGGTCGTTGAGGGCATCCTCGATGGCGTCGGCGGCGCGGTCGACGTCGTCGGGATGGAGGAAATCGAGCCAGCCGCGCCCGAGCAGCAGTTCGGGGCCGGTGCCGAAGACCTCGGCCACGGCGGCGTTGACGTAGTCCACCCGCATGCCGCTGTCCGAGCCGAGGATACCGACCGGTAGGTGGCCGAGCAGGGTGTTGAAGCGGTGTTCGCTGCGCTTGAGCCGCTCGATCTGGCGGGTGCTGTCGTGCAGCGGGTGCAGCAGGACCACGAGGTGTGCGGCGGCGTGCTGCGGTGAGGCCACCACGCGCACGACCACGTTGCACGGCAGCGGCGACTGGTCGACCTTGCGGCAGGTGGCCACCAGCTCGGCGATGCCCTCGCGACCCTGGGCCAGCGAACCGAACGCGTTGGCGATGGTCTCGGGCAGCCGGGCGCGGCCGCGCTCCTCGAACAGGTCCCGCAGGTGCAGCAGCCGGTGGGGCGCCGGGTCGGCGAAGAGCGCGTCGTAGGTGGCGTTGCGGGTGATGATCCGCCCGGCGAGGTCGCACACGAGCACGGCCATGGGCACCTGGTCGAGCAGCTCGCCGCCGTGGGGCAGCGCACCGTCGTGCATGGTGGTCAGCTGGGCGAGGGTCGGTTCCATGCGCGTGGCTCCCGCGGCGGCCGGGGCCGGTCAGCGTCCCAGGACGGCGGCCAGCGTGCCGCTCTCGGTGCGGACCCGTTGGACGATGGTCTCGAGCCGGTCGGCCTCGATGGCCAGCACGCTGATGCCGCCGTCGCGGTCCACCGGTTCGCCCCACGCCCCGAAGGCCCGTTCGGCCACCGCTTCGGCCGACACCAGCAACCGCACGAGATCGGTGGGGGCGGTGTCGATGGAGCAGTGGTGGTGGGCGATGGCGTCGACCATGGCCGGCGGGAAGCGCCAACTGGTGAGCACCCGGGCGGCGGCGTCGGCGTGGGTGATGCCGAAGGCGGCGAGCTCGAGCTGCAACCGGTCGGCGCCGCCGTTGGCCGTGCGGCCGGCGCCGGCGTCGTTCGGGCCGATGTCGCCCGCGGTCTCGGGGCCGTCACGGTCCTCGGTGGCCGGTGCGCCGGTGGCGGCGGCGGCCGGTGCCGGGCCGAGCAGCCCGCCGCCCACGGGGGCCGAGCCGCCCGCGTTCGCCCCGAGGGCGAGGTCGATCTCGGCGGATTGCACCGGATCGGCCACGTGCAGCAGGCCACGGCCCAGGTCGTGCAACAGCCCGACGGTGAAGGCGTCACCGGTGGCGATGCCGAAGCGCCAGGCGATGAGCTGCGCGGCGTTGGCCACCGCCGAGGCGTGCTGCCAGAACCCGTTGGGCACCGCGGCGGCCGAGCCGAGACCGCAGGCCACCACGGTGGCGACGGTGCGCACGGTGGCGAAGCCGAGCAGGGTGATGGCCCGCTCGACCGTACCGATCGGTGTGCGCGGGCTGTAGTAGGCGGAGTTGGCCAGGTGCAGCAGGCGCGCCACCAGCACCGGGTCGGTCTCCACCACGCGGGCGAGCTCGGTGAGGCCGGTCATCGGGTCGTCGGCCATCCACAGCACGCGCAAGGCGACGTTGCCCTGGCTGGGCAGCCGGTCCATCGCGTCGAGCAACGCCTCGACCGAGCTGGCCAGCGTGGAGTTGTGGGCGGGCGCAGTCATGCGTGCAACAACGGCGCGCCGCCGCAGGAACTGAAGGATTTAGATCACGACGACCGAGCGGAGGACCTCGCCGCGCTCCATCTTGTGGAAGGCCTCCTCCACGCCGTCGAGCGGGATGGTCTCCGACACGAAGCGGTCGAGGTCGAAGCGGCCCTGCAGGTACAACTCCACCAGCATGGGGAAATCCCGGTCGGGCAGGCAGTCGCCGTACCACGACGGCTTGAGCGCACCACCCCGGCCGAAGAACTCGATCACGGCGGGGATCGACGGCATGACCATCTCCGGGTTGGGCATCGCCCACCTGCACCACGGTGCCGCCAGATCGCGGGCGAAGAAGCACTGCCGAGACCTTCGGGTTGCCCACCGCCTGATGCACACGTCGGCCCCGAGGCCGTCGGTCAGCTCCTTGACCTGCTCCACCGGGTCCCCGGCGGAGGCGTTCACGGGGTGGGTGGCGCCGAAGTCCTTCGCCCAGGCGAGCTTCCGGTCGTCGAGGTCGACGGCGATGATCGTGCGGGCGCCGGCCATGCGGGCGCCGGCGATGGCGGCGTTGCCCACGCCACCGCAGCCGAACACGGCCACGGTGTCACCACGGGAGACCCCACCGGTGAGCACGGCGGCACCCCAGCCGGCCATCACGCCGCAGCCGAGCAGGCCAGCCGCCTCGGGCCTGGCCGCCGGGTTCACCTTGGTGCACTGCCCGGCGTGGACCAGCGTCTTGTCGGCGAAGGCGCCGATGCCGAGGGCCGGCGACAGCACGGTGCCGTCCTCGAGGGTCATCTTCTGGGTGGCGTTGAACGTGGAGAAGCACAGCTGCGGCTTGCCCTTGCGGCAGGAGCGGCAGGTGCCGCACACCGCCCGCCAGTTGAGCACGACGAAGTCACCCACCTCGATGCCCCGCACGTCGGGGCCGATGGCCTCGACCACGCCGGCGGCCTCGTGGCCCAGCAGGAACGGGAAGTCGTCGTTGATGCCGCCCTCGCGGTAGTGCAGGTCGGTGTGGCACACGCCGCAGGCCTGGATCTTGACGACGGCCTCGCCGGGCCCCGGGTCGGGGATGATGATCGTCTCCAGCGAGACGGGCTGACCTTTGGCTTTGGCGACGATTCCACGGACCTTCTGGGGCATGGGCTGGAGCGTAGTTGCTGATCCGGCGGACCCCCCGGGTGCGGCGTCGCTGGTCGGACGGTCGTACGCCATTAGCGTTGCGCCCCGTGAGCGCGCCTACGCCCCCCATCGCCAAGACCGAGCCGTCGACCATCACGGCGTGGGGCGACACCCGCGTCGATCCCTATGCCTGGTTGCGCAACCGGGAGGCCGACCCCGACGTGCTCGCCTACCTCGAGGCGGAGAACGCGTACACCGAGGCGGCCATGGCCCACACCGCCGGGCTGCAGTCGGAGCTGTTCGAGGAGATCCGGGCCCGGATCCTGGAGACCGACCTGTCGGTGCCGGTGCGCAAGGGCCCGTGGTGGTACTACTCCCGCACCGAGGAGGGCAAGCAGTACGGCATCAGCTGCCGCCGCGCCGCGGCCGCCGACGGCGCCTACGACGAGGCCCGGCCGGAGGTGGTGCTGCTCGACGAGAACGTCGAGGCCGACGGCCACGAGTACTACGCCACCGGCGTGTTCGACGTCAGCCCTGACCACAACCTGCTGGCCTACGCGGCCGACGTCACCGGCGGGGAGGTGTACACGCTGCGCTTCCGCGACCTGCGCGACGGCACCGAGCTGCCCGATGTGATCGAGGGCGTGTACTACGGCTCGGCCTGGTCGGCCGACGACCGCCACTTCTTCTACACCCGACCCGACGAGGCGATGCGCCCCTACCAGGTCTGGCGCCACGAGCTGGGCACCGATCCGACGGCTGACGAGCTCATCTTCGAGGAGGCCGACGAGCGCTTCTACCTTTCCGTCGACCTCGGGCGCGACGAGCGCTACCTGTACGTCCACGCCGGTTCCAAGGTGACCGACGAGGTCTGGTTCGTCGAGTCCGACCGGCCCACCGAGCCGTTCCGGGTGGTGCAGCCCCGCGAGCAGGGCGTGGAGTACGGCGTGTCGCACCACCGGGGCCGCTTCCTGATCCTGACCAACGCGGACGGCGCCGAGAACTTCAAGCTGTGCGAGGCCCCGATCACCACGCCGGGTCGCGCCCACTGGCGCGAGGTCATCGCCCACCGGCCGGAGGTGAAGCTGTCGGGCATCACCACGTTCGTCGACCACCTGGTCATCCACGAGCGGGTCGACGCCACCACCCAGATCCGGGTGCGGCGGTTCTCCGACGGCGCCGAGCACACCATCGAGCAACCCGAGGCGGTGGGCACGGCCGCCGGCGGCGCCAACCCCGAGTTCGAGTCGAGCGTGTACCGCTACCGCTACGAGTCGATGCGCACCCCCTCCTCGGTGTTCAGCTACGACCTGAACACCCGGGAGCGGACGCTGCTCAAGCGCCAGCCGGTCCTGGGGGACTTCGATCCCGAGCGGTATGTCACCGAGCGACTGTGGGCCACCGCCGCCGACGGAATGCGGGTGCCGATGTCCATCGTGTACCGCAAGGGTTTCGAGCGCGACGGTCGGGCGCCGGCGCTGCTGTACGGCTACGGCTCCTACGAGGCGTCGATGGACCCGTACTTCTCCTCGATCCGCCTGTCGCTGCTCGACCGCGGGTTCAGCTTCGCCATCGCCCACATCCGCGGCGGCGGGGAGCTGGGTCGGCACTGGTACACCGACGGCAAGTACCTGCAGAAGCGGAACACGTTCACCGACTTCATCGCCTGCGCCCGCCACCTGGTGGAGCAGGGGTGGACGTCGCCGTCCCGGCTCGCCATCCGCGGCGGCTCCGCCGGTGGGCTGCTGATGGGTGCGGTGGTCAACGAGGCGCCCGAACTGTTCGGTGCGGTGGTGGCCGAGGTGCCCTTCGTCGACGTGCTCAACACCATCTCCGACCCGTCGCTGCCGCTGACGGTGATGGAGTGGGAGGAGTGGGGCAACCCGGTGGACCACGAGGAGTACTACCGCTACCTCAAGTCCTACGCCCCCTACGAGAACGTGGAGGCCAAAGCCTACCCGCCGATGCTGGTGACCGCCGGCCTCAACGACCCGCGGGTGTCCTACTGGGAGCCGGCCAAGTGGGTGGCCCGGCTGCGGGCCACCAAGACCGACACCAACCTGCTGTTGCTGAAGACCGAGATGGGCGCCGGCCACGGCGGGCCGTCCGGCCGCTACAACGCCTGGCGCGACGAGGCGTTCGTGCTGGCGTTCCTGCTCGACACCGTCGGTCGCTCGGACGGCTGAACGGCGCCGATCCGCCCTACCCTACTCTTCGTAGCTTGACGAGCACGTTGAGAGGTTGGGCCGGTGTCGGAGCTCCAGTTCACGTTCGTGGCCAACGCCTGCGGCATCTTCACCGGGAGGGCCGGCACCCGCCTGCTGTGCGACCCGTGGTTGCTCGACGGCGTGTTCGACGGCAGCTGGTGCCACTACCCGCCGCTGCACACCACCGTGGACGACGTGCGCGACGTCGACCTGGTCTTCCTGTCGCACATCCACCCCGACCACTTCGACGAGCGGTGCTTCGACTTCGACCCCGCCACGCCGATCCTGGTGCTCGACCACGGGCCGAACTTCCTGCCCCGCCGGCTCGAGGCGCTGGGCTACCACAACCTGGTGACGGTGCGCGACGGCGAGACGATCGACTGGAAGGAGCTCCGGCTGACGCTGTTCGCCCCCTTCGCCAAGCACGCCTTCCACGAGGCGGAGGTGGGCAACCTGATCGACTCGGCGCTCCTCGTCGAGTGCGGTGGGGTCCGGGCCCTCAACGCCAACGACAACACGCCGACGGTCGAATCGGCTCGCCGCTTGGCGATCGAGCACGGTCCCATCGACCTGGCGATGCTCAACTACAACGCCGCGGGGCCGTACCCGAGCTGCTTCGACAACCTCGGCGAGGACGACAAGGCGGCCGAGCACGCCCGCATCCTCGACCAGAACGTCCGGCACCTGGTGGCGGTCGGCGAGGTGCTGCAACCGCGGTTCCTGCTGCCGTTCGCCGGCGCCTACGTGCTCGGGGGCGACCAGCACCACAAGAACCGCTACCTGGGCACCACCACCTGGGACCGGTGCGCGGCGGCGTTGCGGACCCACGATCTCGGGGCCACCGAGGTGGTGTTGCTGCGTGAGGGCGACACCCTCGACGTGGCCACCGGCGCGGCCGACCGCTCGTACCGCCCGCTCGATGAGGCGGAGATGGCCGCCTACATCGACGAGCACCTCGCCACCCGGCGCTACCCCTACCAGCTCGATGCCGTTCCCGACGCGGCGCTGCTCGCCGCCGACCTGGCGACGGCGGCGACGGCCATGCAGGCGCGTTGGCGCCGCTTCGGCCTGCGCTCGTCGTGGTCGGTGGTCATCGAGCTGTTCGGCCGGCAGTACCAGGTGCACCCCGAGCCGGTGGACCTCGGCCCCCTCGACCGCTTCGAGGTGGCCGGCCTGGTGGCCCCGGCCCCGAGCCTGCACTGCCGGCTGGACGAGCGGCTGCTGCGCCGCATCCTCGACCGGCGCTCCCACTGGAACAACGCCGAGATCGGTGCCCACATCGATTTCGTGCGCGCTCCGAACCGCTACGAGCCCGACCTGCACAGCGGCCTGCAGTTCCTGCACCTCTGACCGCTGCTGGGCCACCGCGCCGGCCGGCGGGGGCGACGGCCCGGTGCACCCCCAGCAACTACCGTGGCCGGCATGGATCGCTTGTACTTCCGGCAGGTGCTCGCCGGGCGGGACACCGCCCGCGGCGACATGGTCGCCCGGCAGATGGTCAACTTCCAGTACCTGATCGGTGACCGGGAGAGCGGCGAGGCGGTCGTGGTGGATCCCGCCTACGACGTGGCCGGTCTGCTCGACCTGCTCGCCGCCGACGACATGCGCCTGTCCGGGGTGCTGGTGACCCACTACCACCCCGATCACATCGGCGGCAGCTTCTTCGGCCACACGGTGGCCGGCCTGGCCGACCTGCTGGAGCTGGCGTCGGTGCCGGTGCACGTGCAGGACGCCGAGGGCGACGGCGTGATCAAGGTGACCGGCGTGTCCGAGGGCGACCTGGTGCGCCACCACGGCGGTGACATCGTGCAGGTGGGCGAGATCCCCATCACGCTGCTGCACACGCCGGGTCACACGCCGGGCAGCCAGTGCTTCCTGTGCGACGGCCACCTGGTGGCGGGCGACACGCTGTTCCTCGAGGGCTGCGGCCGGGTGGACCTGCCGGGCAGCGACGCCGAGGCGCTCTACCACTCGATCCACCACACGCTGGCGGCCGTGCCCGACTCGGCGGTGCTGTACCCCGGCCACCTCTACGCCGCCGACCCGTACGCACCCATGTCGGAGGTGCGGGAGAGCAACTTCGTCTACCGCCTGCGCAGCCTCGACCAGTGGAAGATGTTCATGGGCGGCTGAGCTGCCGCGAACTGCGTTCACCATCGCGGCCGGATTCACCCACCGTGACAATCCGGTTTCACTCAAGTAGGTGAACGAAGGCGTCGATGATGTTCCGGGCAAGCTGGCGCACCTAGGGAACACATGGCGAAGAGGACCTTCCCCGTCGTCCGACGGGGCTACGAACCGAGAGCGGTCGATGCGGTCGTGGAGGACCTCCACGACCGGGTGGCCCACGCAGAGGCCACCACCCACGCAGCCCGCGCCTACGCGGTGTCGCTGCTGGACGAGCTGCACCGGCTGCAGGCGCTCGAGGACGAGCTGACCACCGCGCTGGAGCTCGCCCGCCAGACCGCCCAGGCCGTGGTGGACGATGCCCATGCGCAGGCCGCCACCATCCTGGCCACCGCCACCCAGGAGGCCGGCGCCCGCCTGGCGGTGGCGGAGATGGAAGCGCGAGATCGCACCTCCGAGGCCGAGCGACAGGCGAACCGCACGCTGGCCGAGGGCCGGGCCCGCCTCGCCGTCGAGGCGGCCGAGATGGAGAAGTACCGCCTGGCGATCGTGGCCGAGGCGTCGATGCTGCAGCAGATCGAGCACCGGCTCGGCCCCCGCCTCAGCCGGGCCGCCGCCCGGCTGATCGAGGTGGTCGACGCGCCCGACGGCATCGGGCCGTTCTCCGGGGCGGCGGCGTCGCTGGTGGAGTACGCCATCCTGCTGCAGCGATCGGTGGCGGCCGGCACCTACGAGGCCTCGCGGCTGCAGGTGCAGGGCGGCGAGGCCACGCTGCACCTGCAGACCAAGGAGATCGATCTGCGCGACGGCGACCCGATCGTGCCGATCGACCAGGCGACCGCGCCGCTGCGCGCCGTTCCGGCGAGCCCGCCAGGCCCGGCCGATCCGGCGGCCTCACCGGTCAGCGGGGCGCTGACCCGGACCTGACCGGTCGCGCCGGCAGCTCGAGCCCTGGGCCCTAGGCGAACGCGGTAAACATCTCGTCGATGGCCTTCAGCTGGCCGCCGCTGGTGGAGCTGGGCACGAGGATCGGCTCGAGGCCGAGATCCTGCCAGGCCTCGACCGCGTCACGGACCTGGTTCACCGAGCCGTAGATGGTGCAGCTCGAGAGCCACTTGTCGCTCATGGCCGCGGTGATCTTGTCCTTCTCGCCGGCCTCGATGGCCGCCTCGATGGCGTTCATCTCCTCCTCGTAGCCGGCGAGCTTCCAGTAGTTGCGGTAGTTCGGCAGGATCACGTACCCGGTCAGGGTGGCCCGGTTGCGGTTGGCGGCCGCCTCCCGGTCGTCGTCGATGACGGTGGGCAGCATGTTGCCCACGAAGAACCCGGCGTCACGGCGCTCCTGGGGGATGCGGGCCACCGAGCGGCCCATGTCGTTGAGCGACGAGTTGGCCCACACGGCCCCATCGGCGATCTCGACGGACAGATCGACCATCTTGTCGCGCAGCGTCGCCAGCGTGATGGGGGGCAGCGGGCCGGCCTGGGGCTCGGCCGCCCGTAGGGCGGCGACGTACTCGCGGGTATCGGACAGGGGCCGGCCGACGTCGGCCCCGAGGCGCTTGTGCACCGGACCGTGGCTCACGCCGATGCCGAGGCGGAAGCGGCCCTCGGAGATCTCGTTGATGTAGCTCGCCTGCGAGGCGAGCTGCACCGGGTGCTGCAGGTAGATGGGCTGGACCGACGTGCCGAACGGGATGGTGGTGGTGGCGTGGGCGATCGACAGGCACAGGCCCATGGCGTCGCCCAGGCTCGGGCAGTAGATCCCGGTGAACCCGCGGCGCTCGGCCTCGGCGGCGGCCTCGACGATGGGACGGCGGCGGCCGGGGACGGCGGCCAGGGAGATGGCGGGCATGGAGTGCGTGCTCATGGCCGCACGTTAGGCCGCCGGTGCGGGGCGCCGCTCGGGGCGCCGCTCAGGATGGCGCGGCTGCCTGCGACCGTACCGCGGGGTGCCCGGGACACAAGTCCCGCACGTGGGGAGCCGGGAATCACCACATGACGCGATTGGCCCAGCGGGCGTCGTCATCCACAGTCCGGGTTGCTCAGTTGCTTCTGGATCGGCAGTCCGGTCCCGCAGAACAAGGAGAACGCGAGCGAATGCAGAAAATCACCCGGAAGTGGTGATCCGGCTCCAGGTCCAACTGGAGCCGGTAACGCCATATCCTCGACGGAAAGCGATCAACCAGATGTCCAAGCGCAACCTCGCCTATGTCTACGCAGTCATGGCTGCCGGCTCCTTCGCGGGCTCGTGGCGTCGCTCGGTGCACCACTGAAGTGGTGACGGTCCGCATCCGCCGTTCCTGAGACGCCGGCCGGTGTGCCCGGCCGGCGTCTCATCCCGCCCACATCCGCCCGCTGCCCTTGGATCCGCCCGTGTCCACCGTGCGTTCTCACCTGCACGCCGAGCCGGTCGCCGCCGAACGACGGCTGACCCCGTTCTCGGTCTACGTCGCACTGGTCATCGCCGGCGGTGTCGCGGCCGTGGTCGGATCGGTCGCCTCCTCGACGGGCCGCCCTTCGCCGGTCACCTGCCCGCCGTGGTGGTGTTCACCGTGTGCCTGGCGCTGACCGAGCTGCGGCCCATGAACTGGCTCAGCCTCCAGGACGGCGGTGAGGTCACCGCCTCGTGGACGTTCGCGCTGGCCCCGCTGTTCGTGGCCGAGCCGCCGGTGGCGATGGTGACCATGAGCGCGGTGTGCGTCGCCATCGAACTGGCCAACCACAAGCCACTGGTGCGCGCTGCTCAACGGCGGCCAGATGGCGCTGTCGCTGCTGCCCGGGGCCTGGGTGTTCCACACGCTCACCGACATCGACGCCATCGAAGCGGGCGGGTGGCGCAACCTGCTGTGGCTGCTGGCCACGCTGCTGACGGCGTTGGTGACCTTCGCCTGCAACAGCCTGTTCACCTGCCTGGTGCTGGCGTTGCACCAACGGCTGCCGGTGTGGCCGATGCTGCGCAAGTCGGTGGGCGCCACCCTGATGATGGACGGGTTGCTGCTGGCCCTCGCCCCCGTGTTCGCCGTGGTCGCCATGCGCTCGCTGCTGCTGGTGCCGCTGCTGCTGGCCACCGTGTGGATCATCTACCAGAGCGGTCAGCTCGCCCTGCGCAACCAGCACGAGGCCAACCACGATCTGCTCACCGGTGTGCCCAACCGCCGGGCTGTTCGACGAGCACGCCGCCATCTCCATCGAGGCCGCCCGCCGCCGGGGCGAGCGGCTGGCGCTCGTCCAGGTCGATCTCAACGGGTTCAAGGCGATCAACGACCGGCTCGGCCACCACTACGGCGACCTGGTGCTGCGGGTCGTGGCCGAACGGCTCCTGGCGGCCAAACGCCCCACCGACCTGGTGGCCCGGCTCGGCGGTGACGAGTTCGCCATCCTGGTGCGCGACGTGGGCGATGTGGCCACCGCCGAGGCCACCGCGGCCCGCTTCCACGCAGCCGTCACGCCCTCGATGACGATCGAAGGGCTCCCGCTGTCGGTGGGGGGCAGCTTCGGTGTGGCCGTGTTCCCCGACCACGGCGAGGACCTGACCGCCCTGCTGCACAACGCCGACATGGCGATGTACCGGGCCAAGTCCCAGGGTCTCGGGGTGGCCGGCTTCGCTCCCGAGCAGCTCGAGCCGAGGCCGGCGCGGTCCACGCTGCTGGCCGAGCTGGGCCGGGCGCTGAGCGACGACGAGCTGTTCCTGCACTACCAGCCCCGGGTGGACCTGTTCACCGGACGGGTGGTCGGGGTGGAGGCGCTGGTGCGCTGGAACCACCCCCGGCTGGGCGTGGTCCAGCCGGCGGCGTTCATGGCCCAGGCCGAGCAGAGCGATCTGATCGGGGCGTTGACCGAGCGGGTCGTCCGCTTGGCGGTGGACCAGGCGGCGGCGTGGCGGCGCTCGGGCATCGAGCTGACCGTGTCGGTGAACGCGTCGGCCCGCAACCTGATGGACTTCCGCTTCCCGGAGCTGGTGGCGGCGGTGCTGGCCGAGCACGGCGTGGAACCGTCGATGCTCGAGCTGGAGATCACCGAGAACTCGATGCTGGTCGATCCCGAGCGCACCGCCACCATCCTGGCGATGCTGCGCTCGGTGGGCGTGACCATCTCCGTGGACGACTTCGGCACCGGCTACTCGTCGCTGGCCAGCCTGCGCGACCTCACCATCGACCACGTCAAGATCGACCGCTCCTTCGTCAGCGGCATGCCGGAGCGCCCGGGGGATCTGATGATCGTGCGCTCGATCATCGAGCTGGCCCACAACCTCGGCCTGGGCACCGTCGCCGAGGGCGCCGAGCGGGTGGAGGAGCTCGAGGTGCTCCGCTCGATGGGCTGCGACGCGGTGCAGGGGTACCTGCTGGCGCCGCCGTCGAGCCCCGAGGAGCTGGAGCGGCGGCTGCGGGTGGGCTACGACCTCGATGCGCTGCGCCCGGCCCTCGACGCCCTCGACGCGCTGGCCGCGCTGCACGAGCCGGCGGCCGGGGTCCAGGAGCTGTCGTCGTTGCACGGGAAGGGATCTGCCGCATGATCATCGTCGCCGCCTACCTGCTCGTGCTGGCGAGCGTGCCGCTGACCGGCGGTTCACTGGCCCGCCTGGCGCAGCTGCGGCTGGCGGCGGTGTGGGCCGTCGTCGTGGCCATGGCGCTGCAGATCTTCGTGGTCAACATCGTCGAGGGCGTGCTGCCGGAGGGGGTGGCGGCTGCGCTGCACCTGGTCAGCTACGGCTTCGCCTTCTGGTTCGCCTGGGCGAACCGCCACATCGTCGGCGTGGCCGTCATGGTGGCGGGTGGCCTGGCCAACCTCGCCGCCATCGCCGCCAACGGCGGGGTGATGCCGGCGTCGGCGGGGGCGCTGCAGGCCGCGGGTCGGCCGGTCCACGCCACCGTGTTCCAGAACTCCCAGGCGGTGAGCGACGCAAGGCTGTGGTTCCTGGGCGACGTGTTCGCCTGGCCGGATCCGCTGCCGCTCGCCAACGTCTTCAGCGTGGGGGACCTGCTGCTGGTGGCGGGGGCGGGCATGACGTTGCACAGCGTGTGCCGGTCGCGACCGGCGCTGGCCGTGGCCCGCCACCGCAGCCGCGCCGACCTGCACGACGAGCGCTGAACGGGCCGGGCCGGGATCGGGCTCCGGCCGGCCGGCGCACCCGACGAACCGATGGTGGAAGGTGCGGGACGGTCTCGGCGGCGAGTGGGCGTCGGGCGCACAGCAGGCCGGTGCAGCAGGAACACCGCAGCAGAATCGCCGGTGGCGTCGGCACCGTGGCGAACCGCCGGCGAACGCGGACGTGGCCCGGTCGAACCGGCGAACCCCGCCCCGGCGGGCATGGGTCGCCCGGGGAACGACGGTCGTCGAGCACCGCCCATCGTGGGCGCAGCCGGCCGGACCAGCGCCGTCGCGAGGCACCATCAACCCGAACGAACAGATGTTCGGCTATGATGGACGGGTTATGCCTGCTCGCATCGCCAGTGAGATCCGTGAGGTCACCGCCTCCGAGGAGCTGGGCCAGTCGTTCCTGCCGTACTCGTTGTCCGTCATCACGTCGCGCGCCCTGCCCGACGTGCGAGACGGCCTCAAGCCGGTGCAGCGCCGCATCCTGGTCACCATGAACGGGCTCAACCTCAGCCCGAACAACCCGCACCGCAAGAGCGCCAACGTGGTCGGCACCTGCATGGCCACCTACCACCCCCACGGCGACTCGGCCATCTACGACGCCCTCGTCCGGCTGGCCCAGGACTTCTCCATGCGGGTGCCGCTGGTCGATCCGCACGGCAACTTCGGCACCCTCGACGACCCACCGGCCGCCTACCGCTACACCGAGTGCCGCCTCGCCCAGGCCGCGGTCGAGATGCTCGATTCGCTCGACGAGGACACCGTCGCCTGGCGGCCCACGTTCGACGAGGACGCCACCGAGCCCGAGTACCTGCCCGCCAAGCTGCCGAACCTGCTGGTCAACGGCACCTCGGGCATCGCCGTGGGCATGGCCACCAACATGCCGCCCCACAACCTCGTCGAGGTGGTGGCCGCCCTCAAGCTGTTCCTCACCCGGGCCAAGGAGCCGACGGTCGAGCAGCTCATGGCCCGCCTGCCCGGGCCCGACTTCCCCAGCGGCGGCATCATCGTCGACGACGGCGGCCTGGCCGAGGCGTACCGCACCGGCCGGGGCTCGATCCGGATGCGGGCCACCGCCGAGATCGCCCAGATCTCGGCCCGCCGCACCGGCATCGTCGTCACCGAGCTGCCCTACATGGTGGGCGTCGAGCGGGTCATCAGCCGGGTCAAGGACCTGGTCAACTCGGGCAAGGTCACCGCCATCACCGACGTCAAGAACCTGTCCGACCGCCGCAGCGGCCTGCGCTTGCAGTTCGAGCTGCGCTCGGGCACCAACGGCCAGGCGGTGCTGGCCGAGCTCTACCGGCTCACGCCGCTGGAGGAGACCTTCGCCATCAACAACGTGGCGCTGGTCAACGGCGTGCCCACCACGCTGGGCCTGGTCGAGCTGTGCCGGCACTTCCTCAACCACCGCATCGACGTCGTCGTGCGTCGCACCACGTTCCGCCGCGACAAGGCGCTGGCCCGGGCCCACATCCTCGAGGGCCTGCTGGTGGCGCTCGACAACATCGAGCGGGTCATCCAGATCATCCGCAGCTCGCCCGACGTGCCCGCCGCCCGGGCCACGCTCATCGCCGAGTTCTCCCTCAGCGAGATCCAGGCCAACGCCATCCTGGACATGCGGCTGCGCCGGCTCACCGCCCTCGAGCGCCAGGAGCTGCTCGACGAGCTGGCCGCTCTGCGGGCCGAGATCGCCGGCTACGACGCCATCCTCGGCTCGGAGGAGGAGCAGCGCAAGGTGGTGCTGGCCGAGCTGGAGGACCTGACCAAGCGCCTCGGGTCCCCCCGCCGCAGCCGCATCGTCGGCGGCGACGAGATGCCCAAGCTCACCGCCGGCGACGCCCCCACCGACTTCGACGTGGGCGACGACCCGTGCGTGGTCACGCTGTCCACCTCGGGCCTGGTCGGCCGGGAGCCGGCCGGTTCCCACCACAGCGGCAAGCTCGGCCGCCACGACCTGATCCGCGCCGAGGTCCGCACCTCCAACCGCCAGCTGCTCCACGCGGTGACCGACCGGGGACGGGTGCTGACCATCCCGGTGCACGACATCCCCGAGGTGGCCGGCCGCTCCCGCGGCGCCGCCACCGCCGAGCTGTTCGCCGTGCAGTCGGGGGAGAGGGTGGTCGCCGTGGTCGGGGCCGCGGAGGACGCCGACCCGCTCGTGCTCATCACCGCCAACGGCGTGGCCAAGCGGGTGAGCGGTGCGGAGCTCGCCGCCACCCGCGACGGCCAGGGCGTGATCACGTTGGAGGGCAAGGACCGGGTCGTCGCCGCCTTCCAGGCCCCCGAGGACGCCGAGGTCGCCATGGTGGCCAGCGACGCCCAGGTGCTGCGCACCGCGGTGGCCGCCGTGGCCGTGCAGGGTCGCGCCGCCAAGGGCGTGGCCGGCATGAAGCTGCGCGGCGGTGCCACCGTGGTCGGTGCCGGTCCGGTGGACGCGGCGGGTACCGTGCTGGTCGTGTCCGAGGGCGGTGGTGCCAAGCGAACCCCCATGGCCGAGGTGCCGCCACAGGGCCGCGCCGCCGGTGGGGTGCGGCTGACCAAGCTGCGCCCCGAGGACGGTCGCATCCGCTACGCGCTCGTCGCCCCCGACACGGAGCTGGCGGCGGTGGTCGGCCAGCAGGACGCCCCCGACAAGGCCGACCCCAACCCGGTCCCGCTCACGCTGGAACCGACCCGACGCGACGGTGGCGCGGTGCGCACGGCGCGCCCGATCCTCGCCGCTGGAAAGGCACGCTGGTGACCCGTCAGCCCAAGTCCTACGACGCCGACGCCATCCAGATGCTGGAGGGCCTCGAGGCCGTCCGCAAGCGTCCGGGCATGTACATCGGCGGCACCGGCTCCGACGGTCTGTCGCACCTGCTGTGGGAGCTGATCGACAACGCGGTCGACGAAGCCGCCGCCGGCCACGCCTCGAAGGTGACGGTCACGTTCCACGACGACGGCAGCTTCGAGGTGGAGGACAACGGCCGCGGCATCCCCATCGATCGCCACACCCGCAAGAAGGTGTCCGCGCTCGAGGTGGTCTTCACCGAGCTGCACGCCGGCGGCAAGTTCGGCTCCGGTGCCTACGCCGCCTCCGGCGGCCTGCACGGGGTCGGCGCATCGGTGGTCAACGCGCTGTCCCGCAAGCTCGTGGCCGAGGTCGACCGCGACGGCCAGACCCATCGCCTGACCTTCGTCGACCGCGCCGCGGGGCGCTTCGACGGCAACCGCTTCCGCAAGGGTCACGACCTCGAGGTCGTGACCAAGGTGCCGGTGTGGCGCACCGGCACCCGCGTCCGCTTCTGGCCCGACACCGACATCTTCGATGGCGATGCCACCATCTCATACCCCGCGGTACGGGACCGGGTGGCGCAGATGTGCTTCCTGGTGCCCAACCTCGAGGTCACCCTGGTGGACCGTCGGGAGGGCGCCGCCGGCGAGCCCGAGCGCTTCGTGTCCAAGCGCGGCCTGGTCGACTACGTGGAGCACCTGTCGGTGGGTGAGCCCATCACCGAGATCCTCACCATCACCGGCGACGGCACCTACGAGGAGAACGTGCCGGTGGACGGCAAGATGGCCGTCGTCGCCCGCCAGTGCCATGTCGAGCTCGCCCTGCGCTGGGTGAAGGGCTACGACACCAAGCTCATCAGCTTCGTCAACACCATCCCCACCACCGACGGCGGCACCCACGTCGCCGGTCTGGAACGGGCGATGACCTTCGCCATCAACGACAGGCTCGCCCTCGACGACGCCAAGAAGCTCAAGAAGTTCAAGGACGAGGCCCGCGCCACCCGCGAGGACATCCAGGAGGGCCTCGTCGCCGTGCTCAAGGTGACGGTCCCCGAACCGCAGTTCCGCGGCCAGACCAAGCGCGAGCTGGGGACGCCGAAGGTGCAGTCGATCACCTACGACGTGGTCAAGACCGGCATCAACGACTGGATCGCCACCGGCAAGAAGTCGCACATCAACGCGGTGCGGGACAAGCTCATCGCCGCCGTCGAAGCCCGCCTGGTCTCCCGCCAGCAGCGCGAGACGCTGCGCCGGGCCTCGGCGCTGGGCTCCACCGGCCTGCCCGACAAGCTGGCCGACTGCCGCTCCACCGACGTGGGCGAGACCGAGCTGCTCATCGTCGAGGGCGACTCCGCCGCCGGGCCCACCAAGGCAGGCCGCAACAGCGAGTTCCAGGCGGTGCTGCCCATCCGGGGCAAGATCCTCAACGCCGGCAAGGCGACGATGAAGCAGGTGTTGGAGAACGCCGAGGCGGAGGCGATCTTCACGGTGATGGGCGCCGGTTCCGGTGCCGACTTCGACCCGGCCGCCGCCCGCTACGGCCGGGTGGTCATCCTGGCCGACGCCGACGTCGACGGCGCCCACATCCGCTGCCTGCTGCTGACGCTCTTCTACTCGTACATGCGGCCGCTCCTCGAGCAGGGCCGGATCTACGTGGCCATGCCGCCGCTGTTCACCATCAAGGAGACCAGCGGTGCCAAGACCAAGCACTTCGCCTACGACGACGCCGACCGTCAGCGCATCTGCGACGGGCTGACCGCCGCCGGCAAGAACTTCAAGATCGGCCGGAACAAGGGCCTCGGCGAGATGGACGTCGACGAGCTGGCCCAGACCGCGCTCGATCCCGAGACGCGGGTGCTCCGCCGGGTGACGCTCGACGAGGGCGAGGCGGCCGCCGCGGCCACGGCGTTCGACGTGCTGATGGGCCGCGACGTGGGCCCCCGCCGCGACTGGATCGTGGAACGCTCCGCCTTCGTCGACCGCGAGATCCTCGACATCTGACGCAGGGCGCCCACCAGGTCGGCGTCGCGAGCGCCAGCGAGCCGCCGACACCCGCCGACCGACAGGGAGGCAGGCGACAAGCACAGCAGTCCCTTCGCGCAATGATGTGTTTGAGCGCCCGAACGGGCCTCGGATCGCATCATTGCGCGAAGCGCTACAACTCAGCGCCCAGGCACGCCCGCGCCGCCCAGCAGCGCCCAGCGCGCACCGTCGCGGGACGTCACGGATGACGGCTGGCGCGCGCCACGGAGACCGGGGACCGTGCTGTTCGGTGAAGGCGTGGTCGCGGCGCTAGCGAGCCGCCGACACCCGGCGACCGACAGGGAGCCGGGCGACAAGACGGCCGCACGGAGACCTGGGAGCGTGCGTTCACGGTCGTGGCGTCGGTCGGCGTCGGGCACGAGCACGCACCCGGCGCGACAGAGCCGGGCACGACAACCCGGCAGCAGCTTGTTCGTCCCCGGTCGCCGGTGCCGTTAGAGTGGACCCGCGTGTTCGTGGCCGTTCCGCCGACGAAACGAACTGAAGCCCTCCCACGAAGGACGAGCATCCACGATGACCAAGGTTTGGATCGACCAGGACCTGTGCACCGGTGACGGTCTGTGCGCGGAGATCTGCCCCGACGTGTTCTGGGGACAGGACGACGGCCTGTACTACGTGAAGGAAACCGCCGGGAACTACGGCAGCGAGACCCTTCGACGGCAAGGGCAACCCCGCCGGTGCCGCCGGCCAGGCCTGCGCGCCCGACAACCTGCTCGACAGCGTCATCGAAGCCGCCGAGGAGTGCCCGGGCGAGTGCATCTTCATCGAGGTCGACGCCTGAGCGGACGTATGCGTCCCCGCGGTGCGAGCAGCGCCCGTCGCTCCCCGTCCGGCAGATCCGATGCCTGAAGGGCCGGCCCCCTCCGACGAGGGGCCGTCGCGCGCCTGAAGACGCTGTCGACCACCGCTCGCGAGCGGCTGGCCAACGCCATCGAGGCCGCGCTCAACCGCTGCTTCGACTCGCCCTACGACGTGCGCAACGCCTACGAGGCGATGCAGGCCATCGAACCCGACGGGTCGGGTGGGTCGGGCCAGGGTGCGGTGCGCAAGGCGGCGCAGTGGGGCGCGGCCCGGGCCGCCACCCGCATCGGTACCCGATACGGGTCGAAGGTGGCCGGCCGGGCGGTGGCGCCCATCGGCCTGGCGGTGGAGTTCGGCCTGGCGGCGCGCGACGGCGTGCGCGAGCTGCAGGTGCTCACCAGCTTCCTGATGACCCGCTTCCGGCTCGAGGGCTACCGGCCCGACCACGAGCTGATCCGCCGCACGGTGTTGGCGGTACCTGCAGCCCAAGGCCCGGCCCGACCTCAAGGTGCCGTTGCACCGCCGCTCGCTGGCGGTGGCCAAGCGCTGGTCGGTCAACACGTTGCCCCTCACCGGACGGCGGCAGTCGAGCCAGACCCGGCAACGGGTGGAGGCCATCGCCGCGCTACCGCTGCCGGCCCTGCACGCCGACTGGCAGCTGGTGCGCTCGATGGAGGCGGAGACCGCCGGCGACCCGTCGTCGAGGCCCGCCCCGGCGATGGCCGGGTCATCGAGGCCCGGTGGTGGAGCGCCCCACGGACGGTCGGGCCGGCGACTGAGCCCATCCGCGAACCGATCGGTGACCGCGCCCTGCTACGGTGCGCGCCACCACACGCCGGCACTTCGGGAGGTCGCCATGGGCTTGATGGACATCGTCGGTGGTCTGCTCGGCAAGAAGAAGAAGGGCGGCACCATCGATCTCGGTGGGGCCGGCGGCGGGATCACCCTGCCCGGAGGCATCGAGTTGCCCGGCAACCTCGCCCAGCTCGCCGGCGGCAACGCCGGGCTGCTGAAGGCACTGCTGCCCGTGCTGCTCGGCAGCGGCGCACTCGGCGGGAAGCTGGGCGGGCTCGGCGGCCTGCTCGGCAAGTTGCAGGCCGGTGGTCTCGGCGGCAAGGCGCAGTCGTGGGTGGGCACCGGGGCCAACGAACCGGTCGACCCCGACGAGCTCGAGCAAGCCCTCGGCGCCGACACGGTGGCCGAGATCGCCTCCGAGGCGGGTGTGTCGCACCAGGAGGCCAAGGGTGGCCTGGCCTCGCTGCTGCCCAAGCTGATCGACGGGGTGACCCCGGGCGGCTCGGTCCCCGGCGGCGATCAGCTCGCCGGGATGCTCAAGGGCCTGGACCTGAGCAAGATCCTGCGCTGACCCCGCCGGTCACTAGTCATCAAAGCCGACGCAGGCGGCGCAGGCGACGTCCACCCCATGGCGCGCCTCGGCGGCCAGGCGATCGTCGTCGGTCTGGTACTGCGGGGTGGGGTGGCGGGCGGTGCGGCTGTCGCCCGACCCGTCGCCGTCCTCCGCGGCCCGCTCCTTGCGGCCCCCGGTGGACGCGGTGCGCGACGCGCCCCGCAACGGGTTCTCCCGCCATTCCTGGGATCCCCAGTCGGCGCCGAGGTCGACGATGGTGCCGGGCTCGGTGATGGTGGCGAAGCAGTCGAGCGCCGCCCGCACGAGCCGCCGCTGATCGGCGGGGTCGTGCGGCTGGCCGCTGGTGTGGCCGAGGGGGTAGTCCACGAACGCGGCGCGGGGCGGGTTCGCCGACGCGGTGATCGACCACGCCGAGGTCATCGACAGGGTGGGGATCCCGGCGGCCTCGATGGCCCGTGCGATCAGTCCGACCGACTGATGGCACACCGGTCAAACCGGGACCAGCAGGCAGAGGTCGGCCTCCTGGGCCACCACCCGCTCCACCAGCGCGGGGGCCAGCTGCTCGCTCACCCGCCGGGCGGAGTAGATGCCGCCCATGAACGTGTACGCCTCGTCGCACAGGCCGCCGATCACGCCCTCGTCGCGCAGCGAGCGCAGCGTGTCGATCGGGAACACCACGTTGATGTCGGCCCGGGCGTCGCGCAGGTCGTAGGCGAAGTGGGTGGCCCGCAGCTCGGCGGTGGGCGTGGAGGTGTCGATCACCCGGTACGACGCGTCGTCGCGGAAGTGGAAGGCGATCTGCCCGGACCGGTAGATCCCGCCCGACGCCAGCAACGCCACCTTGGACTCCGACAGCGGCTTGGTCACCGGCACGAACGGCGGGGCGTCCTCGCTGCGTACCCACTGGTACGGCGGGTAGCCCAAGCCGTCGTAGGTTCGCCGGGTCACCTCGATGTAGTCGACGGGGGTTCGCTCCGGGTCTCCCATGGCATGGCAGGCTAGAGCACCATGGCCGCCGCCGCCTCCAGCCTGTCGCTCGTGCCGACCGAGGGCGCCAGCCTGGCCGACATCGACACGTTGCTCACCGAGCAACTGGGCTGCGGCCGCGTCGCCGCCGGGCGCCTGGCCCGCACGTTCTACGACACGTTCGACCACCGGCTGCACCGGGCCGGTCTGGTGCTGGAGCACGAGTGGCTCGACGGCCGCCGCTGGCTGCGGCTGCGCCGCGCCGACCAGGGCACCGCCGTGGTGCAGGCGGCGTGCGATCGCGTCCCGCACCGGGTGTGCGAGCTGGCCGACCGGCGGCTGCGCGAGGCGCTCGACGGACCGTGCGGCGAGCGGGCGCTGCTGCCGGTGGTGGTCACCGATGGCGAGCAGTACCGCTACGCCCGCACCGACGAGCTCGACAAGACGATCGTGCGGATCTCGGTGGTGACCTCGGTGGCCGTGGCCGTGGACCGCTTCGCCCCGGCCCCCGACCCCGGCGGCACCCCCGCCGACGTCGGCCGGGCCCGCCACGTGCTCGATCCCGTCATCACGCTGGTGGCCGTGCGGGGCCATCAGCGTGATTTCGACGCGCTGTGCGCGGCGGTGGCGGCGCGCTTGGGCGAACGGGTGGCGCTGGACCCCTTGCACCGGGCGGCGGGCGCCGCCGGCGTCGCCCTCGGCGAGGACCCCTCCGATAGCGCCGTGCCGGTGCACGGCGCGATGCCGGCCGCCGAGCTGGCGGGCGCCGTGCTGCGCCGCGCCGCCGAGGTGCTCGCCGCCAACGTGGCCGGCATCGAGGGCGCGGTCGACGACGAGTTCCTCCACGAGTTCCGGGTCACCTTGCGCGCCACCCGGGCGTTGGTGCGTGCCCGCGAGGGCGTGCTGCACCCGGAGGACCGCCGGAGCTGCTCGCCCGGCTGCGTTCGCTGATGGACCGCACGTCCCGCTGCGCGACCTCGACGTGCTGCGGGTCCGCTGGCCCCGGGAGCCCGAGGGCCCGGCGCTGACCGTGGCCCTCGAGGCGCTGGCCCCCGCCTACGACGCCGACCGCGCCGCGCTGCTCGAGGTGCTGCGCTCGTCGGACTTCGACGAGCTGCGGCGGCGGTTGGGTGAGGCCCGGCCTGCCCCGGCGGCGCCCGGCACCGCACTCCTGTGCAGTGCCGACTGGGCGGCGGCGGTGCTGCCGGCCGAGCTGCGCCGCCTGCGCCGTCGCGCCCGCCGTGGGCCTGGCGCGGCGCCGCTGCCGCTGACTCCTCTACCGCCGACACCGCGGAGCTGCTGCACCGGGCCCGCAAGCAGGCCAAGCGGCTGCGCTACCTGCTCGACGTGTTCGGACCGCTCTACGGCGCGGCCAAACGGTTCCGCCGGGCACTGAAGGACGTCCAGCAGCAGCTCGGCCACTTCCAGGACGACTGCGTGGCGCTCGATGCGCTCGAGCGCGCCGCCACCGGCCTCGACGGCGCCGACACCGCCGTGCTGCTGGCGCTGGGCCGGCGCAGTGAACAGCTCCGCACCGCCCGGGCGACGGCGGTGGCCGAGGCGGTGGCGATGTTCGCCCCGCTCGAGGCGCACCACCGGCGCTTCGCCCGGCTGCTGGCCATGCCGACCACGGAGGCCACCGAGGCCACCGGAGGCGATCCGCCGTGATCGTCATCGCCGTCTACAACAGCAAGGGCGGCGTCGGGAAGACCGCCACCACCGTCAACCTCGGGTACCTCGCCGCCCTGCACGGGCACCGCACGCTGGTGTGGGACCTCGACCCCCAGGGCGCGGCCACGTTCTACTTCCGGGTCCGTCACCGCCTCAAGGGTGGCCCGAAGGCGCTCACCAGCCAGCGCCACCGCATCGGCGACCGCATCCGCGGCACCGACTACGAGCTGCTCGACGTGCTGCCCTCCGATCGCGAGCTGCGCAACGTCGACCTCGCCTTCGACGCGTCCAAGCACCGCACCGGTCGCCTGCGCCGCGTCGTCGACGAGCTGCGCGCCGAACCGTACGACCTGCTGCTCATCGACTGCCCGCCGTCCAGCTCGCTGTTGGCGGAGAACGTCTTCGAGGCGGCCGACGTGCTGCTGGTCCCGGTGGTGCCCACCACGCTGTCGGTGCGCACCCTGCACCAGCTCGACGAGACGCTGGCCGGCCTCGATCCACCCCGGCCCCGGGTGCTCGTCTTCTTCTCGATGGTGGACGGCCGCAAGAACCTCCACGCCGAGCTGATGACGTCGCTGCGGGGCGAGCGCGGTGACGTGGCCGACTCGTTCATCCCCTCCGCCACCGAGGTGGAGCTGATGGGGGCCAGCCGCACGCCCGTCGGCGTGTCGGCGCCGGCCAGCGTGGCCGCCACCGCCTACGAGCAGTTGTGGGGAGAGCTGGTGGCGCGGGGGTACACTGACCCCACGCCGTAGGTCGTGCGGGAGAGTGTGGTTGCTCCTTCGTTCCGAGGAACCACCGCCGAAGGAGCAACCGCCCCGGAATCTCTCAGGCAGCGAGGACCGTGCGCACCGGGCGTCTCTGGAGAGCAACGTCCGCGGGCCCGGCCCGTGCGGCGTTCACCGACGGAGTAAGCCCGCGCCACGGGTGAAACTCTCAGGTCCCGGCACAGAGGGGGCGCCCGCAGCGCCGCGCGCCCCACCGCCGAACCGAGGAGATCCGATGGCCGACGCCGACACCAGCCAGGCCGGTCCGCTGGGCGAGACCGTCCTGCACGAGCTGCACCGCCGCCACGGCGGACGCTTCGGCCCCTTCGCCGGCTGGGACATGCCGATCCGCTACCAGGCGGGCCCGCTGGCCGAGCACGAGCACTGCCGGCGCCACGCCTCGCTGTTCGACGTCAGCCACATGACCGTGGTCGATCTCACCGGCCCCGAGGTCGGCACCGCCCTGGAGACGGTCGTGCCGGCCGATCTCGGCGCCGTCGCCCCGGGGCGCATCAAGTACAGCTTCTTCACCAACGACGCCGGCGGGATCATCGACGACGTCATGATCACCAAGCGCAGCGACACCGCCCTGCGGCTGGTGCTCAACGCCGCCACCACCGACGCCGATCTCGCCCACCTGCGGGCCCAGCTGCCACCCGACTGCGTGATCAGCCCGCGCCGTGATCTGGCCCTCGTGGCGCTGCAGGGGCCCAAGGCGGCGGCCGTGCTGGCCCGTTTCGACGAGACGGCGGACGATCTCGGCTTCCTGCAGGAGGGCTCGGTCGAGCTGTGCGGCCATCGCGTCGAGCTGTCGCGCTCCGGCTACACCGGCGGCGACGGCTTCGAGCTGGCCCTGCCCGCCGCGCACGCCGAAGCGCTCGTCGAGGCGCTGCTGGCCGAGGAGGAGGTGGCGCTGGCCGGCCTCGCCGCCCGCGACTCGTTGCGGCTCGAGGCGGGCATGTGCCTCTACGGCCACGACCTCGACGAGACCACCACCCCGGTGGAGGCCGGCCTCGGCTGGGCCATCCCCAAGGCCCGACGGGTGCCCGACGCCGGCTACCCCGGCGCCGAGGTGATCGCCCGCCAGTTCGCCGACGGCCCACCCCGGCACCGGGTGGGGCTGCGGACCATCGGCCGGCGCCCCGTGCGCGAGGGCGCCGAGCTGTCCGACGGCGACGACATCGTCGGGGTGGTGACCAGCGGTGGGTACAGCCCGGTGCTGTCCGCCCCCATCGCCATGGGCTACGTGGCCGCCGCCGTCGCGGTGGGCGCCGAGCTCGCCGCCGTCACCGGCAACCGCATGGAGGCGGTCCGCGTGGTGGACCTGCCGTTCATCCCCAAGGACTACCACCGCTGAGCGCTCCCGCCGACCAGCACCGCACCGCATTCCCCAGCACCGCATCGCCCAGCACCGCATCGCCCAGCACCCCACCGACCGCAGCACCGCTCACCACCGCACCACGAGGAACCGCCCGATGACCGACCGGATCGCACTGCGCGAGCTCGAGGACCACGCCGGTTTCCGGCGCCGACACCTCGGGTTGACCGACGCCGACCGCGGCAAGATGCTCGCCGCACTGGGCCTGGCCGGTCCGGCCGAGCTCGTCGAGCAGGCCATACCTGCCAGCATCCGCACGGCCGAGCCGCTCGCCCTGGCCGGTCCCCGCACCGAGGCCGAGACCATCGCCGCGCTGCGCCGGCTGGCCGACCGCAACCAGGTGTTCACGTCGCTCATCGGCTGTGGCTACACCGACACGATCACGCCGCCGGTGATCCTGCGCAACGTGCTGGAGAACCCGGCCTGGTACACCGCCTACACGCCCTACCAACCGGAGATCTCCCAGGGCCGGCTCGAGGCGTTGCTCAACTACCAGACGATGATCACCGATCTCACCGCCTTCGATCTGGCCAACGCCTCGCTGCTCGACGAGGGCACCGCCGCGGCCGAGGCGATGACCCTGTGCCGCCGGGCGTCGAAAGCGGCCTCGCCGGTGTTCTTCGTCGACCGGGACTGCCATCCCGCCACGCTGGCGGTGGTGCGCACCCGCGCCGAACCGATCGGTATCGAGGTGCGCGTCGGCTGACCCGTTCACCGAGCTGGCCGGGCTGGAAGGCGGCTGCTTCGGCGTGCTGGTGCAGTACCCGGGCTCATCGGAACGGTGCGCGACCTGACCCCGGTGGTGGACGCCGCCCACGCCCACGGCGCCCTGGCGGTGGTGGCCGCCGACCTGCTCGCCCTGACCGTGCTCAAGGCCCCCGGCGAGCTCGGCGCCGACGTGGCGGTGGGCACCTCGCAACGCTTCGGCGTGCCGCTCGGCTTCGGCGGACCGCACGCCGGCTACCTGGCCGTGCACGACGCCCACAAGCGCATGATGCCGGGCCGCCTGGTGGGCGCCTCGGTCGATGCCGCCGGCCGGCCGGCCCTCCGCCTCGCCCTGCAGACCCGGGAGCAGCACATCCGGCGGGAGAAGGCCACCTCCAACATCTGCACCGCCCAGGTGCTGCTGGCGGTGATGGCCGCCATGTACGCCGCCTACCACGGCCCCGAGGGCCTGCGCCGCATCGCCCAGCGCGTGCACCGCCTCACCTCCATCCTCGCCGACGGGCTCCGTACCGCTGGGTACGGGCTGGTCCACGAGGCGTTCTTCGACACGATCACCGTGCGCTGCCCCGGTCGGGCCGAGGAGCTGGCCGCGGCCGCCCGGGCCCGGCGCATCAACCTCCGCGTCGTCGACGCCGACAGCTTGGGCATCACCCTCGACGAGACCACCACGGTGGCCGTGGTGCGCGCTGTGTGGGACGCGTTCGGGGTGCCGGCCGACCTCGACGTGCACGAGCTCGACCGAACGAGCCGTGACGCGCTGCCCGACGAGCTGCTCCGTACCAGCCGGTACCTCCAGCACGCGTGCTTCCAGTCGTACCACTCCGAGACGGAGATGCTCCGCTACCTGCGCCGCCTGGCCGACAAGGACTACGCCCTCGACCGGGGCATGATCCCGCTCGGCAGCTGCACGATGAAGCTCAACGCCACCACCGAGATGGAGGCGGTCACGTGGCCCGAGTTCGCCCGCATCCACCCCTTCGCCCCCGCCGAGCAGACCGAGGGGTATGCCGAGCTGATCGGCGGCCTGGAGGCTGCGCTGTGTGCGATCACCGGGTACGACGCCGTCTCGCTGCAGCCCAACGCCGGGTCGCAGGGCGAGCTGGCCGGGCTGCTCGCCATCCGCGGCTACCACCGCAGCCGGGGTGACGCGGGCCGCGACGTGTGCCTCATCCCCTCCTCGGCGCACGGTACCAACGCCGCGTCGGCGGTCATGGCCGGCATGAAGGTGGTCGTGGTGGCCTGCGACGCCGGCGGCAACGTCGACCTGGCCGACCTCGCCGCCAAGGCGGAAGCCCACGCCGCCGACCTGGCCGCGGTGATGGTCACCTACCCGTCGACCCATGGCGTGTTCGAGGAGGGCATCGTCGAGCTGTGCGACATCGTGCACCGCCACGGCGGCCAGGTGTACGTCGACGGCGCCAACCTCAACGCCCTCGTCGGGCTGGCCAAGCCCGGCGCCTTCGGGGCCGACGTGAGCCACCTCAACCTGCACAAGACGTTCTGCATCCCCCACGGCGGCGGCGGCCCGGGGGTGGGCCCGGTGGCGGTGCGGTCGCACCTGGCCGCGTTCCTGCCCGGTTCGGAGGCGGTGCCGGCCATCAGCGCCGCCCCCTTCGGCTCGGCCGGCATCCTGCCCATCAGCTGGGCGTACATCACGCTCATGGGCGGCGACGGCCTGCGGGCCGCCACCATCGACGCCGTGCTGGCCGCCAACTACGTGGCCGCCCGGCTCGACGCCGCCTTCCCGGTGCTCTACCGGGGGGCCGACGGCCTGGTGGCCCACGAGTGCATCCTCGACCTGCGCCCGTTGAGCGCCGCCACCGGGGTGAGCGTGGACGACGTGGCCAAGCGGCTGATGGACTACGGCTTCCACGCTCCCACCATGAGCTTCCCGGTGGCCGGCACGCTGATGGTGGAGCCCACCGAGAGCGAGTCGCTGGCCGAGCTCGACCGCTTCTGCGACGCCATGCTGGCCATCCGGGCCGAGATCGACCGCGACGCCTCGCTGCTGCACCGCGCCCCCCACACCGCCGAGGACCTCCTCGTCGGCGAGTGGGACCGGACCTACACCCGGGAGGAGGCGGCCTACCCGCTGCCCGGTCAGCGCCACAACAAGTACTGGCCGCCGGTGGGCCGCATCGACGGGGCCTACGGCGACCGGCACCTGGTGTGCACCTGCCCCCCGCTGGAGGAGCTGGCCGAGGGCTGAGCCGGGCGGCCGTCCTCACGGGGCGGCGGTGCTCAGGGCGCGGCGGTACGGGCCACGAAATCCTCGACGGCGTCGATGACCGCCTCGAAGCGGGCCGAGTGGAACAGGTCGAAGCCGTGGTGGGCCCCGCGCAGCTCGGCGTACACCACCGGGTTGGACGAGACGGCGCCCAGCTCGCGGGCGAAGGCCCGGGCGTCGTGCACCGCCACCAGCGTGTCGAGATCGCCGTGGGCGACGAACACCGGTGGGGCACCGGGATGGAGGTGGTCCTGCGGCCCCGACGAGGCCGCCGCCGGGCCGTCCAACCCGCCGATGTACCCGTAAAGGCTGATGGCGCCGGCCACCGTGGTGTCGGTGCCGCCGGTGTCGCGATCGAACGTGGGGTGGTTCGGCGCCAGCGCACACAGCAGGGCGAGGTGGCCGCCGGCCGAGCTGCCGGCCACGTAGAGCCGGTCCGGATCCCCGCCGTAGGCCGCCGCGTTGCGGCGCGCCCAGGCGACGGCCCGCTTGGCGTCGATCACGTGCTCGGGGAAACCGACCTCGGGGGAGAGCCGGTAGTTGGCGCTCAGGCACACCCAGCCGTGCTGCGCCAGCCGGTGCAGCAGCGGCAGCGCCTCGCGGTGCTTGTGGCCCGATCGGAACCCACCACCGTGGAAGTACACGAGCACCGGCCCACCCCGCCTCGAGCGGTGGTGGTAGACGTCGAGCAGGTGCCGCCGGCCGGCGTCGCCGTAGGCCAGGTTCGCGCAGCGCCGGATGTGCCGGCCCCGCCACGGCAACGGGGCGAACAGGATGCGCGGCCAGGGATGGCGGCGGCCCAGCCGTGAGCGGGCGGCGCCCGATCGGCACGCGGGGCCACACGACGCGTCGAGCAGCGCCCGCAACGCCGACCGGGTGGCGAACCCGCGCCGGGCGATGGTCAGCACCTCGAGCGCAGCCAGCGCCAGCGCCGCCCCCGCGGCCACACCCCACGCCCCACCGAGCTCGCCGCCGAGCAGCGGGTCCAACGTCCAGACCGCCAACCAGAACAGCGCCACGAACGGCAGCTCGTTCAGCAGGAACGCGCCGGTGAGGTACGTCCAGTGCCGTGGGCGCGAGCTGTTCGGCACGGGTGGCGCCACGGCGACGAGCCCCACGCCGGCGAGCACGAGGACGGGGATCAGCAAGCCGGCCATCACCGGAGCTGTACCCGGTTTCCGGCGGTGTGGCACCGGCGGGGTCCGCGGAGCGATGCGCGCACTAGGGTGCTGACGCCACCGACCGAGCATCCGGGGGGACCGATGGCCGTTGCCGAACGCGCGAGCGCACGGGGTTTCGCCTACACCACCCTGACCGCCGAGGAGCGGGCCCTGCAGGCCGAGGTCCGCGCTTCATCAAGGCCGAGCTGCCGGTGGGCGGCTACCGCCCGTGCCTGGGCATGTCCGCTGACCACGACCCCGACTTCACCCGCAAGATGGCGGCCAAGGGGTGGGTGGGCATGTCCATCCCCACCCGCTACGGCGGCCCGGCACACACCGCGGTCGACCGCTTCATCGTGGTGGAGGAGCTGCTCAAGGCCGGCGCCCCCATCGGCGCCCACTGGGTGGCGGACCGCCAGAGCGCACCGACGATCATGCGCTTCGGCACCGACGAGCAGCGCGAGCGGTTCCTGCCCGCCATCGCCCGCGGCGAGCTGTGGTTCTCCATCGGCATGTCCGAGCCCGACGCCGGCTCCGACCTCGCCGCGGTGCGCACCACCGCCACCCGCACCGACGGCGGCTGGCTGCTCAACGGCACCAAGATCTGGACCTCCAACGCCCACCAGAACCACTGGTTCATCGTGCTGTGCCGCACCAGCCCCAACGAGGGCGACCGCCACGAGGGGCTCTCCCAGCTGCTCGTGCCGCTGCACGCGCCGAGGGCCTGGAGATCAACCCGATCAAGTTCCTCGACGGCAGCCACCACTTCAACGAGGTGGTCATGACCGACGTGTTCGTGCCCGACGAGGACGTGCTCGGCGAGGTCGGCCGGGGCTGGCAGCAGGTCAACTCCGAGCTCGCCTACGAGCGGGCCGGCCCGACCGGTTCCTGTCGGTCTACTCCACCTTCGAGCAGCTGCTGCGCGAGCGCACCGCCGAGGGGGAGCTGTCGGCCAAGGCCTACGAGGCGTTCGGGCGCGTCACCGCCCGCTACTGGGCGCTGCGAAACCTGTCGCTGTCGATCTCGCGCACCATCGACCAGGGCGGTGCGCCGGCGGTGGAGGCGGCCATCGTCAAGGATCTCGGCACCACGTTCGAGCAGGAGATGATCGGCCTGCTGCACGACCTGTGGGACGAGGAGCCGTCGCTCGACGCGGCCACGTTGGGCAACCAGCTGTTGGCCGCCTGCATCCTCACCGGCCCCAGCTTCACGCTGCGGGGCGGCACCAACGAGATCCTGCGCACCGTGGCCTCCAAGGGCCTGGCCGCCTGGTACGGGGTGAACCGATGAGCGCTGACGAGAACGTGGTCATCCCTGACGCCCTGCTGGTCGAGACGCTGACCCGGCTGTTCACCCAGACCTGCAGCCACGAGGTCATCCAGCAGGCCGAGTCCGACGGCTGGGCCCCCGCCGTGTGGGAGCCGCTGGCCGCCACCGGCGCCCCGTGGGTCGGGGTGGCCGAGGCGGCGGGCGGATCCGGTGGCACGCTCGCCGACGCGGTGGCCGTGCAACGCCTGGTGGGCCGCTTCGCCGTGCCGTTGCCGGTGGCCGAGACCGGCCTCCTCGGCGGCTGGCTGGCCGGCGCCGCCGGCATCACCCTGCCCGACGGCCCGCTCACCGTCGTGCCGCAACGCCCCAACGACAGCCTGCGCCTCGACGGCGGCGCCCTGCACGGCGTCGCCCACCGGGTGCCGTGGGCGGCGCGGGCCGAGCTGATCCTGGCGCTGATCGACGGTGACATCGTCGCCGTGTCGCCCGCCGCCGCCGGCGTGAGCATGGACCCGGTGCGCAACCTGGCCGGTGAACCCCGTGAGACCGTGCGCTTCGACGGTGCCGCCATCGCCCACCGGGCGGCCGCGCCCGACGGGGTGGACGCCATCGCCCTGCGCCAGCGGGGGGCCCTGTGCCGCAGCGCCCAGATCGCCGGGGCGCTCGAGCGCATCGCCGAGCTCACCGTCGAGTACGCCAACCAGCGCACCCAGTTCGGCCAGAAGATCGCCCGCTTCCAGGCGGTCGCCCAGCACCTGGTCCGCATCGCGTCGGAGACACGGCTGGTGGGCATGGCGCTGGACGCCACCGTCGCCGCTTTCGCCAGCGGCGACCCGGCGCTGGCCGGCGGTGGGGCCACCTTCGAGGTGGCGTCGCTGAAGTCGATGGCCGGCGACAGCGGGTCCGACGTGACCGCCCGGGCCCATCAGGTGCACGGTGCCATCGGCATGACCCAGGAGTTCGTGTTGCACCAGCTCAGCCGGCGGGTGTGGTCCTGGCGGGAGGAGTTCGGTTCCACCACCTGGTGGCGGCACGGCCTGGGCCAGCTCGTGGCCGACGTCGGCGCCGACGGGTTGTGGCCGCTGATCAGCGAGGGCTCGGGGTCGTTGCTGTCCGCCTGACCACGGCGGTTCGTAGGATGTGAGCCGATGTCAGGATCCGGGCACGGCAAGAAGGCGATCGCGGCGGCGTTCCTGGCGAACCTGGGCATCGCCATCGCCAAGTTCATCGGCTTCCTCATCACCCGTTCGAGCTCCCTGCTGGCGGAGTCGGTGCACTCGCTGGCCGACACCGGCAACCAGGGCCTGCTGCTCCTGGGCGATCGGCGGGCGTCGCGCCACGCCGACGAGCAGCACCCCTTCGGCTACAGCCGGGAGCGGTACTTCTGGGCGTTCGTGGTGGCGCTGGTGCTGTTCATCGGCGGCGCCGTGTTCGCCATCTACGAGGGCGTGGAGAAGATCCGCCACCCCCACGAGATCGAGTCGCCGGCCGTGGCCATCGCCATCCTCGTGCTCGGCGTCGGGTTGGAGGGCTTCTCCTTCACCACCGCCATGCGGGAGGCGGCGCCGCTGCGCCAGGGGCGCTCCTGGTTCCGCTTCATCCGTGAGTCGCGCTCCCCGGAGCTGCCCGTCGTGCTGCTCGAGGACTCCGGCGCCCTCGTCGGTCTGGTCATCGCGCTGGCCGGGGTGGTGCTGGCCACCACCACCGAGCACCCGATCTTCGACGGCATCGGCACGTTGACCATCGGCCTGCTCCTGGCCCTGATCGCGGTGGTGCTCGCCGTGGAGATGAAGAGCTTGCTGATCGGCGAGGCCGCCACCACGGCCGACACCGACGCCATCCGCCGCGCCCTGGCGGCTGACGCCTCGGTGGTGGGTGTCATCCACCTGCGCACCGAGCACCTGGGCCCCGACGACGTGCTGGTGGCCACCAAGCTCGCCTTCCGGCCCAAGTTGACGGTCGCCGAGCTGGCCGCCGCCATCGACGCCGCCGAGGTGCGGGTGCGGGCCGCGGTGCCCGCCGCCCGGCTGATCTACATCGAGCCCGACCTGCAGCGGAGCAGCTGATGGCCGCCGGCCGCCCGGGTGGGCTGGAGCCGGCCGAGGGCCGGATCCTGGTGGCCACGCCGGTGATCGGCGACGACAACTTCTCCCGCACCGTGGTGCTGCTGCTCGAGCACGAGCACGAGGCGGGCACGCTGGGCGTCGTGCTCAACCGCCCCACCGACCTCCCGGTGCACGATGCCATCCCCTCGTGGGCGGGCAGCCGGCTCACCCCACCCGATGTGCTGTTCACCGGTGGCCCGGTGGCCGAGGGCTCGGCGCTGGGCCTGGCCCTGCTCGACCACGAGGGCACCGCACCCACCGGGCTCACCGCGGTGTTCGACCGCCTGGCGGTGGTGGACCTCGAAGCGGACCCGGCGCCGCTGCAGGCCGCCGTGGAGCGCCTGCGCATCTACAGCGGCTACGCCGGCTGGGGCCCCGGCCAGCTGCAGGGCGAGCTGCGCGCCGGCGCCTGGTGGGTGTTCGACTCGCTGCCGCAGGACTGGTTCAGCGCCGAACCCACCGACCTGTGGAGCACGGTGCTGCGCCGCCAGGGCGGCCGCTGGCGGATGTGGGCCGCCGCCCCCGACGACCCGAGCGTGAACTAGACGGTTCGGGGCCCGCTCACCAGTGACCGGAGCCGGGGGCGCCCTTCCACGGGCCCACGACCCGGTCGGTCACCCAGCCCCCGTAGAACCCGCCGTCCTGGGGGCGCACCCGCTCGCCGTCCACGAAGCACGCCACCCGCCCGGGGTAGAACGACACCATGCCGGCGAGGGCCTCGAAGCCCTCCCACGGCTCGGGGTAGCTCCAGGCCGCCTGCTCCACCTCCACGCCGCCGGCCCGTACCGCGAAGTACCTCGCCTCGCCCTTCCACTCGCACACGCTGCGACCGAAGCTGGCCACCAGCACGCCCGCCGTCACCGTCGATTGCGGCAGGTAGTAGGTGGGCGGGCTGGCCGTCTCCAACACCCGCAGCGCGCCGCCGTGGCAGCGGGCGATGGGCAACGGGGCCCGATCGCCGCCCGGCTCGACGAACACCTCCACCAGCTCGGCGGTGGGCTCCACGCGCGGGGGGCGGGGATAGGCCCACACCGACTCCTGACCGGGGCCGACCGGATCGGGCTCGGGTCGCGGCAGCGGCCGCGGGCGGGCCGGTTGGGCCGACGCGGCGGGCGGGATCGGCGGCGTGTCGCTCATGCGTCGCGATCCTCCCACGATCGGGCCGGGCTCACAGCGGCAGGCGGGCCTGCTCGGCCGGCCCCTGGCGCCGGGCCCGGAAGGCGGCGGCCGCTCGATCGTGGTCGACGATCGGTGGCGGGTACCCAGCCGGTGCGCCGCCCTCGAGCACCCACGGCCGGTGCACCACCTTGGGGCCGAGGCCGGCCAGCTCGGGGACGTAGCGCTGCACGTAGGTGCCGGCGGGATCGAAGCGCTCGGCCTGGCGCAGCGGGTTGAACACCCGACTGGGCCGGGTGTCGTTGCCGGTGCCGGCCGTCCACTGCCAGTTGGCCGAGTTCTGGGCGATGTCGCCGTCGCACAACCAGTGCAGGAAGTGGGCGGCCCCCACCCGCCAGTCGACCCCCAGGTCCTTCACCAGGAACGACGCGGTGATCATCCGGGCCCGGTTGTGCATCCACCCTTCGGCGGCGAGCTGCCGCATGCCCGCATCCACGATGGGGTAGCCGGTGCGGCCCTCCTTCCAGGCGGCGATGACATCCTCGTCGTGCTCCCAGCGGTCGCCCCGCGGCCGGTAGTCGCGCCGGGCGATGGCCGGGAAGGCGGCGGTCACCTGGTGGTAGAAGTCGCGCCAGCACAGCTGGCGCACGAACGCGGCCCCGCCGGCGCCGTCGTCGGCCAGGCGGTGCTCCAGCTCGAGCGGCGACAGGCAGCCGAAGTGCAGGTACGGGCTGAGCCTCGAGGTCCGGTCGCCGGCCAGGTCGTCGTGGTGGTCGGCATACCGGGCGGGACCGTCGACCCGGCACCAATCGGCGAGCCGGGCCCGGCCGGCGCCCTCGCCGCCGGGTGGGCGCTGCGGGGAGGCCCCCTGCCGCCCCGCCGGCGGCAACAGCTCGTCCACCTCGGGGCCCACGTCGATGCCGTCGGGCAGGCGCAGCGCCTTCGGGGCGGCGGCCGCCGGGCGGCGGGGGACCTGCTGCCAGGCCCGGTGGTACGGCGTGAAGACCTTGAAGTGGTCGCCCCCGGCGGGTCGCACCACCCCGGGTCGACCACGCCCACGCCGGGATGGCCCACCAGCTCCAGCCCGGCCGCGGCCACCGCTGCCGCCAGCGAGTCGCGCCGGGCTCGGGCGAAACCGGTCACGTCGTCGCTCACGTGGACGGTGCTCGCCCCGCAGGCGCGGGCCACCCGCACCACCTCGGCGGCCGGGTCGCCCCGGCGCAGCACCAGGTCGGCGCCCCGTTCCCGCAGTTGCCCGCGCAGGTCGGCCAGCGTCTCGGCCAGGAACGCCAGCCGGTTCGGCGCCCCGAACCCGCCTTCCACGATGGCCGGGTCCACCACGAACAGCGGCACCACGCGCTCGGTCCGGCGCACCGCGGTGGCCAGGGCCGGATGGTCGTGCAGCCGCAGGACCCGGTTGAACAGCACCACTGCGCTCCCCATGGCGGCGAACCTAGGGCCGGGTCGGGGCCTACGCCCACGCCGCCGGGTCTTCCGGGCGCCGGCGGCGGTGACCACCGACCCTGCCATCGTGGCGGCCCGGCCCTGCCGCCGGACCGCTTCGCGAAGGTGAGCTAGGGACGTGACGAACGAACGAGAAGCCGTCAACGATCCCCGGGCGGTCGCCTTCGACGGTGCCGACGCCCCGGTCAGCGTGTTCCTGGCCCCTGACGTGGTGCGCATCGACCCCGACGTGCCGCTGCGCGACCTCGCCGACCGTCTCGTCGCCGCCGAGGTGGGCGCACTGGTGGTGGGTCGCGACGGCGGTGGACGGCATCGTGTCCGAACGCGACGTGGTGCGGGCTTTCGCCGAGCGCGGCGACGCTCCCGATGTCACCGCCGGTGACCTGGCCAGCCGCCGGCTGGTGTGGTGTTCGCCCGATGCCACCGTCGGCGAGGTGGCGGCGGCGATGATGGAGCACTACGTGCGCCACGTGCTCATCGGCGACCCGGGCGACCTGCGCGGCATCGTGTCCGCCCGGGACCTGCTCGGCGCGCTGCTCGATTGACCCGCGTTGGGTGGCGCCGCATCGGGTTGAGCCGGGATCCACCGAGCCGGCCGTCGCACCCACCGCGCCGTCCTTCGGCGGCGATTCGACGGCGATTCGACGGCATCGACCGGTGGGGTTGGGACGCCCACCGGCGGTGGTCTCAACCTTCGGTCAGGCTGCACAGCCTCACCGATGGTGGCTGGACTTCGTGTCTCACGACCAATTCCGAATCGACGTCGAATCGAGCGCGAAGGAACTCGGCCGTACCCCCGGCATGGCGCCCACCAAACCCCCGACCCCCAACCCCGACCCCGCTCGGTGCAGTTCCGTTGGGCCGGGTTGAGCCCGGGTGGCTCGAGTGCGCGCCGGGCGCTCAGCGTGTGGCGCGGCCCCGCTCGATGATGTTGCGCATCATCGGGATCATGGCCTCGTCCATGAGCGCGCCCTTCACCTGCACGGCGGCGCGACCCTCGGCCCGGGCCGCCTCGTAGGCGGCGAGCAGTTCCTCGGCCTCCGCCACCTCTTCCGGTGACGGCGACAGGATGCGGTTGGTGGGCGCCACGTGGGTGGGGTGGATCACCGCCTTGCCGGTGAAGCCCAACGCCACTGATCGGGTGAGCTCGTCCTCGAGCCCGGCGAGGTCCTTGATGCGCATCCACGGCCCGTCGACCGCCTCGAGGCCGGCGCCCCGCGCCGCGATCGCGATGCGCGACCGTACCGCATGGTACGCGTCGCCGGGGTAGGCGGTGATGGCCGGCGCGCCCCAGCGCGAGCCCAGCGAGGTGGTGAAGTCACCGATGCCGAAGAGGATGGCCTCGGCCCGGCCCGGCGCCGCCCGGGCGATGTCCTCGATGCGGGTCAGCGCGGCGGTGTCCTCGATGGCCAGCTCCAGGCCGATGCGCCGATCGAGCCCGGCCCGCCGTTCGCACATCGAGAGGAGCCGATCGACGAAGCGCACCTCCTCGGCGTCGGCCACCTTGGGGATGAGCAGCACGTCGAGCACGTCGCCCGCCTCCGCCACCAACGTCTCGATGTCGTCGAGCGCCCACGGCGTGTCGAGGCCGTTGATGCGCACCGACCGGCCCACCCCGCCCCAGTCGAGCGTGCGCAGCGAGTCGATCACGAGGCCGCGGGCCTCGACCTTGCGGTCGGGCACCACCGCGTCCTCGAGATCGAGGATGACGATGTCGGCCCCGGTGGCGATGGCCTTGGGCACCCGGGCCACGTCGGGCCCGGGGACGAACAGCTCGGAACGACGCAGCCGCATGGCGGCACCGTAGCCGCCGCGACCGCTCAGGCGCCGAGGGCCTGCAACCGCCGTTCGAACGCCAGCCGGCCGAGCTGCTCCAACCGGAACGCCTCCTCGACGCGGGCCCGCACCCGGGCCTGGGCCTCGGCGGTGGTCGCGTAGCGGGTGACCACCATGCGACCGAGGGCCACGTGGAAGCGCTCGTCGGGGATGACCTTCTCCAGCACCGCCACCGTGTCGGCCGGCAGGCGGGTGAGCAACCCTTCGAAGGCGTTGACCGCGCCCAGCTCGCCGGCGATGTTGTGGGCGGCCACCCGTTCGAGGGTGTCGCGCCCGGCCGGGTAGAACACCTGCACCCACTCGACCCACTCGGGCTCGGGCACCCACGTGTCCAGCGAGCCGCCGAGCGCCTCGAGGTGGCGGGCGAAGAGGTGGAAGTGGGTGCCCTCGTCGGCCACCTGCTTGGTCAGGCCGTAGAACGCGTCCTGCTCGGGCACGTCGCGCAGCCAGGCCCCGATGAAGGCGGCCGCCTCCCGTTCGTACCACGCCTGGAAGCACAACCACTCCAGCAGCTCGGCCCCCATCATCGGCCGGTCGGCCCCGAACGCCTGCTCGGCGGCGCTGACCGTGGCCCGCCGGGCGTGCAGCTCGGCCACCAGCTGGTCGTAGAACGCCTCGGGATCCAGGGCGGGCTGTTCCACGGGGCCGGTCCCGGCGCCCGGTCCGGTTCCCGCCGGGGCGCTCACGCCGCCTCCTGGCGAGGGGCGGTCTCGAAGCCGTCGGCGTCGAACCACCGGCCCCGCACCGTGCAACCGACCGGTTCCAGCACCCGATCGGCCACGATCGAGCGGTAGCCGTCGGACAGCGCGGTGGGCGCCTCGGTGATGCGCAGCACCGACAGCGTGGCGGCCCGGCCCACCTCGATGCGGCCGTGGGTGGCCGACAGGTTCATCTGCTCCGCGACGTTGACGGTCGTCATGGCGACGACGTCCGCCAGCGAGCAACCCAGCGCCCACAGCTTGGACATGGTGGTGGCAAGGGAGAACACCGGTCCGTGCAGGTTGAACACGTTGAGATCGGTGGAGATCGTGTGCGGCGGGTAGCCGGCCTCGAGCAGCGCCCGGGCGGCCCGGAAGCGGAAGTCCTCCCCGGAGTGGCCCACGTCCATGCGCACCCCGCGTTCGTAGGCGGCCGCGAACTCGGCGGTGACCTTGCCGGAGCGGTCCACCGCCCCACCGCCGCCGCGGTAGGCGTGGGTCACGATGTCGCCCGGCCGTAGCGAGTCGAGGGCATCGGCGGTGGAGATCGACCGGGTGTAGGGGAAGCGGCCGAGGTGGATCATGCACGGCAGCTCGCCCGCCGCCTCCTGGGCGGCCTGCAGGAACGGCGATCGGCGCGGGTCACCGCCGGCCACGCAGGTGCGGACCTTGAAGCCGAGCACCACGTCACGGTTGCGCTCCACCATCTCGACGGTGGCCTCGACATCGAGGTTCTTCAGGTCGTTGGCGATGCGCAGCTTGTGGCAGATGAAGTCCTTGGTGGCCAGGTACAGCTGGTTCGGATCGATCAGGGCCAGCACCTCGGTGCGCGTCGCCGGGTGGTCGATGACCGCCCGCCGGGCGAGCTCGAAGGTGGCCACCCCGCTGGTGCCGGCGTCGATCAGCGTGGGCACGCCCATGCCCACCCCGATCAGGTCCGGTTCGAGGCAGAAGTTGCCGAGCCCGACGAAGCAGTGGGCGTGCTGATCGATGAGGCCGGGCGTCAGCAGCAGGCCGTCGAGGCGGCGCACGGCCGCTGCCGGGTGCGCCGCGGCGAGGTGGTCGCCGATGGCGGCGATGCGGCCGTCGCTGATGCCGACGTCGACCACGGCGTCGAGGCCCGAAGCGGGATCGACGACGCGGGCGCCGCTGAAGATCTGGTCCATGGACCGGCAACCTAGCCAGGGTCCGTGAGCGGCCGATGACGGCTGCCTGACGGAAACCTTGCCGGCTCGCCGGGCGATCGCGGCGGTTGTCGAGGCGCGATATTCAACGGGCAACCACGGCGTCACAGAGCGGAAACGTTGCCTCCTTAGCGTGGCCGCATGGCAACGTTGCCGCTCATCGA
This sequence comes from Acidimicrobiales bacterium, assembly GCA_041394365.1. GTDB lineage: Bacteria > Actinomycetota > Acidimicrobiia > Acidimicrobiales > CAIXPF01 > CAIXPF01. The sequence continues at coordinate 436,264 of JAWKIM010000006.1, forward strand.
TCTCACCGGCCTGCGGGACCCGTCCCCCGCCGCCGCGGAGCACGCCGCAGCCAAGGTCGACGCCGTGCTGCGGGGCTTCGGTGCCTTCCTGGCCATCGGCCACGGCATACCGAGCCGTATACCCGACGCCGGCTTCGAGCAGGCCCGGCTGCTGTTCGGCCTGCCGGCCTCCACCCGGGCGGCGCTGCGGGCGGAGCGCGGCGGCCGCGGCCTGCACACCACCACCGACGATGAGGGCACGGTCGACCGCTTCGTGCTCGGCCCCGACCTGCCGTCCGCCCATGCGTTGGTGGCCGCCGGTACTCCCGGGTATGGACCCAACCGCTGGCCACCGTTGCACGGGTTCCGCGACGCGATGACCGCGTGGCAGCGCGCCCTGGTGGACGTGTGCGAGTTGCTCTACGCCGCGGTGGCGACGGCCCACGGGCAGGCGCCCGACCACCTGGTGGCGCGGCACCGGTGCCCGCTGGTGCAGCTGTGCCTCGATCACCGCAGTGGCCACGCCGCCGGCCACCAGCACCGTTGGACCGCGCCGATCGGTGGGTTCGAGCTGGCCATGGTGGGCCGCCCGGCCACCAGCGTGGTGCGCAGCCGCGACGGCGTGGTGCTGCAGAGCCCCGTCGAGCCGGCGAGCGTGCTCGTCACCGCCGGTGCGCTGCTCGAGGAGCTCACCGGCGGCCGCTACCGGGCCCCGCAGCACCGCTGGGAGCTCGGTGACGCCGGGGCCGTGATCATGACCCTGCGCCACGACCTCGACCACGGCGCACCGCTCGACTGCCTGCGTGACCGGTCCGCCGCCGAGCCCGGCGAGCCCGGCGAGGTCGGCCCCGGGCCAACGGTGAGCGCCTTCCTGGCCCGCACCGCCTCACCCGACACCCTGGCCAGCTGAAGCCCCGTGCCACCGGCAAACCCGCCGTCGGCACCCCTGCCGCCGGCACCCTGGTGCCGGCACACCGAAAGGATCCCCATGCGCTCTGTTCCCGTCGTCGATGTCGCCGCTCTGTTCCAGCCGGGCGGCGACCGCGCCGCGGTCGCCGCCGAGCTGCACCGGGCCGGCTCGGAGTACGGGTTCCTGTCGATCGTGAACCACGGGCTCGATCCGGAGCTGCGGGCCGCCGCCTTCGCCCAGGCCGCCCGGTTCTTCGCCCTGCCCCTGGAGGACAAGCGGCGCAGCACGATGGACACCGAAGGCCTGTTCGCCAACCGCGGCTACGACGGTCTCGGCAGCCGGCAGCTCGACGAACGCACCCTGCCGGACCTGATGGAATCGTTCATGCTCGGGGTCGACCTCGCTCCCGACGATCCGCTGGTGGTGGCGGGCACGCCGATGCACGGCCCCAACCGCTGGCCCGACCTCGACGGGTTCCGCCCGGCGATCGACGCCTACCACGAGGCGGTGCAGCACATCGCCCGGACCATGCTCGAGGGCTTCGCCCTGGCCCTGGGGCTCGACGAGGGGTTCTTCCGGCCCTTCCACCGCCAACCGATCGCCTCCCTGCGCCTGCTGCACTACCCGCCCCGCCCGGCCGGCACGCCGGGGGAGCAGCTGGGCATCGGGGCCCACACCGACTGGGGGGCGCTCACCGTGCTCACCCAGGACGGCGTCGGCGGGCTCCAGGTGCTCGACCGAGACGGCAGCTGGCTCGACGTCCGGCCCACCGAGGACGCGCTCGTGATCAACCTCGGCGATCTCATGGAGTTGTGGACCAACGGTCGCTACCGCTCCACGCTGCACCGCGTCGTCGGCGATCCGACCCGCGACCGCTACAGCATCGCCCTGTTCTTCGACCTCGACTGGCACGGTCGGATCGAGGTGCTCCCCACCTGCATCGATGCCGACCATCCGGCGCGGTACGGTGCCACGACGGTCGGCGAGCACCTGCTGCGCAAGTTCACCGCGTCCGTCGTGTATTGATGTTTGCTGGCGGCTTCGCCGCTCCCGGATGGGGCCGGCGGCGGTCAGCCGCGGATCGAGGGTTGCTTGAGGTCCTTGAAGGGGATGTCCTTGTCCACCCGGGGCTCGGGCGGCAGGCCGAGCTCGCGCTCGCCCAGGATGTTGCGCTGCACCTCGTCGGTGCCGCCGGCGATGGACAGGCCCGGCGTCCACAGCGCCATCTCGGTCACGGCACCATCGAGGGGCGCGTCCGTACCGTGCAGCATGCCATCGGGCCCGAGCAGCTCCAGCGCCGTGTCCCGCACGCCGCGCATGAGCGTCACCGATGCCAGCTTGCCGGCGCTGGCGGGCATCGACCCTCCGGCGTAGCCGGCGATGCGGATGCGGCTGTGCAGGTCGGCCAACCGCTGGCGGGTCACCGGATCGGCGGCCCGCCCGGCCCGGGCCACCAGCGTGGTCAGCAGCTCGGCGGCGCCCTGGCCCTGGGCCATCGAGATCGGCCCGGTGCCATCGTCGAGGCTGCGGCCGTCGGGCCCCACGAACGAGCCCGCCGGCGGCGAGATCGAGGTCGCCCATGATCCCGCTGCCGTCGGCGTCGGCGTCGAGGCTCTCGCGCTCGTGGTTCAGCAGCCGCAGCGCCACCGCCCACCCGCCGCCGAGCTCGCCCACCAGATCCTCGTGGCGGACCCGGGCGTCGGTCAGGAACACCTCGTTGAACTCGGCGTCGCCGGTCATCTGGCGCAGCGGCCGGGCATCGACACCGGGCTGGTCCATGTCGATCAGGAAGAAGCTCAGCCCCGGTGCTTGGGGACGTCGGGGTTGGTGCGGGCCACCAGGATCGCCCGGCTGGCATAGTGCCCGCCGGAGGTCCACACCTTCTGGCCGTTGACGATCCACTCGTCGCCGTCGCGCACCGCCCTGGTCTGCACCCCGGCCAGGTCGCTACCGGCGCCCGGCTCGGAGAACAGCTGGCACCAGATCTCGCTGCCGTTGGCGATGCCGGGCAGGTAGCGCTCCTGCTGGGCGGCGCTGCCCACCTCCATGAGCGTGGGCCCCACCATCATCGTGGCGATGCCGAGCGGCGCCCCGAACGCCCCCACCTCGCGCCGCGCCCGGCTCACCCCCTTGGCGGCGGCGTGGTCGAGGCCACGCCCGAACCACTGCTGCGGCCAGGTCGGGAAGCCCCACCCGCTGTCGGCCAACCGCTGCCACCACCGCCCGAGCGGCAGCTGCGGATCCCAGTTGGCCTGGAACCAGGCGAGCGCGTCACGGTAGGCGTCATCGGGTGTCATGACGGGGGACCGTATCGACCCGGCCCGTCCTTCGTCACACCCGGGAGGTGCGCCCGCTGCGTCCGCCACCCTCGTGGCCCACCCGACCGCGCAGCAGGCTGTCCTGGGCCCACTCCGGCGACCGGCCCTCGTGGCACACCGCGTACACCTGGCTGGCGATGGGCATGGCCACCTTGTGGGTCCGCGCCAGCTCCCGCACCACCTTCACCGCCTTGACCCCTTCGGCCACCTGGTCCATACCGGCCAGCACCTCCTCGAGGCTGCGGCCCCGCCCGAGCTCGCGGCCCACGTGGAAGTTGCGGCTCTGCGGCGAGATGCAGGTGGCCATCAGGTCGCCCATGCCGGCCAGCCCGGCCAGCGTGAGCGGCTCGCCGCCCAGCACCGTGCCCAACTCGATCAGCTCGGCCAGGCTGCGGGTGATGATGGCGGCCCGGGCGTTGTCGCCCAGCTGGCGACCCTCCACCGAGCCGGCGGCGATGGCGTAGATGTTCTTCAGCGCCCCGCCCAGCTCGCAGCCCAGCACATCGTGGTGGGTGAAGACCCGGAACGTGGGGGTGGTGAACACCGGCTGCAACCGGCCGGCGATGTGGTACTCGCTCATGGCCAGCACGGCGGCCGCCGGCAGCCCGGCCAGCACCTCCTTGGCCAGGTTGGGACCGGTGAGCACGCCGATGGGCCGCCCCGGCAGCTCCTGCTCGATGATCTCGGTCATCCGCAGCTGCGTGGCCTCCTCGAAGCCCTTGGCCAGGCTGATCGTCGGGGTCCACGGCCCCACGTGGGCGGCGGCCTGCTGGGCGGTGGACCGCATGGCACCGGTGGGCACCCCGAACACGAGCACGTCGGCCCGGCCCACCGCCTCGGCGAAGTCGGTGGTCGCCGTCAGCGCCGGGTGCAGCTCGAAATCGGCCAGGTAGCGCTCGTTGCGGTGGCGGCGGTTGATCGCCTCCACCGTGGCCTCGTCGCGCGCCCACAGCACGGTGGGCATGTTGTGGGCGGCGAGGTGGGCCACCGTGGTGCCCCACGACCCGCCGCCGAGCACCGTCACCCGCAGGTCCTGCATGGCCCGCACGCTAAACGCGCCACGGGGGCCGGTGCGTCGGCCATCCAAGCACCGGCCCCCGACATCGGAGGCGTTCCCCGGGGGTCAGAACCAGCCGAGCACGTCCACGATGGCGTGGGTGGTGCCCAGGCTGTTGAGCAGGTCGATGGAGCCGTCGGTGCCCACGCCCATGACCACGCCGTTGGCGATGGTGCCCTGTGGTGTGAAGTTCAGCAGCGAGGCCAGCGGGGCGGCCGACCCGGTGGGGAAGGCGCTGAAGTAGCCCGCCGCGGTCGGCTCGGTCACCGTCACGTTGACGATCACGCCCTGCACGCCGCCGGCCGGTACCTCGCCGAGGCCGGTGACCTTCACCGTGCGCTGGTCGAACTGGCCGAGGGCCGCGCTGTTGCGGCTGTCGTGGGCCCGCACCGGCGTGACCGGGTGGAAGGCCGAGCCGTTGGTGAACGTGCCCATCACGTCGACCACGAGGTGGATGGGGGCGTTGGAGTAGTTGCCCACCGTGACCTGGCCGCTGCCGTCCACGCCCAGCACCATGGCGTTGGCCACCGTCTGGCTGGTGCCGAAGTTCAGCACCGAGGCGAAGGGCGCCTCGCCCGCACCCGGCCAGGCCCGCAGGTGGCCGCCGGCGCCGGCCTCCACGGCGGTGATGTTCAGCGCCACCGCGGTGGCGGAACCGGGGCCGGGGTTGCCGCCGAGGCCGGCCACGGTCACCGTGCGGGTGCCGTTGGGCGGGATGGCCACGCTGTCACGGGTGTCGATGGCCCGCACCGGCGCCGCCGGTTGGAAGCCCTGGCCGGGGCCGAACCAGCCCATCACGTCGACGATGGCGTGGGCGGTGCCGGCGCCGACGGCGAGGTTGATCGTGCCGTCGGGCGCCATGCCCACCACCACCGCGTTGGCGATGGTCTGACCGGGGTTGTAGTTGATCGTCGAGGCGGTCGGCGCGCCCACGTTGCCCGGGTAGGCGGTCAGGTAACCGCCGGCGGTCGGGTCCACCACGGTGACGTTGACGGCCACGGCCACCGCGTTGAGCGGGGCGCCGCCGTCGACACCGCCCACCTGCACCGACAGGGGTTGCCCGGCGGTGACCGGGACGCCGCTGTCACGGGTGTCGATGGCCCGCCACGGGGTGGTGCCGGTGAACAGCTGCGTGGCCGGGGGCGTCGAACCGCCGCTGCCGGAGCCCGGCATGGCGGCGGCGTGCACGAACGCCGCCCCGCCGTTGAGGATCTTGCCCGAGCTCACCGCCCGGTTGCCGCCCACCGACAGGCTCTGCGGTATGAACGCCTGCCCGCCGGCGGGGTTGGTGAGCTCGGTGCGGCCGCTCTCCAACACGCCGCTGGCGCTGAAGCGGGCCACGAACTCGCGGCCGTTGCTGGTGCCGGCCACCAGCACGCGTCCGGCGGCGTCGCCGGTCACCCGCAGGCCGAAGTCGTCGGCGCCGCCGAAGTCGAAGGGCACCACGCCGCCGCCGAAGCTGCCGTCGAGGCTGCCGTCGTTGTTGAGGCGGGCCACCCAGCCGTCGACCGAACCACCACTGAAGCGACGACCGGCGCCGACCACGAGGATGCGGCCCTGGTTGTCGATGGCCACGTCGGCGGCGGCCCGGGCGGCGAACGTGCGGCCGAAGCTGCCGCCGTAGGTGCCACCGCCGCCGAAGTACTCGGCCACCGTGCCCACGTTGATGGGCGCCAGCCAGACCGGGTTGCCGGCGCTGTTGAGCCGGAGCACCCCGACCTGCTCGCTGTCGCCGCCGCTGTTGAAGATCACGCCGGCGGTGTAGACGTTGCTGCTGCCGTCCACGGCGATGGCGGCGGACTCCAGGCGGGTGTCGTGCATCCCGCCCTCGAACTGGTTGGCCCCCCAGGACTGGAGGTCGCCGTTGGCGTTGAACTTGCGCACCGTGGTGCCGTCGCACTGCGCCGGCGCGTTGCCGAGGAAGTTCCAGGCGACGCTGTAGATGCTGCCGTCGGGGCCCACCGCCACGTCGCCGACCTCGCCGTCGCCGTTGCCGCACTGGCCCAGGCCGGCCGACTTGGCCCACACCACCGAGCCGCCCTGGGTCTTGACCAGGCCCAGGCTGTTGTTGTTCGCCGCGAACTGGGTGACCACCTGGCCGCCGGAGGCGGCGATGCCGCGGGGCTCGAACAGCGCCACGCCCGCCGGGCCGCCGCCGGTGCTCTCGCTGGCGGCACCGTTGGCGGCGTACTGCACGATGCGCACGCCGCCCCCCGAGGCCCCGACCGCAGTCACCGATCCGTCGCCCCAGGCCACCGAGGCCAGGTTGTCGGTGTTGCCGTTGGTGGTCTTGCCGTCACCATCGAAGCTGGTGTCGGGGGTCGCGGTGGCGACCAGACCAACCGTCAACGACGCCGCGAGGACCGAACCCGCGACGAAAATCCTGCTCTTGAAACGCACGCACGCTCCTCGTCCACGCCTACGAAGACACGGTTCTGTCGGTTTGGAACGCTGCCCGGCTGCCCCTCCGCAACCCACTCGAGAGCGGGTCGGTCCGCCGGAGGGCCGACAGCGCCCGCTCAGCGTAGGTCCGATGGCCGCGAATCCGACCACCCCGTGCCGACGCCGCGTGCGCTGTTCGCGCTTTGACATCCAGCCGTGATCTGACCTGCCGTCCGGGGCCGGGTGCCGCCACCGGAGCGATCAGCACGGTCACAATACGTGAATTCCGTTTCGATGGTTCCCGATCCGATCACTCGGACCGCGGGCGGTCACAGCCAGCCGAGCACATCGATGACCACGTGGGTGGCGCCCACGCTGTTGGTCAGCTCGATGGTGCCGTCCGGGCCCACGCCCACCACGGTGGCGTTGGCCACGGTCACGCCGGGCGTGAAGTTGAGCAGCGACGCCAGCGGGGCCTGCGAGCCACCGGGGTGCACGCCGAACCAACCGGCGCCGGTGGGCTCGGTGACCGTCACGTTGACCACCACCGCCCGCACGCCGCTCGCCGGCACCTCGCCCAGCCCGGTCACCCGCACCGACCGGGTGGCCCCCGGGCCGAGCGGCGTGCTCGCCCGGCTGTCGTGGGCGCGCACCGGGGTGACGGGGTGGAGGTCGGCCCCGGCGGTGAACGTGCCGGCCACGTCGATGACCAGGTGCACGCGGCCGGCACCGAAGTTGCCCACCGTGATCTGGCCGTTCGCGTCCACCCCGAGCACGGCGGCGTTGGCCACGGTCTGGCCGGCGGCGTAGTTGAGCACCGAGGCGTGGGGCCGCACCGCGGCCGGGCCAGGCCCGCAGGTGCCCCGCATGGGTGGGATCGACCGCAGTGATGGTCAGCGCCACCGCCTCGGCCGCACCCGGGCCCGGTGCACCGGCCAGGCCGGCGACGGTGACCGTGCGGGTCTCACCCGGTCCGAGCGGCACGTCGAGCCGGGTGTCGATGGCCCGCACCGGGTTGGCGGGCACGAAGCCGGCGTCGCCGGCGAACCAGCCGAGCACGTCGACGGCCACGTGCGCCCGGCCCGCCCCCAGGCTGAGCGCGATCCGCCCGTCGGGGCCCACACCCACGACCGCGGCGTTGGCCACGGTCTGGCCGGCGCCGTGGTTCACCGTGGAAGCGAGCGGCGTCGACCCGCCGGCCGGGTGCGCCGTCAGGTAGCCGGCCACCGTGGGGTCGATGACGGTCAGGTTGACCGCCACGGCCACCGCCTCGGCCGGGATGCCACCACGCCCGGTGACCGCGACGGTTCGGGGCTGCCCACCCCGAGGGCGCCGCCGTCGATGCGGGTGTCGAGCGCCCGCCACGGCGTGACCCCGGTGAACAGCGGCCCGGGGCCCTCGCCCCCGCCACCCCCACCGGCGGGCGCCGTCGTGGTGGTCGTCGGTGCGGTGGTGGTCGGCGGCCGGGTCGTGGTGGTGGAGGTCGTGCTGGTCGAGGTGGTCGTGGTCGGAACGGCCGTGGTGGTCGTCGTCGGCGTGGTCGTCGTCGTCGGTGACGTGGTCGTCGTCGTGGTGCCCGACGAGCCGCCGAAGCGGTGGCCGTGGACGTAACCGAGCCCCGCCCCCGGCAGGTGCCCGGCGGTGATGATGCGGCTGCCGGCCCGGCTCACCGTCGCCGGCCACGCCGGACGATCGGCCACCGGCGAGGTGATGGCCGTCTCGAGCACCGCACCGGCGGTGCTGAGCAGCGCGGTGAACTCGGCCCGCTGGTCGTTGCCGCCGTTGAGCGCGGCGGCCTGGGTCGCCCCCACCACCACCGGGCGGTCGGCGCCGTCCACCTCGACGAGCAGGCCGTAGTCGGCGCCGCCCAGGTCGAGGGTGGTGATGCCGCCCTGCCCGAAGCCGGTGTCGAGCGAACCGTCGGGCAGCAGGCGGGCCACCCAGGTGTCCACCCCGTTGCCCCCGCTCTGCCGTTCGCCGCCCCCCACCAGCAGCACGCGGCCCTGGCTGTCGATGGCGAGGTCGGCCGCCGTGCGGGCCGAGTCGGTGCGGGAGAAGCCGGCGAGCCAGCCGAACCAGGTCGTCGTCTGGCCGGTGTGGATCGTGCCGGGGTGGAACGTGGCCAGCCCGTTCGAGCCGAAGCCGGTGGCGAGGGCGCCGGACGGACCCACCTTCAACACCCCCACCCGCTCGGTGTCGGCGCTCGAACCGAACGCCACCCCGGCGGTGTAGACGTTGCCGCTGCCGTCCACCGCGATGGCGGCCGACTCCAGTCGGTTGTCCACGAACGTGCCCTCGAAGCGGCTCACGCCCCAGTCGAGGCGGTTGCCGCTGGCGTCGTAGCGCCGGATGCCGGTGCCGTCGCAGTTCGCCGGGGTGTTGCCGAGGAAGTTCCACGCCACCGTGAAGATGGTGCCGTCGGGGGCGACCGCCAGGTCGCCGATCTGCCCGTCGCCACCGCCGCACGAGCCGAGGGTGTCGTACACCCAGCCGTCACCCCCACCGAAGCCGGCAACCACCTGGCCGTCGGGTCCGATGCGGGTCAGCGCCGGCCCGCCGTCGGTGTGGAACTGGGCGACCGTGTCCGAGCCGGCGGCCGCAACGCCGCGCAGGTCGTCGAGGCGGACCGAGCCGGCCACGGTGGCGGTGCCCAGCACGTTCCCGTCGGCGCCGATGCGCACCACGGCGGCGTCGGTGGCGTCGGTCGTGCTGATGCCCACCGCCAGCGCGGTGCCGTCGCCGCGGCCGACCGCACCGCTGCGTTGGGCGCCGGCGGTGCGCAGCCGGCCGTCGCCGCTGAACCCGTCGTCGGTGGCCGCGCCGGCCACCAGCGACCCGGCCAGGAGCGATCCGGCCACCAGTGACCCGGCCACCAGCGATCCGGCCAACGTCGTCCCGGTGGCGAGCACCCCCACCCGGGAGGTCGCCGCCCCGGCCATGACCGTCTGCCGACCCTTCACGCTGCGCCCTGCGCGTCGTGCCACGCCACCCGCCCTGCCCGTCCGCCGCCGTCGATGCCGATGCGGCCGTCCCCCGGACAGGGGAGGGCCGCATCCTCCGCCGACGGTAGGGATGGGCCGGCCGCTCGGGATCGGATCGTTCGTCCCGGTCGGGAGCCGAGCGGTGCGGCGGCGACGTTTACCCGTGCGGCGCGGTGGACATCTGACCGGACAGACCACGCTGCGAGCCCGGTCCCCCCGGGGCCGGCGGCGGGGAAGGAGACAGACCCATGCTGGGCTTCATCATCGTCATGTTGATCATCGGTGCGATCGCCGGGTTCCTGGCCCGCCTGCTCGTGCCCGGTCCCGACCCGATGGGCATCGCCATGACGATCGCGCTGGGCGTCGTCGGCAGCTTCGTCGGCGGGTTCATCGGTTGGGCGCTGTTCGGCAAGGACCTCGACGAGGGGGCGCTGCAGCCCTCCGGCATCCTGGGCTCGATCGTCGGCGCCATCATCGTGCTGCTCGTCTACCGGGCGTTCAACAGCCGCAGCGTGGGCGGCGGCACCGGCCGTCACTTGCACCACTGACCCTGGGGCCGCTCTGTCGGCCGCGCCGCGATCGGTTCTTCGAGGACCCGCCGCCACCGTCCGCCCAGGGCGGTGGCGGCGTCGCGTCCGGGTGTGCCGAGGCGGCGATCACGTCAGGCAAAACGACGAGCGGCCCCCGGTGGGGCCGCTCGTGCTGTGCGCGAGGGGGGACTTGAACCCCCACGTACTTGCGTACACAGGAACCTGAATCCTGCGCGTCTGCCAATTCCGCCACTCGCGCGTGGCAGCGGGACAGCGTAGCGCACACCGCGGGCGATGAGCGAAAGAGATGACCACCGGCGGCGCACTACGATCGGGGCCGTGGTGCTGCGCTCCATCGAACGCCGCCTGGAGACCCTGGTCGAAGGGGTGTTCGCGCGCGCCTTCCGCTCGGGCCTGCGCCCGGTGGAGCTCGGCCGCAAGCTGATGCGGGAGATGGACGATCAGCGCAGCGTCGGCGTGTCGGGTCGCACGGTCGTGCCCAACCGCTTCGAGGTGCGCCTCGCCCCGGAGGACGCACAGGGCTTCTCCCACGTCGCCGCCTCGCTGGTGCGCGAGCTGTCCGACCTGGTGCGCGAGCACGCCCGGGAGGAGGGCTACAGCTTCATGGGGCCGGTGTCGGTGGTGCTGGTCACCGAGGAGGCGCGGCGGTCGGGCACGTTCGCGGTGGAGGGCTCCTTCGTGGAGGCCGGGGCCGGGGCGGGGGCCGGGTCGCTGACCATGCCCGGCGGTGACCGGGTGATCCTGGCCGACACGGTGACCAAGGTGGGCCGCCTACCCGACTGCGGGGTGCAGATCGTCGACGCCAGCGTCAGCCGCTACCACGCCGAGATCCGGGCCAAGGGCGACGGGTTCGTCGTGGTGGATCTCGGCTCCACCAACGGCACCCGGGTCAACGGGGTGCGGATCTACGAGCGGGAGCTGCGCGACGGAGACGAGCTGGCCTTCGGTACGGTGCTCGTACGCTTCGCCGCCTCCTGAGAGCCCGCCAGGCAGGTCCATCGGTGCCCGAACAGTTGCTCAACGTCCTCAAGCTGTGCCTGCTGGTGCTGCTCTACCTCTTCTTCGTGCGCGTCGCCCGCGCCGTGTGGGTGGAGGTCAACGGGCCCCGGCTGCGCACCGCCAAGGGCCGGTCCACCGCCCCCGCCGCGGTGGGCGCCGCCCCGCCCGCCGCCGGGCGGCGCGGCAGCAAGTCCGCCGGCCGGCCCAAGCGGAGCCGCAGCGCCGGTGGGGCTCGGCCCGGGCTGGTGGTGATGGCCCCGGCCGAGGTGTCGGGCCGGCGCTACGACCTGGCCGAGGAGCTGACCATGGGCCGGGCCGCGGGCTGCCAGATCACCCTCGACGACACCTACGTCTCGCAGGTCCACGCCCGGGTGTTCGTGCGCGACGGTGTGGTCTTCGTCGAGGATCTCGGTTCGACCAACGGGACGTACCTCAACCGCAAGAAGGTCGCCGGCCCGCTGATGCTCAAACCCGGTGACCAGGTGCAGGTCGGCTCGACGGTGCTGGAGCTGGTGGCGTGATCCGCCTGATCGGCGGCGCCCACTCCGATGTGGGGCAGGTGCGCGCCAACAACCAGGATGCGGCGCTGTCGGACCCGGCCTGCGCCGTGTTCGCGGTGGCCGACGGCATGGGCGGCCACCGCGGTGGCGAGGTGGCCTCCGCCCTGGCGCTGAGCACGCTGTCGCGCCAGGTGCGCAGCGACGCACCGGCCGGCGGGGCCCTGGCCTCGGTGGATGGCCTGGTCGACGCGGTGCTCGGCGCCAACGAGGCCGTGTTCGGCGAGGCCAGGGGCAACAGCGAGCTGCACGGGATGGGCACCACGCTCTGCGCCGTCGCCCTCGTCGGGCCCGCCGGGGCGCAGCACGTGGCCATCGTCAACGTCGGCGACAGCCGGGTGTACCTGCTGCGCGACGGCGCCCTCGAGCAGCTCACCGAGGACCACTCGCTCGTCCAGAGCCTGGTCCGCGACGGGCAGCTCACCGCCGACGAGGCGGCCGTGCACCCCCAGCGGAACATCCTGACCAGGGTCATCGGTGTCGAGCCCGACGTCGAGGTCGACTGGTGGGAGCGGCCGGCGGTGGCGGGCGACCGCTACCTGCTGTGCAGCGACGGGCTGTTCAACGAGGTGCCCGACGGTCGCATCGCGGCCACCCTGCGCCAGCTGGCCGACCCCACCGAGGCGGCGACCACGCTGGTGGCCATGGCCAACGACGGTGGTGGCCGGGACAACGTGACCTGCGTGGTGGTCGACGTCGTCGATGACGACGGTGGTGCCGCCGCCCCCGCCGATCCCGGGCCCACCGCCGCGGCGGCGCTGGCCACGAGCCTGGCCCCGCCCGCACCGCCGCCGGAGCCGGTGCCCCGGCGGTTCACCGGTCGGGTGGTGGCGTTCCTCATCGTGCTGGTGGCGCTGGCCGGCGCCACGGTGTTCGCGGTGCGGTTGTGGGCCCGCAACAACTACTTCGTGGCGGTGGACAACGGCACCGTCAGCGTGTTCCGAGGCCGCCCCGACGGCATCCTGTGGTTCGATCCCGAGGTGGTCGACGCCACCGACGTGCGCGTGTCGGCGCTCACCCAGGCCCAGCAGGAGTTGGTCAACGAGGGGTTCAGCACCTCCAGCCACGCCGAGGCGTTGCGCTGGGTCACGCTGCTCACCACGCCCACCACCGTCCCGCCGGCGGTGACCACGACCACCGCCCGCTCCGCCACCACCACCAGCACCACCGTCCCCGGCGGGGGTTCGTCGAGCTCCGCCCCCACCACCGTCGCCCCCACCTCGGTCGTCCCGGTGGCGCCCACGTCGGCACCGGCGGCCGCCCCCGATCCGGCCGCCGCCCCCACCCCGGCCGTCGCCGCCCTGGGGGCCGCGGGTGCCGCCGATGCGCCGCCGGCCACGGCCGCGCCGGGCGCCTGACGCGGCGGCCGGCAACCACCATGGGTCGCGTCCGTCGCACCACCGAGCTGGGCCTGCTGTTGCTCGGCGCCCTGATCGTCATCGGCGCGTACTCGCTCACGGCCCTCGGGCGCACCGCCTCGCTGCCGGCCAACATCGGGCCGTTCCTGGGGATGCTGCTCGCCCTGTTCGCCATCGGCCACCTCGCCGTGCGCAAGCTCGCCCCCCAGGCCGACGGCCTGCTGCTGCCGCTGGCCGGGCTGCTCAACGGCCTCGGCTACGTGTTCATCGCCCGGATGGACACCGAGCTGGCCGCCGCCCAGGCCACGTGGAGCGCGGTGGGCATGGCCGGTTTCGTGGCGACGCTGGTGCTGATCCGCCGGGCCCGCAACCTCGAGCACTACCGCTACAGCTTCGCCGCGCTCGGCATCCTGCTGCTCCTGCTGCCGTCGGTGCCGGTGATCGGTCAGGAGATCAACGGCGCCCGCATCTGGATCCGGGTCGGGCCGATGAGCTTCCAGCCGGGCGAGGCGGCCAAGCTGGCGCTCGCTGCGTTCATCGCCGGCTACCTGGTGGAGAAGCGCGAGCTGCTGGCGCTGTCCACCAAGCGGCTGGGTCCGCTCTACCTGCCCGACCCGCGCCACCTCGGCCCGCTGCTGGCCGCCTGGGGCGTGTCGCTGCTGGTCATGGTCAACCAGAAGGACCTCGGCTCGTCGCTGTTGTTCTTCACGCTGTTCATCGTGCTGGTGTGGGTGGCCACCGGCCGGGCCGCCTACCTGCTGCTCGGCGTCGGCCTCTTCGCCGGCGGGGCCACCATCGCCTACCAGCTGTTCGGCCACGTGCGCGACCGCGTCACCATCTGGCTCGACCCGTGGCCGGTGGCCAAGGAGGCCGGCTACCAGATCGTCGAGGCCGCCTTCGCCATGGCCGACGGCGGCCTCACCGGGACCGGGCTCGGCCTGGGCGATCCCAGCCGCATCCCCGCCAACACCACCGACTTCATCTTCGCCGTCGTGGCCGAGGAGCTCGGCCTGGTGGGCGCCACCGCGCTGCTGATGGCCTACCTGCTGCTGGTGGGCAGCGGCCTGCGCATCGCCCTGCAGGCCGACAGCAACTTCGACAAGCTGCTCGCCACCGGTCTGACCACGCTGCTGGGGGTGCAGGCGTTCGTCATCATCGGCGGCGTCACCCGGGTGCTGCCCCTGACCGGCGTGACCCTGCCGTTCATGTCCTTCGGCGGTTCGTCGCTGCTGGCCAACTACGTGCTGCTGGCGCTGCTGGTGCGCATCTCCGATGAGGCCACGGCCCGCAGCACCGCCCGGGCCGCCGAGGTGGCCGTGGGCGAGAGCCCGACCATGGTGGTGGGCTCGTGATCGGGCTGGGGCTCCTGAACGGGGTGGGCTCGTGAACGGGCGCATCACCAAGGTCGGCCTGGGGCTGATCGTCTGCTTCTCGTTGCTGTTCCTGCAGCTCACCCGCATCCAGGTGCTGCAGGCCGACGAGCTCGACGAGAACCCGGAGAACCTCCGCTCGATCGACCGCAGCTACGAGCAGGGCCGCGGCATCGTGGCCTCGGCCGACGGCGCGGTGCTGGCCCGTTCGGTGGAGACCCCCGACAGCACGTTCGCCCGCCGCCGGGAGTTCCCCGAGGGCGAGCTGTTCGCCCACGTGACCGGCTACTACTCCTTCGAGTACGGCGCCGAGGGCATCGAGCGGACGTTCAACGACGAGCTGGCCGGCCTGACCGAGGCCCAGCGCTACGACCGGGTCAGCGACCTCTTCGTCGACCGCGACCGCACCGCGGATGTGACGCTCACCCTGCGCAAGGACGTGCAGGAGGTGGCCCGGGCCGCGCTCGGTCAGCGCAAGGGCTCCGTCGTCGTGCTCGATCCGCGCACCGGCGCCATCCAGGCGCTGTGGAGCTACCCCAGCTACGACCCCAACCTGCTGTCGGACCACGACACCGACGCCGTGCGCGCCGCCTGGCAGCAGCTCAACGACGATCCGGCTGCCCCGATGCTGGCCCGCTCGTATCGCGAGCGCTTCGCCCCCGGCTCCACGTTCAAGGTGGTGACCGCAGCCGTCGGGGTGGAGAGCGGGGTGGTCACCGCCACCAACCCGGTGTTCCCGCAGGCGTCGTCGTACACGCCGCCGGCGTCGAACAACCCCATCGGCAACTTCGGGGGCGAGGTGTGCGGCGGCACGCTGGTGGAGGTGCTGACGGTGAGCTGCAACTCGGCGTTCGCCCAACTCGGCGCCGAGCTGATCGGCCCGCAGCGGATGATCTCCTCGGTGGGGGCGTTCGGCTTCAACACCGCCCTGCCGGTGGACCTGCCGGTGCCGGCGGTGTCGGTGTTCCCCACCGACTTCGGCGCCGAGATCACCCCGGGCGTGTTCGAGGACTCCGCCCGCCTGGCCCAGGCCGCCATCGGCCAGAACGACGTGGCCGCCACCCCTCTGACCATGGCCATGGTCGCCGCGGCGGTGGCCAACGACGGGCGGGCCATGCGGCCGCACGCCCTGGACCGCATCGTCGCCCGCGACGGCGAGGTGCTGACCCGGGTGGAACCGCAGCTGTGGCAGCGGCCGGTGTCGCCGGAGACGGCGGCGTTGATCCGCGAGGCGATGCAGTCGGTCGTGGCGCAGGGCACCGCCACCGCGCTGGCCATCGACGGGGTCGAGGTCGGCGCCATGACCGGCACGGCCGAGGTGGGTGACGGCGAGGCCACGAACGCCTGGGTGATCGGCTACGCGGGAACGCCGGGACAGGTGCCGTCGGTGGCGTTCGCGGTGATCGTCGAGGCCGATCCCGGCATCGGCGAGCAGACCGGAGGACAGATCGCGGCTCCGATTGCGCGATCGGTGGTGGAGGTTGCGCTGGGGGCGCAGCCCCGACAGGCAGGTTGATCACTACAGTGAACCGGCGTCATGGCTGACCGAGAACCCGTCGTCCTCAATGGGCGCTACGAACTGCACAGTCGCATCGCCCGCGGCGGCATGGCCGAGGTGTACCTGGCCCGCGATCAGCTGCTGGACCGGCCGGTGGCCATCAAGGTGCTGTTCCCGGAGTTCGCCGTCGACCCGTCGTTCGTGGAGCGCTTCCGGCGGGAGGCCCAGGCGGCGGCCAACCTGAACCACCCGGCCATCGTCGGGGTCTACGACTGGGGCTCCTACGAGGGCACCTACTTCATCGTCATGGAGTACGTGCGCGGTCGCGCCCTGGCCGAGATCCTGCGGGCCGAGGGCACCCTGCACCCCGACCGGGCGGCCGACATCGCCACCGACATCGCCGGGGCCCTGTCCTTCGCCCACCGCAACGGTGTGGTCCACCGCGACATCAAGCCCGGCAACGTGCTCATCTCGCCGCAGGGCCAGGTGAAGGTGACCGACTTCGGCATCGCCCGGGCGATGACGGCCTCGAGCAACGAGAACCTGACCCAGACCGGCTCGGTCATGGGTACCGCCACGTACTTCTCGCCGGAGCAGGCCCAGGGACACGCGGTGGACCCGCGCAGCGACCTCTACTCGCTCGGCGTGATGCTCTACGAGATGCTCGTCGGCCGCCCGCCCTTCAGCGGTGACGGTCCGGTGGCCATCGCCTACAAGCACGTGCAGGAGGCGCCGGTCCCGCTCCGCCAGATCAACCCCATGGTGCCGGCGGAGCTCGAGGCCATCTGCATGAAGCTGCTGGCCAAGAACCCGATCAACCGCTACGCCTCGGCCGAGGAGCTGCGCGGCGACCTGCGCCGCTACCGGGAGGGCCAGCCGGTGCAGGCCGAGGGCGTGCTCGACCCGAACGCGGTGGCCGCCACGAGCGCCGTGCCCGGGCTGGCGGCCGCGGCGACTGCGGCCGCGATCCCCGCCGGAGCGGGTGCAGCCCGCCCGGTGGCCGCCGGGCGCTCCAACCCCTACGGGCAGCTGCGCACCGGCGAGGGCACCGTGGTGATGCCGGGTGTGCCCACCGATGCGCCCGGTTACGAACCGCCCCGGCGCAACTGGGTGTTCGTGGCGGTGCTGGTGGGCCTGCTGATCGTGCTGGTGGGCCTGTTGGCCGCGCTGGCCCGGGTGCTCACCGGCGAGGACGGTGCCCCCACCGACGAGCCGGAGACCATCACGCTCGACAACTACGTCGACATGGACGTGGCCACCGCCAAGCAGGCACTCGAGGCGCTCGGCTTCGTGGTGGTGACCGAGCCGGTGGTCAACATCGCCAAGCCGGCCAACACGGTGGTGAAGCAGGACCCGATCGCATGGTTTAAGCTGGAGAAGGGGCGCACGGTCACCCTGCAGTTCGCTGCGGTCGAGACCACGGCCCCGGTGCCCGAGGTGACCGGCCGAACCGAGGAGGAGGCGCGCCGGCTGCTCGAGCAGGCGGGCTTCACCCAGGTCACGATCACCAAGCAGGCCAGCGAGGAGCCGCTGGGCAAGGTGCTGTCGCAGAACCCGCCGGGCAACCAGACGGTGGAGAAGACCACGGTCGTGGCCCTGGTGGTGTCGGAGGGCCCGCAGGCCGTCCCCATCCCCGACGTGCGCAACAAGTCCTGCGATGACGCCCGCAAGGCGCTGGTGGCGGCCGGCTACGCAGAGGCCAAGGTGTCCTGCGTCGACACGCCGAGCGCCGACGTCGACAAGGGCAAGGCCATCGGCACCGATCCCTCTGGTCAGGCCACCAAGGACACCGACATCAAGGTGTTGGTGTCGAGCGGCCCGGCCCGGGTGAAGGTGCCGGCGGTGGAGGGTCTGACCCAGTCGAGCGCCGAGAGCCAGCTGCTGGCCGCCGGCCTGCAGGTGAAGGTCGAGTTCGAGCCGAACGCCGACCGGGTGGACAAGGTGATCTCGCAGGACCCCGACGGTGGTTCCGAGGTCGACGTCAACTCGACGGTGACCATCAAGGTGGGCACGACCCCGCCCACGACCACCTCGACGACCAGGCCGGGCAACACCTCGTCGTCGAGCTCGACCTCATCGTCGACCTCGACCACGTCGGGCGGCGGCGACTGAGCGCTCGCCTCGGCGCGCAACCCGGTCCCGAGCAGACAGGCGATAGATTCCAGCCATGGCCAAGCCCACCAAGCGCAAGGTTCCCGGCGGCTCCGCGGTGACGAGCGGTCGGGTCACGCCCAAGGGTGGGAACATGCCGCGCGCCACAACCGGCCGGACCGCCGGTGCGGGCTCGGCGTCGGGTACGTCGGGGCGGTACACGCCGCCGTCGGCCCCGATGAAGCTGAAGCCGTCGGGCCGCTGGGTCCCCTACACGGTGTTCACGCTGCTCGGCCTGGGCCTGTTGACCATCGTCGTCAACTACCTGCGCGACGATGCCGCCAGCAACTGGATCATCTTCCTCGGCCTCGGGTTCATCCTCGCCGGGATCATGGTCGCCACGCAGTGGCGCTAGCGGGTGCTGCGACGCAGTGGCGCTAGCGGGTGCTGCGACGCAGTGGCGCTAGCGGGTGCTGCTGCCACGGACTGGCGTCGACAACGGTGGTGTGCTCACGGGACGCAGTCGGTCCACCGGCCTGTGGATGCACCTCATCGTGAGGGTCGTCGCGCAGGTGAACGAGGGTGGTCGGGCAAGTTACATCGACGTGATCCTCCCCAGAGTTATCCACAGGGTGGGGACAACTCGAGGGTTTCGTGGCCAACGATCGACCTCTGCGTCATGCTTACGCAAAGAGTTCGAAATCTCGCGCTAGGTCCACGTGGGTTGCGTAACGCGGTCAACTTGACGCAGAGGGGATCATCTGCACCGCGCGATGAACCGGGCGCCGGCCCCACGTGGTGCGTTCTCGCCAATCGTTTGCGATGTGATGAGCGGGACCCATCCGTGCCGGCTGTGGAAAAGCTCGGCGTTGCGCACATCGTCGACAGCGGCTGTGGAAAGGGCCGCCGTCATTCCAGGACGGGGGCCATCAGCTCCATGTCCTCCATGCAGTGGCGGGGAGCGTCGGGCATCTCGTCGTTGGCCATGGTCATGCGCACCTCGGTGCCGCACAACGAGCACCGGAAGCGCAGCCGCACCCGGCGCAGCTCGCCCGGGGGCGGCGGTTCGGGCACCGGCCGTGCGAACGTGCCGATGGTGGCGAAGCCGATCCGGAACAGCAGGTAGGAGACCAACGCCGCCACGATCGTGGGCAACGCCGGGTAGCCGCCCAGCAGGATGAAAGCTGGCCGCCACCGTGAGGCCGATGGCGAGACGCGCGCTTCGGTTCATCGGCTCGCTCTCCTGCAGCACGGGACCATCCTAGGCACGGCCCCATCGGTGCTCGTTCGCCGGCCCGGGGCCGTCGCGCTGTGACTGCGCCACCGCACACACGACGCGCCGCACCCTGCGGAGAAACGATCACCGATGACGCCGACCTGGCCGCTTCCAGTTGCCCAACCTCCGCCTCCGTCGGCGCTCGAGTACGGCGGCGACCGCCACGGCGCCGACCGCCCACCGGTGCTGTTGTTGCACGGCCAGGCCGACCTGGCCTGGGCGATGCACCCGGTGGCGCTGGAGCTCGCCGCCCGCCACCGGGTGATCTCGCTCGATCTGCGGGGTCACGGCGAGTCCGACCAACCCGGCAGCTACGGGTTGCTGCAGTCTTATCTTCCGGTGACCCGGCCGCGGTGGGCTCGCTGGCCCTGGAGCGGCCGGTGGTGGGTCACAGCCTCGGCGGTCAGATCGCCGCTAACATTGCGGCCTGTTCCCCGAGGTGCCGAGCGCGCTGGTGGTGGCCGAGGGCATCGGGCCGCCCGCCCGCGCGGGGACCGGCGATGTGGCCGGGACCGCCTGGCAGGCCTCGCAACCTGCGGAGCCGGCTGCGCCAAGCGATGCGGCTGCGGCCGATGGCCGACGAGGAGGAGGCTGCCACCCGCCTGGCCGCGGCCCATCCCGGCCTCGACGCCGAGCGCGCCGCCTTCCTCGCCCACGTGGGGCACGCGCCTTACCCTGACGGCGGGGTGATCTGGCGCTTCGATCCGTTCACCCGCCACTGGTTGCTCACCCACGACCAGGACCGGGCGGAGGAGCGCTGGTCGAACGCGCTGCCCGGTGCTGGTGGTGACCGGCGGGCAGGCGTGGGAGCGCTGGTGTAGCACCAGAGCCCGGGCGCCAAGTCGAGGGTTGGCGGGCCACGACCCCCGCGAGGTGGCCCGCCGGGTGGCGTGCTTCGGCGACGTGGAGCACCGGAGCCGCCTGATGCCGGTCACATGCCGCCGTACGACGCCCTGGATGCGCTGGCCGCCCTGATCCGGGGGTTCCTGGAGCGACGCCTTCCCAGCGAAGAACGCGGAATGAGGTGAGGCAACCACGTTGAGTCCCGAATAGCCTGAGGTCCCTGACCCGCCCGATCGCCGACGCGAGGAGGAGCAACGGTGGACCTCCTTCCGCCGATCGATCATCGCCGCGCCCGAAGAGCTGTTCATCGAGGAGAGCTTCTCGAGGTGCCCGGCCCGCACGACGACCTGGTGCTGCTCGACACCGAGCTGGACAGCCTGGGCTACGCGGTGCTCGTCACCCGGCTCGACGAGCGCCTGGGCTACGACCTCTCGCTGATGGAGGAGTCGGTGCTACCCCGAGACGCTCGGGGCCTTCGTGGCGGTCTACCAGCGCTTCGCCCGGACCAGCCGCTCGCGCACGACGGTCCGAGCGCCGCCGGGCGGGTTTATGGCGTGCTCGACGGCGGGCGCTTCGTGTCCTACGAGACCCTGCGCAGCGATCCCTTCCGGCTCACCGAGGGTTGCCCGCCCGGCGCCCGCATCGCCCTGCGCAGCGATGACGCCTGGCGGTGTTGGGTGCCCTGCTCACCCTGGACGGCCGGGTCGATGAGGTCTGGTTGCTGCCCGCGCTACCCCGACCGGCGACGAGGCTCACCCGGCTGATCGGGGAGCTCGGCCTGGCCAGGCCACCCGCCATGAGTGGGGCGGCGTCGGCATCGATCGTTGGGTCGGCCCTCGACCGGCTCGGGCGCCGGCGCCACCGTCCTCGCCCCGGTCGCCGCCCTGCCGAGACGAGCCTGGGTGGTGCTCACCTCGGGACCACCGGGACACCCAAGCCGGTGCGGCACACGCTGCGGTCCCTGTCAGTGGCGGTGCACCGGTCGGTCGGTCCCCCTGGTGTGGGGGCTCGCGTTCGATCCGAACCGGATGGCCGGCCTGCAGCTGCTGCTCCAGGCTCCTACACCGAGAGGCCGGGCTGGTGACCGCCCCGCTCACCGACCCGCTCGGCGCACGGGTGCAGCGCTGGCGCGACGGTGGGGTCGATGCGCTGTCGGCCACGCCGAGCCTGTGGCGACGCATCCTGCAGCCTCCCTGATCTGCAGGCCTGGCCGCTCCGCCGGATCACCCTCGGCGGGGAAGATCGCCGATCAGCGGCTGCTCGATGCGCTGCACGCCCGCTTCGAGGGCGCCCGGGTCACCCACGTCTTCGCCTCGACGGAGAGCGGGACGGCGTTCCCGGTGGCGACGGCCGGCCGGGTTCCCCGCTCGCTACCTGAGCGAGCCACCCCGGGGATCCGCCTGGAGATCCGCGACGGCGTCCTGCACGTGGCCACCACTGCGTCGAGCGCGGCCGGCGCCGACGGGTTCGTCTCCACCGGTGACGTGGTCGAGGTGAGCGGTGACCGGGTGCTGTTCCGGGGCCGCGCCAGCGGGGTGGTGAACGTCGGCGGCGCCATGGTGTGGCCCGAGCAGGTCGAGGGCGCTGCTGCGCACCATCCCGATGTCGTCGATGCGGTGGTCACCGCCACGCCGAACCCGCTGGCCGGCAACCTGCTGCTG
Source organism: Acidimicrobiales bacterium (assembly GCA_041394365.1). Taxonomy (GTDB): domain Bacteria; phylum Actinomycetota; class Acidimicrobiia; order Acidimicrobiales; family CAIXPF01; genus CAIXPF01. The sequence continues at coordinate 458,095 of JAWKIM010000006.1, forward strand.
GCCTCGGTGGTGCCCGCCGCCGGCGTGGACGGGGCCGCTCAGGCGGCGGGTTGCGGGCCTGGGTCCGGGCCCGGGCCTCGGCCGCCCACGTACCCGCCCGGGTCTCGGTGGTCGAACGTCGAGCACCCCGTCACCGGCAAGGCGCAGCGGTGAGCGCGCCGGTCGGCGATGGGGCCGCCGCACGAGGGGACGCCGCCGGCGGGGCCCGGGTGGTCGTGGTCACGGGGACGTCGAGCGGTCTGGCCGACGCCGTGCGGCGGCCCTGCCTTGCCGACGGGGACATCGTGGTGGGCGTGTCGCGCCGACCGGTCGAGGCGACGTCGTTCGGCGAGGGGTCGCCGCTACCACCACGTGTGCCACGACCTGGGCGAGCTCGATCGCTCAAGGCGCTCAGCGATCGCATCGTCCGTGAGCACGGCGCGCCGTTCGGCCTGGTCAACAACGCCGCCGTCGGGATCGACGGCCTGCTGGCCACGATGCACACCTCGGAGATCGAACGCATGGTCCGCCTGAACGTCACCTCGCCCATGGTGCTCACCAAGTACCTGGTCCGGCCGATGGTGTCGGCCCGGCGGGTCAGTGGTGAACGTGTCGTCCATCGTGGCCCACACCGGGTACAAGGGCCTGGCCGCCTACGGCGCCACCAAGGCGGCCATGGAGGGGTTCACCCGTTCGCTGGCCCGCGAGGTGGCTCGCGCCGGGTGACGGTGAACGCCATCGCCGGGCTTCCTCGACACCGAGATGACCGTGTCCCTCGCCGGCGCCGAGGCCGACCGGATCCGCCGGCGGGCAGCGCTGGGCGTGCTCGCACCGCTGTCCGACGTGGCCGCCGGCGTGCGCTACCTGCTGTCGGACGCCGCGGCCTCGGTGAGGACGGGGACCACGCTGGACCATCGACGCGGGGGCGACGGCGCAGCGATGAGGGGCCGTGCTCCACCCCGACGGTTGGCCGGTGCTGCCGGCCGGTGCGCCGAGCGGCCCCGCTGGTGCACTGCGACGCCCGGCAGACCCATCCACTCGTCCGGGACCACCCCGCCGTCCGCCGGCACCCCGCTCGGGCGGCCGTGCTCGTTGCCCACCTCGAGGTGCTGGACCACTCCTCGCCTATGGCCGGCCGCTGTGGTTGCCCGCTATGCGCTCAACTACGACTACCGCCGCGAGCCCTTCGACCTGGCCCACACCGCATCGCAGGTGGGCCCCATCACGGAGCACTTCCGCCGGTCGGCGGCTCATGCAGCGCGCCATGCCCGTGTTCAGCGTCTGCGGGACCGGTGCCCCGTTCCCGGGTGCGGCGCCCGGTGACGGTGAGCTCGACCCCTTCGGTGACCGCTCGGCGTTCGCCGCCCTGGCCGAGGCCGACGGCGTGATCGTCTGGTACGGCGCGCCGCTGTCGTCCACCACGATGATCCACCACGCCGAGCGAAGCGCCGGGGGCCCGCTCTACCGCTACGACAAGCACTTCGACGGTGTGACGTGGGCGGCGGGTCGGCAGCACCGCACGTCGCTGCGCTACCACGTCCGGCCCTGGGGACGGCACCTCGACTACGACTGGCCGCGACTCGCCGCTGACCTCGCCACCCACGGGATCCTGCAACCGCTGCGCCCGGAGCCAGTGAGCCACTTCCGCCCGCGCTCTGCGGACCCACTGGGTGGGGGCTCTGAGTGCCGACCCGCTCGCCTTGCTCGACACCGAGGCCCGGGGTGGGTCGAACTGCTGCTGGACTGGCTCGGTCGTCGCTTCGAGCACCGTGACTTCGAGCCCGAGGCACCGTCCGAGATGGCGTCATGACCGCCCCGGCCGATCGTCCCGGACCGCTCGTGGCGCCGCCGGCCGACACCGCCGTGGGCCGGGAGCTGCACGACTGGGCGCAGGAGCTGTGGCCGATCTGCCGCAGCCTGACCGGGCTCCGGCGTGCGCCGCACGTTCGACCTGCTCGCCGAACGGCTCCCAGGCCTGCAACAGGTGGAGGTGCCCTCCGGCACGAAGGTGCTCGACTGGACGGTGCCCGACGAATGGACGGTGCGCGACGCGTGGATCGCCGACGAGCGGGGCGACCGGCTGGTCGACTTCCGTCGTCACAACCTGCACCTCGTCGGCTACTCGACCCCGCTCGACGCCGTGCTCACCCGCGATGAGCTCGAACCGCACCTCTACTCGCTGCCCGATCAGCCTGGACGCTAACCCCTACGTGACCTCTACTACGCCCGGGGCTTCTGCCTCACCCGGGTGACAAAGGTGACGGGCTGGGACCGGGCCGTCTCCACGTGGTCATCGACAGCGAGCCGGGCCCCGGCTCGCTGGACCTACGGGAGCTGGTCATCGAAGGTGAGCAGCCCGACGAGGTGCTGCTGTCGACCTACGTGTGTGCCACCCGTCGATGGCGAACAACGAGCTCTCCGGCCCGCTGGTAGACGGCGTTGGGCCGGTGGCTGCGCTCGCTGCCGCGCTGGCGCTACACTACCGGCTGCTCTTCCTGCCCGAGACCATCGGGCGCCATCACCTACCTGGCGCGGCACCTGGACCACCTGCGGACCCGGGTGCGGGCGGGCTGGGTGGTGACCTGCGTGGGTGACGAGCGGACCCACTCCTACGTCCCGTCCCGGTTGGGCTCGACGCTGGCCGACCGCATCTCGCTGCGGGTCCTCGGCGAGCTGCCCGACGGGTTCGAGCGCTACAGCTACCTCGATCGGGGCAGCGACGAGCGGCAGTGGTGCTCACCCGGCGCCGACCTCCCGGTGTGCTCGGTGATGCGCTCCAAGTACGCCACCTACCCCGAGTACCACACGTCGCTCGACGACCTGTCGCTGGTGACACCGGCCGGCCTGCAGGGCGGGTTCGACGTGCTGCGCCGCTGCCTGGAGGTGCTGGAGGCGAACGTGCGTTGGTGCGCGGTGTTGCCGGGGGAGCCCCAGCTCGGCCCCCGCGGCCTCTACCCGACGGCCAGCTTCAAGGGCTCCGCGGACCACGTGCGCTCGATGATGAACGTGCTGGCCTACTGCGACGGCGCGCACGACCTGCTCGATCTGTGCGACCGCACCGGCCTGCCGCTGGGCGAGGTGATGGCGCACACCGCGCGACTGGCCGACGCGGGCGTGGTGGCCGCCTATGGGGGCTGACCGCCGGCGGCGCGCCTGGCTCAGAGCCGTTCGATCATGGTGGCGTTGGCCATGCCGCCACCCTCGCACATCGTCTGCAGCCCGTAGCGGCCGCCGGTGCGCTCGAGCTCGCACAGCAGGGTAACAGCAGCTCTCTGTGCCGCTGCAGCCGAGCGGTGGCCGAGGGCGATGGCGCCACCGTTGACGTTCACCTTGGCCATGTACGGCTTGAGCTCCTCTCCCAGGCCAGCACCACCGACGCGGACCACCGTTGGATCTCCACCAGGTCGATGTCGTCGGTGTCGATGGTCAGCCGGCCTTCTGCAGGGCCTTCTGGCTGGCGGGGATCGGGCCGGTGAGCATGAAGACCGGGTCGACCCCGGCGACGGAGAAGCTGACGAAACGGGCACGGGGGCGCAAACCCGAGCTCAGCCGCCTTCTCCTCGGTCATGATCAGCGCCGCCGAGGCACCGTCGGTGATCTGGGAGCTGTTGCCGGCGGTGACCTTGCCGTCGGGCTTGAACGCCGGCTTCAACGCGGCCAGCGCCTCCGCGGTGGTGTCGCGGATGCCCTCGTCGGCGGTGACCATCTCGCCGGTGACGATCACGTGGCCCGACTCGCGGTCGAGGCGCTTCTCCGCCACCGGGATCAGCTCTCGGTCGAAGCGGCCCTCGGCGGGTGGCCCAGGCCAGCTGCTGGGAGCGCAGCCGAACGCGTCGAGCCGCCTGGCCGAGGTCCTGCGGTCGGCGACGAGCTCGGCCGACAACCCCTGCGGATCAGCCCGCCACGCTGGCGTAGCGCTTCAACCACCAAGCCGCCGAAGGGCAGGCCCACGCCCTGGCTGATCGAGGCGCCCATGGCACGAGCCGGCATCACCTCGACCCGGCGGCGACCACCACGTCGTAGGCGCCGGCCACGCCCCGGGCGGCGAAGTGCACCGCCTGCTGGGAGGAGCCGCACTGGCGGTCGATCGTGGTGGAGGGCACCGACTCCGCCAGCCGGCGGCCAGCACGGCGTTGCGGCCCACGTTGAGCGACTGGGCGCCGACCTGCATGACGCAACCCATGATCACGTCCTCCACGAGCGCCGGATCGAGGTTGTTCCAGCTCCTGGAGAGCGCGCGGAGCACTTCGGCCGCGACCGCCGGGTGCCAGCCGGAGAGCTTGCCGTTGCGCTTGCCGCCAGGGTCCGGTACGATGTCCACGATCACTGCGTTCTGCATCCCCCCAGTGTGCCGCTCTCCGCTGGCGCCGGCAGGAAGTCGCAGGTCAGCGGCACCGTGGACCGGACCGCTCAGCCGGCGACCCCTCGGCTGGGGAGATGGGCCCCTTGGCCGTGTCCCGAACTTTGATGAGTCTGGCGTCACGCCGCGTTGACAGCGTGTCGGTAGTGCGAATACCGTGGCGGTCCTCTGCGCTCCTGTGGCATTGGTCACAAACCCAGCGAGCATACTTGCGGCGGTTGCTGGACAACTCGGAAAGAAGGGGAACCAGTGGCTCTACTCGAAGTGCGTGACATCACGGTGCGCTTGGTGGGGACTGGCCCTGACGGGCTCACATTCGACATCGAAGAAGGCCAGATCTGTGGCCTGATCGGCCCCAACGGCGCCGGCAAGACGACGATGCGTTCAACGTCGTCAGCCGTATCTACGACGCGACCGAAGGATCGATCACCTACGACGGCAAGATCTGCTGAGCCTGCCGGCAGCACAACATGAGCAAGGCCGGCATCTACCGAACCTTCCAGAACTTGGCCCTGTGGCCCGGCCTGACCGTTCTCGAGAACGTGATGGTGGGCGACCACTCCAACACCAAGCAGACGTTCTTCACCGCCGCCTTGCGCATCGGCACCCGCAAGGAGGAGAAGGACCTGCGGGCTCGGGCGTACGCGGCACTGGAGGAGCTCGATCTCCAGCAGTACGCGTTCCACCCCGCGGCCGGTCTGCCGTTCGGCACGCTGAAGCGCATCGAGATCGCTCGGGCGCTCATCGGCAAGCCGCGGCTGCTGCTGCTCGACGAGCCGGCCTCCGGTCTCACCCACGCAGAGGTGGACGAGCTGGCCGAGACCATCCGCATGCTGCGCGACCGCCACGGGCTCACCGTGCTGCTGGTCGAGCACCACATGAAGATGGTGATGGGCATCTCCGAGCACATCGTCGTGCTGAACTTCGGCCAGAAGATCGCCGACGGCGACCCGGAGCAAGTCCGCAACAACCCGGCCGTCATCGAGGCCTACCTGGGGGGGCAGGCCGCATGAGCGCATTCCTGAAGGCCACCAACGTCAACGCCCGCTACGGCGCCATCCAGGTGCTGCGGGATCTCAGCTTCGAGGTCAACGAGGGCGAGGTGGTCGTGATCCTCGGTGCCAACGGCGCCGGCAAGACCACCACCCTGCGAGCGGTGTGCTCGATGGTGGACACCAACGGCTCGATCACCTCGAGGGCGACGAGATCGTGGGCAAGGACACCGCCGACATCGTGCGCCGCGGGGTGGCCCACGTCCCGCAGGGCCGTGGCACCTTCCCGGAGCTGTCGGTGACCGACAACCTGATGGTCGGGGCCTACGTCCGCAAGGACAAAGAGGTGCAGGCCGACATCGACCGTTGGATGGACGTAATGCCGAACGCCGCAGCAGATCGCTTATCGCCGGCTCGCTGTCCGGTGGCGAGCAGCGAATGCTCTCGCCGTCGCCCGGGCGATGATGAGCCGGCCCAGGCTGCTCCTGCTCGATGAGCCGTCGCTGGGTCTGGCGCCGCTCATCATCGAAGACTGTTCCGTCGCTTCGGCATCAACGGGGGCAAGGCACCACCATGTTGGTGGTGGAGCAGAACGCCAACCTGGCGAGTGGAGATCGCCAGTCGCGGCTACGTGCTCGAGGCAGGCCAGATCGTGCTCTCGGGCACGGCCGAAGACCTGCGCACCAATGAGGCTGTTCGAGAGGCATACCTGGGGGCATGGGGTCGATGACAGCGATATCGATGAGCGGGCGAAGTCGATTCTGTCCAAGCTGCGCAGCGGCTCCGGCGTGCTGGGCATCGTGATGGTGGTGTTGATCATCGCGTTGGTCCCACCCATCGTCGACGGAGGGCTCAAGCTCTTCCTCCAGCGGCTGTTCGACAGCCTCAACAACGGCGCCGTGTACGCGGTGACCGCCATCGGCCTGGTGCTGATCTTCAAGGCGACCACCCTGATCAACTTCGCTCAGGGCAACATCGCCATGTTCGGCGCCTACGTCTGCTGGGCCTTCGCCCATGGCTGGGGCTGGCCGGTGTGGGTCAGCATCATCGCGGCGATGATCCTCATGGCCGCCATGGGCGCCGGGATCGAGCGGGTGCTGATCCGTCCGTTCGACCCGAGCGACCACCTGCCGGTCGTGCTGATCACGTTCGGTATCTCGGCCATCCTCGAGGCGTTCGCCGGTGGCATCTGGGGCCTGGAGTTCCACAAGTTCCCCAGCCCCTTCCCGGCCGAACCGCAGGACCGCTTCACCATCGGTGGCGCCTTCCTGCGCTATGAGACGGTCGGCACGCTGATCGTCATGGGCCTGATGGTGCTGGGGTGTTCGCCATCCTGAACAAGACCAAGGTGGGCCTCGCCTTCGGTACGGTGTCCTCAACTGGAGTCCGCCCGCCTGGTCGGTGTCCGCACCGGTCGGACGCTGCAGTTCGGCTGGGCGCTCGCCTCGGCCCTCGGTGTGCTCGGCGCCACGCTGGTCGCCAAGCAGACCAACCTGGAGCCGGCCTTCATGGCCAAGCTGACGATCTTCGCCTTCGCAGCGGCCACCCTCGGCGGCCTCGACAGCATCGGCGGTTCGGTGATCGGGGCGTTCATCGTGGCGGTGGTGCAGTCGATGCTCACCGGTTACGGCCGGAGATCCGGGTCTCGGTTGGCTCAAGTCCAGCTTCGCTGGTGCTGGCATTCGTGTTGATCCTGGTCGTGCTGCTATTTTCAAAGAGCCTGCTGTATGTACGAAGGAACGAGGAGGATCGAACGAGTATGAGCTCGGCGACCGAAGCAAAGCCCAAGGGCGGTGCGATGTTCACCTTCCAGGAGGGCACCAGCCAACACCGGATGTACCAGGCCATCGGCTGGGCCTGTCTGGTGATCCCGATGCTGGCGTTGCCCTACCTCCTGCCGAGCTTCCGGGTGGCGCAGCTGTCCCAGGCGCTCGGGTGGGGTGGCCATCCTCGGCATCAACATGGCGTCGGCTGGTCAGTCTGCTCTCGCTGGGCCACATCGCCTTCACCGGGCTCGGGGCCTACACCACGGCGATCCTCATCAGCAGAACCGCTGGGACTACTGGATGACGCTGCCGGTGGTGTTCATCGTCTGCTTCTTCTTCGGAGCGCTCATCGGCCTGCCGGCGTTGAAGATCCGAGGGTCTCTACCCTGGCGTTAGTGCGATCGCCCTCGCCTACACACGTTCCCCATCCTGCTGAAGATCGACCAGGGCGGCATCTCCCGCCGGACCGGCAGTGACAACGGCCGGACCCTGGACGAGAAGCTGGTGCCCACCTCGTGGATGCGCAAGCTGCTGCTGGTCGACGGCGCCGGGACGGACGAGTCCACCCGGATCGCGGTCTACAAGTACTTCAGCCTGCTCATCGTGCTGCTGCTGACGTTCCTGCTCGTGCGCAACGTCATGCGGTCCCGTGCGGGTCGAGGGATGATCGCCATCCGTGACAACCAGATCGGTGCGGCGGTGTCCGGCGTGCCGCTCAACAAGCACAAGGTGCTCACGTTCACGCCCTCAGCGCTGCGGTCGCCGGCATCGGCGGTTCCATGGTGGCGGTGTCGCTCGACTCGGTCGGCCCGACCGTGTTCGACTTCAACTACGCCATCCTCGCGCTGATGGGTCTGGTGCTTGCTTTGGCCGGTGTGGCCACCATCCACGGCTGCTGGCTCGGCGGTCTGTTGGTGGTGTTCCTGCAGGACTTCGCTCCCCGCATCGTGTCGAACATCCCGTTCGTCGATGTGGATGTGGTGTACGCCCAGAGCGATCTTCGGTCTGATCCTGGTGCTCGTCGCCTTCTTCATGCCCGGCGGTCTGGTGTCCACGGCCAGGAGGCTCAAGGCGAAGGTCGTCCACGTGGTGCCGAAGCCGCCGGACGCCCTGTTCTCGGGTTCGTCGGATTCGCTCACCCCGGCCAGCCGGGAGCGCATGGCTCACCGGCCTGACCCGGCGCCGGAGGCTCTCGCCCGGTGACCACGTCGGTGGTGTGCGACGGCGCACGGTCTTCCGACCGTGCGCCGTTCCACTCCGGGGTCAGGGGCGGTCTCCCCTCGCCGCGGCCCAGGTGATGTCCCCCGGCGGCGGGGGCGGACGGCGGTCCGGAGCCGTGACTGGCGTCGAGCATCATGTCCTCGGTCACGGCGAAGCCTCCATCACCAGGATGGGGGCCAGGGGGAGATCAGGGGTGGCGTGAGCACAACACGTCCCAAGATGAGTGGCGCAGCAGCGCCTGGTCAGTTTGTCGCTGATCGCTGCGGCGTGCGGTGAGTGACGACGGCGGTAGCGGTGACACCACCGCGCAGACCGTTGATCAGGGGTGAAGTCGGGCATCGACAGCGCGTTGCAGTCGACCACCTCGGCGGCCGACAGGTCGACAGCGTCCACCGAGCCGGCGAGAGGCCCCCACCTCGATGGGTTGGGAGGCGCTGTGGGAGGAAGGCAGGCCGCCATGCTCGAAGATCTCCTCAACGGCTGGGGTGTCCGCCGACGGCACCACGGCCACCGGCCCGGAGGGCTTCACCATCGATCTCTCCGCCTGCCCGGCCGGTTGGAGCAACACCGAGGGCTTGACCGACACCGGGTCGAGATCAGCCCAGGCCATCCCGCTCTCAGGAGCGGCGGCCGCCTACGGCGAGATCTCACTGGTATGGAAGCGCGCTTCGCCAAGGTGAACGATGCCGGCGGCATCAGCGACGCTAACGGTGTGACCCGCAAGCTGAAGTACCTGGTCAAGGACGACGGATACGACCCGGCGCGGACTATCCCGCTGGTGGACGAGCTCATCGATGCTGAACGGGTCTTCGCGGTGCTCACCCTCGGATCGCCGAGCACGATGAAGACCTACGACAAGCTCAACCAGCGCTGCATCCCGCAGCCCTCTCGATGACCGGTCACCCGGCGAGGGTGATCCGGTCAGCCACCCGTGGACCACCGGTGAGCAGATGGCCTACAACACCGAAGCGGTGCTGTGGGGCGCCTTCATCGAGCAGAACCAGGAGGAGCTGCTGGCCAAGGACGGCACCATCACGGTGACGCGCTGGTGGCCAGCAGCGACTTCGGCAAGACACGCGACGCCGGCTTCAAAGCGTGGATCGCCCAATCGCCGTTGAAGGACAAGATCCAGCGGCGTTCGCCTCGTTGAGTTGAACGAGCCGACCGCACCGACGATCACCGACCCGATGACCACCCTCGCATCGAAGGATCCGGAGGTGTTCATCGCGATGACGTTCGCGGCCTATTGCACCCAGTCGATGGTGGAGGCCGCCAACAACAGGAAGCTGAAGGAGTCCGGCCATCTACCTGTTCCAGCCGTCGGTGTGCAAAGACGCAACTACGCTGGCAAGGAGAAGTTCGGTGGCGATGGCATGGCCGCTGACGGTTGGTACATGGTCGGTGGCGGTCTCAAGGCGCTCGACTGCCCACCTTCGACGGCGATCCGTTCGCGGTGTACGCCGCGAGGCCCTGGCCGACGTGGGCATCGATTTCAAGGCCCAGCCCACGTCGCTGCGGGCGTCTCGTTCACGTGGACGCTGGACCAGGCCCTGCAGGTGGCCTCCCGAATGGAGGGCCTGAACCGGGCGAACCTCCGCATCATCGCCTGCGGAGCTTCGAGATGACCGCCCCACCTCCTGGAGAGGGCGAAGTACAACATGAACAGCGCGCCGACGCCTACCTCACCGAGGCCTCGGAGTTCTCGGTGGCACAACTTTAGCCAAGCAGGGCTACGACGTGGTCGGCGGCGTCATCGACCTCTCCAGGCAAGTCCCGCAACTGCGCGTTCGACCAGGCAACCGCCAGCTGTCTGTGACCTGACCGCCGCCAGTTCGCCCAGTGGTCCGATCGATGTAGAGCCGGTCCTTCGGGACCGGCTCTTCTGGTCGCGGCGAGCGAGACAGCCGCGCCGGCTGCACCCCGGCGGATGCCTCGACCCGTTGCACTGCTTGACGAGCGACACAGGATGAGGCGTGCCCTGGTCCACAGGCCGCTGGCACCAGTGGCGTCGCGAGCTGTCGATCACCGATCGAAAAGTACGGGGGGTGATCTGACAGGGCAGCCTTCCCCGTTCCTGCTCGAGGAGCATCGGGTTCAACATGGACAGCAACGAGGACGCTTACCTCATCGAGGGCGGCGTCTACCAGGTCCGCGATGCCGCCACCGAGACCTGGGCGTCGGAGAGCGAAAAGCGTGATCGACCTGTCGGGCAAGTCCAAGAACTGCGCCTGGGACCAGGCCGAGGCCATCTGCAAGTGATCGTCGCGAAGGGCCGGCCACGCATTCATGGCCGGCCCTTCATTCGTTCAGGCGGTTCCGGCGCCGCCGACCCCGACGCCGACCCAAGAGGTTCCCCTACGGCAGCCTCGCTTCTGTGACTGCGGGCACTACTGACTAGGCTCCGCCCATCGCACTGTTCCTCCAACGCTGCTTCGACGCGCTGGCCAACGGCATCATCTACGGATCGATCGCCCTCGCCCTCGTGATCGTGTACCGGGCGACCGGCATGTTGAACGTCGCGCAGGGCGAGATAACCGTCTCGTGCTACGTCGGGCTGGTGCTGCACACGCCAGCCACGCCCGCGCTGGCCGGCACCGGGCTGGTGGCGTCGCTCATCCGTTCGCGCCGCTGCCGTTGTGGGCGTCGCTCATCGGCGCGCTGCTGGCCGGCGCCCTGCTCGGGGCGGTGGTCGAACGGGTGGTCATCAGACGGGTGAGCCAACGCTCCGGCTTCGCCGTGATCAGCGTGACCGTGGGTGTGCTGTTGGTGCTCAACGGCCTGAGCGAGCAGACCTGGCGGCCGGTGACGCGGGGCTTCCCTCGCTGTTCCCCAACGACCCCGGTGACTACCTCCCCATCGGCGACGCCCGCCTGCGCTACCAGCGGGCGCTCGGCACGTTCCTCGATCATGGTGGTGCTGATCGTGCTGGCGGTGCTGTTGAAGAAGACCAGGCTCGGTCTGGCGTTCCGGGCGGTGTCCTCCAACCGGGACTCCAGCGAGCTGGGCGGGATCCGCTCGGGCCAGATCACCACCGTCGGGTGGGCGTTGGCCGGCGCCATCGGCGGGCTGGCCGCCTGCCTGGTCGCCCCCACCGTGCTGCTCGAGCCCAACATGATGGTCCGGGTGCTGATCTACTCGCTGGTGGCGGCCACCCTGGGCGGCCTCGACAGCCTCGGTGGGGCGGTGCTCGGCGGGCTGCTGATCGGCATCGCCCAGACGATGGTGGCCGGCTACGTGGCGTTCATGGGCGCCCAGCTCAGCCTGCCGGGGGCCCTGGCGCTGATGGTGTTGGTGTTGCTGTTCCGGCCGAGCGGGCTGTTCGGCACCCGGCGGATCGAGCGGGTGTGAGCGAGCTCGAACCGCTGCCGCTGGAGCCGCTCGACCCGATCGACACCGACGGGTCGAGCGGGGGACGGGCGCGCGGCTCGTCCACGCTGGCCGGCTCGGCCGGTACCGCCGGCGCAGCGGGCGCCGATGCGGTGGTGCTGACCTCCGGGGCCCTGGCCCGCAGCGCGCTCACCGTTCGCCGGGGTTCGGGCCGGTGGTGGTTGCTGTCGGGCGGCTCGATCGGCATCGCCTTCGCCGTGGTCACCGTGCTCGTGTTCGTGCTGCCGGTGCTCGAGGCCCGCCTGCTGTCGCGCTTCGTCGCCCTCGGCGTGGCGTTGCTGGGCCTGCAGTTCGTGGTGGGCCGCGCCGGTCAGCTGTCGCTGTGCCACGGCGCGTTCGTGGGCGTCGGCTCCTACGGTACCACCATCGCCATCAGCCGCTACGAGCTGCCCCACCTGGTGGGGGTGGCGGTGGCGCCGGCGCTGGGCTTCGTGGCCGGCTGCTTCGTCGGCCTGCTCGCGCTGCGCATCAAGGCCACCTACCTCGGGCCGGTCACGTTGAGCGTGGCCGTCGTGTTCCCGATGCTGGTCAAGCGGTTCTCGTGGTTCACCGGCGGCAGCGGTGGCCTGCCGTTGGTGCGCCAGATGGAGCCGCCCGCCTGGATGGGCCTCCAGGTGCCGGAGTTCTACAAGTGGAACCACCTGATCATCGTGGCCATCGCCGTGGTCGCGCTGGTGGTGGCCCGCAACGTGATCGGCTCCCCGGTGGGCCTGGCGGTGCAGGCCGTGGCCCAGAACCCGCTGTCGGCGGCCACCAGCGGGGTGAACGTGACCCGGGTGCGGGTGGTGTCCTACGGCTGGGGTGCGGCGTTCGGGGCGCTGGGCGGCGGGTTGCTGGTGATCGACACGCCGGTGGTGGGCGCCGACAACTACGACCTGTTCCGCAGCCTCGGCTACTACGCGGCGGTGATGGTCGGCGGCGCGGCTTCGATGATCGGCGCCGTGTTCGGCGCGGCGCTGCTGGTCGGGGTGCCGTGGCTGATGGAGTCCTACTCGATCGGCGCCAGCCCGAACCTGGTGCTGGGCGTGCTGCTGGTGGCGTCGATCCTGGTGGCACCCGGCGGGTTGGCGGTGGCGGTGCGCGACTACGTGGCCGGCCTGATCGACGTGCGCGATCCGCTGCAGGACCGGGGCGGGACCGACGCCGACGCGCGGTTCGCTCCGTCCCCATCGGGCGGGCCGCCAACCGACGTCGCGGCGGGGCCGTCGGGGCACTACGGTGCCGACGATGAGCGCCTCCACTGAGCGACCCGTCGACCGGGCCTGGGGGTTCCGCACGCGTGCCGTCCACGCCGGCGCGGTGCCCGATCCCGCCACCGGCGCCCGGGCCGTGCCGATCTACCAGACCACGAGCTTCGTCTTCGAGGACACCAACGACGCCGCCGATCTCTTCGCCCTGCAGAAGTACGGCAGCATCTACACGCGGATCGGCAACCCCACCGTCAACGCCTTCGAGGAGCGGATGGCCTCGCTGGAGGGCGGCATCGGCGCGGTGGCCACCTCCTCGGGCCAGGCGGCGGAGTTCTGCACGGTGGCCTGCCTGGCCGACGCCGGTGACCACATCGTGTCCTCGGCGTCGCTCTACGGCGGTACCACCACCCAGTTCGACGTGACGTTCCGGCGGCTGGGCGTGCAGACCACGTTCGTCAACGCCGAGGACCCCGATGCGTTCGCGGCGGCGATCACCCCGCGCACCAAGCTGCTGTTCGCCGAGGTGGTGGCCAACCCCTCCGGCATCGTGGCCGACCTCGAGCGGCTGTCCGACATCGCCCGGGCCCACGGCATCCCGCTGGTGGTCGACGCCACCACCGTCACCCCGCACCTGTGCCGGCCGTTGGAGCACGGCGCCGACATCGTGCTGCACTCGGCCACCAAGTTCATCGGCGGCCACGGCACGTCGCTCGGCGGTGTGGTGATCGAGTCGGGCCGCTTCGACTGGGGCAACGGCAACTTCCCGCATTTCACCGAGCCGGTGGCCAGCTACGGCGGGCTGCGGTTCTGGGAGAACTTCGGCGAGTACGCCTTCTGCACGAAGCTGCGGGTGGAGCAGCTCCGCGACATCGGGGCGTGCCTCTCGCCGTTCAACGCGTTCCTGTTGCTGCAGGGTCTGGAGACGCTGCCGTTGCGGATGGCGGCCCATGTGGCCAACGCCCAGGCGGTGGCCCGATGAAAGCTGGGCAGCACCCGGCGGTGGCGTGGGTGTAATGCGGTCTGGAGTCCTCGCCGCACCACAAGCTGGCCCAACACTACCTGCCGCTGGGGCTGGCGCAGTGTTCGCCTTCGGGGTGAAGGGCGGCCGGGCGGCGGGTGCCCGCTTCATCGAGAACCTGCAGCTGATCAGCCACCTGGCCAACATCGGCGACGCCAAGACGCTGGTCATCCACCCGGCGTCGACCACCCATCAGCAATGACCGACGAGCAGCTCATCGCCGGCGGCGTCGGCCCGGACCTGATCCGCCTGTCGGTGGGCATCGAGGACCTCGACGACATCTGCAGGACCTCGACCAGGCGCTGCTGGCGTCGCAACGAGACAGCTGAGGGAGGATTGCCATGACCGTTCCCACGAGCAGCGACACCTGGACCGATCCGGGCGCGCAGGCCCGCAAGGCGATCCTCGACCGAACCCGCACGGTGGCCATGGTGGGCGCCTCATCCAACCCGGCGCGCCCGTCGTACTTCGTGGCCACGTACCTGTTGAGCTCCTCCACCGATTTCGACGTGTACTTCGTGAACCCGCGGGAGACCGAGATCCTCGGCCGGCCGGTGTACCCGTCGCTCGAGGCGCTGCCGGTGGTCCCGGATCTGGTGGACGTGTTCCGCCGGCCCGAGGACCTGCCGGCGGTGGCGGCCGAGGCCGTCGCGGTGGGCGCCAAGACGTTCTGGGCCCAGCTCGGCCTGCGCTCCGACGCGAGGCGGCCCAGGCCGCGCACGGCGCCGGGCTCGACGTGGTGATGGACCGCTGCCTGAAGATCGAAGGCGCGCCCGTTTCCACGGCGGTCTCCACCTGGCCGGGTTCGACACCGGTGTGATCAGCGCCAAGCGTCGCCGGGTCTGAGGCGGTGACCGAGGGTTGCGCCAGCTGCTGGTGCTGCGCCACGCCAGTCGGCGTGGCCGGTGGAGGCGTGGCCGATGCCGAGCGTCCGCTGTCGAGCCGTGGTGAACGGGCGGCCGGCCCGTCGGCCGGTTCCTGGCGGTCAACGAGCTGCTGCCCGATCACGTGGCCTGCTCGCCGGCCGCCGCACCCGGCGAACGGCCGATGCGGTGCTGCCGGGCGGCGGCAGGCTTGCTTCGGCGTGGCCGTGTCGATCGAGGGCCCAGCTCTGACGGCACGACGTGTTCCAGGTGGTCGGGAGCTGCCCGACGAGGCCCGCCGGGCACTGGTGAGGTGGGGCACGAACCGGAGCTGGTGGAGTTGGTGCGCACGCTGTGCGGCGCAGACGTCCGCCTGCCCCGCAGGGCGCTGGCGGTCATCGAGCTGGAGGCGCCGTGGCCGCTGCAGCCCGCCGGCCGGGGGGTGCTGCGGGCGCTGGTGACCCCCAAGCTGCTCGGAACCGGCTCGTGGACTACGGTTCCGGCCGGAACGTGACGGCGCAGTCAACAAAGCAGGGGGTTACTCGTGCCCTACGAGTTCACCGAGAAGGGCCAGGACACGCTGGCCAAGGTCAAGTCGTTCATGGACGACTACATCTACCCGGCCGAGGAAGAGTGGAATCGGCAGTACCACGAGGGTGGGCCGAACAGCTACCCGCCGATCATGGAGGACCTGAAGGCCAAGGCCCGCAACGCCGGCCTGTGGAACCTGTTCATCCCGCACCTCGATCCGGGTGCGCCCGGCACCAAGCTGTCCAACCTCGACTATGCGCCGATCTCCGAGCAGCTGGGCAAGGTCACGTTCGCTTCGGAGACCATGAACAGCTCGGCGCCGGACACCGGCAACATGGAGATCCTCAACCTCTACGCCTCGGAGCGGGTGAAGGAGCGGTGGCTGTCGCCCCTGCTCGAGGGTGAGATCCGTTCGGCGTTCTCCATGACCGAGCCCGATGTCGCGTCCTCCGATGCCACCAACATCTCGCTGCGCATCGAGCGTGACGGCGACGAGTACGTGCTCAACGGGCGGAAGTGGTTCAGCTCCGGTGCGCTGTCGGACCGCTGCAAGGTGCTCATCGTGATGGGCAAGACCGATCCGTCGGCCGCCCGGCACCGTCAGCAGTCGATGATCGTCGTGCCCAAGGACACCCCTGGCATCAGCTTCGGCATGGATCCGCACGTGTTCGGCTACCAGGACCGCGGCGGCCACCCCGAGGTGATCTACAACGACGTCCGGGTGCCGGCCGACAACCTGCTGGGTGAGGAGGGCGGCGGTTTCGCCATCTCCCAGGCCCGGCTCGGCCCGGGCCGCATCCACCACTGCATGCGTTCCATCGGTGTGGCGGAGCGGGCCCTCGAGTACATGATCAAGCGTTCGCTGCAGCGGTCGACGTTCGGCACGCTGGTGGCCCACAAGGGTCTGATCCAGGACTGGATCGCCGAGAGCCGCATCGAGATCGACATGGCTCGCGAGTACGTGCTGCGCTGCGCCCACCTGATGGACACCGTCGGCAACAAGGCGGCCGCCACCGAGATCAGCGGCATCAAGGTGGCCATCCCCAACATCACCCTCAAGGTGGTGGACCGGGCCATCCAGGTGCACGGCGCCGGCGGCGTGTCGCAGTACTTCCCGCTGGCCCACATGTGGGCCCACCAGCGCACGCTGCGCATCGCCGACGGTCCGGACGAGGTGCACAAGTTCACCATCGCCCGCCGCGAGATCCTCAAGCACGCGCCGGACTTCAAGATCATGGGCGGCGCGGCCTCGTCGTCGTCGGCCGACCCGCAGGTGTTCATGCGCCCCTGATCGGCCGCTCGGGGCCGAGCTCGGTCCGTTGGTGCCGGGGGACCTGTCCGCAGTGGCGGCGGGTCCCCCGGCCCGCGTCCGGGGTCAGCGCAGACGGGCGGCGACCGATCCCAGCGCCTCGATGATGCTGTCGGCCCAGAGCCGGGGTTGGCGGATGAACACGTCGTGGTCGGCCTCGAGATCGAAGCGGACGGCGCCCAGCGCCTCCGCCAGCGCCACCTGTCGGTGGGGGCGGACCAGGCGATCCCGCCGGGTGGCGACCACGGCGGCGGGCAGCCGCAGGGCTTCGGCGGTGCGCTGGCCGTCGAAGCGGGACAGCGCCCGCCCGGCGCCGATGGCGTCGGTGCTGTTGAGCCGCTTGGCCTCGGCCAGCAGCTGGGAGCGGTAGCGGGCGACCAGGTCGTCGCCGGCGGCCATGTCGTCGATGATGCGGTTGGCCACCTTGGTGTCGCCGCCGAGGCGCAGGGCCACGCCGATGGCGCCGAGGGTGCGCCACAGCAGGCGGTCGGTGCGCCGGCGGTTCCACTCGAGTGCGGTGGCGGCGAGCACCAGGCCGTGGACGAGGTCGGGCCGCCGCCGGGCGAGGAACAGGGCGATGGGGCCGCCCATCGAGTAGCCACAGGCGATGAGCGGCTCGGCCGCGAGCTCGTCGCCGAGGGTGTCGAGCACGGCGGCGGCGTCATCGGCGGCGGCTTCGAGGGCGAACGGCCGGTTGGTGCGCAGGCCCCGACCGTGCCCACGGTGGTCGAGGGCGATCACGTTCCAACCGGCGGCCAGCGGTTCGTACAGGGCGAACCAGTTCAGGTCGGCGCTGGCCAGCCAGCCGTGCAGGAGGAGCACGGTGGGCCGTCCGGGCCGCTGCTCGCCGACCCGTACGAACGTCTCGCCCCGTCCCGGCAGGCTGACGATGCGCGCCGCCGGCAGGTATGGGGTCGCCGGATCGACGTCGGTATCGCTGGTGGGGGCTCCGGCCTCGGTGGGGGCTCCGGCTTCGCTGGGGGCTCCGGCTTCGGTGGGGGGCTGATCGGGCACGCTCCAGGTTGGCACGCGCCCGGCGGCCGGGGGCTCGCCGGGCGGCGTCAGTTCCGCAGCCAGAGCTTCATCTCGGCGTGCAGGTCGTCGTAGAAGCCGGCGAACTGCTTGCGCAGGTTGCTCGCCGGCCAGCCCGCCGGGCACAGGCCGTCGGGCAGCAGCGGATCCTCGAGCAGGTGGCGGAGGGTGGCGGCGGCCACCATGAACCGGCCGGCCAGGTCGTCGGTGTCGTGGAGGGCGTCGATGAGTGCCTCGGCGCGCGAGGCCCACGCCGGCAGGTCCCACAGCTGGGCCACGAGCGCGTCGCGGGGTACGCCCACGGGGGCGTCGGCCACGAACACGGTGCACTGTTCGGCGATGGGCGGGGGCAGGTGGCGCACGCCGAGGTTGTCGGGACGCAGCCAGACGCCCTCGCGGAACTCGCCGAGCCGCTGGCCGGTCATGGCCTGGCGCAGGGCGCTGCGGTCGGCGGCGCTGCGCGATGCGGGGTTCACCACGGCGAGGTACCACCGGCCGCTCCATGGGACCCGGGAGTCCACCCGGCTCTGCTCCTGGCGGCGCTGACGGTCGACGAGGCGGGTGGAGAGGCGGTACCGGCCGTTCTCGAGGGTGACGTCGCCGGCGGTGACCATGCGGGACAGCGCGGTGCGGGCGGCGCCCTCGGTGATGCCGAACAGCTCGGCCACGGCCACGAGCTTGGCCACCGGGAGTCTGGGAGGATTGGTGCCGAGGAGGACCGACAGCATGACCGATCGGGCGGTCAACGGGCGCAGGCCCAAACGGGCATTACGAGATTTCGTCACGTGTCTTGGGAAGTGTAAGGTCGAAACATGGCTTCCATCGCAACCGTAACGCTGCGGAACAGTATGGTCCCAGCCCGGTCGATGCTGCCCGATGTTCTACCCACGGATCGACTCAATGCGCGTGCAATGGCGAAACCGCCGTTGCGTGACGAGCTCCGTCGCATCCGCAACGGGCGCTCGGCGGCGGCGGTGGCGTCGATCGGGGCCCAGCTGGTGGCCATCTACGCCGGTGCGATCTGGTGGGCCAACCCGCTGGGCTACGCACTGGCGTTCGTGCTGCTCGGCCGGGTCATCGTGTGCATGAACATCCAGGGCCACGAGGCGGTGCACCGCACGCTGTTCTCCAACAAGGCGGTGAACGACTGGGTCGGGCGGTGGCTGCTGTCCTACCCGGGCGTTCGTGGCCTTCGAGCTGTACCGGCGCGGGCACATGGCCCACCATCGCGATGAGCTGGGCCCCGACGAGCCCGACCTGGCGCTGTACCGGGGCTATCCGATCACCCGGGCGTCACTGCGCCGCAAGCTCGTGCGCGATGCGGTGGGGATCTCGGGCTGGAAGATCTTCAAGGGTCTGGTGCGGGGGTTGCGCAAGCCGCGCACCCGTCCGATCGCCGCTCGCATCCTGGGGACGCAGGTGGTGTTGCTGGCCGTGGCCACCGCCTTCGGCCGGCCGGAGCTGTACCTGCTGTGGTTCGGGCCATGGATGACGCAGTGGCGGGTGACCAACCGGCTGCGGGCGCTGGCCGAGCACGGCGGCATGAAGCAGTCGACCGACCGGCGCGAGACCACCCACCAGGTGCGCCAGTCGCCCGTGGCCCGGTTCTTCATGGTGCCGTACCACGTGGGGTTGCACCTGGCCCACCACGTGGACATGGGCGTGCCGTGCTGGAACCTGCCGAGGCTGCACCGGGAGCTCCGGGCGTCGGGCTGGCTGCCCGACACCCTGATCTACCCGACCTACCGCTCGCTCTGGCGCCAGCTCAGCTCCCGCCCGGCTGATGCCGCAGAGGCTTCGAGGCGCGCCTGACGCAGCCGGTTTCGCACCCAGCGCAGACGTCGAGACTTTTAGGACTCAACCTGCACGTTGTTGGAACGGCATTAGCAGACGACGACCGGGGCAAACCCTAAAGATATGAGACTCTGACGACGAAGCCCTTGCACGTTACGTCGTGCATGCGGGAGGGCTGCAGTCGTGGTCCAGCAGGAAAGGAGCAATCCGTCAGCTGCGCACTGGGCATGGCGCACGGCCGCTTCTGCGGGGTCCTCTGGACATCCGTCCATGCGCTGGGGTGGCTGGGACCGCTCAGCCCTTGACGCAGGTGCTGTCGCTCCTCATGCCAGTGGCCGCCATCATTATGGCGCTTCGCATCTACCGGCCGCGTTCGGTGGCCGTGGTTGATGCTCGTGCTCAGCTTCGTCGTGTGGTTTATGGGTGGCGCCCTTCGCACGGTACTGGACGATGGGAGACCTGACGGCCGACAGGTCTCTCTTGCCGGATGCCGCGACGATCCCGGGTTATGTACTCGCCGCTGTCCTGTCTCGGGTTCAACAGGGCCCGAAGCCGCCGACATGATCTCGACGCCCTGCTCGACGGCGTTATCCCTGCACTCGTCGCTCTGCTCGGGGCGTGGGTGTTCCTGATCGGGCCAGCACTCGCAAAGGAACACGTTCCATTGCGAGTGAGGCTGGTCCTTGCCTGCTACCCGGCGATGTCGGTGCTCGTGTTGGCCATGGCAGCCCGAGTGGGCTTCTTGGGCAGTCAGCGCTCGGTTGTAGCCGTCAGGCTCTTTGTCGGAGCTGTTGTATGCGTTTTGGCTGGTGACGTGCTCTATATGGTCGCCGACGCGCATATCGCGGCAGTCCCTCTGCTGGTGATCGACGTCCCATATGTCGGGGCGTCAATCTGCGTGGGCCTCGCGGCATTGCACCCCACCATGCGCGAACTCACTGAACCTTCGCCGCTGGACGAATCCGCGCCGAGGCCGCTGGCGGATACTGCTCGTGTCGGCGATGCTTGGTCTGCCGGCGCTGGTTGCGGTCACGAGGCCGCGGGACGGGTGCAGACGGGCTGTTCATCGTCGGGCTCATCGGCGCGTTCACGGTCATGGGGACATGGCGGGTCTTCAGGGCATTGCGGGACCACGCGGCGGTTGAACGTCGCTTGCTGCACCAGGCAACCCATGACTCCGTGACGGGCCTTCCGAACCGGCTCTATGTAATGGAACACCTCGCCGCCGCCTTACGAACGCGCTTCGGAAGAGCGATCGGTGGCCGTGATCTTTGTCGATATTGATCGGTTCAAGCTCGTCAACGATACAGGCGGTCATAGCGTCGGCGACCAAGCCCTTCGGGCTGTTGCAAGACGGATGTGGAAAACACCGCTCCTGGCGACATCGTGGCGCGTCGGTGGAGATGAGTTCGTCGTAGAGCACAGGTGCGTCAGCTTGACGCATGCGCATGCGCTCGCCGAGCGTCTGCACCAATCGTTTCAGACGCCGTTCACCATCGAGGAACAACAGATCTTCACCTCAGCCAGCCTGGGTGTGTCGTTCGCTCAGCACAATGACGCTGACGCAACGGGGGATACGCTCCTACGCAATGCCGACATCGCAATGTATGAGGCGAAGCAGGCGGGCCGGAGATGGTGTCGCGGTCTTTGATGAGTCCATGAGCGACCGCGCCGCAGAAAGGGTCGCGCTCGAACAGGAGTTGCGAGTCGCACTTGTAGCGAGCGAGATCCACGCCAACTACCAACCGATCGTCGATTCCAGCGGTCAGAAGAGTTGTCGGATTCGAAGCACTCATGCGATGGCAGCATCCTCAGCGGACTTGTGCCGCCGGTGAAGTTCGTTCCCATTGCTGAAGAGAATGGTCTCATCGTTGAGTTCGGACTATTCATGCTGAATGAGGCTTGCAGAGAGTTGGTGCGCTGGCGCCGCCTACCCGGACACGATCGACTTACCGTCTCCGTGAACCTGTCGCCGCCTCAACTTCGTGACAGTGATCTCGTGAGTGCAGTAGATGCCATCCTCGGTAGGCACGGACTGCCAGGTGATGCTCTATGCCTTGAACTGACCGAATCGGTATTGATGGAGGATCCGGAACGAGCCGAGGAGATGCTAAGGAAGCTGCGAGCCCTGGGTGTAAGGTTATCGATCGACGACTCCGGCACAGGCTATTCGTCGCTAGCCTATCTCAAACGATTTCCAGTGAATCAGGTCAAGATCGACAAGTCGTTTGTCGACGGGCTCGCCGATCCAAACTCTTCTGAGGCATCGCTGGTGGCAGCGATCATCGCTATGGCCAGGGCACTCAATCTTACAACGGTCGCCGAGGGGGTCGAGTTGCCTGTCCAAGCCAAGGCTCTCGAGGAACTGGGGTGTGATAGATTCAGGGACTTTGTTTTTCGCGGCCGGTCATGGCACACCTGGTGCCGCCGACGATCGAACGCTCGAAGAAGCTTCGCGCATCACAACGAAGCCATCGGTGTTACCGAACCCCGCTTACCGCGCTGCGTCGTTCCTCGCCAGCGCCTCGATGATGTCGCCAGGCACGAGCCCGCGGACGGCAGGCTCGAAGTAGCTTGCCAGGAACATGACGCCCAGTGCAGCGTCGCCCGTATCTGCGAGGCGGCGGCGGAACGCAGGAACGTCCGTCCAAACTGGGAGTGTTGCGGGGGAATCCAGATACTGGCGTGCTTCGAACCCGGCCAGCGCTGAGAACGGCCTGCCGCAGAGATGCTGGACCACTCTGAGCGCCTTGGTGTCCATGAGGGCAAGCGCGATTTCGGTGCCGACGGTGCCCGTCACGACGCCCATCGACCCGATGGTCGCTTGAACCAGGAAGGCCTTGCGGTACGCAGGTTCAACCGCAAGCGTGGCGCAGTCCCAGAGTCGTGTTGGGTCGGCCTTCAGGCCGGCCGCGTGAAGGGCGATCGGTCCCGGAACCCCCCAGATCCGAGCGAGATCGTCCATTGTCTTCCATCCGAGGCCACCGGGACCGATCAAGCGGGTGGCGGCAACAGGGATCAGCCGCTTGTGATCGATGATGCACGTGAAAAGACTCGAAAACTCGTAGGGGGCATACTCGCTCGACATCACCGCTGGCCCATTGCCATACGCATCATCGAAGACGCGCCGCTCCACGGCCCGTGCGAGCTCAGCGCCATCGTCTTGTGAGGCGAAGACGTAGAGGCCGAAGGGCTGCTGCGGGCTGCCCTGACGCATCATGACCTCGTACGCGATGGACTTCAGATGCTCCTGCGTGAGGTCGATCCCGCCGGAGGGTTCGTCGGGGCGTAGCCTGTCGCTTCGCATGGCGGTCAGAACGGTCGCCCGACGATGGCCCGGGCGTCGAAGAACCGTGCGGTGTAGTCGATGGCGACATCGGCGTCGAACGCCTTGCAGGTGTACACGTCCACGCTGAAGAACAGCTGCGGCTGCTCCCACGCATAGAAGTGCGCACCAGACGTCTCCCAGTGGATCCAACCGGCCCAGCCGAACCGATCGGACCGGTGGGTGACCGGACGGGTGAGGGTGACCATGTCGCAGACTCCCGATAGTCCGAGCAGGTACGACTCGATCGCTGCCGCGTCGATCGGCGCAGTCGGGATACCTTCGATAACGAGCCGTTGACGGAGAATGGTCGGCGCGAGGTCCACGAAAAGTGGTGAGTCGGCTGCTGTCTGCTGCATCACGTCGTCACCCTAAACAGGGGTGATCGATCCGACGCCTTGATCCCCGTTAGTTATTCGGCCGAGCGATGCAACTGTGTTCACCCAAGCGGACCATGTCATCGGCAATGGGCGAAACCCCTAGTCCGTCGCCACAGCCCCGAGGCGAGGGCAACGGTTCGCCGGGCGTTCGCCGTGCATCGGAAGGGGATCTGGTAGGCGGATGTCGCACCGGCGAGCGCGGATGGTCAGTGCGGGAGCTCGGGGGCTCGGTGCTCGGCACCGGCTTCGGCGGCGGCGCGGACGGTTCGGTAGGGGCGATCGAGAGCCAGGGCGGCAGCGGCGACGTCGTCGTGCTCGGCCTTGGCCCCCCAGGGGCCGTGCTTGACCCGAACGTCGTGGCCGTCCACCTGGACGGTCACCACCCGTCGAGGGGCCACCCAGCGGTCGACCAGCCGTTGGCGCACGCCCAGCGTGCCGGTCTCCCTCGCCAGCAACGAGCGCAGCTCCGCCGCCCGGCCCGGCTCGCACAGCACGCTGACCAACACCGCCGGTCGGGACTTCTTCATGGTGATCGGCGTGTGCCACACATCGAGTGCGCCCCGCTCCAGCAGCAGCTGCCCGACGTAGCCCAGCAGCTCACCGGTAACGTCGTCGAGGTTGGTCTCCAGCAGGCAGACGGTCTCGAGGTGGCCGGCCTCCGGCGCGGCGCCGGCGTGCGTCGCGGAACCGGCGGCGTCCACCACCACCACCACCACCTGCAGCAGGTTCGGGCGGCCCGGCGGTTGCGGGTGCCGGCGCCGTACCCAGTGGTACGAACGACGCCGTCGGGCACCGGGCCCCACCCCGTGGTGAGCGCCGCCACCAACGCAGCACCGGTGGGCGTGGTCAGCTCCATCGGCACGTCCACCCCCCGCACCGGCGCACCCTCGAGCAGGGCGGCCACCGCCGGCGCCGGGTTGGGCAGCACACCGTGCGCCGCCCGGATGGTGCCCACACCCACGGCGACGGGCCCGCAGCGGACCTCGTCGATGCCCAGGTCCTCGAGCGCCAGTGCCACGCCGACGGTGTCGATGATCGAATCGACCGCGCCCACCTCATGGAAGTGCACGTCCTGGGGGTCGACCCCGTGCAGGTGGCCCTCGATCTCGGCCAGCCGCCGGAACGTGGCCACCGCCCGCTCGGTGGCGCGGGCCGGCAGCCCGGCACCGGCGATGCGCTCGATGATGTCGGCCGCCCGGCGGTGGTGGTGCTGCTCCTCCACGCCCACCCGCACGTGCACGCCCCGCAGCCCGGCTCGGTCCACCACCGCCGACCCGAGCGACCAGCCGTCGTAGCCGAGGCGTCGGCAGCCCGCTTCCACCGCGGCGAGGTCGGCGCCGGCGTCGAGCAGGGCGCCGAGCGCCATGTCCCCGGCGATGCCGGCGAAGGGGTTGAACCAGGCGATCCGCATCAGTCGTCCGTCCTCAGCCCTCAGCCCTCAGCCCGCTCGCGGCCGGCTCGCTGACGAGGAGGCGCAGCACGGCGGACGCCGCCCCGAACCCGTTGTCGATGCCCACCACGGTGACGCCCGACGCGCAGCTCGACAGCATGGCCAGCAGCGCGGTGACGCCTTGCAGACCGGCCCCGTACCCCACCGAGGTGGGCACCGCCACCACCGGCGCCGCCACCAGCCCGCCGATCACCGAGGCGAGCGCCCCTTCCATGCCGGCCACCACGATGGCGGCCCGGATGCCCTCCAGTTCATGCAGCGACGCCAGCAACCGGTGCAGCCCGGCCACACCCACGTCGTGCAGGCGGCGCACGGTCACGCCGTGGGCGCCGAGCACGGCGCAGCACTCGTCGGCCACGGGCAGGTCGGCGGTGCCGGCGGTGAGCACGGCCACCGGGCCGGGCCCGTCGCCGGCCGGTTCGACGGCCCGCCACACCACGGTGCTGCCGCCCGGCCCGCCATGGCACACCCCGTGGGCGGCCACGGTCAGGCACGCGTGACCTGGGCGTCGTCCGCCCGGGTGAGCACCACCGGGCCGTCGCTGCGGGCCAGCAGCTCGACCACCACGCCGGCGCAGTGCTCGGGAGCCTTGCCCGGTCCGTACACCGCTTCGCCGAAGCCCTGGCGCAGCCGGCGGTGGTGGTCCACCCGGGCGAAGCCGAGATCGGCGAACGGCAGCCGCCGCAAGTGGGCGACCGCCTCGTCCGCGGTGGTGGTGCCGGCGGCGACCTCGTCGAGCAGCCGCCGCAACGCCGTCTCATCCATGCCCCCATCATCGCCGACCGTCGGGCCGGGCCGGGAACCGGCTCGACGGTCGGCGCCTGCAACCGGCTCGACGGCGGTGCCCGCAACCGGCTCGACGGCGGTGCCCGCAACCGGCTCGACGGCGGTGCCCGGGTCTGCGAGGGTGCAGCCATGGACGCCACCGCCATCCGCCAGCGCATCGTCGACTACTACGCCGCCTGCAACCGGGGTGATGTTGAGGCGCTCGCTGCGCTGTTCACCGAGGACGTGGTCCACTACTTCCTCGCCCCCAACCTGGCGCCGCGCCCGGTGGCCGGCCGGGAGCACCTCGCCCACTACTGGCGCAAGGTGCAGGCCGCCTTCGACGGCTGCTGGGTGGTGGACCACCTCGTCGCCGACGCCGAGGCCGGCGAGGCGGTGATCGAGTGGACGCTCTTCTGGACGCCGCCGCAGACCGGGGAGCGCGTCGCCACCCGGGGTGCCGAGTGGTATGTCTTCGACGGCGAGCTGATCAAGGAGATCCGCGCGTACTACCGCCAGGAGACGGCCACCTCGGAGCTGGAGGGCTTCCCGTACGCCGAGCGGGGCTACAGCCTGCCCGGCGCCGAGCGCAGCGTCCTGCAGCCCGCACCCCGCTGACGACCGACCCCGGCAGTGGCCCGCCCGTCCTGTCAGACCCCGGGGTCCGCCACGGGGATCCGGTCGAGCCGCACGGCGATGCCCTCGAGGCCGGGGCCGGCTGCGGGGTAGCGGCGCAGCACGGCGGGATCGTGGCCGGGCACCGCCCAGGCCGGGTCGTCCGCCAGGCGGCGCACGGTGTCGTGGCCCTCGAGCATGGCGCCCACGTCCACCACCGTGGTGAACGGCCGGTTGGTCCGCAGGTGGTCGTAGTAGTGGGCGGCGTCGGAGGCGAGCACGATCCAGCCGATGGCGGTGTGCACCCGCACGCACTGCAGGCCGGCGGTGTGGCCGCCGATGAGATGGACCGACAGGCCGGGCGCCAGTGTCTCATCGCCGTCGTGGAACACGACCCGGTCCCGGTAGACCTCGACCACCAGCGCCCCCACCTGCTCGGCGGTGAACCCGTGGCGCAGCGCCGAACGGGTCATGTGCCGGCCGGTGGCGAAGGCCATCTCTCGGTCCTGCACGTGGAAGCGGGCGGCGGGGAACTGGTCGAACCCGCCCACGTGGTCGTAGTGGAGGTGGGTCAGGATCACGTCGGTGGCGGCGGCGGCGTCGATGCCCACCAGCGCCAGGCCCTCGGCCGTGGTGCGCAGGCAGGTGCGGCCCCGGGCCTCGCCGTCGGCTCGGGAGAACCCGGTGTCGATCACCCAGGTGCGCTCCGGCCCCACCGCCGCCCACACGAAGTAGTCCATGGGCATGGGCACGTCGTGACGGTCCCCGCCGATGAAGTGCTCCGGTCGTCGCGCCGGTCGCTCGCCGTACTTGACGGCGTAGACCTCGTGGACCGGCAGTGCGCTGGTGTCAGCCCCCATGCGGGCGCACGCTAGCCCGGCCCCGACGCGGCCGGGCCCCGACGCGACCGGGCCGGCCGCCGGGCGGCGGTGCCGCTTCGACGACCGGCCCGATCGGGCTGGGTGGAGGGTTGGTTGCGCTCCGGTGGGTCGGGGAGGGTCCGACCCACCGGGCGTTCCGGCGGGCTGGGAGCCGGAACGAGGTGCAGCTTCCGATCACCGGCTCAGCGCCGGCTCCCCGAACCCTCCGAATCCCCTGGGAATGCCACCTCCCGCGCACCAGGTGGGGCGCCGCCGGGGGCCGAGCGGCTCAGCCGGTGGGGCCGGGGATGATGCGGCGCTCGATGAGGGCGCGCAGCCAGTGGCAGAACGATTCCTCGGTGTCGTAGGCGGCGTCGAAGCCGGCCCGGCGGATCTTGACGGTGGAGAGGAACGTGGGCGGCCGTGGCCGGGTCTCCCCGTGGGCGAAGCACCGGTCGGCGTAGTGGTGCGATTCGCCGAGCAACTGGTCCATGCGCAAGGGCCGCAGACCGTGGCGGGCCACCACGTCGTCCCACTGCGCCGCCCGGGCCGGCAGGTAGGTGGCCAGCTCGCACGGCTCGTCGGGTCCGGTCTCCACGCCGAGCACCTGGGCCATGGCCGGCCAGATGGTCCGCCATTCGAACACCTCGCCGTTGGTCAGGTTGAACGTCTCGCCGGCGGCGGCGCCGTGCGTGGCCGCCCAGTGCAGGGCGTCGGCCACCAGGCGCGAGTCCACCGCCTCCCAGACGTAGGGGACCCCGCCGGGGAAGGAGAACGGCTTGCCCTCGGCCCGGCGCAGCGCGGCGTACAGGCCGATCACCGGCGGCAGGTTCATCACCACCCCGTGGTTGGGTCCGACGATCAGCTGCGGCCGGAAGATGGTGAACGTCCAGCCCCCGGCGGCCGCCCGCTCGCGCACCAGGTCCTCCTGCAGCCAGTAGAAGTTCGGGTGGTCGTCGCGCGGGGCCCGCTCCCGGGCCGGCACGGCGATGGGGTGCAGGTGGGCACCATACGCCTTGGTACCCTGCAGCAGGCTGAGGTGGCGCAGGACGCGGCCCGCGCCGCCACCCAGTGGATCGAGCACGTTGGCCAGCATCCGCCGGTTGCGCTCCATCTGCGCGGGGTCGCGCCAGCCGGCGATGAGCCCCGGTGCCTCGGAGACAGCGGCGTACACCACGTGGGTGATCCGGTTCTGCAGCGGCGCCAGGGCCGCCCGGCAGGCGTCGCCATCGGACAGGTCGACGGCCAGGTGGCGCAGCCGCCCACCGGGCACCGAGGCGTCGAGCTCGGGTGGCCGTCGTGACAGCGCCAGCACCTCCCAGCCCTCGGTGAGGAACCGTTCGGCGGCGGCGGTGCCGACGAGGCCGCTGGCGCCGGCCACGAGGACGGTGCCGGGCTGCGCGTTGGTGGTCTCGGCCATGGTCATGCCCGGACCGTAGCTGACCTACCGATCGGTATGGGACGGGGGCGGCGCGGCTGGCGCCCGGTCGCTCGGCGGGGCCTACGATCGCCGACCATGCGCGCCTACGTGTTGACCGGACAGAGCGATGCCCCGCTCGCCCTCGAGCAGCGACCCGAACCCGAGCCGGGCCCGGGCGAGGTGGCGGTGCGGGTGCAGGCCACCTCGCTCAACTACCGCGACCTGATGATCTCCCGCTCCGGCCGCTCGGGGATCGTGCCGTTGTCCGACGGTGCCGGGGTGGTGACCGCGGTCGGCGCCGGTGTCCGCTCGGTGGCCGAGGGCGACCTGGTGTGCGGCTGCTTCTTCTCGCACTGGCCGTCGGGGCGCATCAGCGCCGCCGTGCACGAGAGCGCGCTGGGCGGCGCCGTCGACGGCATGCTGGCCGAGGTCGTCGTGCTACCCGAGCACGGGGTGATCAAGGCGCCGAGGGGCTGGACGGCGGCCCAGGCGTCGACCCTGCCGTGTGCGGCGCTGACCGCCTGGAACGCGCTGGTCGGCGGCCAGCCGGTGCGCGCCGGTCAGACCGTGGTGCTGCTCGGCACCGGCGGGGTGTCGATCTTCGGGCTGCAACTGGCCAAGCTGCTCGGGGCCCGCACGATCATCACGTCGAGCAGCGACGAGAAGCTCGCCCGCCTCGAGCCGTTCGAGGCCGACGCCACCATCAACTACACCGCCCACGAGCGCTGGTCGGACGTGGTGCTGGAGGAGACCGGCGGCCTCGGTGCGGAGCTCATCTTGGAGGTGGGCGGTGCCGGCACGCTGGCCCAGTCCATGCGCTGCACCCGCCACGGCGGCCAGATCGCGCTCATCGGCATCCTCACCGGTACCTCGGGGCAGGTGAACCCGGGGCTGCTGGTCGGGCGCAGCGTGGACCTGCGCGGTCTGTACGTGGGCAGTCGGGAGCAGTTCGCCGACATGAACGCCGCCATCGACCAGCACGGGCTCGAGCCGCTCATCGACCGGGTGTTCCCCTTCGCCGATGCCGCCGCGGCCTACGAGCACCTCGCCTCGCAGCACCACATCGGCAAGGTGGTGATCAGCGTCGGCGACTGACCTTGCCGGCTCGCGCCGGAGCGGCCCGGCGGTCCGCCCGGCCTTGGTGGTCCGCCCGGTCGCGGGTGTGGGCGGATCGACCGGCAGCTCGGCCGCCGTCCAGAACCCGGGCCGAGGCCGGCTGCCGGCACCGCCCTTGGCGTAGTGGCGCAGGCGGTCGGCGTCGCCGTCGGCGAGCAGGTCCACCACGTCGAACACCGTGTCGGGCCCGGCGGCGCGCAGGGCGGTGTCGCCCTCGCCCGGCTGCTTGGGCAGCGCCGTGGTCAACAGCACGTAGGGGGTGGCGCCACGGGCGGTGCGCACCGCCGCCGCCCGTCCCAGCGAACGCCACACCACCTCGTTGCGCAACAACCCGCCGCGATGGCTGGTGGACGGCCCGGCCACGTCGAACCACCACTCCTGCCCGGCGGCGTCGGCGGCGACGAAGGAAACGGCCACCCCGGTGCGGCGGATGCGGCGATCCCGCTCGCGCACGGTGAACCCGGCGTCCTCCAGAGCCTGCTCGGCCAACTTGGCCGCCGCCCGACCGTCGTCATCGCCGGCCCGGGCGCCGCTGCGTTGCACGGCGGTGTCGACCGTGCCGACCGGGTGGTTCCGTGCGATGAGCGCATCCTGCACCCGCTGCCGGGCGATGTCGACGTAGGCCGGGTCGAGGTCGTAGCCGACGTAGCGGCGGTCGAGCAGGGCTGCGGCCACCAGCGTCGAGCCGCTGCCCATGAACGGGTCGAGGACCAGATCGCCCTCGTAGGTGTACAGCCGGATGAGCTGCTCGGGCAGCTCCACCGGGAACGGCGCCGGGTGGCCGACCCGCTTGGCGCTCTCCGGCGGGATCGACCAGATGTCGAGGGTGAGGGCGAGGAAGTCCTCGGTCATGATCGTGCTGCGGTGGGGCAGGCCTGCGCCTGGCGCTGCTTGGCCGTGCGGGCCCGGTCGAAGCGGCCCTTGCTGGCCACGATGGCGCGCTCGGTGATGTCGCGCAGCACCGGGTTGGCGGGGCTGCGGAAGGATCCCCAGGCGCACGAGGCCGGAGGCGCCCTCGCCCTTCTGCCAGATCAGCTCGCCCCAGCAGCAGGCCGAGGTCGTGCTCGAGGATGCGGATGACGTCGGCCGACAGGCTGCGGTAGGGCTTGCGGCCGAGGTTGGCCACGTTCACCGCGATCCGCCCGCCGGGTTCGAGCTTGGCGGCGCAGGCGGCGAACACGTCGGTCAGCATCTGCAGGTACTCGAGGTAGGACGACGGCACCCCCTCCCGTTCGAGCTCCTCCTCATACTGCTTGCCGGCGAAGTACGGCGGTGAGGTGACCACCAGCGCCACCGAACCGTCCTCGATGGTGTCGAGGTGGCGGGCATCGCCGCAGACGAACGGCTCGGCCACCGGTGCCGGGGCCGGCACCCGATCATCGTCGGAGAGCTCGGGGGCCCGGAAGCGGTCGTAGAACGGCGTCGCGTCGTGGCTCTCGCGTGCGCCCACCCCGAAGTTGGAGGTGGTCGTCCTGCGTCGCTGCTTCATCGCCGGTGCTCGCTCCCTGGATCAAGGTGCCGCCAGGCTAGCGGAGCCGCGCGCGCAACGGCGAACATACGCGCGAGCACGGTGCCGGCCGGTCGGGGGACGATGTCGGGTAGGACATGCCGGGTGGTACGCAGCGTGCCCGTGGAGCATCCTGATCGATGCTTCGAGCCGGTCGTGGAACGCTCCAGATGGGCCGGGAAACAACAAGAGGCCGGTCACCGACCCAGGAGGGTTCGGGTCGGTGACCGGCCGAATCTTGTGCGGCTGATCGTGCACCCGATCGCGCGAACTGTCCAGACACAGAATCACCATTTCGCGCCGTCGGCGCAGTGGCGCATACCTCAGGCGTTGGGAGTGGGGAGACCTACCGGTGAGGAGCGCACGGAGCGTGAACAGGCAGGCCGGGTCCGTCCCCAGGCTCCTCGCCGTGCAGCGCGCCGCCGGCCGTACGATCGAGCCGTGCTGCAGCAACCCGACGTGCCCGCCCGGCCCCGCCTCATCGCCACCGACCTCGACGGCACCCTGCTGCGCAGCGACGGCACGCTCAGCGATCGCACGGTGGCCACCGTCACCGCCTGCGAGGCGGCCGGCGCCACGCTGGTGATCGCCACCGGGCGACCGCCCCGCTGGATCTCCGCCATCGGTGAGCGGCTCGGCCACCAGGGCCTGGCGGTGTGCGCCAACGGCGCGCTGGTCTACGACCTGGAGACCGAGTCGGTGGTGTCGAGCACCCGCATCGAGGTAGACGCCGCCGCCGAGATCGTCCGCCGGGTGCGGCGGGCGTGGCCGGCCGCGGTGTTCGCGGTGGAGGCGGTGGACCACCTCGGCCTCGAACCGGCGTGGCCGCTCAACTTCGAGCCGCCGCCGGGCACCCGCTTCGGCGACGCAACGGAGTTGGTGACCGTGCCGCCGGTGAAGATCCTCGCCCGCCTGGAGGGCCATCCGGTGGAGGCGGCGATGGCCAGCACGGCGGCCGATCTGGCGGGCCTGGCCGAGGTCACCTGGTCGGGCGGCAAGCACCTGCTGGAGATGAGCGCGCCGGGTGTCACCAAGGGCGCGGCGCTCGCCGCGCTGGCCGACCGGCTGGGGGTGGGCGCGGTGGAGGCGATCGCCTTCGGTGACATGCCCAACGACCTGGACATGCTGCGCTGGGCCGGCCGGGGTCTGGCGGTGGCCAACGCCCACGAGCTGGTGCGGGCCGCCGCCGATGCGGTGGTGGGCGCCAACGACGACGACGGCGTGGCCGCCGAGCTCGAAGCCGTGTTCGGTCTGGGCTGACCCGAGCCGGCCGCGCCCCACTGCTCGGACCGCCGTTTCCGCCGGTGTCGCACCGCGTGCTGGACTGCGCAGGTGATCGTCGAATCGTTGCTACCGCTGGGCAAGCTCGACCCGGGCCTCCGCGAGCCGGAGACCCCGCTCGACATCAGGGACTTCGCCCGCTTGGCGGCGGTGGCGGAGGAGGTCGGCCTCGGCGCCGTGCTGGTGGAGGAGACGAAGGACGACCCGTTCCAGCTGCTCGCGCTGGGGGCGACCACCACGTCGCGGATCCAGCTCGGCACGTCGGTGGCGATGGCCTTCCCCCGCAGCCCCACCGCCACCGCGATGTCGGCGTGGTCGCTGCAGAAGGTGTCCAACGGCCGGTTCCTGCTGGGCCTGGGCACCCAGGTGCGGGCCCACATCGAGCGCCGGTACGGGCTGCCGTGGTCGGCGCCGGCGCCGTGGATCCGTGACTACGTGGGGGCCATGCGGGCGGTGTGGGACTGCTGGCAGCACGGCACGCCGCTGCAGTTCGAGAGCGAGCACTACACGCTCAACCTGATGGTCCCGCTGTTCAACCCGGGCCCGATCGAGCACCCGCGCATCCCGGTGCACCTGGCCGCCATCGGCCCCAACATGTGCGCGGTGGCGGGGAGTTGGCCGATGGTGTGCGGCTGCACCCGGTGTGCTCCGCCAAGTTCATCGACACCGAGGTGCTGCCCGCTCTGGTCCGGGGCGCGGCGCGTACCGGTCGGGATGTCGACGAGGTCGAGATCTGCATGAAGCCGCTGATCGGCACGGCGCCGGACGCGGCGACGTTGGAGAAGGTGGTCCGCACCGTGCGGGCCCGGGTGGCGTTCTACCTGTCGACCCCGTCCTACCGGCGGGCGTTCGCGGTGCACGGGTGGGAGTCGATCGCCGAGCGGGCGTCGGTGCTGTCACGGGCGCAGCGGTGGGAGGAGCTGCCCGGGCTGGTGGACGACGAGCTGCTGCACACGATCGCCACCGTCGGCACCTACGACGAGATCGCGGGCAAGCTCAACGAGCGCTACGCCGGCCGGGTGCACCGCATCGAGTTCTCGATCCCGGTCAACAGCGAGCAGGACGCCGAGGCGTTCCGCTCGATCCTGGCGCAGCTGCGCTGACCCACCCGGTCGGCGCTGGCCGACGTTCGGTTCGCCCGGCCGACGTTCGGTTCGGCCCGGCCGACCACCGGGCCAACCCTTCGCGGGCGATTCGATCTCGATTCGCCGTTCTCGACCGGCGTGGAGCAGCCGCCCACAGACGGTGGTCGTTGCTGACCCCACGGGTGTGCTGCCACGCGCCGGGTGCCCGATCTTTGTGTCTCACGACCGGTTCCGAATCGACGTCGAATCGAGCGCGACGGTTTCCCGGGGACCCCCGGGTCTCGGCGCCCGATGCGGCCGAGCACCCGTCGGTCGGCTGCGCCACGGCGCCGCTACGGTGTTGGTGGTGCCGCAATCGATCGCCAACAGAGCCCCGGCCATCGGGCCGTTGCTAGCACAGCCCGGACGGCGCAGGCCGGGTCAGGCGGGCCGCAGGTCGATGCCGGTCAACGCCCGGTAGCGCTCGAGGAACTCCGCAGTGGGCGCCGACCACAGCTCCTGCCAGGCGTCGTCGCCCAGCCGTTCCCGCAGCTCGATCATGGCCCGGCAGCCCTGGCCCACCGGACGTTGGCGCGCGCCGGGCGCGCCGCCGGTCACCGCCTCGCGCACCGCGGCGGCCACCTCGTCGGCGATCAACGACGGGTCCGACGCCCGGGCGTGGTCGTAGCCGAGGGCGAAGCCCCAGTTCTTGGCGCTCTCCGGGTAGGGCGAGGTGCGCGGCGGCGGGGTGGTCTTCTGCTGGATCGGGGTGCGCACGGCACCCGGTTCGATGAGCACCACCCGCACGCCGAAGGGCCGGGCTTCCATGGCGAGCGCCTCGCTGGCCGCCTCGAGCGCGTACTTGGAGGCGCTGTAGGGCCCGAACATGGGCACGACCACCCGGCCGGCGATCGAGCTGATGTTGACGATGGTGCCGTGGCCCTGGGCGCGGAAGCGGGCCATCGCCGCCTGCATGCAGCGCACCGCGCCGAACAGGTTCGTCTCGAACAACGCCTTCCAACGGTCGATGCCGAACTCCTCGACCGAGCCCACCGGGCTGGTCCCGGCGTTGTTGACCAGCGCGTCGATCCGCTCGATGCCGTCGAAGGCGGCAGCCACCGAGGCGTCGTCGTCCACATCGAGCGCCACGATGCGCAGCGCCCTCGTCGATCGAGCCGATCGTGCGGGACGCGGCCAGCAGGCCGGCGCCGTCGCGCTGCGGGTTGCGCATCCCCGCCACCACGTGCAGGCCGTCTTCGAGCAGGCGCAGCACGGTGGCGAAGCCGATCCGCTGGAGGTCCCGGTGACGAGCGCGGTGGCGGGTCGATCGGCGGCGGTGGGTGCTTCGGGCATGCGCGCATCCTCGCAGGAAGTCATCGCCGACGCTGTCGGCCCGGGCTGCGGCGGCTCAGCGGGCGGGTTGGCGGGCGCGGCGGTTGGTCAGGTTGCGCAGCGCCGGGCTGTCGGCGAAGCGCATGGCGATCGAGCCGGCCACCGCCAGCAGCATCACGTAGGTCACCGCCATCGGGCCGAGCTTCGGTTCGAGCTCGGCCGCCACGGCCAGCCCGGCGATCACCACCGAGAACTCGCCCCTGGCCACCAGTGACAGACCGGCTCGGCGCCGGCCGTGGATGGCGATGCCGTCGCGCCGGGCGGCCCACCAGCCGGTGGCGGTCTTGGTGGCGAACCCGACGACGGCCAGCACGGCGGCGGGCACCAGCACGGGGGTGAGCGTCCTGGGGTCCACCTGCAGCCCGAAGAACACGAAGAACAGCCCGCTGAAGAGATCCCGGATGGGCTGCAGCAGCTCGCGACCGCGGTCGGCGACCTGATCGGACAGGGCGACACCCACCAGGAACGCGGCCACCGCGGCGGAGACCTGGACGCGCTCGGCCAGCCCGCCGATCAGCAGGGCGAGGCCGAGGATGCCGAGCAGCAGCAGCTCGGGGGAGCCGGTGTCGAGCAACCGGTTCACGTGACGGCCGTAGCGGGTGGCCACCAGCAGGGCGGCCACCACGGCGGCCACGGCGGTGGCGATGGCCACGGCCGCGTCCGCAGGCGCGGCCCCCACCAGCAGCACGCCCAGCAGCGGCAGGTACACGGCCATGGCCAGATCCTCGAGCACGAGGACGGTGAGCACCGTGGGGGTCTCGCGGTTGCCGATGCGGTCGAGCTCGAGCAGCTGGCGGGCGATGATGCCGGAGGACGAGATGTAGGTGACCCCGGCCAGCACCGCGGCCGCCACCGGCCCCCAGCCCAACAGCAGGCCGGCGAGGAAGCCGGGGGCGCCGTTGGCGACGAGGTCCACGATGCCCGCCGGCCAGCCGGTGCGCAGGCCGTGGTGCAGCTCGGCCGGGGTGTACTCGAGGCCCAGCAGCAACAGCAGCAGCACGACACCGATGTCGGCGGCGATGCGGATGAACTCGCTGCTGGCGTCGAGGGGGATGGCGCTGCCCTCGCCCATGAGCAGCCCGGCCACGAGGTAGAGGGGGATGGTGGGCAGGCTGAGCGCCCGGGCCGTGCGCCCGAGCACGGCCAGCACGACGAGCACGCCGCCCAGCTCGAGCAGGGCGGCGCCGGTGGTGGACGCGGCGAGCAACGCCGCCGGCGGGCTCACGTGGCGGCGGTGGCCCGTGGCGGCCGGCCGAGCGGCGCGCTCATCGGGTGAGCAGCTCGGCGGCGCGCTGCACGCTCGCCGCCGCGCCGACCACGAGCACCACGTCGTGGGCCTGCAGCTCGAACTCCGGCCCGGGCCCGGGGATGGACTGTCCCTCCCGGAGCACGGCCACCACCGAGGCCCCGGTGTCGGTGCGTATGCGGCCGTCGCCGATCGAACGACCGGTGAGGCCACCGTGGTCGGGCATGGTCAACCACTCGATGGCGAGGCCCTCCACCTCGTGGCGGAGATCGCTGAGCCGTTCGGTGAGCTTGGTGCCGCCCAGCAACTCCACCACCACGGCCGCCTCCTCGCCGTTGAGCTCGACGCTCGCCCGGCAGGCGTCGGGGTCTTCGCGGTCGTAGACCACCAGGTCCCGCCGACGGTCGCGGCGGGCGACGATGGCCAGGTGTTCGCCCGCCTCGGTGGTGAACTCGTAGCGCGAGCCAACGCCCGGCAGCGGTGTCTCGAAGACCTCCATGCCTGCACCTTTCCGTCGTGTCGGGATCCGGACTCTGCCACAGCGGGTGGGTGCGGAGGGTCGAGGCCGGTGCGGCTTCGACGGACGCGCTCGCGACGGTTCCGCGGGTGGCTCCCTCACCGTCGCCGGGCGGCTCGGGTGCCGAGCACGCCACCGATGGTCACGCACCCGAGCACGGCCCCGGCGGCCACCAGCGAGGCGGTGGCCGTCACGTCCTCGTCGGGGCGTAGCGCCAGCATGGCGAGCCCGGCCAGCGCGGCTATCCCGCCACCGGCGGCGATCAGCGGCCCGCCCGCCCGGTGCGCTGCATACCAGGCGGTATCGTCACGCATGGTCGAGGGGAGCCTGATGCCGGCCCAGTGCTGGCGGGGCAGCCGGCCCTTGGCGCCGGCGAGGCCGATGGCGGCGACGACCGATCCCGAGACCAGCCACAGCAACCCCATCGCCCATGCCACCTGCGGCAGGTTAGGGCCCGGTGTGGCTGCGGTGCCGGTCACCGGCCCGGCCCTCGCCGTACCGACCGGTACGGATCCGCGTCGGTGGCGCGGCGTCGGCTCAACCGGGTTGCTCGGGCGGCTCGCCGATGTTGCGCCGCAGGATCTCGATCAGCGCATCGGTCAAGGCTTCGTCGTGGATGGCGATGCGCTGTAGGAGCGACCACATAGCTACATGATGGGCCACGTTCGCCTCGCCCACCTCCTGCACCGCCGCCCGCAGGTGCTCGAGCTCCACTTCGCTGCCGACGGTCAGATCCGGCGTGAGGGAGGCGATGGCCGAGGAGAAGCGCCCAGCGGCAGCGGCCACGTCCACCCAGGCGTCGACGGCTTCGTCGAAACGTTGACGGAACGACGCCGAGGAGGTGGGCACGCTCTGAGGGTAGTGCCGAACTGGAATCTTGAGAGACCCGCTCGGTTTTGCAACCCCGCCGTCTGGACGTTTCGTCCAAAGGGCTCGTGGCGTTGGGACGTGCGACCCTTCCCGTCAGCCGATCGACCCCACGCGAATTGGCCGAAACGGCCGCCGGGAACGGGCGAAGTCCACTCGTGTTCGCTCGTCTGCGGAGCTAGACAGGGGCCGTGAACGCCTCGCCTGTCGCGCCGGGTGGTCGCAGGCACCTGCTGGGCATGGTCTGTTCTGCCCTGGGGGCGTGCGCGGCCACGACCGACGAAACCCTCGCCGTGTGCTGGTCGGTCGGGCAGGAACCGGCGGAGCGGCCGGTGGCCAGCCTCGTCGCCATGACGCCGTCCGAGGATCGCCCGGTTCTCGACGAGCTCGTGGGCCGCATGCAGACCGGGGCCGTGCACGTGCACCGAGCGGCGCCCTCGGGAGCCACGTACTTCGCCTACGACGGCCGGTCCACCGACTTCGACCGCATCCTGTGGTACTGGCAGCCGGCGGCGGCGCGCGGCTCGCCGGCGAGCGCGCCGGGGGCCGTGGCCGCCGCGGCGGACAGCGAGCTGCTGGCATCGCTGACCGACCGCGAGCGCGCCGTGATCACCGCGATCCTGGCCGGCTCCAGGGTCAGCACCATCGCCCGGAGCCTCTTCCTCAGCCCCAGCACGGTCCGCAGCCACCTGAGCGCGGCGTTCAAGAAGCTCCAGGTCGGGTCGCAGGCGGAGTTGATCGAGCGATTCGGGGGCGCTGCTCGGTCGTTGGAGGGCCGAGCGAGCAGCTGACCCGCGCAGGGCTCCGGAGGTGCCGCCAGCACGAGCGTACCCTTGGGTACGGTCGGGTCGACGGGCGCGAGCACACCGGCGGGTACGGCCCCGGCCACGGCGACCACCCGATCGCCGGCGACCACCGTCGGGCGCTGCCAAGCCGAGCCGGGGACGGCCATCCGGTCGCTCCGGGACGCCGGGGTACCGCGAGGTATGACGCAGCGGTACGGTTCCGGCGGCCGAGGATCTTGGCCGTTTCGTGGAAAGTTGCACGATCGCGGGTCCCGGCCGTACCCGGTCGGCGCGGCGATGCCTACGCTCGGTCCGTGGAGCGGCTGTGTCGGCGTGACGATTGCGACGGGCGTTGTGGCGAGCGGACGATCGAGGCGTTCACCCACCAGGTGCGGGCGCGGGCGGAGCGTGCGCCGGGCGTCGAAGGGCTGGTGCCGCTGACCGCCACTTGCATCCGGTGCCTGCACATGTGGCCGCAGGTGGTGAGCCGGGAGGAGATCGACAGCGGTCGGGCACTCGATCGGCTGTGCGATCGCTGCGCTGCCGGCTGACGGTGACGGGCGCTCGACGACGGGCTCAGGTCTCGGGCGGCGGGTCGAGCCGGTAGCGCTCGACGAGCTCCGCCTGGGAGCGCACACCGAGCTTCTTGAAGGCCGCGCTCAGGTGGCTGCGCACGGTGCTCTCGCTCAGAACAGGCTGCGGCTGATCGTCTTGACCCGCCAACCGGCGAGCACGGGCCCACGACCGATCGCTCGCGGTCCGAGGTGGGCGAGCCGGGCTGCGGCTTCGGGCGTCGGCGCAGCGATGGCCCGAGGGGTCCGCAGCGGGAGCCTCTGCGTCGCCGGCGGGCTCGGCGGGCGGAGGTTGCCAGTACCAGACGATCTTGTTGAGCTCGGTGCCCCCGGAGGATCGCTGAGGCCCGGGTGACACTGACGTCGAGCAGGTTTCGCACGGTCGCGTTCGTGGCGCGGCCGTGTTCGGCCACAGGTGCGACGACCTTGCGGTCGATGTCGTAACCAGTGCGTCGGTGATAGCGCACGGCGGAGCCGAGTTGGGGTGAGGACGGCGCTGCGAAGCCGATAGTCGAGCTGCGCGCGGTTGGCGCTCTGGCGCGTCGGCTCGAGCAGGTCGAACGGGGCGGCCGCCATCCGTGCGAGGACCGCCTGTGCGTCGGCGACCGGTCGCTGTGCGATCGGCGAGGGCCACGGCGTCGATCGGTCGGCGTTGCCAAAGCTCGCGCAGCGAGCAGGACGTCGGTCACGTCGGTGGCCGTTCAGCCCGTAGTCCCGTTGGACCAGCGCATTCGCGACCGCCTCGCGGACCGCGAGCTCCGGGAAGTCCGCGACGGTGATCTGCTGTCCTGAGCTCGGATCCACCGAGCCAGCCGTCGCACACCCCTGGACCGGGGCCCGCGCCCTTCTCGGTGCATGCCGGTCCGCCGGACTCCCGGGCCCGAACGCTCCGGCCGGCAGGCACCTGGCACCGTGCGCCTGCTGGGGCCGGCGCTCGCAGCCGGCCGGCAATCTGGGCCGTCCTTCAGCGGCGATTCGACGTCGATTCGACGGCATCGACCGGCCGAGTTCGGCCAGCCACCGGTGGTGGCCTCACCCTCCGGTCGGGCTGCTCAGCCTCACCGATGGTGGCCGGACTTCGTGTCTCACGACCAATTCCGAATCGACGTCGAATCGAGCGCGAAGGAGCCCGCCCATACCCCTCGGCATGTCGCCCACCCAGCCGCCAGAGCACGCCGGCGGTGAGCTGGATCGAGAAGTCCGGCTCGGCCGACGATCTGACCCGGTGGACGTACACGAGTCGTGCGTCGTCACCCTGCGAGTCGGTCAGCAACAGCGCGCCGGCCCGGCGGAGCCGACCCTGGTCATCGAGCAGCTTCAGATTGCGCAGGAGCTCCGCCCCCGGCAGATCGGCGATCTCTCGGCCGGCCTCGGGCATGGCGCGAAGCCGACGGCGCACGATGTCGATGGCAGCTGCGGAGACGTCGTCGAAACCGAGGTCCGTTGGCTCGGCCGTGATGTCCAGCCCTTGCCGGCTGGTGTAGAGCCGGTGCACCTCGACGGGACTCAGCGCCTTGCAGCCGGTGCCCATCCGCATCGTCACCCGTCCGGCGACCGAATAGACCTGCTGCCCCCGCGGGACGTCGAAGACCATCAGGCGGACGTCGGCTGCCTCCGGCGGTCGGTACTCGGCGATGTCCACGACCAGGTTCGGGTTCGTGCGCTCGCAGATGCCCTTTCGCACGTCCATCACGGACGCTGTTACGCCCCTGAGCGCGCCGATGCCACCGGGACGATCGGCGACACCGACGATCAGGTGCCCGCCATCTGCGTTGGCGAAGCACATGGCCGCCTCAGCGAGATCGGTCAGGGTTGCCGAGGTCGCGGGCGGTCTGCTTGAAGTCGAGTGTGGCCGACTCGAGGCTGTGCGCCGGCGAGCCCGTCGCGACGGCGTGCACGGCCAGCTTGATGTGGTCCGATACTTCCATCGAGTTTTCCTGCACCCTCCACTCCCCAGATGGCAGGAAAACTCGGAGAAACCCCCTGCCGGGGGCGGCCGCGCCACCCTCGGCGGACGACGCTCGGCGCGGGAGTCTCTGGCTTGTCCCTCACAGGCCTATCGGCTGAGAGGGCGGGAGTAACCCCGGGAGTAACGAAGGCCGTCAGCTGCGACAGATCGACGACGCCCTTCGACTCGCCCTGGAACTCGACTGAGCCTGCGGTGCACATCGCACTCGAAACCGCCACCTCTACCCGGCGTGGCGGAGGCGAGCGTCGGCGGGCTCCGGGTGTACCTGCCGTCGAGCACGATCCCAATCAGGCCCGGGTGCAGAACCGCAAGCGGCGCAACAACCCCGCGATATCATGATCGTTGTGACTGATATCCTGATCCGGGACGTGCCCGATGACGTCGTCGCCGCGCTCGGCGCGAACGCCCAACGCGCCGGTTTGGCGCGGGCAGAGTACCTCCGGCGGGTGCTGGCCGAGCAGCAAGGACCTCGGTCACCCGCGACCAACTCGATCGTTTCGCCGAGCGCACCGCCGATCTGGGCGATCCCGAGGTCATGGCCGCCGCGTGGCGGTGACCGGTTGGCTGATCGACAAGTCGGCGCTCACCCGTCTTGCGATGGCGAGTGGATAGTGGCTGTCGCGCATCCAGCGGCCTGGTGAGGATCTCGACCGTGACGTTGCTCGAGATCGGCTTCGACCCGCAACGGCATCGATCACCGCGCCACGCTGGGCGAGCCGCCGGTGTCGTCGATGCCCGTCGAGCACCTGGACCCCGCGATCGAAGCCCGTGCGGTCGAGCTTCAGATGTTGCTCGCCGATCAAGGTCAGCACCGCGCCCCGTCGATCCCCGATCTGCTCATCGCCGCAACTGCGGAAGCGGCGCGCTCGTGGTGCTGCACGTCGACAAGGACTTCGACCTCATCGCAGCGATCACCAACCAACCGATCGAACGGCTCGACGTCTGAACTGGGCGGGCACGGCCGCTCGACCTGACGTCCGTCGGAGGTCGCGGGTGGGTCAGCGACGGCACGCTGGCGGCGCGGAAGTTCCCTTGGACCTGGCGTTCGATCCGATCACAGTGGATGCGGCCCAGATGGGTAGGGTGCCGTGCGGGCGGCCTGCGGCCCGGTAGCTACGGCCGTGGCGATGGTGGCCGACGGGATGACCACGGCCGAGATCCTGGCCGAGCACCCCCGACCTGGAGGCCGAGGACGTGGCGCAATGCCTTCGCTATGCGGCACCCGCCGTGGAGCGTGAGCTGCCGCCACGGCTGCCCGGAGTTCCTGCTCGATCAGAACCTCTCGCCGCTCGTCTCCGGCGTGTTGCAGGCGGCCGGTCATGACGGTCCACGTGCGTGACCTCGACCTCGCCGCCGAAGGGCGCTGCGTGACGATCCTCGACGGATCTTTCCGAAGCTGAGTGGAAGATTGTACTGAACGTTGTTAGCTCGGTTGTCGACCGATCGCCGAGGGCGACAGCAGCATCTGACGTGACCTATCCGTCTGGTTGGAATGAGCGTATGTCGGCTACTTTGATGGACTGCCAGGCGGGAAATTGGAGCGGTCACGACGGGCTCCTCCGAATTGAATCGAGCGGATGTCGAGGTACTTCGAGACGTGGACCCGAAAATCGGGGTGCGAACGAAGTCGTTCCTCGTGAATGTTGAGTTGGAAGGTCAACTGCGTGGATCAACCCAGTTGATTCCCCTGCTTCTTGAGGCTGTCGCCGAGGAAGGCGCCCAGCCAGCGGCTTGTGTCAAAGTTCTGCGGCCCCTCTGAGTAGGGCGGTCCGTGAGCGCCGGGTCGAGGAGGCGGCTGGAGAGCTTGGGCGGTGGTTTGGGGGCGGTCGCCGGTGGCGGCACGTAGCCGTCACCGGCGCGAAGTCGTTCCTCGAAGCTCGCGGTGCGTCGTCGGCGCAGTAGCTCGACCACGACGGGCGTGAGGTGGTGGCGGCCGATGGCGCCGTCGGTCTTCACGGGCCCAGCACCATGCCGACCCCGTCGGCGTAGGCGCAGCCCTGCCGCACCTCGGCCACGCCGCTATCGAGATCGACGTCGCCCCACGCTAGGCCGAGAACCTCCGACACCCGCCAGCCCTGGATGAACAGCAACGCCACCGCCACGCCCAGCCGATCCGGCGCAGCGTCGGCCACCAGCGCCTTCGCCGGCCGATAGGGCCCGTCGACTCGTGCGCGGCGTGCGCGGTGTGCGCAGTGCGCGGCGGGCGGAGCTTTGACACCGGGTTGGCGGCGATCAGGCTCGAGGGCGACGGCCTCCTCGAACGACCCGTCCGCCGCAGGCGCCGCTGTCCTTCGCCGCCCGTACGATGGGCGCTCAGAGTACTCCCAGCCGGGAGTAACCGGGAGTAATGGCGGGAGGAACGCCCCCGGCGCCGTCGAACACGCCGCGACGCGAGCCGGACGTTTTCCTGGTCAGAGTGCTACGGGCCGATACCAGGCAACACGGCCGGCACGCAAAAGCCCTGCTGGCGGAACGGGGGGGATTCGAACCCCCGGGGCCTTTCGGCCCGGCCGCTTTCAAGGCGGCTGCATTCGTCCGCTCTGCCACCGTTCCGCCGACCATTCTCGCGCGGCGGCCGCCCGGTGCGGCGTGACCTTTGGCGACGGTGTGACGGGACCCGCGGTCGAGCGGGCCCGTCACGATGTCAACCGTTCAGTTGAGGGCGGGCGGCGCCGGCGGTGGCGGCACCGCCGGCCCGTTCCCGCTGTCGCACCGGCGCCGCCAACGCCGGCCGAGCCCACCAGCGAGCCGTGCAGCAGGTTCCGCACCAGCGTCGCCGCCAGGCCGTCCACACTGCCCCCGCCGCCGGTGACCAGCACCTCGGGCACCACGGTGATCTTGCCGTCGGCGATGGCGTTGGCCACCGCCACCAGCGCCGTGGCCACCTCGCCCAACGCCTGCTTCTGGGCTTCGAAGCCTTCCGCCTTGGCCAGTCCCAAGGCCTCCGTCGCCTTGGCCTCGGCCAGGCCGACCGCCTCGGTGCGGCTGGCCTCGGCGGCGCCGATGGCCTCCACCTTCACGGCCTCGGCCCGGCCGACGGACTCGATGCGCGCCGCCTCGGCCCGGCCCATCACCTCCACCCGGGTGGCCTCCGCTCGGGCGGTGGTCTCCACGTAGGCGGCCTCGCCCCGTGCCGCCTCGGCCCGAGCGTTGGCCTGGTTGTGGTTGATCTCCACCGACACCTGCGCCGATGCCAGCTGGCCTTGCATCTCAGCGGTACCGCAGGCCTTCTCCATCTCGATGCGCGCCGTCTGGGCCGTTGCTGCTCCTCGAACGTTGCCTTCTCCTGCTTGGCCACCTCCGCTGCGTCAACACCTGCACCAAGCTCCACAGGGAACTCGACGTCCTGGATGTACACGCCCTTGGTCTCCACCTCGTAGGCGTCGAGGTAGCGGCTGATGGCGGCGAACGCCGACTCCTGCACCGCCGTCCTCGTCTCGATGAAGCGCACCGCCTCCAGCGCCTGGAGCGTGTTGCGGAAGTGGTTGCCCACCGCCGACTGCAGCACCTCGTTCACCAGGTTCTGCATGGTGCCGACCATCGAGATGACCTTCGGCGCCCAGGTGTCGGGCGCGTGGATCTGCACCTGCAGGTCGATCCGGAAGATGAAGCCCTCCC
This sequence comes from Acidimicrobiales bacterium, assembly GCA_041394365.1. GTDB lineage: Bacteria > Actinomycetota > Acidimicrobiia > Acidimicrobiales > CAIXPF01 > CAIXPF01. The sequence goes on from JAWKIM010000006.1 coordinate 502,286, forward strand.
GGCTCTTGCCCTCGATCGGCGAGAGCTGGGCGTCGAGGTTGTGGGCCTGGGACACGGCGGTGGCCCAGTTGAGGGTGAGGATCGAGGTGGGCACGATCTCCGCCGCGTAGCAGCGCGGGTTGATCGGATACTTCCCGGTACGCAGCGGCTCCTGCCAGATGCCGCGGTGGCCCGGCCGTACGATCGACCCGAACTTGAACTCGGCGCCGGAGGTGTCCAGCGTCGGTAGACCGACGAAGGATTTCACCACCGCCACCTCGCCCTGGCGCACCACGAGCATGGGCACCAGCTCCACCCGCACCAGGAACGGGTTCAGCAGGTACGCGCCATACAGCAGCGGGTCGTGCTGCAGACCGATGCGCCCGCCGCCGTCGAGGAAGCGCTGGAAGTCCTGGTAGTTGTTGTGCTGCTCGTTCTTGTTGCCCAGCAGCACCTCGATGACCTCGGCGTCGGCTGCGCCGGCCTCCTCCATGCCGACGACGTCGTTGTAGCCACCCAGCCGGCTGGCGATGTCGCCCGAGGGCAACGGCTCGCCCTCCAGCGCGGTGACCACGCCCACCACATCGGTGTTGCCCTGCGGGGCGATGACCACCACCCGAAGGTGCTCGGGGCTCAACCCGAAGTCCTGCGGCGACAGCTCACCGTCCTGACCCACCGCCATGTCCGCACCGATCGGTACGCCGTAGACGGCATGGGCGGTGAGCACCAGGAACGCGACCGGGTGGATGGGCAGCAGCGTGCCCGGCGTCAGCACCGGCCGCTGCACACCCTTCTGCCCGCCGTTGGCGAGGAAGGAGGCGACGTCGCCGAAGTTGCCGAAGGACGGGTGGTACACCGCGCTCTTGGCGCCGATGGGCAGCGGCGCACCCACCTGGGCGATGACCACGCCGATCTCGCCGGCGGGGATCTGCACCCACGGGTGCTTGCGCACCCGGTAGACGGGCCACAGCTTGAAGCGCAGGCCGGGCATGAGCAGATCGGCCTGGTAACCGGCCTCGCCGCGGAAGGCGATCGGGTCACCCGACGCCAGCCGCCGCCGGGCGAGCCGCTTGTTGACGAGGCCCAGCTCCGCCGGGCCGATGGAGTGCAGCGAGCGCAACGCGACCACGGCGGCGACCGCCAGCGCGAACGCAGGAACGATGAACAGAGCCGGCATCGACCGACCTCCTGGTTGACAAGTGGATGTTCCCTGCCGACCAGACTTCCCGGCGCACCGTTTGATGCAGGTCTACTCCCGAGTCGATGCCCTGGCAATCAAAATCGAGATGCCAGTTGGGTGACGACGGCCGGGGTGACCGCCGTGGGCGGTCGAGCGGTGCAACCCGTGTGGCTCCGGGCGCATCGCCGTGTAGGCTGTCGGCCGCATTGGAGAGGTGCCAGAGCGGCCGAATGGGGCGCCCTGCTAAGGCGTTGTCGGGGTCAACCCGACCGTGGGTTCAAATCCCACCCTCTCCGCCGCCGTTCGGGGCCTCCAACCGGGGGCCCCGTCGTCGTTCCCGCCCCGGAAAAGCGGGCCCGCGGCCGTGCCGCCGCCTGGGAGGATGCCGCGATGCTCGCCCGTCGCCGCGCCACCCCCACCGACGTCGGCCCGATCACCGACCACTTCGCGCTGCCCGCCGTGTACCGCTACCTGTGGGACGGTGAGGCCCCCGCCACCCACGTGGTGGCCGGCCTGCTCGAGCGCAGCGACCGCGACTTCGCGGAGCACGGCTACGGCTTGTGGGTCCTGACCGATCCCGCATGCCCCGACGCGGCGGTGGTGGGGGTGGTCGTGCTGCACGAGGTGGACGGCCATCCGGGCCGCGTCGAGCTGACCTACTCGCTCGATCCGGCGTACCAGGGCCGCGGGCTGATGACCACGGCGGCGGCCGAGGTGCTGGCCCACGGCTTCGACCGGTGCGGTCTCACCGAGATCCTCGCCGGGACCGACCCACCCAACGTCGCCTCCCAACGGGTGCTCGGCCGGCTGGGCATGCGTTCGATCGGCGAGCTGGTCATCGGCACCGAGGAACCGGTGGCGCTGCCGTACTGGTCGGTGGACCGGGCTGGTCTGCGGGCCGCTACCGGCCGCTGACCGATCGGGTTCGGGCCCCGCCCTCCGACCGGCCGATCAGCGCGCCCAGGTGGTGGGCCAGTCGTCCACCCGCAGCAGGAGCACCCCGCCGAGCGAGACCCGGTAGCTCGCCTCGCTCCGGGCGTCTGCCCGTTCGAGCATCGGTTCGACGCCGTCCCACTCGGTGGACCAGCGACGCTCGCCAGGGTCGTCGGACAGGGGGCGCCAGCGCAATGGCGCAGCCAGCAACCCCTGACGCACGGCGGCGAACCCGGCAGGGTCCACGGGCACGAACCGGTTGCCGCACACGCAGCGATAGCCGAGGGTCGGTCCCGGTTCATCGACGTGCAGCGGACCGACGGTGCCGTCCCAGATGGCGCCGGCACCGCAGCGCGAGCACTCGCGGGTGGGACGGCGCCACCCGTCGCTCATCGCAGCTCGGATCAGGACCACCGTCGCGGGTGGCGAGGGAGGGGCGGCGGCACCGCCGGCGACGCCGCGACCGTTCCCCCGCTCGGCGCTCGGACGCTGGTGGGCAGCGCACCGGCCAGGAACGGAAGCCGCGGCAGGCGACCGGACCGTTCGAGCGGTTGCCCCGCCGGAGCACCAGCACCAGCGCGGCGCTCCACAGCACGGCGGCCACCACGAGCAACCCGAGGGGAGGCCACCGCCGGCATACCAGGCGATCGCCACCGCTGCGCTGCACACGTCGCCGATGACCCAGACCACGATGCCCGCCCGACGGCGGTAGAGCGGCCGGCGGGCCCCGGTCGCGCTCGAGCGTCGCCGCCTGGCGGAGCTCGCGCTGCCACTCGTCGGTGAGGTCGGCGCCAGCCCGTGCGCTTCGACGTGCGTGCCACCCCGCGGTCATCGGCACCGGTGGCCCGCGCCTGAACCGCGTCCGCTCCGGGCGGGGCGCCGCCCTACGCTGGCGGCACGCCGACCTTCCGCATCCTCGGGCCGCTCGAGGTGGCCGGCCCGCTGGGCCCGCTCGACGTCGCCGGCGCGCGCGCCCGGGCCCTGCTCAGCTGCCTGGTGCTGCACGCCGACCAACCGGTGGCGGCCGAGCTGCTCATCGACTGGGTGTGGGGCGAGGCGTTGCCCCGCAACCCGCTCAACGCCCTGCAGGTGCAGCTGTCCAAGCTGCGCCGGCTGTTGTCGCCGCACGAGTTGGTCGCCTCCGGCAGCACCTACCGCCTGCTGGCCGACCGCGACGAGGTGGACGCCCACCGCTTCGAGCGCCTGGCCGCCGCCGCCCGCCAGGCCCGGGAGGACGGCGAGGCCCTTCGTGCGGCCGCCCTGTTCGACGAGGCCGCCGGCCTGTGGCGCGGCGTCGCCCTCGCCGAGGTGGACCACCCCGACGCGGTGGCCGTTCGCAGCCGCCTGGAGGAACTGCGGCTCGACACCGTGGAGCATGGGCTGCACCTGCGGCTGGAGACCGCCGGCGGCGAGCAGCTGGGTCCGTTGATCGCCGAGCTGGAGCTGCAGTGCGCCCGCCAGCCTCTGCGGGAACGCCTGCGGACGCTGCACATCACCGCCCTGTACCGCAGCGGCCGCCAGGCCGAGGCGCTGCGGGCGTTCCAGGAGGCGCGCCGCACGCTGGTGGAGGAGATCGGCGTCGAACCGGGCGCCGAGCTGCGTGCCCTCGAGGCCGCCATCCTCGCCCAGGACCCCCAGCTCGGGACCGGGTCGTGGGGCGAGTGGCGGCGCCTGGCGGCCGGGGCCGCGACCGTCGGCTCCACCATCGATGCGCCCGCGCCCCTGGCCGAGGCCGCGCCGCCGTCCGGTGCCGGTGCCGGTGCCGAGCCCGAGCTCGCGCCGCTCGGTTCGCCACCGCCGGGCAACCTGCCGGTCGACCTCACGCCGTTCATCGGTCGCCGCGCCGAGCTGGCCGAGGTCGCCCGCCTGCTCGACGGTCCCGACCGGCTGATCACCCTGGTGGGCCCCGGCGGCGCCGGCAAGACCCGCCTGGCGCTGGCCGCGGCCCGGGCCGTGCAGCCCCCGCCCGCCGCCGGCCTGTGGCTGGTGGAGCTCGCCCCGGTGCTCGACGGCGACGTGGACGTGGCCGTGGCCACCGCCATCGGCGCGCTGGAGGGGCCGGAGGTGGACACCAGCGCCGGGGTCACCGCCCGGCTGCGGGCCTACATCGCCCGTCGCCCCCTGCTGCTGGTGCTCGACAACTGCGAGCACGTGATCGTCGACGCCGCCCGCCTGGTGGATGAACTGCTGCGGGCCTGCCCCGAGCTGCGGGTGCTCGCCACCAGCCGCGAGGGCCTGGGCGTGCCCGGTGAGCGCCTGTGGCCGGTCCCCCCGCTGGTGGGTGTCGACGCCGTCGAGCTGTTCGTGCAGCGCGCCCGCGCCCACGTCGCCGGCTTCGCGCCCGACGAGCGCGAGCTGGCCACCGTGGCGGAGCTGTGCGCCCGCCTCGACGGCCTGCCGCTGGCGTTGGAGCTGGCCGCCGCCCGCCTCCGCTCGCTCACCCTCGACGAGTTGGCGGGCCGCCTGGACGACCGGTTCCGCCTGCTGACCGGCGGCGCCCGCTCGGTGCTGCCCCGCCAGCAGACGCTGCGGGCCCTGGTGGACTGGTCCTACGACCTGCTCGACGAACGCGAGCGCCGGGTGTGGCAGGCGTTGTCGGCCATGTCCGGCGGCTGCCGGCTCGACGCCGCCGAGGCGGTGTGCGCCGACGAGCTGATCGATCGGGACGACGTGCTCGACCTGCTCGACAGCCTGGTGGACAAGTCCCTCGTCGCGGTCACCCGCACCGAGGATGCCGCCCGGTATGGCCTGTTGCAGACGATCGCCCTCTACGGCCGGGAGAAGCTGGCCGCCTCCGGCCGGGCCGAGGCGGTGCGCGATCGGCACCTGGCCTTCTGGGCATCGCTCGCCCCCGGCATGCTCGGCGGCCTGCAGAGCCCCGAACAGGGCCGCTGGCTGAGCAGGCTGCGCCCGACGTGGACAACGTGCGGGCCTGCGTGGCGTGGGCCGTGCAACGCGGCGATGCCGTGGCGGCCAGGGCCATCGCCAGCGGCACGCTGTGGTTCTTCTGGCTCGAAGGCGACCTCGGTGGCAGCCGCGACCTGCTGGCCCAGGCGCTGGCCATCCCGAGCGACGACGACAGCCCGGCGGGGCTGGCGTTGCGGGCGCGGTGCCTGGCCTCCGCCGCCTGGCTCGACAACTACACCGATGCCCGGGGTATGGCCGCGCTGCTGGAGGCGGTGGAGCTGGCCAAGGCCTCCGGTGACAGCGAGACCATCGGCTTCGCCATGCTGCTCGCCGCCAACCACAGCCTCCACTACGGCGACGGCAGCAGGATGGCGATGCTGGTGGACGAGGCCGAAGCGCACCTGCAGGCCAGCGACTACCGCTGGGGCCTCGCCGCCGGGCGGCTGATGAAGGCGATGTTCCTGGGCTTCACCGGCCGCACGGCGGAGGCGGCCGCCTGCATCGACGACGCCATGGCCCGCTTCCGGACGGTGGGAGATCGCTGGGGCATCGGTGTGGCGCTGTCGGAGGTGGCCGACATCGCCGAACGCCGCGGTGACTACGACACCACCATCGCCGCGCTCGAGGAGAGCCGGGCGCTGCTGCGCCAGTCGGGCTCCCAGCCCTTCGATGCGTTCCTGCAGGCCCGGCTGGGCAACGTGCTGGTGCTCCAGGGCCGCCTCGACGAGGCGGAGAAGCTCCACGAGGAGGCCCTGGCCGCGTCGACCCTGTCGGGACTGGTCCCCGAGCGGGCCATGGCCTTGGTGAGCGCCGGGTTCTCCCGGACGATGGCCGGACGCTTCGACGAGGCGTACGACGTGCTCATCGAGGCCGTGCGGCTCGGCGAGGACGACGATGCCGACGGCAAGCGACCCCGGCGGGTGCACATCGCCGCCATCGCTCACGCCCGGCTCGGCTTCCTGGCCGAGCGGCAGGAGCGCGCCGAGCAGGCCGAGGCCCACCACCTGGCCTGCCTGCGGGCGATGGTGACCGTGCGCGATGTGCGCGGCACCGCGCTGGCGCTCGAGGGCCTGGCCGGCGTGGCCGCGCTGCGGGGCGACGGCGAGCGGGCCGCGTTCCTGCTCGGCGCCGGGCACGGGCTGCGCAGCGGGGTGGGTGCGCCCCAGCCGCCCGCCGAGCGGGCCCTCGACGTCGATCGGATCGAGGCTGCCGCCCGCGACCTGCTCGGCGGGGACGCCGAGCGCTTCGAGCAGGCCTTCTCCGCCGGCGCGGCCGCCGCCGCCGAACCCGAGGGCCTGGTCGCACCGCTGCTCGGCGAGGGGTGACCACCGCGCCCCACGGGACCGGCGACAGCAGCGACGACAGCAGCGACGACAGCGCGACGACAGCCGGACGACGGGGACCGGTCAGCGGCGGGTCCCACGATGGCCCCGTCGACCGGAACCGCGACCGGTCGACGGATCCGCTGTTGGAGGAACGATGTCCCGCTTCTTGTACCGACTGGGCCGCGCCGCGGCCCGCCACCCGTGGAGGGTGCTCGCCGTCTGGGTGCTCGCCGCCGTCGCCGTGGTCGGGCTGCGCAGCGCCGTGGGTGGGGAGACCACCGACCAGTTCAAGCTGCCCGGCACCGAGAGCCAGCAGGCCGTCGACCTGCTGCGCGACCGCTTCCCGGCCCAGGCCGGGCTGTCCGGCCAGGTCGTGTTCCAGGCGCCGGAGGGCACCACGCTCGCCGATCCGGCCAACCGGGCGGCGGTGGCCGAGACGGCCGAGTCGCTGCGGGCCACGCCGCACGTGACCGTGGTGAGCGACCCGTTCGACCCCGCCGCCCCCACCATCGCCCCCGATGGCCGCACCGGCTTCGTGACGGTCGGTTTCGACGTGGAGAACCTGCAGCCGGCCGACGCCGAGGCCGTCATCGAAGCGGTCGAGGTCGGCCGGGAGGCGGGCCTCGAGGTGGAGGTGGGCGGCAGCATCGCCCAGGCGGCCCAGGAGGTCGAGGGCCAGGAGGCCATCGGGCTGGCCGTGGCCGTGGTCGTGCTGCTCGTCGCCTTCGGCTCGGTCGTCGCCATGGGCATCCCGATCGGTACGGCGCTGTTCGGCATCTTCATCGGGTTGTCGCTGGTGACGGTGATGGCCGGCATCGTCGACGTGCCCACCGTGGCCCCGATGCTGGCCACCATGATCGGTCTCGGCGTGGGCATCGATTACGCCCTGTTCGTGGTCACCCGCCACCGCCAGTTCCTCCACGAGGGCTGGAGCGTGCCCGACGCCGCCGGCCGGGCCAACGCCACCGCCGGCCAGGCGGTGCTCTTCGCCGGCATGACCGTGGTGGTGGCCATCTGCGGGCTGTTCCTGTCGGGTGTGCCCGCCATCGGCACCATGGGCCTGGCCGCCGGGATCGTGGTGATCGTCTCCATGGTGGCCGCGGTGACCCTGCTGCCCGCCTTCCTGGGCTTGGCCGGCTCCTGGGTGGACCGGCTGCGCATCGGTCGCCGCCGCTCGCTGGCGGTGCAGGCCCACGACACGATGGCCGGCCGCTGGGCACACCGGGTGGGCCGCCGCCCCTGGCCCTACGCGCTCGGTGCTTTCGCCCTGCTGGTGGCGCTGGCCGCGCCCGTCCTGGCCATGCGGCTCAGCATGCCCGACGATGGCAACGCTCCGATCGACAGCACCCACCGCAAGGCCTACGACCTGTTGGCCGGTGCGTTCGGCCCCGGCTTCAACGGCCCGCTCACCATCGTGGTCGACGCCGGTGCCGGCGCCGACGTGCAGCCCGCCCTCGACCGGGTGGTCACCGCCCTGCGGGCCGATGACGGCATCGCCAACGTGGGCGCCGTGCTGCCCAACCCGGCCGGCGACACCGCCGTGATCTTCGCCTACCCCACCACGTCGCCCCAGGACGAGGCCACCGAGGACCTGGTCCACCACCTCCGCCACGACGTGCTGGAGGGTATGGCCGGGGCCGGCGGCGACACCTACGTGGCCGGCTGGACCGCCACCGGCATGGACATCTCCGAACGGCTGTCGGCCCGCACGCCGTGGTTCATCGGTGCGGTGGTGGCCCTGAGCTTCGTGCTGCTGATGATCCTGTTCCGCTCGGTGCTCGTCCCGCTGAAGGCGGCGCTGATGAACCTGCTGTCCATCGGGGCCAGCTACGGCCTGCTGGTGGCGGTGTTCCAGTGGGGCTGGGGCGGCTCGCTCATCGGGCTCGACGAGCCGATGCCGATCTCGCCGTTCGTGCCGATGATCATGTTCGCCATACTCTTCGGTCTGTCGATGGACTACGAGGTGTTCCTGTTGAGCCGGGTGCGGGAGGAGTTCGTCCGCCACGGCGACAGCCACCGCTCGGTGGTGGACGGTCTGGCCGGCACCGCCCGGGTCATCACCTCGGCGGCGTTGATCATGATCAGCGTGTTCGGTGCGTTCGTGCTCTCGCCCGAGCCGATGCTCAAGATGTTCGGGTTGGGCCTGGCCTCCGCCGTGCTGATCGACGCCACCGTGGTGCGCATGGTGCTGGTGCCCGCCACGATGGCGCTGCTGGGCGGGGCCAACTGGTGGCTGCCCGGCTGGCTCGACCGCATCCTGCCCCACGTCGACATCGAGGGCGGTCCCGAGCTGGGCACGCTGCCCACCGGGGCCGGCGGGGCCGGCGGCCCGGCGTTCGATCCCGATCGGGAGCCGCAGCCCGCCTGAGGCGGCATCGCCGGCCAACGGCAGGCCGGCCGGCCAGACCATGACCTCCACGCGGAGGGGCCCGGTTCCCGAGTGATCGGGGACCGGGCCCGCTGCGCCTGAGGGGAGCTTTCGGGTTCTCGTGTGGGTTCTCGTGTGGGGATCTCGTGTGGGGTTCTCGTGTGGGGGTCGGTGCCGTCAGCGAGCGAGCACCAGGGCTCGTTCGTGGGGGCCACCTCCGAGCAGCGACACCGTGGCGGCCACCGACAGCTCGTCGACGGCCGCCACGGCGGGGCTGGGTGTGCTGACCGACGCCGACGCAGCGTCCGGTTCGCCCGTGTCGCCGGGAGCCGCCGCCGTGCGGGGCCCCGCCGACACCACGTCGCCGGACGTCGGGGAAGTCGGGGTCGGTCCTTCGCCGCCGGCGGCCGGAGCCGTTCCCTCCTGGGCGCCGGTGCCGGCGACGGCGCGACCGCCCGACGCCGCGATGGCCACCAGGACCGGCGCGGCGCAGCGGAAGCGAAGCATGCACCCGGTGTCGGCGCCGTTTCGTGCGAGCCGCGTAGGACGATGGGCCCGGGGCCCCGCCGGACCGATCGAGGCACCGACGGCTCGGCCGTGAACAGCGTGTGTCCGGCCTGGGGCCGCCGGCACCGGGCCGGTAGGTTTGCGCCATGGTCGTGCGCCGTTTCGCCGAGTTGCGTCATCCGCAGGTTCCCGAGCTCGTGTCCGAGTCGTCGGTGTTCATCCAGCCGATCGGGGCGGTCGAGCAGCACGGGCCGCACCTGCCGTTCGTGACCGACTTCCTCATCGCCTCGGCGGTGGCCGAAGCGGCGGTGGCCGACCGTGGCGACGAGCTCGACCTGTGGCTGCTCGAACCGCTCGCCTACACCAAGTCCAACGAGCACGCCCACTTCCCCGGCTCGGTGTGGTTGTCGGTGGACACGCTGCTGGGCGTGCTCGACGCGGTGGGTCGGGCGGTGGCGGCCACCGGGGCCAAGCGGCTGGTGTTCTTCAACGGGCACGGCGGCAACACCGCCCTGCTCGGCGTGGCCTGCCGGGAGGTGCGCCTGAAGTACGGGCTGCTGACGTTCCTCATGCACCCGTCGATCCCGCCGGACCACGGTGGCGCCTCCACCGCCGACGAGCTCGGCATGGGGATCCACGCCGGCCTGCACGAGACCTCGATGGTGCTGCACCTGCGTCCCGATCTGGTGGACATGGACCTGGCCGCCCGCAACGTGCCCGAGTGGCTGGCCGACAACGAGCACGTGCGCTTCGGCGGCGGCGTGAGCTTCGGCTGGCTGGCCGACGACTTCGGCCCCGACGGGCACATCGGCGATCCCACCGGCTCGTCGGCCGAGCTGGGCAAGTCGCTGTTCGAGGCGGCGGTGACCCGGGTGGGTGAGCAGCTGGCCGAGGTGGCCCGCTTCACGTTCGATCGTTAGAGCGTCAGCTCGGTCTCGGTGCGGGTGCGGGCCACGAGCCGGCCCCGGGCGAACACCAGCCGGTCACCGGGCGCCGACGCCACCGCCTCGCGCACCGTCGTCGCCCGGATGGCGAGCAGCTCGGCCGGGTCGCCCGGCGCCATCGTGACCGGCGGCAGGCCCATGGCCCGACGAGCCGCGTTGCTGATCGCCTCGTAGGCGTCCTCGGCGCTGAGGTGGGCGGCCATGACCAGCAGCGCGGCCGTCTCCAACGGGTCACCCCGGCCCACCGTGTTGAACGGATCCTGCAGGTTGTCGGCGCCGGCGGCCACGTTCACGCCCGCTTCGCGCAGCGCGGCGATGGCGGTCAGGCCCCGGGGTTGGGCGGTGCGGATGCCGCGGGCCTGGAGGAACAGGTTGGTCTGGGGCAGCGTCACCACCGAGATGCCCGCCGCCGCGGTCTCGGCGGCCACCTCGGCTTGGAGCTCGGGCGGTTGGATGCCGAGCGAGGTGCAGTGGCTGGCCACCACGCCGTGGCGGAAGCCGGTGGCGATGACCCGGCGGGCGAGGGTGCGCAGGTCGAGCGAGTGCGGGTCGAGGTTCTCGTCCATGTGCAGATCGAGGGGCTTGCCCCGCTCGGCGGCGGCTTCGAGGGCGAGCTCGAGGTGGGTGGTGCGGTCCGGGTCGATGTGCGGGCAGCCGCCGCCCACGTCCACGCCCAGATCGAGGGCTTCGGCCAGCAGCCGGCGGTTGGTGGCGCCCGCGTCGCCGCCGAGGGGCCGGCCGATGAGGGCGACGATCTGCAGGTCGAAGACCGGTGCGAGCTCGGCCTTGAGCTGCAGCAACGCCTCGACGCTGCGCAGCCCGATGAGCTCGTTGAGATCGACGTGGGTGCGGATGGCGGTGCAGCCGTGTGCCAGGTTGTGCAGGGCGGCGCGGCGGGCCCGACGGTGGATCTCCTCGACGGTGCGGTCTGGGTAGCGGGCCAGGTAGGCCTCGATGGCGCCGTGCAGGTCGCCGGCCGGGTTGGGGATGAGGTCGGCGGTGAGGGCCTTGTCGAGGTGGGCGTGGGGTTCGGCCGGGGCCGGGAGCAGGAGGTAGCCGTCGAGGTCGAGCTCGATGTCGAGGTCCGGGCCGGGGTCGGGGTCGGGGTCGGTGGGGCGTGGGGGGCCGGCGGGTCCGGCTGCGGCCGGCTCGATGGAGGCGATGGTGCCATCGGAGGGTGAGAGGCGGACGTCGACCAGTCGGCCGTCGGCGAGGCGGGCGGAGCGCAGCAGCATGGCCGTGCAGTCTGCCCCCGGCCGCCGGCGGGGCCCGAGCCGTACGGCGACGCTGACGACCGTCTGTCCAGCGGTCATCCGGCGGGCCGAGAACCCGCTACCCGGACAGACCTGCGCGTTCCCGGCGCGAGCCACCCCGCTCAGTCCATCGCGTGACGCAACGATGCTGGTCAAAGCCAGGCTGGTCCGACGGTGTCGAGCGCCCGCGTCGGGAACGCGCAGGTTTCAGGGCGCCCGGCACCGCTGGGGGTCGTGGTCGGCGTCAGCTCGGCTGGAGGAGTTGCACCACGTTGCCGTCCGGGTCTCGGAACGTGGCGATCCAGCCGCCCCGCGGCTCCTGCGACGGCTCCCGGGTGAAGGTGACGCCGTGGTGTCGGAGGTGGGCGGCGGTGCGGGCGATGTCGATGACGGCGAGGTTGATCATGATGCGGAGCGGGTCGGTGGCAGCGCCGCTGAGCTCGGTGTGGATGCCGAGCGTGAGGCGCATGCCGTTCGGCCATTCGATGGCGAGGTGGCCCGGCCGGTCGGTGCGAACAGGCAGGCCCAGCGTGTCGCGGTAGAACGAGGCGAGGGCCGGGTAGCGCTCGGCCGTGGTCCAGATCAGCACGCCGTTGACCGGGCCGGGGGCGTCGGGGTGGGTGGTAGAAGAGCGGTCGACCATGGGGCCAGTCCACCACCGGCAACCGGCTTGCCGCTCGCCGGGTATCGGCCGCTAGAGTGAGACGCCGACCTGCGCTCGTAGCTCAATTGGATAGAGCATCTGACTACGGATCAGAAGGTTGGGGGTTCGAGTCCCTCCGAGCGCGCAGATCAAGCCCAGGTCAGAGTGGGTGTTCCTCGACCTGTGCTCGCTCGTGTTCGGGGTGGCATCTGACCCACGCTGGCTGATTGCGCCCAACTCCCAACGGCTTGGCGAAATCGAGGTCCAACGTGAACTCCTCCAACGTCAGGTCGCGCTTCCCGAAGGTGACTGGCGGGCGTAGCCCGGCAGGGCGAAGCGCCGGTGGCGTGGCCACTGTCGTCAGTCCCGCCACGGCATGGTGTTGAACGACACGAGGACGCGGGCGCGGTCAGCCGTGAGGTAGCTCTCGAGGGAGCCGGGCGGCGTGGCGGTGCTCCACATGGTCGAGCCGGTTGCCGTGTCCAGCGCAGAGAGGCGCCCGCCGCCGAGGAGGAAGGAGCGGTGTCCTTCGATCGCCTGGGGTGCGCCGAGGTAGTTGCCCGGATCGATGGGCTGCTCCCAGCGCACCGCGCCGCTGCGCAGGTCGTAGGCCGTCGTACGCCCCGCAGCGTCGGTGCCCACGGTGGTGATGACGATGCCGTCCCCAACCGGCCAGAGATCGCCGTAGGTTGGGGCACCGGCCGCGGTCCACAGCGTCGTTCCGTCGTCGGCGTCGAGTGCTTGCAGCACGGGCCGGCGCATCGGAGGCAGGCTCACCGGAGCGTCGATGGTGGGTGGCGGGGACGCTTCGTAGATGTAGCCGACGACGGTTCCGTCCGCCGCCGCAGGATGATGCAGCACCGGGGCCCGCCACCGCTCCGTTCCGTCCTCGGTGTCGATCGCAACCGACAGGTAGGTGATCGTCGGAGGGAGCGAGCCGGGCGGGTGGAGCCCGGGTTCGGGTGTCTCGATGGTGGGCAGCACGATCATCGTCGATGTGTCGCTGGTGGCGACGGCGCTGGTGGCTCGCGACACGCCCACCTGCGAGGAATCGACGATCGTGAACGGAATGGTCCAGCGTGTTGTTCCAGTGCGGCGGTCGAGCCCGGTGACGGTGTGGTCGGTGGCGAGGATCGTCATGTCCTCGGTGTTGGCGATCGGGCCCAGGGTGCCACTCGTGCCGGGGATGCTCGCCGGATCGACGCGCCAACGTTCGGCGCCCGTGGTGGCGTCGACGCCGATGATCGTGGTTGTGCCGCCGGTGTCGATGGGCAGCACGACGATGTCGCCGGCCGCGATCGGTCCCGGTGGCCGTCCCCACAGCCCGAACGAACCACCTCCAGCCAGCTCGCGCTCTCCACAACTCGCTACCGCTGCTGGCAAGCAGGGCGACGGCGTCGTGCTGCTGCGCCGGTGGGTTTCCGGTGGTGTCCTCGGTCAGCGAGGTCAGGAGCACGATCTGCGGCGAGGAGCCGACGATCTCCCGCCACGCCAACTCGGCGGAGCAGTACCACCAGGCCGGTTCCCCTCGGTCGAGCGAGTAGCTCGCCAGGGCCGGCGACGTGCCCGGGGCACACGACGAAGCCAGGCTGGTCAACGTCGGGGCGGGGCCGGTCGTCGACGAAGGCACGGCCGCGTCGGCGGTTGTGGTGGTCCCCGCCTCTCGAGTCGGCTGGCTTCCCCGCAGCCGGTCAGGGCCATGGCCACGACGAGCACCGATGTCCACGTTCGCACGGCGTTCATGCCCTGAACCTCCCGCGGCTGTGGATCCGCTGACCGGCTTCGATCCTCGCGCCGGACTCGCCGCGCTCGGAGAGTCCTCTGTCATCCGCAAGGGCGGCCGAATGTAGTTGCCCCCTTGCGACCGACGGCAACGGCGCCCGGGTGCGCTGACCGATGCTCACTTGGCTCGCCTGTCCCAGCCCGGCACGGCAGCGGCGAACCGCGGGGTGCCCAGCTCCCCTGGGGACGGGTGTCGCACGCTGCGTGTGCGCCCTCGGCTTCCCGTTTCGTTAGGCTCTCGCTTCGAGCAAGCGCCGGAGGTGACAGGCCAGCTACGGGTTTCCGACAGTGCGCGTGGCAGAACTGATGGCGGAGGGGCCATGGCAGCATCATTTCGGTTCGGTGGCTTGACAACGGCCGGCCCTCGGGAAGCGACGGAGCAGTTTGCTCGCACTGCCGAGACCGTTGGCCTCGACACGATCTTGATGGCGGACCATCTGATCGAGATCGCAGATGCGCCGACATCGCTGATGTTCATGGCCGATCAAACCGATCGCATCCGCATCGGGACCTACGTGATGTGCGCCGACTTCCGGCACCCGGTGGTCATGGCCCGCGGCCTCGCCAACATCGACGAGCTCAGCGGGGGTCGCCTCGAGGTCGGGTTGAGAGCGGGCTACCTGCGCCGCGAGTACGAGGCCGCAGGCATTCCCCTTGCATCGGGAACGGTGCGCCTGGCCCGGTTGCAGGAGACCACTGCGATCGTGAAAGCGATGCTGACCACCAGCCCTGTGGAGTTCACCGGCAATCACTTCGCGCTCAGCGGGCAAGTTGCCTTTCCGGTCGCCCGACAGCGGCCACGCCCGCCCTTCTTGATCGGGGGTGGCGGGCCCAAGCTGCTCAGCTGGGCAGCGGCGGAAGCCGACATCGTGAGCTTCGTCCCGCAATCGGCAGTGGACGCAACCTGCGGGTGTCGACCATGACCGGCTCGGCCGTTGATGCACGCGTCGCACTCGTCAGGACGCTCGCCGGGGAGCGCGCAGACGAGCTCGAGTTGAACACGCTGCTCTGGCATCTCGACATCACCGCCGACCGGCGCAGCGCCGCCGAACGATGGCTTGACAGCGTCCGCAACCAGAGCGGTGCCTACACGCGAGCCTTCACGTTCGACAGTGAGGTCACCGCAGCGGACATCCTCGACTCGCCCTACTTCGCCTTCGGGACCGTCGAGGACATCGTCGAGCACTTTCGTGCAATGCGAGCCCGGACAGGCATCTCGTACTGGGCGCTGATGCCGCACCACCTTGCGCCCTTCCTCCCTGTGCTCGAAGCGCTCAAGACCGGCTGAACGGCTCTCGGTGCAGGGACCGCCGGCCGCCCGATGGCGATCGAGCTCCTCGAACTCGTTCCGTTGCGTGATGAGCTGGAGGCCTTGCCGCGCGATCTGAAGGCGGCGCAGACGGAGATCAACCGGCTGCAGGGTCGGCTGGGTCCTGCTGCGCCGTACGGACACGTTTCTGGGGGCAGCCCGAGTTCGGCGACCATGATCGGTGCGGCTGTCGACGACTACTCCTACCCCACCACGATCGCCAGGCACAGCGGTCGGTCCCCTCGCAACGAGCTCTGCTATGCGGCCCACGGCGAGGCTTCGTACCTGCTCGCTGATGGCGGTCGGTCAACGGACTGGGTGCCGAACCTACTGGCCGGTTTCCGTGACGATGGCCGACCGGCGGGAGTGGTCGACGGGGAGCCGGGTGGTGGGGCACACTGGGTGGCGTGACCGATGAGCTGCTGGCACGGATCGTGGTCGATCCGCAGATCTGTTTCGGGAAGCCGACGGTGCGCGGGCATCGGATCTGGGTTTCGCTGGTGCTCGGGTACCTGGCGGAGGGCTGGTCGGTCGAGCAGATCGTGGAGGAGTTCCCGGGTCTGGAGCCTCTCGATGTTCGAGCGTGTGTCGCGTACGGGGCTCGGCTGGCCGACGTCCGTTTCGTTGACCTCGACGATGTGGCGTGAGGTTCAAGCTCGACGAGAACCTCGGTCGGAGCGCGCTCGAAGCCTTCCGCAACGCCGGCCACGATGTCTCGAGCGTTGTGCTGCAGCACCTCGCCGGCGCGACGGATCAGCGGGTGCTCGCCGTCTGCGAGGTGGAGGGCCGTGTGCTCGTCACGTTGGACCTCGACTTCGCCAACCCGCTCCACCACGATCCTCGCGGCACGCCCGGCGTCGCGGTGCTGCGCCTACCGGCGAACGCCGGCCCTTCTGATGTCGGGCGTGCGATCGAGACCCTGCTGGACGCGGTCGCCGCCCATGACATCGGGGGGTCGCTGTGGATCGTTCGCGCCGACCGCGTCCGGGTCTGGCAACCCACCTCGACCGACGGCGCGTGAGCGGCCGGCTCTGCTGGCGCCATCGCCCTCGTGGGCACGGTGGATACCGTTTACAAGGGACGCCAGCTCGACGTCTCCTCACGGACGGTGGCCGGCTCACAGGTCTCCAGACGCCTCGCACCCGGCATGAACCGAGTTCCGGCGTGAGAACTGCCGTGAGAACCATCCGGCGGACAAACCCGGCCGCTGACGGTCGTCGAAGGGCAGCGATGGTCACACTATTCGCCCAGGCCAGGGTGCGTATCGGGCACTCATGGTCGCTCCTGGTCGCTCGTCGTAACGGCGCTCGCGAGTTCTACGGATCAGAAGGTTGGGGTTCGAGTCCCTCCGAGCGCGCTGAGGACGACCAGGTGCAAGGCCCTTTCCTTCGGGGGAGGGCCTTCGTCGTTGACGGCCTCAACGGCGATGCCGGGTTGGTGCCGGTGGGTGGGATCATGGCCGGATGGAGGGCCCGGGAACCGCCGAGCAGCACGAGTTGGCGCGGCTGCGCGAGGAGCTCGAGGCCTCTCGGCGCGACCTGCAGGCGGCGCAGGCGGAGATCGATCGGCTCCGGGGCTTGCTCGGCTTGGATCGCCCGGTACCCGAGGGGCCGGGCGACGGCCGGCTGTTCGTGCCCGATGCGCCGCCGACCGACGACGCTGACCCCGTCGCTCACGCCGCCGCGGCCGGCAATGCCCCGGCCGGCGCTGCGGTGTCCCGGTCTTCGCCGCCCGGGGAGAAGTTGGCGTTGTTCCGCCGCCTGTTCGCCGCTCGCACCGATGTGTTCGCCCTGCGATGGGAGAACCGTTCGACGGGCAAGGCCGGGTGGATGCCGGCTCGCAACGGGGGCCGGGATGGGCCGTTGCGTCCCCTCACCGAGGAGGTGCTGCGGGCCCATCTCGAGGGCCGAGACCACGTGGGCGTGTACCCGCTGCGCCACGGCGACGTGTGCACGGTGCTGGCGTGCGACTTCGACGGCGCCTCGTGGGCGTTGGACGCCCGGGCCTTCCACGATGCGGCCATCGCCGCCGGTCTGCAGCCGCTGCTCGAACGCTCCCGTTCCGGTCAGGGTGCGCACGTCTGGCTGTGCTTCTCCCAGCCCGTTCCGGCCGCCTCGGCACGACGGTTGGGGGCCGGGCTGCTGCGTCGGGCCATGGATGAACGCGTCGAGCTCGATCTGGCGTCCTACGACCGGTTGTTCCCCTCGCAGGACCAGCTGCCCCGCCAGGGTTTCGGGAACCTGATCGCGCTGCCGTTGCAGGGCGAGTGCCGGCGCCGGGGCACGACGGTGTTCCTCGACCCGACCACGTTGGAACCGTTCGAAGACCAGTGGGCGGTGCTCGGTGCGGTCCGGCCGGCCGATCGGTCGACCGTGGAGCGGCTCGCCGACCAGCTCGACCCGTTCGAGCGCCCGGCCCGGCAACGTCCGCCT
The DNA here is from genome assembly GCA_041394365.1 of Acidimicrobiales bacterium. GTDB lineage: Bacteria > Actinomycetota > Acidimicrobiia > Acidimicrobiales > CAIXPF01 > CAIXPF01. Next base: position 519,848 of record JAWKIM010000006.1, read on the forward strand.
TTCGCCCGTGCGCCGGTGCCTTCGGTGGTGCGGGCCGAGCTCGGGGCCGGGGTCTCCTTCGATCGGATCGGGCTGCCGGCGTGGTTGGTGGCCGAGCTCAAGCATGCGGCCTCGCTGCCGAACGGCAGGTTCTTCGAGAAGCAGCGCCTGCGGTTCTCCACCTGGGACACGCCGAGGGTGATCCGCAGCTACCGGGAGTCGCTCGACCGGCTGGAGATACCGCGCGGTCTGCTCGAGCGGGCGCGCGGCATCGTCGAGGGTGCCGGTGCCGCGCTCGAGCTGTCCGACCGCCGCGTCATCGTGGAACCGTTCACCTTCCGGTTCGACGGGACGCTGCGGGCCGAGCAGCAGGCGGCCGTGGCGGCGCTGGCGGGTCACGACCACGGGATGCTCATCGCCCCGCCGGGCACCGGCAAGACCGTGATCGGCTGCGCCCTCATCGCCGCCCACCAGACGCCGACGTTGGTGTTGGTGGACCGTCGCCCGCTGGCGGAACAATGGCGGGAACGGCTCGGTATGTTCCTCGGCCTGCAGGCGCGCCAGATCGGCCAGAGCGGTGGCGGGCGCAGCCGACTGAGCGGCATCGTCGACATCGCCCTGCTGCAGTCGCTGGCCCGCCAACCCGACCGGGCCCTCGAGCTGTTCGGTCGCTACGGGCTGGTGATCGTCGACGAGTGCCACCACGCGCCGGCGGCCAGCTACGAGCCCATCCTGGCCGCCGCCACCACCCGCCGGTGGATCGGCCTGACCGCCACGCCGTTCCGGGCCGACCGCCTGGACCCGCTGATCGCCTTCTACTGCGGGCCCATCCGCCACGAGATCCCGGCGGAGAGCACGCCGAGCGCGTCGCTGCCGCGGCAGCTGCACGTGCACACCACCGAGCTGCACCTCGACGAGGACACCCCGCACATCCAGGACGTGTTCCGTGCCCTCGCCCACGACGACGCCCGCAACCGTCTGATCGTCGAGCACCTGACCTCGCTGGCCCGGGAGGCACGGAAGGTCCTGGTGCTCTCCCAACGCAAGGACCACCTCGAAGCGCTCGCCGCCCTGCTCGACGCCGAGGGCCTCGATCCGGTCCTCCTCGTCGGTGGGCAGGGACGCAAGCTCAGCCGTGCCGTGATCGACGAGCTCGGCGAACGGGTCCGCGGCGCCGATGGGGTGCTGGCGCTGGCCACGGGCAGCTACCTGGGCGAGGGCTTCGACCTGCCGGGCCTCGACACGCTCGTACTCGCCTTCCCGGTGTCGTTCAAGGGTCGGATCATCCAGTACGTCGGCCGGCTGTTGCGCCCCGACCCCGCCAAGACCGACATCGTCGTGCACGACTACCACGACCCGCACGTAGCGGTGCTCGTGGCGATGGCCCGCAAACGGCTGGCCGCCTACCGGCAGCTCGGCTTCGTCACCCCCGCCCACCTGCCCGCCGTCCCGCCCAGCCGACCGGACGACGCCTTCTGATCGGAGCCCGCCCGCGCGACCGATCGTGTCGCGGGCTGGGAGATGCGGTCGGCCGATCGACCACGGGCGACTCCGGTGGGGGCTCTCCGGCGTCCTTCGCGGTCGATTCGACGTCGATTCGCCTTGGTCGACCGGGGCGGGCGAGTCGGCCCCGTTCCGTGGCCGCCCGTGACCCCGGGGGCCCGGAGCGTCGCCTGACGTGCTGTGATGTTGTGTGTGGCGACCAATTCCGAATCGAGCTCGAATCGAGCGCGACGGATTTCCCACACACCCTGCCGAACCAGGGCACAGGACCGAGGAGACCAGCCCGTCTGCAGGGACCGAGCCGGCCAGCCCGTCGGCGGAGACCGAGCCGGCGCACCACGCGGCTCGCAGCGACGACCCGGGCCGGGCGGACCGCGCCCCGCGGCCTAGATTCGCGACGGTCCCGGCGCCCGGTCGGCGACCACCCCGAGGTGTGATGACGGAGCTGTCCGAAGAGCTGGAGCGCGAACGCGAGTACCTGCGCGCCGCCCACGAACGGGTCCAACGCCTGCGCGACGGCGCCCGGTTGGTGGCCGAGCAGGCCGGCGCCCGGGTGGCCGCCGACGAGATGGAACCGGGCGCCCAGTTCACCCGTGACGTGGCGGTGGTGCACGCCGCCCACCGGGCCACCATGCTCGACATCCCCGCCGATCGGCTCTGCGTGGGCCGCATCGACGGCGACCTGGCCGGCGAGACCAACAGCACGCTCTACATCGGGCGGGTGGCCGTCTCCGACGAGCACGGCGACCCGATGATCGTGGACTGGCGGGCCCCGGCCGCCGCCGCGTTCTACCGCGCCCGCCCCGGCGACCCGATGGGCGTGCGCCGCCGTCGCCACTTCCGCTGGCGCGGCGGCCAGCTGGTGGGCCTCGACGACGAGCTCGTCGACCGCAGTGCCCTCGACCACCGCGAGCTGCACCTGGTGGGCGAGGCCGCCCTCCTCGCCGCACTGGAGGCGCCCCGCACCGGGCGCATGACCGACATCGTGGGCACCATCCAGGCCGACCAGGATCGCATCATCCGCCGCCCGGCCCGCGGCGTGACCATCGTGCAGGGCGGACCCGGCACCGGCAAGACGGCGGTGGCGTTGCACCGCGCCGCGTACCTCCTCCACGAGCTCGCCGGTCGCGGCGATCTGGCCGCGGTGCTGTTCATCGGCCCCACCGACACGTTCCTGCGCTACGTGGGCGACGTGGTGCCCTCCCTCGGCGAGGACCAGATGATGATGGCCACCGCCGCCGACCTGGGCCCCCCGGTGACCGTGACCGGTCGCGACGCCGACGAGGTGGCCCGCATCAAGGGCGACGTCCGCATGGCCGCGGTGCTCGTCCGCGCCGTGCAGGGCTTCGAGCAACCGATCAGGACCACCGCCCAGATCGGCTGCGGCCGGTACTACCTCAAGCTCGAACCGGCGGCGGTGCGCAAGCTGGTGGTGCGCACCCGCAAGCTGGGTGGCACCCACAACGAACGGGTGCCGCTGGTGCGCGACGGGGTGATCGAGCTCCTCGCCGCCGACTTCGAACGCCGGGTGCGCGCCGACGTGGCCGCCGGGCGCCTCCTGCCCGGCGCGGTGCCCAAGTTCCGCCCGGTGCTCGACCGGGCCGCGGTGCGCGCCGTGTGCGATCGGATCTGGCCCCCGCTCACGCCCCAGCTCGCGCTCAGCCGGCTGCTGGCGTCCCGTGCCCGCCTGCGCCACGCCACCAAGGACCTGTTCGAACCGGCGGAGGCCGAGCTGCTGCACCGGCCGAGCTCCGCCGGGTGGACCGCCGCCGACGTGTCCCTCCTCGACGAGCTCGCCGTGCTCCTCGGTCGCGACGACCAGGACGACGGCGAGGCCAGCGGCCGTCGTGCGAGCGAACTGGCCGGTGCGTCGTTCCAGCTGGTGGAGACGGCGCTGGCCGAGGAGATGCAGGCCGCCCTGGAGAACCGCACCGCCGACTGCCCGCGCTGCCAGCTGGAGCTGGCCTACGGCCGCGCCGAGGACGGCACCCTCACGTTGACCTGCACCAACCCCGTGTGCCCCGGCGCACCTGGCCGGCGTACGACATCATCGGTGAGGACGCCACCCAGTTCCTCGCCGCCGTGATCGAGGAGCTGTCGGACCGCTACGCCGAGGTCGAGTGCGCGTCCCCTGCATCGCCGATCGGCGCTTCGCCCACGTGGTCATCGACGAGGCGCAGGACGTGTCGGCCATGCAGTGGCGGGCCATCGCCCGGCGCTGCCCCAGCCCGGCGTTCACCGCGGTGGGCGATCTCGACCAGGCCAGCCAGCCGTGGTCGATCCATGACTGGGGCCCGGTCTTCGAGCTCGGCGGCCGCAGCGGCGCCGAACTGGTGGAGCTGACCGTCAACTACCGCACGCCGGCGGAGGTGATGGCCTTCGCCGTCGACGAGGTGGCGCAGCACGGGCGTACCGTGTCGGCGCCCGCCGCCATCCGCTTCTCCGGTGCGTCGCCGCAGGTGCGCACCGGCGGGGTCGATGCACTCGAGGAGCTGTTGGTGGAGGCCCGCGGCGGTGGGCGAGGCCGGCACCGTCGTCGCCGTCGTGCCCGAGGGCCTCACCCGTCCCCACGATGACGCCTTCCTCACCGCCACCCAGACCAAGGGTTTGGAGTTCGACGGGGTCATCGTGTTCGACCCGGCCGCCATCGCCGCCGAGTCACCGTTCGGCGCCACCCGCCTCTACGTGGCGTTGACCCGCACCACCCGACTGCTGTGGGTCGTCCGGCCCGCCGTGGGTGGCGCGCGGTGGTGGTCGGCGGCTGATCACGGCCGCGGGCTGATCACGGCCGGGCGTCGGGTGCGTCGGCCGTGTGCGCCGGTCGGTAGCGCAGCGCCACCGCACCGGCGGCGAGCTCCTGACGGCCGACGAGCTCCAGGTCGAGTCGCTCGCGCAGGCCGGCGAGCAGCGTCGGGCCGTGGCCCGCCACGATGGGGTGCACGACGAACTCGTACTCGTCGATCAAGCCCAGGTCGGCCAGCGCCAGCGGCAGGGTCACGCCGCCCACGTGCAGGCCCTCACCGGGTTCGTCCTTCAGCCGCTGCACGGCGGTGGCCAGATCCCCCTGCAGGAGCTCGGCGTTCCAGTCGACCCGCTCGAGGGTGCTCGACACGACGTACTTCCGGGCGGCGTCGATCGTTGCGGCGAAGGGGATCATCCAATCGGCCATCCACTCCGGCCACCGCCCCGGGGCCGGCTGCCGCCACGCTTCTTCCATCATCTGATAGGTCACCCGGCCGAAGAGCAGGGCGTCGGCCCGCGCCAGGTTGGCGGCGTGATGGCGGTGCAGTTCCTCGGTGGGGTTGCCCACCCGGTGATCGATGCACCCGTCGAGGGTGACGTTGATCGAATAGCGCAGTGGCCTCATGGTCGGTCTCCTCGTCGTCGCCGAACGCGTGCGGTTGCAGTCCGACGCAGCGGGCGGTGCGTTCTCATCGGTGGTGCTCGGAGCGCGTCGTACGCGGAACGTGACCATCACCGGGTCGAAGGTGACCGTCGCCCCGCTACGGTGCGCCGGCCCGGTGGCTACCGTGCCCATCATCCTGGTGGGAGGTGGACCATGGCCCTGCTCGGGAGCTTCCGTCGTTCGATCGGGCGCCGCGGCGCGGTGGTGGTGCTCGGCCTGAGCCTTGTGGTTGCCATGGCGGGTGCGCCGTCGACGGCCGGGTCGGCCCAGGTCGTCGGCGCCGACGTGGTGGTCGGTCACTCGTTCCTCACGGTGTGGGGGCCGTCGGTGGTGGGTGCAAACGTGAACGTGCAGAACCTCGGGCCGGAGGTGGCCTCGGGCGTGGTGGTCACGTTCACGGTGCCGGAGGGCGCGGCCATCGTCTCCGGCGAGCAGCTGACCTTCAGCGGCGCCGCCGCCACCACCGAACCGCAACCGTGTGACGTGGCCGCCGATCGGCGCGCCCTGACCTGCACCATGCCGAGCGACCTGGCGCAGACCGGTGGTCTGTTGGCCTCGGCGGTGGTGGCCAACGCCGGGCTGGCCGCCGGCTCCACGATCGACCTCCGCGTCGAGGTGGGTGCCGCCGTGGCCGACCCGGAGACGTCGAACAACGTGCGCGAGCTGCCGGTCACCTTCACCGGCCCGGCGGTGGCGCTCGACCTGGCCGATCTCGCGCTCACCCTGACGTACCCGCCGGTATCCGGCGACGACCCGGCCGTCGTCGGCGTCTACTTCAACCTGGCGTACACCGGGCCCCGCCCCGGCCACCGACGTGCAGGTCACGGTGCAGGCCTCCGGCGGGTGCGGTGCTGACACCGCGCTGGTGGTCGGGCAACGACCCGATGTCCTGCCCCCTGGAGGATCCGGCGCCGGTGCTCGTCTGCACCATGGCCCGCTACGACAAGGGCGGCAACATCCCCGTCTCGGTGGGGGTGTCGGTCATCAACGTCGGCCTGCCGGCCGGCTCGGTCATCGACGTCGAGGCGACGGTCACCCATGCCCAGCTGGACCCGACCCCCGATGATCACACCGTCACCGTGCCCGTGGCCTTCGCGGGCGGCCCGGTGCCGACCATCCCGGGGGAGAGCACCGCGCAGCTCGTCCTTCGAGCGGCACAGGCGCCCCAGTTCGATCCGCAGCCGCCCGTCGTTGCCGACGGCCGCGTCGTGGTGTTCCACTGGGAGGTGGCCTCCTCCGGTCCTACACCGGTCACCCGGGTGCGGTGGGTGTTGACCCTCGGCCCGGGCATGACCATGCTGCCGCCGTTCACCCCGTGGGGACCCGTCGTCTGCACCGTCCGCGCCGGTCCTGCTGTCGGCGCCGGCGCCGGCGGGACGACGTTCGACTGCGTCGCCGACCGGCCGCTGCTGGCCGGCTCGACGTTCTGCAGGTGTCGCTCCGAGCCTCGTTCGGCGCGAGCGTCGGGGCCACGCTGTGGACGGAGGCCTACGTCGCCTCGGAGCGCACCGACCCGGTGCCGGCCGACAACCATGCGGTGCAGAGCGTCGCCGTGCCCGAGCGGCGCCCGTCGCCGTCGTTCCCCACTCCCGGCGGTGCGCCTGCGGCGTCCACCAGCATCCCGACCATGTCCGACGCGTCCCTGCCCGCCACGGGCCGTCCTGCGATGGTGCCGGTGCTCGTGGCCGGCGTGCTGCTCGGCGTCGGCTTGGCGCTGCGCGGCGTCGCCGGACGGTCCCGTCAGCGCTCGGCCCTGCCCAGCAACTCGCCGAGGCCGGGCCAGTCCATGCGGTTGAGGTAGGTGTGGTCCGACACGATGCGACCGTCGCCGTCGAACGTATAGATCCCGCACCACGACAGCTCCCAACCGGAGCGGGCATCGTCGACGATCGACGCCTCCACGGTCACGACGTTGCCCGACGGGATGACCCGCCGGAACACCATCCGCCGGCCGGGCGCCTTGCCCTTGATGATGACCTCGGCCCGGATGAAGGCATCGGCGTCGAGGAGCAGGTTCTGCGGGTTGGCGCCGCCGGCGGTCCAGCCGGAACCGTCGAGGTTCAGCGCGTGGAACGACGGTGCGTACGCCTCGCGCACGAAACGCTCCATGTCCTCACCGTTGTACAGCTCCCGGAACCGCTCCATGGCGGCGACGTTGCGGCGCTCCTCGTCGCTCATCGCCCGCCCGCCGGCATGGGTGTGGGCTGGGTTGAGATCCATCCCGTCGCTGTGCTTGGCCATCGCGTCCCCCTGGTCGTCCCGGGGCGAACCTAGCGGGCGTGAGCGCCCGCCGGGATGGGGTAGAGCGAACCCATGAGCACCGATGAGTTCGAACGCGGCGCCGGCGAGACCGTCGAGCAGGTCGCCGAGCTGCCCGCCGGCGAACGCTTCGCCGCCGCCGCCCGGGGGTCGGCCAACCCGGCGGCCCTGGCCTGGTTGGCCGAGGGGTTGCGGCTGGACGCGGCTGCCTCGGTGCTCGACATCGGCACCGGTATGGGTGGGCCGGCCGGGTGGTTGACCGAGCGGTACGGCTGCCGGGTGGTGGGTGTGGAGCCGGCGCACGCCGCCGCCCGGGCCGCGGCCACCCTGTTCGATGTCCCCGTGGCGCAGGGCGGTGCCGTCGCCCTGCCGGTGCGCACCGACGCGTTCGACGCCGCGCTGCTGCTCGGCGTGCTCTCCGTGGTGGACGATCCGGAGGCCACGCTGGTGGAGGCCCGCCGGGTGGCGCGGTCGCTGGCGGTGCTGGAGTGGTGTGCCCAGGGCGCCGACGACGTGTCCGCCGGCGGCAGCCGGTTCCCCACCGAGACATCGTTGCTGGCGCTGCTGGACGCAGCCGGCTGGACGGTGCAGCAGAGCAGCGCCCTGCAGCTCGACGCCCCGCACGTGTGGGAGAGCGCCGCCCAGGCGGTCGAGGCCCCGCCGGATCCCGACGAGCAGGAGGTGGTGGCCGCCATCGAGCGGGGCGAGCTGGCGCCGTTCCTGGCCGTCGCCCTGCGGTGAACGTCGCCCACCAGGCCCCGGGGTGCCCCAAGGAGATGGTGCACGGCCCCTGCGGCGGCGTGCAGCCGGACCGGTCGTGCGAGGTCGACGCTCGCCCGTGCCCGTTCGTGGCCTTGCCGAGCGCGTCGGGACCGCCGCCATACCGTTCGGTGTTGCTGCCGCCACCGTACCGATCGGTGTGGCCGCCGGATTCGTCTCCGGTGCCGGTCCCGGTGCCGGTGCCGGTGCCGCTCACCTTCGACGAGCCGGCCCTGGTGGTGGACGTGCGGGCGCCGTTGCGCTGGCCGGGCGGCGCGCTCGGCCTGTGGCGACGGACCGCAGCTGTCGTGTCGGGCTGCATCGCCCTCGTGGGTGATCACGCCGACAACCCGCCGGCTCACGACGACACCGGCCGGCTCCCTCCGGAGGAGGTCATCGCCGTCCTGCTCGACGCCGGGGTCCGCGCCATCGTGACCGTCACCGGCCGCAGCCACAGCCCCGCCGACGTGCGCCGCCTGGTGCGGAGTTGCCGCGACGTCGGCGCCCTGGCCGTGCACGTGGTCACCGGCGACCACCCGCGCGCGCTCGGCATCGACCGCGCCGTACGGTTTGATACGGAGTCGCTGCGCATGCTGCCTGAGGCGCCGGCGGCCCAGGTGGCGGCCACCGTCGCCGAGTCGCCCGCCGCTCCCGGTGATCGCGTCGGCCGCCTGCTCGCCAAGCAGCGCGCCGGCGCGTCGGCGTGCATCCTCAACCACAGCGGCGACGCGGGTGCGCTCATCGCCTTCGTGGACCGCTGCCGGGAGGCGGGGGTCACGCTGCCGATGATCGCCCCCGTGCCGATGGTGGCCGACCGCCACGCCGCCCTCCGCCTGGCCGCGTTCCCGGGCCTGCGACTGCCCGCCGGGTTCCTGGCCGGGATCGCCGACGCCGCCGACCCCGCCGCGCACGGGCCGGCGCTGGCCGCCCAGCTCGCGGCAACGCTCGTGCGTTCCGGCCGGTTCGCCGGCATCAACCTCTCCGGCGGCGCCGCCGGGCTCACGCCCGACGAGCGGCTCGCCGCCACCGCCGCCTTCATCGCCGCCACGCGCGCTGCGCTCCGAGTGAGGTGACCTCGGCCCGATGCCGCGAGCCGTTCATCCCAACGGCAACCGGTGCAGCTGAGCGTCGTCCCAACCGGTGAACCAGACGGCCTGCCCGTCGGTGGCCACGCCCCCGCCGCCCGTGGAAGGCAGGTAGCGATCGACGACGCGGTTCTGGGTGGGGTCGATGCGGACCAGCAACGCTGTCTTCGAGCTGATCCACAGCGACCCGGCCGCTTCGACGAAGTCGGTGTGCCAGTCCATCGCCACGGCCGCGTACGGGATCTTGGCGACGACCGTGTTCGTGGCGGGATCGATGCGGTTGAGCGTCTCGAACAGCGCACCGCCGTTCGGCGAGCCGGCGACTGCACCGGGGTCCGGCTCGACCCCGCTCGTCCACATGCTCCCGAAGGCCGAGCGGATCTTGAAGGGGCCACCAAGGATAGCGATGTCTGCCAACACCGCGCCGGTGGTCGGATCCACTCGGTAGATGCCGAAGTCGCCCTGGAGCGGCACATGGGAGACCCCCACCGTGCCGAACCCGTAGCCGAGGTTGTCTGCGCCCCGGGGCGCCGGCATGGTCTGGGCAATGGTGTTGGTGCTGGGGTCGATGCGCACGAGCATCCGATCGAGCCCGCTCTCGTCGCTGAGCACCCAGATCCCATCCTCGGCCGCAACCGGACCATCCGGTATGGCGCCGCCGACGCCGCGTAGACCGCCCGGTATGGTGATGTGGGCGATAATCTGCCCGGTGTCAAGGTCGATCCGGTTCAGTTGATCGTTCGACACTCCGTGGCCATCCACAGTGAGCCGAACGCAACTGCGGGACGGGTCGGGAAGTTGTCGAGCTGCAACGGCACGGTGCCCACCAGCTCCCCGGTGCTGGCATCGAACCGCTGGATGGGACCGAGATCGAGGATCACCCACACACTCGATCCACCGGTGACGACCTGTGCTGGTTTGGTGGCCGTTGCACGGGAGGTGACAGCGGCGTCGGCTGCACTTCGGATCACGGGCAGCCCGAGCAACGCCTCGTCCAGGGCGGTGCTCGACGCCGCGGTTGTCGGGGACGTGATCGTTGCGCTCGAGGTGACCGCTGCCGAGGATGTTGTCGGCCGCACGGTGGGTTCGGTGACGGGGCTGTCGACAACGTCGAGCTCGCGGGGCTCATCACGGCGAGCGGCGATGAACAGCACGGAGAGCAGCACTGCGGCGGCGATGGCGCCGAGCACGGCCAACCTGCGGCGGCTGTCGTTCAACCTGCTCCGGGTGTCCTTTGCGTGGCGGATGATGTCCATGGCGACCACCTGGGGGTTGGGTTCGTCCTCTGCCGGGCTGGCGGCACCGCCGTGCTGGCCGTCGGCGTCAGCGGCGAGGCGAGCCCGAAGGCGAGCGGTGAGCGCGGCCGTGGGAGCGACGTCGGGATCGGGGCGGCGAAGGATGTCGAGGGGATCAGGATTCATCGCGGCCCTCGTCCTTTGCTCGGTAGCTGTGCCAATGCTCGTCGAGCCCGCGCCAACAGGGACTCGGCGCTGTGCACGCTGCGCTCCAGTAGTTCGGCAATCGTCGGGACGGAGAGGTCGTCGAGATAGCGCAGCGTGAGGACCATCCGGTACTGCGGTGGCAAACCGGTCAGGACCTCCTCGGCCAGGCCCGCCTCGAGGACTTCGCTCCAGCTCGACTGCGTCTCACGCCGCCCCGACCGCCAGGAGGTTCCGCTCGTCACGTGCGCGCCGGCGCCAATGGTCGATCAGTTTGTGGCGGGCGATGCCGAGCAGCCAACTCACGTCGGCCGTTCGTGGGGGGTTGCCGGAAGGCTCGACAGAGCGGCCATGAAGGTCTCTGACGTCAGCTCCTCGGCGATCGCCCGATCGGCGCAGCGCCGGAACAGGTAGCCGTACACCCTGCCGACATGGGCGTCGTAGAGGTCCAGCAACGCAACCGGCGCGTCGGTCATCGGCGGGCTCTGGCTCCATCACAGCTCTCTAGTCGTTCCGAACCGGCGCCGCTCCGTCGCGCTGTCCATATTTTTCCGGTGTGATCGCTCGCCTTGGTCGAAGTCGAACTCCGGGCAGGGGATCGGTCGCACTACCGTGCACCACGTGCTGGAGACGATGGATGTGGCCGGGTTCGTGGCGCTCGAGACGGCCGTGTGGCAGGCGTTGGTCGACGGCGACGGCGAGGCCGATGCCGGGCTGCTGGCCGAGGAGTTCATCGGCGTGTACCCCACCGGGTTCGCCGGCCGGGCCGAGCACGCCGCCCAGCTGGCCGCCGGGCCCACCGTCCGTCGCTTCGAGCTGTCGCAGGTCCGCCTGTTGCCCGTGGCCGACGACGCCGCGCTGCTGTGCTACCGGGCGGTCTACGAGCGGGCGTCGGGCGGTGGCTCCGAATCGATGTACGTCAGCTCGTTGTGGTGCCGGCGCGACGGTGCCTGGCTGAACGTGTTCAGCCAGGACACCCCCGACACCGGCATCACCGTCGTGTAGCGATCACACGTCCTGGCGCCGCAGCAACGCCGTGCCGGTGACCAGCCCGGCCGCCGCCCAGGCGGCGATCACCGCGACGTTGCCCACGTTCGACAGCGCCGCGGCCAGTGTCTCCGGCGTGTCGGCCGCCGAGCGGGTGCCGAGCAGGCCGTGGGCGGCGGTGAACGGCAGGAACCGTGAGACGGTGGCGGGGAGCATGCCCCGTACGAGCGTCTCCACCGCCAGCGCCCAGACCAGCACGGTGGTGACCGCCGCCGCGCTGTGGCGGACGAGCAGCCCCACGCCCAGCCCGATGACGGGAGCCAGGGAGGTCAGCGCCAACGCCCACGCTGTGCCCGACACCGCGCCGGACAGGTCCCCGGTTTCCATACCGCTCAGCATGCCGCCGACCAGGCCTCCCGATATACCGACCGCCCCCATCGTGAGGCCGAGGACGGTGGCCAGGCACGCCTTGGCGGCGACGAGCAGTGCCCGTGACGGCCGGGTGGTGAGAGCGCCGGCGAGCGTGCCGTGCTGCACCTCGGAGGTGAACAGCAGCGTGCCGGCCACCATGGCGAACAACGTGGTGAGCCAGCTCGACACCAGGAACGTGTTGCCGATGGTGAAGGGAAGGTGCTCGTAGGGGTCCTCCTTCACGACCGTTCCGAGGATCAAGGACATACCGATCCCGATGGTGGCGGCGAGGCCGGTGAACAGCACGGTCGAGCGCACGGAGCGGAGCTTGATCCACTCGCTGTGCAGGGTGGCGGGGATGGTGGTGCGCAACCCGGTCGTCGGGGCCGACGCCGCGGTCGTTCGGGTCGTGGAGATGTCGGCGAGAGGGAGGGTCGTGGTCATCGGGTCTTCCTTCGGGTTACGGCGCATGGATCGGGTCGGGTTCGAGATCGGGTCAGGGTCTCGCCGCTCAGGCGGCGGTGTGGCGGGCGTGGTCGCGGGTGAGGTCCACGACGATGTCCTCGAGGCTGCGGGAACGGTCGCGCGCCAGCGTTCGGGCGAGCGGCTCGGCGGTGATCAGCCGGCCGTTGCCGACGACCACCAGGTCATCGGCGAACGTGGCCAGTTCGGCGATGAAGTGGCTCGAGACGAACACGGTGCCGCCCCGGGCGGCGAAGCCGGTGAGCATCGTGCGCAGCCAGCGGATGCCGTCGGGGTCGAGGCCGTTCGCCGGTTCGTCGAGCATGAGGATGTGCGGATCGCCGAGCAGCGCACCGGCGATGGCCAGCCGCTGGCGCATCCCGAGCGAGAAGCCGCCCACCCGCCGGTTGGCGGCGTCGTCCAGGCCGACCGCGTGGAGCACCTCGTCGACTCGCCGCGCCGGCAGCGAGCCGAGCGAAGCCATGGCCCGCAGGTGGTTGCGGGCGGACCGGCCGGGGTGCATGGCGCGGGCGTCGAGCACCACCCCGATGGTCCGGGCCGGGTGGGCGAGCTCGGCGAAGGTGGCGCCGTCGAAGGTCACTGCGCCGGCGTCCGGCCGGGCCAGGCCCACCATCATCCGCATGGTCGTGGACTTGCCGGCGCCGTTCGGGCCGACGAAGCCGGTGGCGCGCCCGGTGGCGAGCTCGAAGGAGAGGTCGTCGACCACCGTGCGGCGGCCGTAGGTCTTGCTGAGGTGGAAACCGTGATCATGACGTGCTCCTGGGGTGGGCGCTCGGGGCGAGCGGGGTGGGCGGCGTGGGTCGGGTGAGCGGGGTGATGGCGATCAACTCGGCGTTGATCGATGCCAGGAACGCCACGAGGCCGTGTAGGTGGGCGGCGTCGCGGATCGTGCCGGTGAGGCGGGTGTCACCGGTGTCGTCCCAGCCGACGTTGAAGTCGTCGAGGAACGGACCGAGCAGGTGGCGGCCGAGCCGTCCCCGGATCACGAGCTCGTGGGTGTGTTCATCGGGCATGGCGGTACCGTCGCACCGCACCGGGTGAACGGGCTTCACCCCGCCGCCGGTTCACCCGGTGAACCGGCGGCGGTCACCGCTAGCGTGCGCCCGGTGGGCCCACAGCCGAACGGTGACCTGGCGGCCACCAAGCTGCGTCCGCCGCAGCCACCCGAGCGCTTCGTGGACCGCGCTCGCCTTGCCGCGGTGCTCGACGGCGCCACTGCGGCGTCGGTGCCGCTGGTGCTGGTCAGCGCGCCGGCCGGCTCGGGGAAGTCGACGCTGGTGGCCGCGTGGGCGGCAGCCAGCACCGTGCCGGTGGCGTGGTTGCAGTTGGAGGAGCTCGACGCCGACCCGGCGCGCTTCTGGGTGTCGATCCTCGCCGCCATCGGTCGGGTCGATGCAGCGTGCGCCGCTCGCCTGATCCCGCTGACGGCCGGCGGTGGTGCGGTGCTGGTGCCTGCCCTCGTCAACGAGGTGTCGAACCGCACGGAACGTCTTGTCGTGGTCCTGGACGACTACCACCTGGTGGACGACGCCGGTGTGCACCGCGACGTGGAGCGCCTCGTGGATCTGTCACCACCGCAGCTCTCATTGGTGGTGCTGACCCGGTCGGATCCACCGTTCCGGCTCGGACGCATGCGCTTGCGGGACCGGGTGCGGGAGATCCGGGCGGACGACCTCCGCTTCGAGGGGCCGGAGGCGACGGCGCTGCTCGGCCCGGCCGCCGACGCGCTCGACGGCGAGGCCCTCGGGGCGCTGTTCGCCCGCACCGAGGGATGGGCGGCGGGGCTGGTGCTCGCCGGGCTCTCGCTCGCCCGCGCCCCCGACGTGGTTCACGCCACCCGGTTCGTCGAGACGTTCCGGGGCGACGATCAGCTCGTCGCCGGCTACCTCACCGACGAGCTGCTCGCCGTGCTGGAACCGACCGAGCGCCGCCGCATGGTCGAGGCGGCGGTGCTGCACCGCCTGTCGGGCCCGCTGTTGGACGCGGCCACCGGCTCCGACGACGGTGCCGCGTGGCTCGACGCGCTGGCGGCCCACAACCAGCTCGTCATCCGGCTCGACACCGTGGGCGAGTGGTACCGCTACCACCACCTCTTCCGAGATCTGCTGCTGCTCGAGGCGAAACGTTCGATCCCGCAGCGGCTGCCCGAGCTGCACCGCAAGGCGGCGGACTGGTTCGAACGATCGGGCCATCCGGCCGCGGCGGTGGACCACCTCATCGAAGCCGGAGAGCGCGAGCGGGCCATGCTGCTCATGCGCATCGTCGGACCGGACCTGCTGGGCAGCGGCCGGCTGCGCACGCTGCGGAACATCCTCGACCGGCTCGCCGCCGGCGGAGCGCTCGATGGGATCGGCCTGATCCTGTCGGGTTGGTACCACTACCTCACCGGCCGGTACGACACCGCCCAGCACCTGCTCGATCGGGCGGTCGTCACGCTGCCCGAGGATGTGGACCCCATCCGGGCCATGCCGCTACGGATCAACCTGGCGCTGGGCAAGGGCGACGTCGCCACCGCGCTGGCGGCGGCCCGGGAAGTGGCCGAGGCCGGTGGGTTGGAGGACCGCGCCAGCGAGCTGACCACCGCGGTCGGCGCCGCCTTCGCGTGGGCCGGGCTGCCGGAGGAGGCCTGCGCCGCGCTGGACGTGGCGGTGGTGCGCACCGAGGAGGAGCAGCGCATGACCGCGCATGCGATGGCGTTGGTCGCGGCCGCGGTGGCCGAGTTCCACCGAGCCGGCCACGACGCCGGGGACGAGAAGACCCGGGCGGCGACGCGACGTGCGCTCGAGTATGCCGGTCGGCGCGGGCTCGCTGCCTACCAAGGGGTGGCGCCGGCGCTGGCCATCGACGTGGCCGGCGGTGCGCTCGATGGCGCCGCCCCGGCCGAAGCTGAACGTGCCGTGGCGCTGGCCCGCCGAGCCACCACGCAACTGGGCTTGGTGTTCGTGCTCGCCGTGGTCGGCGACGCGCTGGCCCGGGGCGGCGAGGGCGCGGCCGGCTGCTCATCGAGGAGGCCGACCGGCTCGCCGCGCAGTGCGCAGACCCCGGCATCAACCGTTCGCTGGTCGATCGGGTCGTGGCCCGGCACCGGCTCGGACCCTCCACCCGCAGGCCGGTCGGGCCCGGCCCGCTGCCGGAGCCGCTCTCCGAGCGGGAGTTGGCCGTGCTGCGCTACCTGCCGTCGAAGCTGTCCATCGCCGAGATCGCACGCGAGCTCTACGTCTCGCCGAACACGGTCAAGTCCCAGTGCGCGGCGATCTACCGGAAGTTGGGAGTGGGCGGCCGGCCGGCCGCAGTGCAGGCGGCTCGACAACAGCGCCTGCTCTGATCTCATCGGGCGTGGCATGCAGGCCGGCCACCGGGTAGGCGGCGGCCAGCTCGAGCGGCGGGCACGGCCGGGCGAACAGCCAACCCTGGCCGAGGTGCACGCCCGCGTCGCGCAGGGCGAGGGCGTCGGTCACGGTCTCGATGCCCTCGGCCACGACGGTGGCGCCCAGGCCGCCGGCGAACTCCACCAGCGATCGGGTCAACGTGCGCAGCACCGCATCGTCGCCCACCCCGGCCACGATGCTGCGGTCGAGCTTGATGATGTCGGGTGCGGTGAGCACGATGTGGCGCAGCGACGAGAAGCCGGCACCCACGTCGTCGATGGCCAGCCGCATGCCCCGCGCCCGGTGCGGCGCCAGCGCGGCGGCCAGGGCCTCGTAGTCCTCCACCGCGTCGTGCTCCGACAGCTCGATGACCACCCGATCGGCCGGGGTGCGGGTCAACAGCGCATGGCTACGGGCGTCGAGCAGCGTGGCCGGCGAGAAGTTGACGGCCACGTAGCCGTGCACGGTGCCGAGATGGCCGAGGGCCCGCTCGACCGCGGTGAGCTCGAGGTCGAGGCCGAGGCCGACGCTGGTGGCCTCGTCGAACACGGTGTCGGGGCCCTTGCCCCAATCGGTGGGGAAGCGGCTGAGCGCCTCGGCGCCCACCCGTCGGCCGTCGGCCAGCGACACGATCGGTTGCAGCAGCACGGTGGGCCCGCCACCGTCCACCACCGGCGCGAGGCGGGAGCAGATCTCGTCGGAACGCCGGCGGTCCCGCACGCCGGGCTCGATGACGGTGGCCGCCGCTGAGGCCAGCACCTCCATCAGCGCTTGGTCCCGGGCGCACAGGTCGCGGTCGGCGGCGAAACCGGCGGCGCAGAACGTGCCGTAGAGCTCGCCGTCGCTGAGGCGGACCGGCACCGACACGAAGCTGCGGATCCGGGGGAACCGGGCGGCCGGCAACCGCTTGGCCTCGGGCAGCTTGGCCACGTTGGGGATGACCGGCGGGAGCTTGCCGTCGAGGATGGCCTGGCAGAACGAGGTCTGCTGCGGTTGGGTCTGGCCGTCGCGGAACAGCGGGATGGTGGATTCAACCACCTCGAGGTGCTGCGTGGTGCCGTCGAGCCGGCTGAGGAACGTGAGGCTCAGGCCCAAGGCTCGCTTCGCGACCCGGAGCAGCTCGGCCACCTGTTCGTCGGCGGCGGTGCGGGAGGGGCGGGCCGGACGCATAGGAGGTCTTCGGCGCCGGCCCGGTCCCGCTGTAGCGGTCGCTGCCGCGCCCCTGCCGTACTAGGCGGCAGGTTCGAGCGTGAACCAGTGTGGTGCGGCCACGTCGAGCAGGCGGCGGGCCTGGGGTGACGGGTTCCTGATCACCAGCTCGCCGGCGGTCAGGCGGTGTGCCTTCATGAGGCCGACGAGGCCGGTCGAGTCGATGAACGACACCCGGGAGAGGTCGATGACCGCCGGCCTGGGCGGGACCGGTCGGAGGTAGCGGCCCAAGGCAGAGGAGAACTCCGCTTCGGTGTGGACGTCGAGGTCCCCGGAGGCGCAGAGCACGCTCTGACCCCGGTCGGTGGTTATGGCGTGAGATCCCATGGGGACCTCCCTTCGATGCCGGGCAGCTCCCGGCGAACCGCCAAGCTTAGGGCCGGCGATGCCCGTGGCGAAAGGGTTTCACGCGATCTCGCCGGATTCCCGCCGTCCGTCGCTCCGGTCGCTCAGCCCTGCGGCTGCGAGCGCTGGCGCAAGCGGGCCGCCTGGCGCAGCTGGTGGTTGCGCTCGGCCAGGTTGGGTGCCTTGCGGGCGGCGTCGGCGTACAGCTGCACGGCGAGCTCGAGATCACCGTTCTTCTCGTGGAGGTGGGCGGCGACCGCTTCGCGTCGCAGCACGCCCTCGCCCACCTCGGCCAGCGCGGCCAGGCCGGCCGGTGCACCGTCGGCCTCGCCGACGGCGACGGCGCGGTTGAGCCGCACGATCGGGTTGTCGGCGAAGCGCAACAGCTCGTCGTACCACTCGACGATCTGCACCCAGTCGGTCTCCTCCACCCGTTGCGCGCCGGCGTGCAGCGCTGCGATCGCCGCCTGGGCCTGGTACTCGCCGAGCTGATCGCGAGCCAGGGCAGCCTGCAGGATGTCGATGCCCTCGGCGATCAGCGACGTGTCCCACTGCGTGCGATCCTGCTCGGCGAGGGGGATGAGGCTGCCGTCGGGCCCGGTACGGCTGGGTCGGCGGGCGTGGTGCAGCAACATCAGGGCGAGCAGGCCGTGGACCTCGGGTGCGTCCACCAGCGCCGCCAGCTGCCGGGTCAACCTGATCGCCTCGGCGGCGAGGTCCACGTCGCCGGAGTACCCCTCGTTGAACACGAGGTACAGCACGCGCATCACGGTGCGCACGTCGCCGGGGCGGTCGATGCCCTCCCGTGAGACCGTTCGTTTGGCCCGGCTGATGCGCTGGGCCATCGTCGCCTCGGGCACGAGGTAGGCCTGGGCGATCTGCCGGGTGGTGAGCCCGCCGACGGCCCGCAGCGTCAACGCCACCGCCGACGACGGGCTCAGCGCCGGGTGCGCGCACAGGAAGTAGAGGCGCAACGTATCGTCCTCGTTGGGCACGGCGCCGGGCGGTGGCTCGGCATCGGAGCGGAGCTCCCGCTCGCGCCGGGCCCCCTCGGAGCGGGTCATGTCCAGGAAGATGCGCCACGACACGGTGATGAGCCAGCCGGTGGGGTCGGCCGGTGGGCTCTGCTCCCAGGCCCGCAACGCCCGGATGAGCGCTTCCTGGACCGCGTCCTCGGCGGTCGCGAAGTCCGCACCGCGACCGACGAGGACGCTCAGCACCCGTGGCCCGAGCTCGTGCACGGTCAGTCGGCGACGTTCGGCGGTGCGGACAGGAACGGGCGGACCTCCAGCCATTCGTGGATGGGTTCGCCCCCCGCTCCCGGCGCGGCGGACAGCTCCCCGGCCAGCTCGATGGCCCGCGCCTCGCTGTCCACGTCGATGATCATCCAACCGGCGATCAGGTCCTTGGTCTCGGCAAAGGGCCCGTCGGTGACCGGCGGGCGCCCCTCACCGTCGGATCGCACCCACAGGCCGGTGGGGGCCAGCGCCTGCCCGTCGACGAACTCGCCGCTGCGCTCGAGGCGGGCGGCGAACTCGCCCATGTAGCGGACGTGGGCCTCGATCTCCTCGGGGGTCCAGCGGTCCATCGGCACGTCGTTGATCGGCGCCGGCGCGCCCCGGTAGTGCTTGAGCAGCAGGTACTTGGCCATGGTGTTCTCCTCCGGTGCCGGCGGCCCCGTCGGCCGCCGCACCCCTTGGACGGAGCCGCTCGGCCGTTCTCGACATCGTCGCGGAGATCAGCTGCCGTCGGTGCGCACCCTCAGGCTGTCGAGCGGGTACCACCCGGTGGCGGGCAGGCGGGTCCAACCATCGTCGCCGCAACCATGGTCGTCGGCCTCGGCCGTCCCCACCTGCTCGCCGTGCTCGCCGTGCTCGCCGTCGATGACCCGATAGCGGACCCGGAAGAAGCCGCCCACCCCGCTCGACCGGGCGTCGGCCCGAACCTGCACCGCAGTGCCGTCGCCGAGGTGGCCGCTGCCCACGGCGTGCACGACGACGGCGGTCTGCCCGGCTGCGCCGGCGTCGCAGGCACCCGGCTCCTGCCCGGGCAGGTGCCGCCACGTGCGGCACCAATCCTCGGCGATCAGCCGCGAGCGGCCCCGGTCGATGACGAGCGTCCCGCTCGGGTGACCGGCCGCATCGCTGATCAGGTTGAGGATGAACTTCGGCGCCTCATCCTCTCGGCCGACGGCCCGTGCGTTGATCTGCAGCATGGCGTCGCTCCGCCCTTCGCACATCGGGCCCTCGGCGTTCGGCGCCGCGGCGAGGTCACCCCGGGCGACCGCACCGGAGAGCAGGACCCCGAGCAAGGAGAGGGCGAGCAGCGCCCCCGTGCGCCCCGGCCATGTTCTGTGCTGTTGTGACCTCACCGTTGGATCTCCTTCCGTGCTGTGGCGGGCGGCGCTCGTCGTCTGCGGCGGTGCGGCGGGCTCAGCTCGGCGACTGGCCGCCGCCGTGGCCACCGCCACCGCCGCCGCCACCACCGTTGCCACCGCCGCCGTTACCGCCGTTACCGCCGCCGCCGTTACCGCCGTTACCGCCGCCACCGCCGCCGCCACGACCGGCGGACAGGGCGACGTTGACATCGAGCGTGATCGTGTGGGTGTCGACGATGGTGCCGGCGTCGACGCCGGTCACCGCCACGTTCGGTGCGCTGAACGTGATCGTGTACGCACCGGCCGCCGGCTTCTGCCAGTTGAACCCGTAGACGACGCGGCCCGTCGAGTTGATCTCGGCGGAGAAGGGGCCGTCGTACACCACGAGGCCGTCATCCCGTTCGATCCGGAGGGATGCGCCGGCGTCCCACACCCGCACCTGCCGTAGCCGGGATGCCGCTGGCGTCGTTCGTCCCGTACGTGGCGTAGCGATCGAGCAGCGTGGGCGTGAGGTTGTCCACGTCGAAGCCGGTCATCGAGCCGGCGGCGGCGCCGTCGAGCAGGCCCACCTCGACGCGGATCGGCGTGCGTTGCTTGAGCGGTGCGCCGGTGAGGTTGTCACCCCACTCGGCCGTCACCGACAGGGCGCCGGCCGCGGCGACATCGCAGTCGGCCTGCCAGGTGGCATCACCCTGGATCCAATAGCCCGGGTACGTGGTGGACAGATCTGCCGGGTCGGGGAGGATCCGTCGCCGCTGGTGCAGCTGGGTCCGGACAAGCCCACGGATGGTACGAACAGCGCGGGCACCGACAGGTTGTTGGCGGCCTCCTCCTGAGCATCCACCGGTTGCGCCGCCGTCAGCCCGAGCCCGGCAGCGGCGAGCGCGCCGATCATCCACTTCGAACGTTGGTTCATGACATTCCTCCAGCCTTTGTGCTGTTGCGGATGCTGTCGAACGGATCGCCGGTGAGTGGAGCGTCGGTCGGCGTGCTGCTGTATCGCACGACTGCGCCGTCACTGTCACCTGAGTTGACGTGCACCGCTTCCTCGAGATGGCCGAGCCCTCTCGACGCTCCGACCGACAACACCCCCCGGCCGAAACGTGTCCGCCGCGCCACCTGCGATGAGGCAGCACCTGTCCGAACATTCATTTGCACCACACGGCCGATGCGGCAAGTGTCATGTGGACCTGGATGTGGTCCTCGATCGACCGTCGTCGGATTCGTAGTTGCCGGAATAGTTCAATCCGCAAACGGTCCTGAATGGGCATCCCTCCAAGAAGGCGTGGAAGCATGCTTCTCGAAATCCGTGACGTTTCGATGGGCGCGGTGCCGGTGGCGGGGTGCGCCTGCCGGCCGCGGTGTTGATCTGGACGGCTGTGGCGAACGGCGGGGCGTACCCACGGCCAAGCTGTCGCGGCCGATTCGACGTCGATTCGGAATTGGTCGTGACGTGAAGATCGGCCGCCGAGCGTGCCGCCGCGAGCCTGGTGCGCCGCCAGCAGCACCCGCAGCGCATCGTTGCTCGCGGTCCGTCAACTGCGCCGAATCGACGTCGAATCGGCGCCGAAGGAGCTGACCGGAGCACCATCCGGTGTCGGTGTCGGTGTCGGTGTCGGTGTCGGTGTCGGTGTCGGTGTCGGTGTCGGTGTCGGTGTCGGTGGCGTTTCCGGCGTCAGTCGAGCGCAGCGGCGGGGTCGAGGAGCTCGGCGGTGTCCGGCGGGGCGAGCACCACCCACGTGCGCCCGGGCCGGAGGGTGAGGGCCGCGCCGTCCTCGCCGATGAGCGCGTACGGCTCGGTCGGGTCGAACCGCTCCCAGGTGCCGGTGGCGGCGAGACCGTCGACCAGGACCCACGCCGCGCCCGAGCCGAGCGTCTGTGCCTCGGGGGAGCGCGGGTCGGCCGGGCTGGGCGCGTACTCGGTCTCCAGCACGACCACGTTGGTGGGGCTGACCTGTACCCCGCGGGTGTCCACGTGGGCGTACTCGTCGACGAAGCGCAGCCACCGGCCGGCCGGCTGGTCCCACACGAACCGGAACGCCGACGCCCCCAACCGCACCGCCACCCCGCCCACGTCGACGCGGGCATCGAACCCTGCCTCGTCACCGCCGGCGGCGCGGCCGTCGCCCCGGTACTCGAAGATCGCATCGGGCAGACCCGACCCGTCGCACGCAGCCCGAAGCGCCGGCGTGGCGGTCATCAGGTTGTGGGGCATCTCCCGGTCGGCGTCGCGTTCGTAGGCCCCGGCGGCGACGTCGGCGCTGATGTTGACGAGCGGTCCCGCCGCCACCGCCGCCATCACCGCGTCGTTGCCGCCCGAGGCGGCGAAGCATGGCCGGCCCAGCATGGCGACCACGTCGATGTCGCTGGTGCGAGCGCTGCGCACCGGGCCGACCAGGGTGGCCTCTTCGCTGTTGAACACCGCCGCGAACCGGCTCACCCCCTCGACCAGCAACTCGAAGGTCACATCGGCCTGGTTGACACCGGCCTGTGGCCAGGCCTCGGCGATGTTGTCCAGCTTGACCACCACCGCCGCTCGGGTCGCCCGGCTGCCGTCGACCAACGGGCCCGACGGCGGAGCGGGCGCGATGCGACCCTGGCCGGGCGCCAACCCGAACGGTCCGTCACCATCCGGCGCGGTATCCACTCCCTCGTCGGTGGTCGTGGTCGCCTCGGTGGTCGTGGTCGGGGCGCCCGCCATGCTGCCCGGCGCCCCGCTCGTTGTGGCAGTGGTGACCGTCAGCGCCGGGTTCGGCGCCGCGATCCGGTCACCGGCGGAGCCGCAGGAGGCCAGCACCAGCGCGACGACGGCGAAGCCGACTTGGCCGCACCGCACGTTGGGCATGTCCGACGCTCCCTCCGGTCCGGCTCGATGGTCACGGGACCATACCATGCAGCATGGTCACTCGGCCGGCCACACCTCGTTGAGGACGCGATGGGCGGTGGCGGCGCACGGCCAGCCGGCGTAGTGGGCGGCGTGGGTGATCATGCCCTCGATCTTCTCCCGCGGGATGCCGGCGTTCTTGGCGCCAACGAAGTGCACCCGCTGCTCGTTCTCCCGGTAGAGGGCGACCAGGATCGTGCAGGTGATCAGCTCAGCGCTCCTCGAGGCTGAGGTCGCTCTGCTGCCACACGTCGCCGAAGAGGTGCCGGTTGGTGTAGTCGGTGAAGGCCGCCGGGGGCGGTGCGGTCGGCGCGGCCCGGGGGCTCCGCTGAACAGCTTGCGGGCCAGGTCCCGTCCTGCTTGGGTCTTCTCCTCGTCGGTCATCGGTGGCCTCCCTGCCTCGTGCGATCCTGTGCGCCGGGCGGACGCTAACCGAGCCGGCGCCGGCCTGCGGCGGGACCGCCCGGAAACGCACCGGGCCCTTGCGCCGGCGCCGTCCCTAACATCGATGGCCATGGTGCAGCGCGACCCGTCACCGCCGCCCGCGCCGACGGGTGCGCCCGCAGCGAGGCCCGCGCCCGCGCCTGCGCCCTCGCCCGCCCCGGCGACCGCCACCGTGCACCGCCTCGACGAGGCCGCGCTGTGGCTGCGGCGCCTGGTGCTCGGCGCCTGGCTGACCGGCGCCGCCCTGGTGGTGGTCCTCGGTGCGGTGGCCGTGGCGCTGGTCGGCGGGCCGGTGCTGCCCCTGGCGCTGGTGGCCGCCGGCGTGCTGGGCGTCGCCGGTGGCGTGGGTTGGTGGTTCGTCGGCGCCGGCTTCCGTTCGTGGGCGTGGCTGCTCGACGCCGAGCGCCTCGAGGTCCGCCACGGGGTGGTGGTGCAGCGGCGTGCGATCGTGCCCCGCAGCCGGGTCCAGCACGTCAGCACCAACGCCGGGCCCCTGCAGCGGGCCTTCGGCCTGGTCCGTCTCGACGTGCACACGGCCGGGGCCCGCACCCCGACCGTCACGATCCGGGACCTGCGGGCCGGGGTGGCCGATGCGTTGCGGGCTTCTCTCCTCGACGACCGGGCGGGCGATGGACGCTGAGCCCGCGCCCATCGGGCCGCCGCCCACCGTCGCCCCGCCCCCGCCTCCGCCCCGGCCGGCATCCCATCCGCCCGCGCCGGTGCAGTGGCGGACGCTGCACCCCGTCACCGTGGTGCGCGAGCTGCTCGGGCTCGCCTGGAACCTCGTCGTGGCGCTGGTGATCTTCGGCGAGTGGGACCTGTCGAACCTGTCCACCGAGCTCGGTCTGGGGGCCATCGCGGTGGCGGTGGCGGTGGGCCGCTTCCTCAGCACCCGATTCGCCGTCACCGACGCCGCCTTCCTGTACCGGCGGGGCCTGCTGGTGCGCCGCCGGGTGGAGCTGCCCCGCACCCGGGTGCAGAACGTGGAGGGCGGCGCCGACGTGTTCGGCCGCCTGTTCGGGCTGCGCACCGTCACCGTGTCCTCGGCCGGCAGCGAGGGCGAGGTCAAGCTGGCCTGGCTGGCCGCCCCGGAGGCCGGCGCCCTCATCGGCGAGCTGCTGGCCCACGCCGCCGAGGGCGAGGCGGTCCACGGTCCGCCCGCCGCGCCGCACCCATCGGCGCACGCCGAGCCGTACCCCGCCGTACACCCCGACCACGGCGCCCCGGCGGCCACCCCGCAAACCGGCCGCACCCTGTACGTGGCCACGCCGGCCGACATCGTGCGCTACGCCGCAACCGGCCCGTTGCCGTGGCTGGTCCCGCTGGGCGCGTTGAGCGTGGCCGCCGCGGTGTTCAGCGGTCGGGGCTTCCTGGCCGCACTCGCCGTGGGCTGGCCGTTGGTGGGCACGGTCATCGCCGTGGTCGACCTGCTCGGCTTCCGGCTCACCGTGGTCGACGAGCGGCTCGTCGTCCGCCACGGGGTGGTGGCCCGCAAGGAGAAGTGGGCTCGTCGCCAGCGGGTGCAGCTGCTCGGCGTCGAACGGCCGCTGGTGCGGGGCGCGTTCGGCTACGAGACGGTGAAACTCGCCACTGCGGATGCCACCGTCAGCGCCCGCGCATCCGTTGCGGTGGCGGCGCCCTGTTGCGCCGGGGCGCTCGACGGGCCTGGCCCACGACCTGCTCGAGCCGGTGGCCCTCGACGAGGGGACCTGCGACCGATCAGCCGTCTGGCCGTGCGCCGTCGCACGCTGCGCTGGACGGCGGTGGCCGTACTTCATCGGTACGGCCGTCACGGCCGTTGCCGCAGCGAGCCCGCTCGACAGCGGCCGGACGGTGGTCAAGCGGCGCGCGGCTGTGGGCGCACTGGTGCCGATGCTGTGGCCGTCGCCCGCCGCTCGTACCGCATCGACGGCCACCGGCGACGGGCACGTGCTGGTGCGCCGCGGGCCTCGGCGCGCAGCTGTGGCTGGTGCGCCTGGCCAAGGTGCAAACGGTGACTGTGGTGGCCACGTTCTTCCAGCGCCGCCTGGGCCTCGCCAGCGTTGCGGTCGACACCGCCGCGCCAAGCAACGGCGGTACCGTCATCGACGACCTGCCCGAGCCGGAGGCCCGGCACCTGGCCGACGTGCGCTGTGCGCCGCCGCGGCCCGGGTCCACCTCCCGACGGGGTGTGAACGGCCGGCGCCGCGACGGTGCCGTGGACGGTGCTGACCTTACGCGGCGCCCACCGGCGTGCCGAACGACAGTCTGGAAGCCCTGTTCCCGGCTGGCCACCATGCGCTGGCGGAACTTGGTGAGGCTGCCGGCGTAGGGCGTGGTGCCTGCTGGCTCTCGGCCGGGGATGCTGAGCCTGAACCACCGAGCTCCTGCCATTTGCTTTACCCGGCGGCCTGGTGCACCCTCGGTCCAGCGAAGGCGGCGTCGCTGTCGGGGGCGACGCGGTGGCGCCGTCGGCCCGGGCGTGCTCGAGCACCCCGGTGATGTAGTCCACCATGATCTGGTGGCGCGCGGAAGCTCCCGGCGATGAGGTGCGGGCCGCCGGCCATGAAGAAGTTCGGGAAGCCGGGCACCATGGCCCTGAGGTAGGTGACCACGCCTCCGCCCACTGCTCGCGCAGCACCCGGCCGCCTTCGCCCACCACGTGCATGCGGGTCAGCGCGCCGGTGAAACCGTCGAAGCCGGTGGCCCACACCACGATGTCGAAGGCCCGTTCCCCATCGGCGGTCTCGATGCCGGCCTCGGTGATGGTGACGATCGGGGTCTCGTTGAGGTCCACCAGCGTCACGTTCGGCCGGTTGTGGCCTCGTAGTAGAACGTCTCCATCGGCGGGCGGCGCATGCTTCGAAACCGTGGTCGGTGGGGATCAGCTTCTCGGCCACCGCCGGGTCGTCCACGCTTTCCCGCGATCTGGTGGCGATGAACTCGAGAACTCGGCGTTGGCCTCCCGGTTGGTCATCAGGTCGCGGTAGTTGCTGATGAGCTTGGCGAAGCCCTTCTGGTGGTAGAGTTGCTCGTAGAGCGCCCAGCGCTCGTCCTTTGGTCGAAGGTGCGCTTGGGTGAGGCGCGGTGCACGAACCTCGGCGAACGAGCCATGCACGACTCGTAGATCTGCTCGTAGGTGGCCCGGATCTCGGCCTGCTCCGTCGGTGATCTTCCCGTTGTTCAACGGTGAGTTCCAGTTCGGCGTGCGCTGGTACACCACCAGCTCGGCCACCTCCTTGGCGATCTCGGGGATGAGCTGCACCGCGCTCGCCCCGGTGCCGATGACCGCCACCTTCTTGCCGGCGAACTCGACGGGCTCCTTCGGCCACTGGCCGGTGTGGTACGCCTCGCCCCGGTACCGCTCGCGACCGGGGATAGCCGGCCAGTACGGCACCGACAGCACCTCGGTAATGGAGATCAGGAAGCGGCAGCGCAGCTGCTCACCGTCCTCGGTGGTCAGCGTCCAGGTGGTGCTGGCTTGCCGAAGGCGGCCGACGCGATGCGGGTGGAAGCGCATCAGGCCCCGCAGGTCCAGCTTGTCGGTCACGTGGTTGAGGTACCGCTGGTCTCCGCCTGGCCGCGAAGCGCTCCGACCACTTCCACTCGTCGAGCAGCTCCTTTGGGAGAAGAAGTAACTGGTAGGAGTAGCTCTCCGAGTCGAAGCGGGCTCCCGGTAGCGGTTCCAGTACCAGGTGCTGCCCACGCCTGTGCCGGCTTCGACCAATTCTGGCGTCGAAGCCGAGCTCCCAGCAGCTTGCGCTGGTGGATGCCGGTCACCCTTATGCCGATGATGATGACGTCCGTGCCGAGCGCAGGCGTCGACTCGTTGGCCATGTTCGCTCCCGCTTGAGGCGGTCGGCCCCACCCCCGGGCCGGTCCGCATGGCGAGACGTTAGGCTGGCGGGCGGTGGCGTGCCGGGTTGGCTCGCTGGTGGCCTCGGCGGCCGCCCGCCCCGCCGCCTGCACCGTGCGCACAGCAGCTCGGCCCCGCCCGGTCGTCCGGCACCCGCTTCGCACTGCCAACCCTCGGCACCCCTTCGCCAACTTCGGCCCCTCCGTACCCACTTCTGCCAACCTCCTGCACCCTGCTGCACCACTTCTGCCAACCCTCCTGCACCCCCTCTTCTGCCACCCCTCTGCGGCGATTCGACGTCGATTCGCCCGTTTCGACCGGTCCGATCGGTCGCCCACGGGTCGGGCCACCGCCGACGATCGGCACGCAGAGCGCCGCCCCTCGGCGAGATTCTCTTGTGTCTTGCGACCGATTCCGAATCGACGTCGAATCGAGCGCGACGGGTTTCGGCCCCTACCCGCATGGGCTCGCTGCCGCCGGACGAGACTGGGCGACGTGGCCGGGGCTCCTCAGGGTGCGATCAGGGTGACACCTGATGGCGCCGGGCTGACTCGGAGGCGCACGATGCTCGCATGGAACGTCTGCTGACCCCGCCCAACGGGCCCCGACTCGCTATCATCGCCGTGGCGCTGGTGGCGCGGCAATGCTCGGTTGGGTGCCGCTCATCGGTGGGCTGGATCAGCTTCGTGCTGCTGCTCGTCGTGCTCTTCCAGGTGGCGCTCATCGCCATGAACATGATCAGGACCACGTCCAGCCGGGCGGATCCGAGCTGCGGAGCCGGGCCTGCTGGCACCGGCCGACGGGTTCGACAACACCATCGGCTTCGCTCGGCCCATCGGGCCCGCGTGTTCGTCGAGCGCGCCGTCCCGCCGCCACGGTCATCGGCTCAGGCGGGCGGGATGTTGTGGTTGTGGCGGAACACGTTGTCGGGGTCGTAGCGGGCCTTCGGCCCGCCGCAATCGCTGGAAGTTGGCCCCGTAGGCCTGCCGGACGCGCTGTTCGCCTTCATCGCCCAGGTTGCTGACGTAGACGCCGTCGTCAGTGAAGCGTTCGAGAGCGGTGAAGCACCGGTTACCAGGAAGTTCGCCTCGTCGTCGGCGGTCTGTCCACTGGGAGAGGATGAGGAGGTCGTAGCGGTTGAGCGGTGGGACAGGCGGCGGCGGCGCTGGCACCGGGCGGCAGCACCGGAGCTGCTTGAGCCCGATGCCGGTGAACGGCGACACGATGGCGGCGGCCTGCTCGAGCAGGGTGACTTCCGGCATCGATGGCGCTGAGCGAGCCGAACGCCAGTAGTGCCGGCGACCCTCTGGGAAGCCGCTATCGGAGCTGCGCTGGAGGTCGAGGTAGCGGGTGGGGCCCGGCCTCGTCGACATCGGGGACCCGGCCCCTCGCACCTCGGCCAGAGCCGGCCCGGCCTGGCCGGGGAGCCGAGGGCACCCACGCCAACGCCACGCCTGGCTCGCCGTGCTCGCCGCATAGAGGGAGGCGTTGACCGAGCTCGTCGGGACAGGAGCTCGCCAGCCGGTGGTAGCCACCAGTGCCCGGCGGCCTGATCGGGCCGAAGCCGAGCACGCCGGCCTGCACCACGTCGACGGGGTGCAGGCGGAACGTGAAGGCGGTGACCACACCGTTGCCGCCCCGCCGCGCAAGGCCCAGTGCAGGTCGGCGTGGCCGGTGGTGGTGGCGGTCACCAGCCCCGGCGGCGGTGACCACCTCGGCGGCGAGCAGTATTGTCGCAGGCGAGGCCGTAGCGACCGTGGGAGCCAGCCGAGCCCTCCGCCGAGCGCCAGACCGGCCAACCCCGTCACCGACACCACACCGGTCGGTGTGGCCATCCGGTGAGTGGCGGTGGCGGCGTCCAGCTCGCCCAGGGTGACACCGGCCTCTACCCGTGCCACTCCCGCCTGCGGATCGACGTCGACGGCCTTCATCCCCGAAACGTCGAGCACGACGCCGCCGTCGCACACGCCGTTGCCGGCCACGCTGTGTCCGCCGCTCTTCACCGCCAGCTCCAGCCCCTCCTGCCGGGCCCAGGCGACCCCCGCCACCACGTCGGCTGCTGATCGGCAGCCGAGCACGGCCATCGCGGACGCCGGTCGATCATGGCGTTGAAGACCGACCGGCCGCGGTCGTAGCCTCGTCACGGCCGCAGGACCGGGCCGCTGAAGCCCGCAGGTCCCGCGGGATGAGCCGCGGTTCCGGCTGGGGTGTGGGCGGTTCCGGCTGGGGTGGGGACCATGCGTCGCGCTCCTTCGATCGTTGGCGGCGGTAGCGTGCGCGAGCCGGTGTGTCGTCATCGTGTCGTGGCCGTGTCGCCCAGCAGGGAGGGTCGATGGATCGCAGCGGGGTTGGTGCGTCGACCGCGTTGCAGGTGCGGGTGCTTGGCCCGATCGAGCTGCTGGTCGATGGGTCGACCGTCGCTCTGGGCCGCCAGCAGGAGGTGCTGGTGGCGGTGCTGATCGCGCAGCGGGCGGCAGCCGTGCGCGCCGATCGGCTGATCGAGGCGGTGTGGGGCGGTCGGCTGCCGTCGGACCCGGGTGCGGCGTTGCGCAGCCTCGTGGCGAGAACCCGCCGCACCCTCGGCCCGGCCGCCGGCCGGCTGCAGACCGCCGGCAACGGCTACCGGTTGGTGGTCGAACCGTCGGAGCTGGACGCCGCCCGTTTCGAGGCGCTCGTGCAGCGCAGCACGGAAACGGCAACCGCGGGCGACCGGTTGCCGCCGCTCGACGAGGCGCTCGGCCTCTGGCGAGACGTACCCTACGGTATGCTCGGCGCTCGCGATGAGCTGCGGCCGTCGGTCCTGGCGCTGGAGGAGTTGGTGGCGGTGGCCCGTCAGCAGCGTGCGGGCGCCCTGATGGAGGTGGGCCGCTACACCGATGCGGTGCTCGAGCTGGAGCGCTTCGTCGCCGCCGAACCGCTGCGGGAGGATGCCCGTGCGATGCTGATGGCAGCGCTGGCGGCAACCGGGCGCGCCACCGATGCGCTGGCTGTGTACCGCGCCTGGGCCGATGAGCTGGCCGAGCGCGGCCTCGAGCCGTCGCCGCAACTGCGGGCCACCGAGGCGGAGGTCCTGCGCCACGAACAGGCCGCCGCGGTGCCGCGCTGGCGGGCGTTGCTGCCGAGGCCGCTGAGCTCGTTGGTGGGTCGCGACGGGGAGGTCGCCGGGATCTGCTCGATGTTGCCCGGCGCCCGCCTGGTCACGTTGGTTGGCCCCGGAGGCGTGGGCAAGACCCGCATGGTCCTGGCCGCGGCCGATCGGTTGGTGCCCCGGTTTCCCGATGGGGTGTGGTTCTGTGACCTGTCGGCGGCCGCCACCGCCGGCGAGGCGGTGGACATCGTGGCCACCACCATCGCCGCGGTGGTGGCCGGGGATGATCCGTTGACGGTGCAGCTGGCCCGGCATCTGCAGGACAGAACCTGCCTGGTCGTGCTCGACAACGTGGAACGGGTCGCCGCCGGCGCGACGGCGGTGGCCGAGGCGCTCACCGCCCGCACCGCCGCCGTGGCGGTGCTGGCCACCAGCCGGCAACGGCTCGGCGCCGACGGGGAGCGGGTGGTCACCGTCGATCCGTTGCCGGTGGCCGGGCCCGACAGCCCCGCCGTGGAACTGTTCCTCGAACGCAGCGCGGCCGTGACCGCTCGGGCGCCGCTCACCGACACCGCCGAGGAACGGGCCATCGTCGAACGGCTGTGCCGCCGGCTCGACGGCCTGCCGCTGGCCATCGAGTTGGCAGCCGCTCGCACAAAAGCCCTGTCCCCCGCCGAGCTCGACGAGCAGCTCCGCCTGCGGCCCGGTGCTCACCGATCGACAACGGACGAACGCTCGGCATCGATCCCTGACCGCACCTTCATCGACTGGTCCCACGACGACCTGGACGACCCGGTCCGCCGCCTTCCGCAGGCTCGGCGTGTTCCGCGCTGCGCTCACACTGGACGCGGCCGAGCAGGTCCTGGACGAGGTCGGAGGTCCGGTGGCGGTCGATGACGTCCTCGTCGAACTGGTCGAACGGTCGCTCCTGCGCCGTTACCGCGACCGTTCGGGTACCAGCCGGTATCAGCCCTCGACGCCATCCGCGCCTTCATGCTCGACCGCCTGGCGCAGGCGGGGAGATGAACGCTGCCATGGCCGCCCACGCCCGCTGGGCGGCGGACTTCGCCGAACGGGCGGAGGCCGGTCTGCGCGGACCTCGGAGGCGGCGTGGGCGGCAGCGGTGCACCAGCAGTTCGACGACCTGCGTGCCGCGGTCGACTGGTCGATCGAGGCGGGCTCAGCCGAGGCCCGGCGGATCGCGGTCGCACTGCAGTTCTACGCAGCCGTGGCGCGGCGTATCGGAGCTGTTCCGTTGGGCGGAGCGGGCGGCGGAGGCGCTCGGGGTGACCGACGCCTCGCTGGCGGGCGCGACGTGGGGGGGCGGCGAGTGGCGCGTGGCAGCGCGGCGATCTGGCGCGGTCCCGTGCCTTGCTGGACGCCGGATCGGCCGCCGTCACCGGTGTGCCGTCCCCGCTGGGCCGGCGACGCCTGGCGGAGGTGACCGCCGATCTCGGCCTGTTGACCGGTGCGCTCGATGAAGCGATCGTTCGGTATGGCGAGGCGCGGATCTGGCCCCGGCAGCCGGCGACGTGGCGCAGGCCGTGGGACGAGGCCAGTCGGGCACTGGCGCAGGCGTACGGCGGCGCCCCATCGGCTGCACTGGGCACCGCCGCCGTGGCGCTGCGCTTTGGCGAAGCGGGTCGGAGCGCCGTCCTCGGCCTACGCCCACTTCGCCGTGGCCGAGTCGGCGCGCTCGGCACCGACCCGGCCTGCGCCGCCGCCACCTGTCGGCGGCGGCCGGCGCCGCAGCGACCGTGGGCGCCGACTACCCTCGTGGCCTTGGTACGGCTTTCCGAGGCCGCTCTCGCGTCCCGCAGCCGCGACGCCCGTTCGGCCTTGGGCCGCTTCGAGCACCTGCTGACGGCTTGGCGCGCATCGGGTGGGGGCACGGGGCTGGCGGTCACCGTGCGCTCGCTGATCCCGGTGCTGGTGGAGCTCGGCGTGGACGACGGAGCGGCGGTGCTGCACGGCGCCGTGTCCGACCCCGTGATCGGCCCACCGCCCTACGGCGAGGACGCCGCTCGCCCGCAGGCCGCCGCCGCCCGGTTGCGCGACCGGCTTGGCGAGCGTTTCGAAGTACTCGTCGCACGTGGCCGCCGGTTGGACGAGGAGCAGTTGGCGGCCGAGGCGCTGCGCTGGTTGCAGCTGGCAGGGCCTGCGGTTGACGGCGCGCTGCGGCGCTGCGTCGGGTCACCGGAGCGGGCTCGGCGTAGGGTGCGGCGATGGACGAGTTCGTGCGGCGTTCCGGAGCGGGTGGCGCTGGCCACCCGCGAGCCGGATGGCGACTGGTGAGCTGCACGAGGTGCGGGACCTGCTCGCCGGATCGGTGCCGGTGCGTGTACCGGCCTTCGGCGGCCACCGCACCGTTGCTGTGCTACCTCCACGGCGCCGGTTTCGTCGCCGGTGATCTGGACACCCACGACCAGATCTGCCGGCTCCTGGCCGTGCGGGTCGATGGCGTGGTGGTGGCGGTGGACTATCGCCTGGCCCCCGAGCACCCCTTCCCGGCACCGGTGGACGACGCCCTCGCTGCAGTGGCCTGGGCGGTGGGCCATGCCGCCGAGCTGGGCGCCGATGCGTCGCTGGGCCGTGGTGGGCGACAGCGCCGGCGGCACGCTGGCCGCGGTGGTGGCCCAGCACTGGCAGGGACGCCCCGACGGGCCGTGTGTCCAGGCGCTCGTGTGCCCGGCGTTGCAGCTCGACGAGTTCGAGTTGCCGTCGCACCACGAGTTCGCCGCCATTCCCGACGGGTTCAACACCGCCGTGCTGCGCCAGGTGGCCGGCATCTACCTGGGCGACGGCGCCGATCGTCGCGACCCGCGTGCGTCACCGGCTCCGGCCACCATGCTGGGGGTCTGGCGCCGACGGTGCTCATCACCGCCGAGCGTGACCCGCTGCGCGACGACGGCGAGGCTCTACGCCCGTCGATCGGTGGAGGCCGGCGTGCCGGTCACCGTTCCGCCACCTCGGGATGGTCCACTACGGCGTCTGGTGGTGCCGGGGCGCGGCCGAGGGTGGCACCCGGCATCGACGTGGTCGTCGCCGCTGGACAGCGCTGCACCCGCCATCGCTGTGACCTGTGCAGCCGCCGATCCGCAGCCGGAGACCGGTGTTTGTGCGCCGGCGGTCGCCCTCGCCCCCACACCGCTCGGTATGTTCGAGCGAACGTCCTGGTCACAGCGGTGGCGCCGGCGCCACCTTCCGCAGTGTCGACCCTGGGTGCACAAACACCCGGAATCACCGGGCCGGTCAGCCGGCTTCGTGCACGGCGAGGGTGAAGCGCACCGGGCGGGCGGCGTCGCTGGCGTAGCGATGGGCCACGTCGGGCAGGAAGGCGGCGGACTGGCCACGCCGCAGCACCGCCTGCTCACCGCCTACGTCGATGGTGAGCGTGCCATCGGTGACCGTCAGCGCCTCCCGCTGCCGGTGCGCATCGGAGCGGCGCTCCTCGCCCGGCTGCAGCACCCACTGCCACAGCTCCAACCCGTCGGCCGCCACCAGCAGCCGGCCCTGACCACCTGCCGGCCCCCGCCACAGCACCGCCGCGGCTGCGGTTGTCGGGCTGCACGGCGATCACCGGCGCGGCGCCTCGGCCAGCAACTCCACCAGCGGCACGCCGAAGCCTCGGCCACGGCCAGCAGCGTGGACAGCGACGGGTTGGCGTCACCCGCCTCCAGCTGCACCAGCAACCGGCGGCTCACCTCCAGCCAGGCGGCGGCGCCATCCAACGTCCACCCCGCTCGGTGCGCAACCGGCGCACCCTCGTCCCGACCCGGCCCGTCAGATCCTCCTCCACGAGAGTGCACTATAGTGCACGCAATGGTGCATCACTTGCAGACCCGGGCAGTGGCGGCGGGACGCCCGGACGGGCCCGGTGCGCCGCTCAACGAGCCGCTCGTTGCGGCGTCGAACTTCCTGCTCGACGGCGCCCGTGCCTACGCCCGTGACGACGGCACGCCCACCTGGGCGGCCTTCGAGGCGGTGGTCGGCGCGTTGGAGGGGGCCGAGGCGGTGGCGTTCGGCTCCGGTATGGCCGCCATCGCTGCCGTGTTCGACCTGTTGCCGGTGGGCGCGCACATCGTGTGGCCCGATGACTGCTACCAGGGTGTTGCCGGGCTCATCGCCCAAGGGGTGCGGCTCGGCCGCTGGCGCGCCACCCGGCTGGCGGTGCAGGACACCGACGCCTGGTGCGCGGCGGCGGCGAGCGCCGATCTGCTGTGGGTCGAATCGCCATCGAACCCGCTGCTCACGGTGGCCGACCTTCACCGCATCGCCGCGGCGCCCCGGCCGGCGGGCTCGATCCTGGCCGTGGACAACACCCTGGCGGGGCCCGCCGCCCAGCAACCGCTCGAGCTCGGTGCGGACGTGTCGGTGCAGTCGGCCACCAAGCACCTCGGCGGTCACTCCGATCGCTGTGCGGGGTGGCCGCCACCCGCCGGGCGGAACTGGCGGAGCAGCTTCGCCACAACCGGGAGCTGCACGGTGCCACCCCCGGCGCACTGGAGACGTACCTGGCCACCCGGGGCCTGCGCACCTACCCGCTGCGGGCGGCCGCATCGGCGGCCTCGGCCGTCGAGCTGGCCCACCGCCTGGCCGGTCACCACCGGGTCGAGCTCGTGCGCTACCCCGGGCTGGCCTCGCACCCGACCTACGACGTGGCCCGCCGCCAGCTGGCGCACTACGGCAGCGTCATCTCCTTCGACGTGGTCGGTGGGCGGCAGCGGCCGATGCGGTGTGCGCCCGGGTGGGCCCGTCCGTCACGCCACCAGCTTCGGGGCGGTGGAGTCCACCATCGAACGGCGGGCCGCTGTGCCGGGCCAGGAGCACCTGCCACCCGGTCTGCTGCGGTTGAGCGTGGGCATCGAGCACGTCGAGGACCTGTGGGCCGATCTGGACGAGGCGCTGGGCGGCCCGTGACCAGCCGACAGCGCCGGCTGCCATACCAACTGGTATCGCGCCCTACTTGCCGGTACGCCAGCGGCCGCGCCGGCGGCTGGGCGGGTGGCGTTCGGCGAAGCGGGCCTCCGCCTGCTCGTCGCCGATGAGCAGCATCTCGGCGTCGCGGTGCAGCACGGTGTCGCCGGCCGGGTTGCCCAGCGTGACCCCGTTGCGGTCGATGCCGACCACGTGGCAACCGGTGGTGCGGCGCAGATCGGCCTCCACCAACGTCTTCCCGGTCAGCGACGGTGGCACCGGCACCCGGAACACGCTGAGACCCTCGGCGATGACCAGGGTGGCGTCGGCGTGGACGTGGTTCCAGATGGCGGCGGCGCCGGTGGAGGCGTAGGAGAGCACGTCGTCGGCACCGGCACGGTAGAGCGTGGAGACGTTGCGGTCGAGGTTGGCGCGGGCCACGATGCGCAGGTCGGGCCGCAACCGCCGGCAGTAGATCGACAGGAAGATGTTCATGTCGTCGTCGTGGGTGGTGATGATCGCCCCCGAGGCGGTGCGGATGCCGGCCTCCTCCAGCACGTCGAGGTCGGCGGCGTCGCCCAGCACGTAGTGGTCGGGGTCGCGGATGCGCTCGGCCCGCTGCTCGATGATGCGGTAGCGGGTGCCCACCGCGGCGAACGCCCGGCCGGCGGCTCGCCCCACCCGGCCGCCGCCGATGATGACCGCCGCCTCGGTGCCTTCGGTGCCGGTGCTGTAGCGGCGGTCGTAGCGGCCGAGCTGGTCGCGGTCGCCGGCGAGGATGAGCACCGAGGAGGCGCTGAGCAGCGAGTCGGCGGTGGCCAGGCGGAACACGCCGTGGTCCCAGACGCCGATGGCGCTCACGCCCACCGTGCCGCGCAGGTCGGCCTGGGCGATGGTGGTGCCCACCAGGTCGGTGCGGTGTACCCGGGCGGTGGCGATGATGAGGCCCTCGAAGCGGCCGATCGGGTGGCTGCGCCCGTCGGGGGCGATGGTGCGCTCGGCCATGGCCGTGCCGAGCAGGTCGCCCAGGCGGATGACCTTGTCGGCCCCGGCGAGCTGCAGGATGTCCATCGCCGCCGGGCTCGACACGGTGGCCACCACCGGCACGTCGCGGGTGATCTCGCGCACGGTGAAGGTGATGTTGGCGTTGGTGGTGTCGGCCCGGGTGGCGGTGACGAGGGCGGCCTGTTCCACCCGGGCGGCGCGGTACGCAGCGGGATCGTCGAGGGCGCCGAGCATCACGCTGTAGCCGGTGTCGTGCAGGCGCAGCGCCTCGTCGAGCTCGCCCACGAGCACCACGTAGGGCACGCCGGCGTTGTCGGCCTCCCGGATGAGGGCGTCCTCGATGGGTCCGGTGCTGGTGAGCACCAGGTGGCCGCTGGTGTCGACGGGCAGCTGCCGGGGGGCGCGCTCGGCGTTGAGGCGGGACATCCACGGGATGAACACGAACTGGATGAACGTGAAGGGCAGTACCACGAGCAGGAAGATGGAACCGGTGAGCAGCACAACCACCGAGAAGAGGCGCCCGGCGTCGGACTGGAACGTGATGTCGCCGAAGCCGAGCGTGGTCATGGTGACCAGCGTCCAGTAGACGGCGGTGGCCCAGCTGTGGCGCTGGCCCTCGCGGGCCATCAGGGCGTGGAAGACGACCACGAACACGAACACCACGACGGCGAACAGGGCCAGGAGGTAGCCGAGCAGGCGCACGTCGCGCCGGCGCAGGGAGGCCGAAAGCGTGCTCAGCACCAGGGCGAGGCTCTTCACGGCGTCCATCCTGGCAGCGCCGGTGTGGGCAATGGCTCACCTAACGGGAACGATCGTCCTGCGGCGGCGCCTGTGGTTCGGTGGGTCAGGCGGGCTGCTCGGCGTAGGGGGTGCCGGGGTGGGGCTTGACGGGCTCGTGCAGTTCGACGGGCGCAGCGGCCTTCTTCTTGCGCATGGCGGAGATGTTGAGCGCCTCCACGAACACCGAGAACGTCATGGCGGCGTAGAGGTAGCCCTTGGGGATCTTCTCTCCGAAGCCCTCGGCGATGAGGGTGACGCCGATCAGCAACAGGAAGGCGAGGGCCAGCATCTTGACCGACGGGTGCTTGTTCACGAACCGGTAGATCGAACCGGAGGCGACGAGCATGATCGCCACTGCGGTCAGGATGGAGATGACCATCACCATCACGTATTCGGTCATGCCCACCGCGGTGATGACCGAGTCGATGGAGAAGACGAGGTCCAGCAGCAGGACCTGGCCGATGACGGCGGCGAAGGTGGGGGCGGTCTTGGTCTGGAGGTGATCGTCCTCGCCCTCGAGCTTGTGGTGGATCTCCTTGGTCGCCTTGTAGATGAGGAACAGCCCACCGGCCAGCAGGATCAGCTCCTTGCCGGAGAAGCCGACGCTGCCCACCGAGAACAGCTCGTTCTTGAGGGTGACGATCCAGCCGACGGCGAGCAGCAGCACCACCCGCATGCCGCCGGCGGCGAGGATGCCCACCCGGCGGGCACGGTCCTGTTGGTCGGCAGGGAGCTTCGAGGCCAGGATCGAGATGAACACGACGTTGTCCACGCCGAGCACCACCTCGAGGGTGAGCAGCGCAGCGAGCGCGCTCCACGCCGACGGGTCCGACAGCCAGCCAAAGTCCATGGCGTCGCATTCTAGATCGATACTTCGTGAATCGAGCGACCAGTCGAGGGATCGGGCGGATCGTCCCCGGTCGATCAGATCCGCCGGGGCGATCCGTCTACACCGCCATGAAGCTCACCGTGCAGACGTTCCTCACCCTCGACGGCGTGATGCAGGCGCCGGGCGGCCCGCAGGAGGATCCGAGCGGCGCGTTCGCCCATGGCGGGTGGCAGGCGCCGTTCCAGGACGCTGCGGTCGGCGAGTTCGTGGTGGCGCTCAACCGCCACGCCAGCGCGTTCCTGTTCGGCCGGCGCACGTTCGACATCTTCCGGGGGTACTGGCCCGATCAGCTCGACCCGGCCGACCCCATCGCCACGGCCATCAACTCGTTGCCCAAGTACGTGGCGTCCGCGTCGCTGGCGGGGTCCGGGTCGGGCTCGGGGTCTGCGGAGGGGGCGGCCTGGCGGGGTGCGCACCCGGACAGCGCCCACCTGCTCACCGGCGACGTGGTGACGGCGGTGCGGGCGCTGAAGGAGGAGCCCGGCGACGAGCTGCAGGTGTGGGGCAGCGGGAACCTGCTGCAGACGCTGCTGCGCCACGAGCTGGTGGACCGGTTCCGGCTGATGACGTTCCCGGTGGTGCTCGGTTCCGGTCGCCGCCTGTTCAACGACGGCATCCTGCCGGTGACCATGCGCCCTGTCGACGTCACCGCCACCGCCGGCGGCATCGTGCTGGCCACCTACGAACCCGCCGGCCCCGTGGCGCACGGCGCGATGTGACTGACCGCGTGCGCTGGCGTTGCTGAGC
>JAWKIM010000007.1:0-475191 GCA_041394365.1 Acidimicrobiales bacterium
CCTGCTCGTCGAGGCGCAGCAGCACCGTACCGGTGAGCACGGTGTCGCCGGGGGCGGCGGCCACCTCGAGCACCACGCCACCGGTGGCGGCGCGCAGCTCGTGCTCCATCTTCATGGCCTCCATGACCACCAGCAGCTGGCCCGCCCGCACCTCCTCACCGGGTTGGACCGCCACCTCCACCACCGTGCCCTGCATCGGCGCCCGCAACGCGCCCGGCTCGTCGATCGCCGCCACCGTGGCCCGGGCGGCGCGCTCGGCCGCCTGCTGCTTGCCGTACGTCAACACGGCCAGCGGGTCATCACGGTCGACCCGGGCGCCGGCCAGGGCCGCGCCGGCGGCGTCGCCCGACACCGCCGATGTCGCATCGACGTAGCGGGTGGGGTGCTCCACGGTGGCGGACCCGCCGGCGGCGGCCCACTCCTCGATGAACGTGGTGCGCAGCCGCCCGTCGCGGAACGCCTTGGTGGCCACCAGGTCCCGCAGGAAGGCGAGGTTGGTGTCCACACCGGCGATGTGCGCCTCGCACAGCGTGCGGTAGAGCTTGCCCACCGCCGGCCCATACCCTGCGGGATGGTGAACGACGATCTTGGCCACCAGCGGGTCGAACGCCGGGTTGGTGCGGTAGCCGGCATACCCGAAGGTGTCCACCCGGATGCCGCGGCCGGCCGGCAGGTCGAAGCGCTCCAACACCCCGGCGGCCGGCGTCGCCGTGCCGTCGGGCCCGACGCGCTCCACGTTGATGCGGGCCTGGATGGCCGTCCCGCGCGCCGGCACGGTGCCGCCGTCGGCGAAGCCGAGGCCCGCCAGGGTGCTCCCCTCGGACAGCGCCAGCTGCAGCACCACGATGTCCACGCCGGTGATCTCCTCGGTCACCGTGTGCTCCACCTGCAGGCGGGGGTTGGCCTCGATGAAGGCGAAGGCGCCGTCGTCGCCCCTGGGCCGCGAGGCGTCGACGAGGAACTCGAAGGTGCCGACGTTGTCGTAGCGCACGGTGCGGGCGATGCGCAGCGCGGCGTCGATGATGCGCTCGCGCAGTGCTTGGTCGAGGGCCGGCGCCGGGGCGATCTCGAGCAGCTTCTGGTGCCGGCGCTGCACCGAGCACTCGCGCTCGCCGAGGTGCGCCACCGCACCGGTGCCGTCGCCCAGGATCTGCACCTCCACGTGGCGGGCCAGCGGCAGGTACTCCTCGGCGTACACCGCGCCGTCACCGAAGGCGGCGATGGCCTCCGAGACGCAGCGGGCGTGCAGGGCGGCCACGTCGGCGCCGGGCTGCACCACCCGCATGCCGCGGCCGCCGCCGCCCGCCACCGCCTTGAGCACCATCGCCCGACCGGCCGGCAGCGCGGCCAGGAAGGCGGCGGCACCCTCGGCGTCGACGGGGCCGTCGGAGCCGCGCAGCACCGGCACGCCGGCCGCGGCCGCGGCATGGCGGGCGCGGACCTTGTCACCGAACAGCTCGAGCAGCTCCGGGCGGGGCCCGACGAAGCGGATGCCGGCGGCGGCACAGGCCCGGGCGAACGGTGCCTGCTCGGACAGGAAGCCGTAGCCGGGGTGGATGGCGGTGGCGCCGGCCGCGACGGCGGCGGCCAGCACCGCGTCACCGTCGAGATAGGCCCGCACCCCGGTGCCGGGCAGGACGCGCACCTCATCGGCCATGCGGGTGTGCAACGACGCCTGGTCGTCGGCGGCGGCGATGGCGATGGTGCGCAGGCCGACATCGGCGGCGGTGCGGGCCACGCGGATGGCGATCTCACCCCGGTTGGCGATCAGCAGCGACATGGCGGGGCAACGTAGCCCCTCGATGGCGCACCCGCCGGGCCGATGATCTCTCCAGGCGGAACGCCGGCTTTGCCCGCCCGACGCGGGCTCCCGTACCGTGCGCGCCACACCGCACGCCGGCCGACGGGGGCCGGGAAAGGACCACGACGCGCCATGATGACCGACGAGCAAGTCCGCCAGGCGGCCGAAGCGCTGTACCAGGCCGAGGTCACCAACACGCCGATGACGCCGATCTCGGAGACCTACCCCGATGCCGACATCGCCGACGCCTACCGCATCGGCGGCATGGTCACCGACATCAAGGTGGCCAACGGTCGCATCATCAAGGGCCACAAGATCGGACTCACCTCCAAGGCCATGCGCTCGCTGACCGGCGCCACCGAACCGGACTACGGAACGCTCTTCGACGACTGGTTCATCCTCGAGGGCAACCCGATCGACCGCAGCCGCATGAACCGGCCGCTGGTCGAGGTCGAGCTCGCCTTCGTGCTCAAGGACGAGCTCGGCGGGCCGGGCTGCACCGTGGCCGACGTGATCCGGGCCACCGATTTCGTGCTGCCCTCGATCGAGATCGTCGACTCCCGGTTCAACAAGCGCGGGCCCAACGGCCTGATCGACTCCATCTCCGACGCCGCCTCGTGCGGGCTGATCGTGCTCGCCGGCAACCCGCGCAAGCTCACCGATCTCGACATCCGCGCCGTGGGCGCGTCCATGACGATCAACGGCGTCATCGAGGAGAGCGGCGTGGCCCGGGCGGTCATGGACAACCCGGTCAGCTCGGTGGCGTGGCTGATCAACAAGCTGGCCGAGTTCGGTGTCACCCCCCAACCGGGCCACATCATCCTGTCCGGGTCGTTCCTGAAGGCGACCCCGTTCAACCCCGGCGACAACGTGCAGGCGCTGTTCTCCCACGATCTGGGCGAGGTCGGCTTCACCTGCGTGTGAGCAGACCCATCCACCACCCGGCAGACGGTGGCCGCGCCCCGGGGGCGCGGCCACCGTCGCGTCCAGCGGCACGCGCCCGTCGTTGTGGCTGGTGCGCGATCAGCGGCTACCGTGGCACCGATTGCAGCTGAGGGGGCTCAGTTTTTCCCGGCTCGGCTGCGGGGGCACGCATCAACAAAGGGCCGCGGAGATGAAACGAAGCACTGAACGAATCCTCACCACGCACGTGGGCAGCCTCGCCCGACCGGTCGAGCTGCTCGACATGCTCAAGGAGCGCGAGAACGGCCGTCCCTATGACCCGCAGGCGCTCGCCGAGGAGATCCGCAAGGCGGTGGCGGACCGGGTGGCCCACCAGGTGGAGTGCGGCATCGACATCGTGACCGACGGCGAGATGTCGAAGACGTCGTTCATCGACTACGTGAAGGACCGCCTGGCCGGCTTCGAGGTCGACACCGCCCCGGCGCGGGGCATGGCCCCCACCTGGCAGCTCGAGTACGACATGTTCCCCGACTACTACGACGGGTACCTGAAGAAGTACTCCCACACGGTGGCCCCGCTGAAGCGGATCAAGTGCACCGGTCCCATCTCCTACGCCGGGATGGAGGCGCTGCAGACCGACATCGCCAACCTGAAGGCCGCGGTCGAGGGCAAGAACGTGACCGAGATCTTCATGCCGGCCACCACGCCCGGCGCCTACGGGACCAACGAGTACTACCAGGACCGTGACGAATACCTCCACGCCATCGCCGACGCCATGCGCGAGGAGTACCTGGCCATCGTCGACGCCGGGTTCATCCTGCAGATCGACGACCCGGGCCTGATCGACACGCTGGGCGACGCCCACAAGTCCGTCGAGGAACGCCACCGCGAGGCCAACGAGGCCATCGACACGCTGAACCACGCGCTGCGGGGCATCCCCACCGAGAAGATCCGCCACCACACCTGCTACGGCCTCAACCACGGCCCCCGCCTCACCGACATCGACCTGCGCGATGCGGTGCCGTTCATGCTGCGCATCAACGCCGGCG
Source organism: Acidimicrobiales bacterium (assembly GCA_041394365.1). Taxonomy (GTDB): domain Bacteria; phylum Actinomycetota; class Acidimicrobiia; order Acidimicrobiales; family CAIXPF01; genus CAIXPF01. Next base: position 3,754 of record JAWKIM010000007.1, read on the forward strand.
CCTACTCCTTCGAGGTGGCCAACCCGCGGCACCAGCACGAGTGGCGCATCTGGGAGGACATCAAGCTCCCCGAGGGCCAGATCATCATCCCGGGCATGTTGGGCCACGCCAACAACTACGTTGAGCACCCGCAGCTGATCGCCGAGTACCTGGTGCGCTACGCCAACCTGGTCGGTCGCGAGAACGTGATCGCCGGCGCCGACTGTGGCTTCTCGTCGCGTGCGTCCTACCAGCCGGAGGTCCACCCGACGGTGGTCTGGCCCAAGTTCAAGGCGCTCGCCGAGGGCGCGGCCATCGCCTCCAAGGAGCTCTGGAAGTAACGGCGGAACCGGGACCGGTCCCTCCACGGTGCGCCGTACCATCCGGTACGGCGCACCGTGCGCGCTCGGGCTACCCTCACACTTGCCGCTAGTGTCATCGGTCACAAGGATGGATCGCACTGCGAGGACGCCATGACCGCTCTGACCGACCGCATCGACGCCCTGCTGGCCGCCTCGGTGGCCGCTGCCGAGGTCCCCGGCGTGATCGCCGCGGCCGCCACCGCCGACGAGGTGCTCTACGAGGGCGCCGCCGGCGTGCGCCAGGCGGGCGGCACCGACGCCATGACCACCGACACCGTGGTGTGGATCGCCTCGATGACCAAGGCCGTCACCGGCACCGCCGCCATGCAGCTGGTGGAGCAGGGCAAGCTCTCCCTCGACGACCCGATCGCCCCGGTGCTGCCGCAGCTGGCTGGCGTGCAGGTGCTCGACGGCTTCGACGCCGACGGCAACCCGCAGCTGCGCCCGCCCAAGCGGCCGGTCACGTTGCGCCACCTGCTCACCCACACCTCGGGGTTCTCCTACAACATGTGGAGCGAGCCCTGCCTGCGCTACGAGCAGGTGACCGGCAACCCGGGCATCCTCACCTGCACCCACGCCGCGCTCGACATGCCGCTGATGTTCGATCCGGGCGAGCGCTGGGAGTACGGCATCGGCATCGACTTCGCCGGGCTGGCGGTGGAGGCGATCAGCGGCCAGACGCTGGCCGAGTACCTGCGCGACCACCTCTTCGTACCGCTCGGTATGGCCGACACCGGTTTCGGGCCTCGCCCGGACCAGGCCGGGCGCCTTGCATCGGTGCACGCCCGCACCCCCGACGGCCTGCTGCCCATCGAGTTCGGCCTGCCCGCCGAGCCCGAGTTCCACATGGGCGGCGGTGGGCTCTACGGCACCGTCGGCGACTATCTCCGCTTCTGTCGCATGCTGCTGGGCAAGGGCACGCTGGAGGGGACCAAGGTGCTGGAGCCGGCCACCGTCGAGCTGATGGGCAGCAACGCCATCGGCGCCGTCGACATGGCCAAGATGACCACGTGCATCCCCGACTACACCCACGACGTGGACCTGTTCCCCGGCATGGCCAAGAAGTGGGGGCTCACGTTCATGATCAACACCGAGGACACCGGGCGGGGGCGCCGAGCGGGCAGCCTGGCGTGGGCCGGCCTGGCCAACAGCTACTACTGGGTCGACCCCACCTCGGGCGTGGCCGGGGTGCTCGCCACCCAGATCTTCCCCTTCGCCGACCCGACCGTGCTCGAACTGCTCGACCGCTTCGAGGCGGCCGTCTACCAGGGCTAGGGATTGGGCCGGGGCTTCGAGCTCGAGGGCCGTCCGGTGTGGAGCGAGATCAGAGCCGGATCATCGCGTCGTAGCCGCCGTAGGGGTTCTCCACGAAGTCATCGGCGGTGAAGTCGTTGGTCCAGGTGCCGTCGGCCAGCAGGTAGCGGAAGCGGTAGGAGGCACCGGGGGCCAGCACCACGCTCGTGCGGTAGCGATCCGAGCCGTCGCGGGTCATCGGTTCCGCCTGCCACTCGTTCCAGTCGCCCGCGATGCACACCGGGCCGTCCTGACCCGGCATCTCGACCTCGAAGTGCACCACGACGTGGTCACCTTCGAGGTGGCGGTAGATCGGCATCGCCACCTCCGTTCCTCGCGGACCGACCGTCGGCGGCGGTCGACCGGCCCCAAGGCTAGGACGGCGGCGTGCTCCTAACCGTCGGCACCGTCGCGGCGGGCGGTGTCGCGCTCCCCCGGCCGGTCCCGCAGCAGCCGCATCGCCTCGCTCATGGCTGCGAACCGTTCGGCGCCGAGCGGCTCGAGCACCTCCCGGCGCAGGAGCTCGACGTGGCGGGCGACCGCCGCATCGATGCGCTGGCGACCCGACGGCGTCAGGGCGATCCACACCACCCGTCGATCGTTCTGGCACGGCACCCGCTCCACGTGACCGGCGCGCTGCAGCCGATCGGCGAGCTTGGTGAACCCGCCCGAGGAGAACGACACCTCGGCCGCGAGCTGGCTGGCCGTCTGGCGCTGCTCCGGGGAACGGCTCAGGCGCAGCAGCACCTCGAACTCGGCCGCGTCGAGCTCGCAGTGTTCGAGGAGGTCCCGGCGGATGGCGGCGCCGACGCGCGCGTAGCCCTCGACCACGAAACCCCACGCGGTGACCAGCTCGTCGGGATCGATCGCGGCGGCCGGCACCGGACCCGCGTGTTGCACCATGGCCGGGAGCCTACCGCAGTTGACGGGTGCGTCAGGTTCTTCCGTCGCACGGTGGAGGGGCCGGCCCGCGACTAACATCTTCCTCGAAAGATATTGAGCAGGAGGCACACCGATGGCCGATCCCACCACCGATCCCACCGCCGGGGCCGCGACGGCCGCCGTGCACCGCCTGAACCACGCCGTGCTGTTCGTGGCCGATGCCGAGCGGGCGAAGCGCTTCTACTGCGAGCTGCTCGGCTTCGTCCCCGTCCACGAGATCGCCGGCAAGGCCGCGTTCCTGCGCGCCGCCGGCTCCACCAACGACCACGATCTGGGGCTGTTCGCCGTGGGCCCGCAGGCACCGCCGCGCAACCCCGGCGGCATCGGCCTCTACCACCTCGCCTGGCAGGTCGACACGATCGACGAGTTGGCCGTGCTCGAGGCCCGCCTGCGCGAAGCCGGCTCTCTGGTGGGCGCCTCCGACCACGGCGTGTCGCGAGCGCTGTACGCCGTCGACCCCGACGGCAACGAGTTCGAGGTCATGTGGGCCACCCCGCGGGCCGGCTGGCCGCACACCACCGTCAGCACCCGGCCGCTCGACCTCGCCGGTGACCTGCAGCGCTTCAGCGGTGTCCGGACGCTCCACGAGCTGACCACCGCCGGCTGACCGGCCGGCGGCGGCTCAGGCGCCGGAGCTGGGCTGCAGGCCCCGGCGCTGGGCCTCGCCGGCGAGCAGCACCCGGTTGGCGATGCCCAGCTTGGCGTACAGCCGTGAGACGTGGGTCTCCACGGTGCGGCGGGACACGTAGAGCCGCTCGGCGATGGCCGTGTTCGACAACCCGTGCCCGACGAGCGCCAGCACCTCGCGCTCGGCCGCGGTCAGGCTGTCCCAGCCGCTGCGGGCCCGTCCCCGTACCGGTCGGTTGTGGAGGCGGATGCCGTTCGCCTGGGCGAACTCCTCCACCGAGCGCACCCCCCGCGACGCCCCCATCGCATCCCAGGTGCGCAGCGCCTCACCGAGCAGCGCGGCCGCGTCGGGGTGGCGGCGGGCGGCCGCCATCCTGCCGGCCTTCTCGTGGATCCGGGCCCGTTCGTAGAGCCGCGGCGACAGGCGGGACTCCTCGGCCGCCGCCAGCATCAGTGAGAGGTCGCCGTCGACGATGGCCCGGCAGCACAGGTCGACCGTTCGATCCGACGCCGTACCGGACCGTATGGCGTTCTTCTCCATCGCCGCCAGCAGTTCGGCCATCAGCTGCTCGTCGCCGGCGAGCATCGAGGCCTCGAGCAGATCGACGGCGAACCAGGCGACGAGGTTCGGCGCCTCACCGAGCAGCACCGCGGCGATGTCGCGCAACGCCCGCAACGCCTGGTGCAACTCCTCGTCGCTGCGGCCCGCGCACAGCGCGATGCGGGCCTGCAGCACGGCGAGGTGCACGGTGCCGGCCCCGGCGCGATGGGCCAGCTCCCGCTTGCCGTCGGCCAGGTGGGTCCGGGCCGCGTCGATCTCGTCCCGGCACAGCGCCACTGCGCCCATGAGGGCGTCGGTCACGGCGTGCAGCCGAGCCGACTCCAGGTCGGCGCCGATGCTGGCGGCCAGCTCCGCGTGGGCCTGGGCGTCATCGAGCTCACCCTCGTAGAGGGCGTGGGTGCTCAACGCGCACAGCAGGCGCACGTGGCCCACCGCGTCGCCCTGCTCCACCGCCTCCGCGCAGCCCTCCTCCAGCACGCGGCGACCCTCGCCCATGCGGTCGCTGCCGGCCAGGGCGATGCCCTCCATCAGCCGGTGGAACGGCACCCAGCGTCGAGCCCCGCCGGTCTCGGCCAGCGACCGGGCCCGCCGGACGCTCACCAGCGCCTCGTCGTGGTTGCCGTCGAGGGTCTGCACCCGGCTCAGCGCCGACCAGCCGACGGCGGCCACGTCGGGCAGGCCGTGGGCTCCGCCGGAGGCGATGGCCGCCCGGGCCGCCTCCAGCGCCGGGCCGACGGCGCCGACGAGGATGTGGTTGGCCGCCAGATCGGCGTGCACCCGGGCCCGCTGCTCGGGCGACAACCCCTCGACGAGCGCGGCCTGCTCCATGTGGGTGAGCGCGCTGCTGGTGTCGCCCAGGTCGGCCCGGGCCTCACCCAGGGCCAGCATCAACTCGGCCCGCAGCGACGGGCTGGCCTGGAGCTGCAGAGCGCGCCGGGCGACCTGTTCGGCCCGCCGGCTCTGCGACGCCTGCAGCAGGGCCCGGCACAGCTCGGCCAGGAGCTCGACCTCGGCGGTGCGGCCCACGGCCAGCTCCGCCGCCCGCTCGAGGGCATCGACCGCCGATGCCGGGCTGTGGCGGGCGTGCTCCGCCGCGGCCCGACGCAGCCACTGGACCGCCCGCTCGTCGCCCGGCGCCGCGCCCTCGGCCAGGTGCGGCGCCACCACCCGGGCGGGGGCGCCCCGTTCGGCCAGCGCGCTGCCGATCTCGTGGTGGAGGTGGGTGCGCAGCGAGGGTTCCAGGCGGGCGATCACCAGCTCGCGAACCAGCTCGTGACGGAACGTGACCCCTCCGGCGGTGTCGACCAGCAGGCCGAGCCGCAGCGCGGCGCCCACGCTGGCCACGACATCCTCGGCGGTACGGCGGGTGACCGCCGCGAGCTCGGCCACCGAGGCGCCCCGGCCGAGCAGCGCCAGGCGGCTCAGCAGCTCGACGTCGTGCTGCGGCAGGGCGACCAGCCGTTCCAGCAGGGCGTCGTTGGCGGTGAGCACCGGCGGATCGTCGTGGGACAGCTCGACGTTCCCGCCCGCCCAGGCGAGCGCCCCCTGTTCCTCGAGGGCGCCCAGCACGGTGGTGAGCACGAACGGGTTGCCGGCGGCGCCCTCCAGCCGGCGGCGCAGCCGCGGGCCGGGCGGCGCACCGAGGCGGTCACGCACGACGCGTTCGGTCGCCTGCTCGTCGAGCGGGCCCAACCGGAACACGGCGTGGGCCGCCTGGTCCAGCCGGCTGCGCACCGACAGCAGCTCCGGCGGCTCGGCCACGGCCGGCAGGTGGCGACCAACAGCACCGGCAGCTTGGGTAGACGCCGCAACAGCGCCCACAGGGCCCCCAGCGTCGACGCATCGGCCCAGTGCAGGTCCTCCAACACCAGCAGCTGCGGCCGGTGGGCGGCGAGCTCCTCGAGCAACGCCAGCAGGGCGTCGTGCAACGGGTAGAGCGGATCGGTGGGCGCACCCGGGGCCGAGGCGACGCCGTGCAGCAACGCCGCCACCGCGTCGCGCAGGCGCACGGCCTCGGGCCCGAAGCCGTCGTGGCTGCCGGGCAGATCGACGCCGAGCGCCTCGACGAGGGCCCGCAGCGGACGGCCGTCGGGGAACGGCACCGCTGCGCCCACGCCCACCTCGAACTCGCGCTGGGCGGCCTCCCGGCACAGCGCCGCCACCAGCGTGGTCTTGCCGATGCCGGCCTCACCCTCGAGCAGCACGAACGAGCCGTGGCCATCGACGGCGGCGGCCAGACGCGCACTGAACTGCGTCTGCTCGTGGACACGCCCGAAGCAGGCGTCGTGTTCACGGCCAGCGGTCAACGGTCGCGCTCCTCGCCATCGATGAGGACATTGAGCGTAGCCGCCGGCCTGCGGTCGCCCCGGTAGCCTCGACGCTTCGTCATGCAACCGGAGTGTGCGGCCGCCGTCGACGCGGAGGGTCGCCACACCGTCCCCAGGAGTGCACCGACCATGTCCACCAGCTGCCCCGAGCCCGACGGTTCGAGCCCCCGCACCCGTTCCTTCGATGCGCCGCCGCCGTTCTGCATCGACCGTACCGCTCGGTACTCGGCGGTGATCGACACGTCAGTGGGCACCATGGTGGTGGCCCTCGATCCGCACGGTGCGCCGAACACGGTGAACAACTTCGTGGTGCTCGCCCGCTACCACTTCTACGACGGTCTGACGTTCCACCGCATCATCAAGGGGTTCATGTGCCAGGGCGGGTGCCCTGAGGGCACCGGCACCGGCGGACCCGGGTACACCTTCGCCGACGAGCTGCCCAAGCGCGGTCGCTATGAGATCGGTTCGATCGCCATGGCCAACGCCGGACCGGACACCAACGGCAGCCAGTTCTTCCTCGTGTCCGGGCCCAAGGGCGTGGCCCTGCCGCCGCAGTACAGCCTCTTCGGCAAGGTGGTGCGCGGCCTGGAGGTGCTCGATGCGCTGCAGTCGGTCCCCACCGGCGCGGGCGGGGCACCGGTCGAACCGGTGACGATCACGTCGATCACGATCGAGGAACGGGCCTGACATCGGCGCTGCCGTGATGGTCGGTGCGGTGCCCGGGGCCTCAGCGTCCCGGGAACAGCCGCGACTGCAGCCGGCGCATACCGGTCAGCCAGCGTTCGAGGTCGGCCGTCTTGCGCTCCATCCAGGTCTGGGCGATCGGGTCGGTGAGCACGAGGAAGCGGCCGTCCTCGAACGCGTCGAGCACCTGCTCGGCCACCTCTGACGGCTCGCGGATGGGCCCGGCGGCGTTGCGGGCGAAGTCGGAGGAGGTGTCGAGCATCGGCGTGTTCACCCCGAGCGGGGCCAACAGGTGCACCCGGATGCCACGCTCGTGGTAGCTGATCGACAACCACTCGGCCAGGCCGACGACCGCGTGCTTGGTGGTGGCATAGGTACAGGCGCCGTGGCTGGTGAGGATGCCGGCCATCGACGCCGTGTGCTGGATGATCCCGCTGCCCCGCTCGAGCATGTGGGGCAGCACCGCCCGCACCGCGTACACGTGCGCCATCACGTTGACCTGCCACTGCTGTTCCCAGATGGGGATCGGGGTGGCGAGGATGTCACCGTCGTTGGCGATGCCGGCGTTGTTGCAGAGGATGTCGATGCGGCCGAAGCGGTCCATCACCTGATCGACCATGGCGTTGACGGCCGCTTCGTCCCCCACGTCACAGCCGATGGCGACCGCCCGGGAGCCGAGCTCGGCGGCCACCGCCGCGGCGGCGGCCTCGTTGCGGTCCACCACCGCCACCCCGGCGGCACCCTTGGCGGCCAGCGCTCGGCACAGCGCGGCACCGATGCCGCTGCCACCCCCGGTCACGATGCTGACCTGATCTGCCAGTTGCATGGCCGCGTCCCCCGTCGCCCGAGTGCTCGACCGCGGCGCGTCAGCGTGCTGCACCGTGCGCCGGCGGTGTGGAGATGGACCCTACTGGCTATCCATCGGCCCGAAGCGAATCAGCAAGCGGGACCTCGACCAGGCCGGCGACGGTGTTCGGCCCCGGGCCGCAGGCGACCGTCACCACAGGCGGGCCAGGAGCCGGTCGAGCACCAGCAGCCCCGAACGGGTGGCGTGGAGGCGCTCGCCGCGCAGCTCGAGCCAGCCGAGCGTGCGCAGCTCGTCGACGAGACGGGCCGGCGCCTCCGGATCATCACCGCCGATCGCCCGGTGGAGCACCGCGCGCTCGACGCCCTCGGCCAGCCGCAACCCGGTGAGCAGCCTGGTGCGGGCCACCTCCGTGGCGTCGAGGATCTCCACGGTGGGCGGCTCGCCCCGCAGCCAGGCGTCGAGGTCGGGGTTGCGGCACAACGCCCGCACCCCCGTCGCCGCGGCGCCGGCGCGGTTCCCGGGGGCGACGCCGGCGCTCTCCACCGGGCGTGCGCCGTGGTGGCCCGGGAGGGGTGTGGGCAGCGAGGCGGTGGCCGACGGGCCCACGCCGAACCAGTGGGCGCCGCGCCAGTAGGCGAGGTTGTGCGTGCACTGCCGGCCCGCCCGGGCGTGGTTGGACACCTCGTAGCGGTGCAGCCCGTAGGCGGGCAGCAGGTCGCCGGCGGCCACCAGGGCGGCGCGCTCGTCCTCCTCGTCCACCTGCACGCCGCGGCGCTCGAACGGTGTGCCGGGTTCGATGGTCAACGTGTAGGCCGCCAGGTGGTGCACGCCCCGGCCGGCCACCGCGTGCAGGTCGGCGGCCACGTCCTGGCCGGGGGCGGCGACGATCAGGTCGGCGTTGACCGTCCAGCCGTCGATCTCGAGCACGGCGTCGAGCGCGGCGAGGGCCGACGCGGCATCGTGGCGCCGTCCGAGACGCCGCAGCACGTGGTCCTGGGTGGACTGCACGCCGACGCTGACCCGGTTGAAGCCGAGCTCGCGCCATCGTCGCGGCCGGTCCGGGGCCACGTTGTGGGGGTGCGCCTCCAGGCCGAGCTCCGCGTCGGCGGCCAGCGGGAAGCGGCGGCGGACGGCGTCGAGCAACTCGGCCAGCTCGTCGTCGTGGAGGTGGCTCGGGGTGCCGCCGCCCAGATAGATGCTGCGCAGCGGACGCTGCGGGTGCACCGAGGCCCACGCCTCGGCGGTGTCGGCCAGCTCGCGGTCCAGCCGGCGCAGGTAGGCGCGCACCAGGTCCTCACCGCGGCGCAGCACGTGGAAGCTGCAGAACGGGCAGATCGTGGGACAGAACGGGACGTGCACGTACAGGTGCTCGATGGCGAACGGTGGGGCGGGCATGGGCGCTGACCAGGTGTGTTGCGCAGCGACCGACGGTGCGGAAGCAGCGGGGACGGGGCGGTGGGGGTGCCCGCACGCCGTGGTGGCGCCCCCGGCAGGGTTCGAACCTGCGACCCTCGGATTAGAAGTCCACCGCTCTGTCCACTGAGCTACGGGGGCTCGGGTTTCGCACTTGGGCCGAAGCACGTGCGACCTCTATGCTAGGTCCTCCACGTGGTGGCCGTAGCTCAGCCCGGTTAGAGCGCCAGGTTGTGGCCCTGGAGGTCGGGGGTTCAAGTCCCCTCGGTCACCCCATAGCGGTGGGAGCGGTGGTACCGTCTCCCGCCGCACGAGCGCCTCTAGCTCAATGGCAGAGCAACGGACTCTTAATCCGCAGGTTCTGGGTTCGAATCCCAGGGGGCGTACAGCAAAATTCCTGCTCAGGAGCTTGTGAACAGCTCCCGAGCAGTCCGACAAGCGGCTTCGACGTCGACCGGCACCGCCATAGACCACCGAGAGACTGCGCTGATTGAGCGACCCCGATGGGGTTGAGCCGGGCAGCCTTCGGGGCGAAGATCGACCGCTCTGGTGAGCACCACCTGTGGGTCGGCGCGCGCTCCGCTCGGGGCGTCGGCCAGGTTCGAGTCGACGGCCGTTCGCACAAAGCGGCGAAGGCCGCTTGGGAGCTGGAGCGCGGCAGCCTGCCCGACGGTGCTCGCGTCCGTTCGTGCCCCGCTGACCCGGCGTGCGTACGAGTGGAACACCTCTCGGTCACGGGCGTCGTGCCACCGTCATCGTCACCGGCCGGCGGCGACACGCCCGACACCGTGCCGGCATCGCAGCCGCCGGCTGGGACCGAGCCCGAGCGCAGCGAACGCCTCCACTCCCCGCAGCAGTGATCAGTCCGGGAGCCGAGCAGCGTCGCCGGCCGGACGGCCGAGTTCGTCGATCGCCCACACCGGTACCAGCACCCGACGCCCCCGCCGCACGCACGGCAAGCCGTCCGGCGCGCCGTCGAGATGGGCACGGCACAGCGCGTACGCCAAGGTACGGCCGATCCCGATGCGACGACCTGCCTCCTCCACCGACACGAACCGTGCTTCGCTCACCAGCGCCTCCCTGCTCCGCTCATCCAGTTAAAGGCGGCGCCCGCACACCAACGCGGCGGCACGTCCCGGCGCAACCAGCGCCCACCAGCACCAGAGGGACCCGCCGACGAGACACATGGGACAGCACGGCACCGGACGGCAACTCGGCGCAACCGGGGCGGCAGACACCGCTGGCTACCGACTGAGTGTCGGTGCTGGGTTGGCCACAGCGATGCGGTCGTTGGTGACGGCGGCGTTGGCCGCGTCGGAGATGGTGCAGTCGGTGGCGACGCTGTATACGGCGTCGAAGGTCAGTTCGTAGGCGCCGTCATGTTGCACGGTTGCGGTGACCATCCTGCTGGTGCCGATGCCGTCGTAGCCCACCTCGAGGTGCAGGGTCAGGTCCGTACCGGCTGGTACGCCAGCGAGCGAGCCGCGGAAGGTCCAGGTGCCATCCCCTTGGGAGGAGCACTGGTCGAGGGTGATCGTGGCGCCCACCGGCCATGGGTGGGCGGCCGTGAGCGGTGCTGGTACGCCATGGTGTTGCAGGAGCGCGTCGGCCGGTCGCGCGGGCGGCGGGGCGGTGGTCGGCGTGGACGTCGGGCTTGCGGCCTCGACCACGGCGTCGATGGTGAGGCCGAGGGCTTCGATGTCAGCTCGGAGCGTCTCGATGACGGCGGGATCGCCGGTGAGGGTGATCCGCCGCTGGCCGGTGAACACGACATCGTTCACACCAGCGCGAAAACGGCCGTTGCGCAGTTCGACGATGGCGGTGAGCCGCCAGGCGGTCAGGTCATCGAAGCCGACGGACGGGGCGTACTCCCGGTTCCAGCTGTCCGAGGAGCCGGGTGGTGGATCGACCGTCGGTGGGGTGAAAGCGACACCGCCGATGTCCGGCGTGCCGCTGCCGAGCAGGATCGCCCGGTCACCGGTCCACACCGGGCGGCCGATGGTGCCGCCGACCTCGTTGCAGCACGCGTCTCTCCACACCGCGTCGCGGGCGTCGAACAAGGCAACCCCGCCCTTGGCGAACAGTGCGACATACCGACCGGTCCACACCGGAAGATGACCGGGGTGGCCGGGACCAGACGGCAACACGTGCCAACCGCTCGTTGGGGTGTAGGCGGCGGCGTCCACAAGCGCCATCACCGAGCTCCGCTCGCCGACTGCGCCGCCGAGGATGACCAGGTCGCTTCCGGTCCAGGTGCCCCTCGCCCGCCGGGGCGACAGCGGCCCGGGCGAACGGGTCCGGTGCCAACACGTGGAGTCCTGGCGGGCGGCTGCGCATCGGGAAGTGTCGCAGGTTCGCCGTGACGAGATGCGAGGCGCTCGACGCCAGCGCAGCTGCGACGACGGGGCGGTCCTTCGGATCATTCGTGCACTCGACCATGCGCCGCCGCCAGCGCAGCGACGTGATGCGTGCGTCGGGGAAGGCGCCGTTCATGGAGGTGACGACGCGTTCGAGCGCGTCCGCGGCCCCACCACGGTCGAGCCCACCGGCCAGAAGCAGGCGTGCGCCGTTGCGTCGCAGCTCGTCCTCGATCTCCTCCTGCCAGACAGGCCGGAACAGGCCCACGTCCGCCATGGACAACAGCAGGTCTCGCAGGCCTGCTGGGACGAGCACGCACGCGCCGAGGACAGCCACGATGCGCACGCCCGGTTCGTCTCCCAGGGGCGTTGGGCTCAGAAGTCCTCCGGCCGGTAGCCGTCGACCGGGGCCAGGTCGCGCAAGGCGGCCTGCCGGGAACGTCGCATGGACTCGGCGAAGGCCGCCACGTCGGATGCCAGGAAGCGGTGGTGCGTGCCAACCTTGACCGACGCGAGCTCACCGCGCTTGGCCAGCTTCACCACGAACGGTCGGCTGACGTTCAGCCGGTCGGCAGCCTCCTGGGAGGTCAACAGCCGCTCGCCACCATCGATCGACACCGCCACCTCGCCTGAGGCTGCGGCGGCGGCCAGCGCCCCGAGGGCCTCGACCAACTCGGCCGGCACTTCCACCCGCGCGCCGTCGCGCTCCAACACGACCGGCCCGGACCGCTCTCGACCACAGAGACGTGCCAGCTCTGTCGCCCGACGGCGCTTCTGCGCGCCACCGAGCGCGAACGTGCGAGTCTCATCCATGGCTACCTCCGACCACCATTCTAACCGAAACAACCGAAACGAACCAGATTGTGTCCGATGGCCCGGAGGACAGCGCAGTTCACCGCGAAGTCCACCGCGAAACCTGGCGAAATAGACTGCTCTGAACGACACCAGCCGGACGGACGCCCAGACGAAAGCCCAGGTCACAGCACTGCACGACATGGGACGGGACGACCGGTGGGCAACTCTTCATCCGCAGGTTCTGGGTTCGAATCCCAGGGGGCGTACCACAACGGCGCAGGTCAGCAACACCGACGCAGGACTCGCCGGTCCTTCGAGGGCCATCGCCGCGACGGTCCACAGCGATGGACCCTCGACGGACCGCTCCGCTGGACGCCGACCCCGATGGGGTTGCGCCGGAAGCCTTCGAACGCTGGATCCTGCGCACGCCCCCCGGCCGGCCCGAGGCGGGTGGACGCGGCGAGCGACTCGTCCTACGTGTCCTTGGCGTCGTCGATGAGCTGCTCGGGGCTGAGGTAGCGGCCCACCCTGGTTAGCCGTTCCGCTCGAGCAGGGGGTTGGACGCGCATGAGGTCCAACCCGAACAAACGCGACGACGATCGGCCGAGAACTGGCTCGGCAGGGTCAGGAGGAGCGGGCATGCCCGGGTGGGAGCCACTCACTCGCCTGCCCATACCCACCGGTACGGACTCGCTCATCGATGGAAGCCCGCGCGCGAGCGGGCCGAGGGCTCGGACGCAGCGGCGAGCCGGGTGACGGTGCGGGCCGGTTGCCGTTGGCTCGCACGGGGTAGCACCACACCTTGCGCCGGCGACGAAGGAGATGGGCCGTGACCACAGGACACGAGACGTTGGCCCGTGGGCCTGGTGCGGCCGTCTCACCGGGAGCGGGCGACCGCGACGGCGATGCGGGCGCGTTGACCATCGGGCGTGCCACGCTCGACCGGCTGCGTTGGTTCAACGCGGTCATGGGGGCGCTGCACCTCGTGTCGGCGGTGGTGATGCTGGCGCTGGCCAACGGCTTCGAGCTGTCCGTGGGCGCCATCCAGCTGCAGGGCCCACCCGGCACCCCGTTGGCCGACAGCACGTTGGGCAAGGTGGGCGACGTCCGCTTGGCCTGGGCCACGGCCGCCTTCCTGCTGCTGTCGGCCGTGTTCCACGCCATCATCGCCGGCCCCGGCTACGGCACCTACCGCCGGGAGCTGCGCCACGGCCGCAACCGGTTCCGCTGGGTGGAGTACAGCCTGTCGGCCACGTTGATGATCGTGCTGATCGCGCTGGTGACCGGCGTGGTGGACCTGGCCGCGCTGATCGCCATCGCCTTCGCCAACACGGCCATGATCCTGTTCGGTTGGATCATGGAGGTGGTCAACACCCCGGGAGCGCGCACGTGGTGGACGCCGTTCTGGTTCGGCTGCATCGCCGGGGCCGGGCCATGGCTGGCCATCGCCGCCTACCTGGCCTACAACGTGGGCTCCACCGACGTGGGCCCGCCCGGCTTCGTCTACGGCATACTCATCAGCATCTTCGTGCTGTTCAACAGCTTCGCGCTCAACCAATGGCTGCAGTACCGCCAGGTCGGGCCGTGGCGGCGCTACGAGTTCGGTGAGGCCGTCTACATCGTGTTGAGCCTCACCGCCAAGAGCGCGCTGGCCTGGCAGATCTTCGCCAACACGTTGATCTGATCGCGAGATCAGCACCCTCAGCCCTGCGGGGGAACCCCGACGGCGTTGCCCTGGTGCTGCTCGTTGGAGGCGTGGGTGTCGAGCAGCTCGATCACCTCGCACACCTTGCCGCCGCGGGTCTTGGCGAACAACACGTACTCCACCGCGTAGGCATGGCCGCGCCGGCTCGTCGCCCGGAAGTTGAACCGCACCACGCTGGAGGCCTCGTTGCCGAGCTCGTCGAGGATCTCCACCCGCACCGAGCCCGGTTCGTAGAACTTGGTGAACACCGCCTGGTTGAACCCGGTGACGGCCGCCTTGCCCATGTGGGGCCCGGCGATGTTCGGGGCGAGCGACCGGTTGAGCCGCCAGGTGACGTCATCGGTGTACATCGACGCCAGGGCATCGCAATCGCCGAACGCCTCGACCACGGCTCGGGCGGGGGTGACGCTGCTCATCTCCGGTGCTCCTGTCCTCGAGGGCCGCTCGACGCCGATTCTGGCAGTTCAGCCGACGGGCCGCCGGCCCCAGCGTCACCTTGCAGGAACGGCAGGGCCGGGGTGGATGGTGGTCAGGCGCCGCCCGATGTCACCCACCGGTCGGGCCGACGACGGAGCGCGCGCCGGTAGCGTGTGCGGCCATGACCAAGAGCTTCGATCGGTTCCGGGCGCATCCGTGGCACGGACTGTCGGCCGGTGACGGCGCCCCCGCCATCGTCGAGGCCTACATCGAGATCACCCCGTTCGACGCGGTCAAGTACGAGATCGACAAGCAGACCGGCTACCTGCGGGTTGACCGGCCCCAGGGCAGCTCGGCGCTGCCGCCCACGCTCTACGGCTTCATCCCCCGCACCTACTGCGCCGACCGGGTGGCCGCCTTGACTCCCAACGCCACCGTGGGCGACGGCGACCCGCTCGACATCTGTGTGCTGAGCCAGCAGCGCATCGACCGGGCCGAGGTGGTGCTCAGCGCCCGGGTGGTGGGCGGCATCCAGGTGCTCGACGGCGGCGAGGCCGACGACAAGATCGTGGCCCTGCTCACCAGCGACACCGTGTTCGACTACGCCAAGGACCTCCGGCACCTGCCCACCGCGGTGGTCAACCGGATGATCCACTACTTCGCCACCTACAAGATGGACATGACCGGCGGGAAGCCGAACACCATCGAGGTGGTGGGCACCTACGGCGCCGAGCAGGCCCAGGCGGTCATCAGCGCCGCCATGGCCGACTACGAGGAGCACTTCGGCGTCACGGAGCGTCGCCAGGCCTGAGGCCGGGCCGCACACGGCGGCACGCTGGTACGGTTCCGCCGGTGAGGGGACATCACACGACCGGCAGGGCGCCCGGCGCAGCCGCGCCTGCTCCGAGCGCACCACCAGGGGCGGCGCCGATCGCCCGACCACCCGACCCGGGGACGACCGGCGGCGCTTCGGCGAGCGCACCGGACACCGTCGCCCAGCCGCCGGGCCGAGGCCGGGCGGACTCGGGTCAGGCGTGGTTGATCGCGGCGGCGGGCCTGGTGGCGAACGCGGCCTGCTGGGGCACGATGAACAGCTTCGGGGCCTTCCTCGACTCGATGAAGACCGAGTTCGGTGCCAGCTTGGGCGCCACCGCCCTGATCTACGCGCTGCCGTCGTTGGTGCTGTTCATGCTCGGCCTGGTGACCGGTCCGCTGGCCGATCAATCCGGGCCCCGCCGCATGGTGGCCGGCGGCGCCGCGCTCATCGGCACCGGCCTCGTCATCACCGCCCACGCCCCCAACCTGCCGGTGGCCATCATCGCCTACGGGCTGGGGGTCGGCCTCGGGATGGCCTGTTTCCTGGTGCCGGTCACCGCCTGCATCGGCGGCTGGTTCGTCCGCCGCCGGGCGCTGGCCCAAGGGCTGAGCGCCGCCGGGTCCGGCGTGGGCACGCTGGCCATGGTGCCCTTCGCCCGGTGGTTGATCGACGCCTACGGCTGGCGCCGGGCCTACGAGGTGCTCGCGGTGATCTGCGTGGCGGCGTTGCTCCTCGCCGCCGCCGTCGCCGCCCGACCGCCGAACCGCCGCCCGACCGGGCGGCCGAGCCTGCGCAAGCTCCGCGAGGCCGCCGCCCAGGGCCCGTTCCTCCAGGCCTACGCCGGCGGCTTCCTGCTCAGCGCCGCGCTGTTCGTGCCGTTCGTGTTCCTGGTGCGCTACGCCACCGACCATGGCATCGCCAAGCGCGATGCCGCCCTGCTGCTGAGCATCCTGGGCGCGTCCAACATCGTCAGCCGCCTGCTCACCACCGGCCTCGCCGGGCGCGTCGGGGCGGTGCGGCTGTACCTGCTGTGCTTCGTGTCGTTGCCCGTCGGCCTGGGCCTGTGGCTGGCCGCCGGCAGCTCCTACCTCGCCCTGGGCGTTTTCGCCGCGGTGCTGGGCATCAGCCACGGCGGGTACGTCGCCCTCAGTCCGGAGGTGGCCGCCGAGCTGTTCGGGGTGGAGAACATCGGCACCGTGCTCGGCGCGCTGTGGACCTCCTCGGGGGTCGGCGGCTTCCTCAGCCCCGTACTGGCCGGCATGTTGATCGATGCCACCGGCTACGGGACCACGATCACCGTGGCCATCGCCGTCGGCGTCGCCGCGGTGGTGGCGCAACCGGCGTTGTGGGCGGTCAGCCGCCGCGATCGAGCGGCACCCACCCCGGCCCCGTCCTGACCGGACGGGACCCGACCGGCGGGGTCAGCCTCGAGCCGCCGAGCCCACGGGGGGCGCTGCCGCGTGGACCGGCGGACGGCGGGAGGCCCACGGCAGGGCCACCTCCAGCTGAGCGGCCAGCGCCAGCAGCAACGCCTCTTCGCCGGGGCGGCCCACCAGCTGCACCCCGAGCGGCAGCCCGCCGCCGGACTGCGCCAGCGGGACCGTGATCGCCGGTTGCCCGGTGAGGTTGAACAACGGGCAGTAGGGGTTCCAGTCCAGCATGGCCCGGGCGTTGCCGGCCGCGTCCATGTCCTCGTGGAGCCCGTCGACCACACCGAACGGTACGGGCGGCCCGGCAAGGGTGGGCGTGACCAACACGTCGAAGCGCTCGAAGAAGGCGCCGCTGCGGCGGGTGAGGCGGTTGACGTCGTCCAGGGCGTGGGTGATGTCGGTGGCCGACAGGGTCCGGCAGTGCTCGAGCCACGCCAAGGTCACCGGCTCCAGGAACTCGGCCGTCAACGGCCGGCCCATGCGCTCGGCGATGCCGGCGATGGGGCCCGCCACCCCGATCGCCCACAGGTCGATGAACGCCGGCTCGAACAGCTCCGCATCGAAGGGGAACGCCTCCTCGGCAACCCGGTGGCCGAGCCCGTCGAGCGCCACCGCGGCGGCGCGCACGGCGGCGGCCACCTCGCCATCGATGGTGGTGGGACCCCAGGGCGCCACCGTCCAGGCGATGCGGGTGGGCGCAGGCGACACACCGGCGGCGGTCTCGGCGGCCGTGTCGGCCACCACCCGGGCGAAGGGCCGCTCCGGTTGGGCGATCACGAACGGATCGCCGGGCCGCGGGCCGCCGACCGCGTCGAGCACCGCCGCGGTGTCGCGCACCGAGCGGGTCACCACCAGCTGCACCGAGCCGCCGAAGTTGGGCTCGGCCGCCCCCGGCCCGGCCGACACCCGCCCGCGCGACGGCTTGAGGCCCACCAACCCGCAGCACGAGGCCGGGATGCGGATGGAACCGGCGCCATCGTTGGCGTGGCCCACCGGCACCACGCCGGCGGCCACCAGCGCCGCCGACCCACCGCTGGACCCACCCGACGTGTGCGCCGGCGACCAGGGGCTGTGGGTGCGGCCGCGCAGCGCCGTCTCGATGGTGCCGTAGCAGCCGAACTCCGAGGTGGCCGAGCGGCCGATGATGACCAGCCCGGCCTGCTTGAACCCGGTTGTGAGGTAGCTGTCGCGATGGGTCGTCAACCCCTCGGCCAGCCGGCTGCCCAACTCGGTGGCCTTGCCGGCCTCGGGGGCGCCGATGTCCTTGCGCACCATCGGCACACCGGCCAGCGGGGCCGTCGAGCCGGCGCCGGCGGCGGCGAGCGCCCGGTCGGCGGCGTCGGGGTACACCTCGACGAAACCGCGCAGGGCGGGGTCCACCCGGTCGGCCGCCTCCAGCGCCAGCGCGGTCAGCTCCTGCGGCCGCACCTCGCCGGCGCGCACCAGGGCGGCCAGGCCGACCGCATCGTGCTCGGTGTACTCCTCCAGCCGCATGGCACCTCCCTGTCCCGGCCCGGTGGCGGCGGCAGCCTACGCCGGCGCCGCGGCAGCCACCTTGCGTACCACCGGGTATGGATTCGGCGGTGTACGTTGCGGTCATGGCACGCTCCCCCATCCGCACCACCCACGTGGGCAGCCTCGTGCGGCCCGACGAGCTCATCGGGCTGCTCGAGCGGCGCATCGACGGCGAGGCGGTGGACGAGCAGCGCTTCGCCGACGTGCTCGAGGCGGCCGTGGGCGAGGTGGTGGCCCGCCAGCACCGGTTGGGCATCGACATCGTCAACGACGGCGAGTACGGCAAGACCTCGTCGTGGTCGCAGTACGTGATGGAGCGGTTGGGCGGCTTCGAGCTGCGGCCGGCCCCGCAGTCCGGCACCGCCACCGCCATCCGGGGCAAGGACTACCGGGACTTCGCCGAGTTCTACGACGAGTACGAGGGCGAGCTGGGCGTGGCCGGGATCGGCCGCAAGAGCCTGCGACCGGGGCGCTGGGCCATCACCGGCCCCATCCGCTACATCGGTCACGCCGCCATCGGCGCCGACATCGATCGGCTGCAACGGGCGATGGCCGCCAGCGGTGCCACCGAGGGGTTCCTGCCGGTGGTGGCGCCCGGCAGCGTGGTGCCGTCCCGCGACGACGAGCACTACGGCGACGACGAGGCCGCCCTGTTCGCCATCGCCGAGGCGATGCGGGAGGAGTACCGCGCCATCGTCGACGCCGGTCTGACCCTGCAGGTTGACGACGCCTACCTCGCCTCCACCTACGACCTGATGGTGCCGCCGGCCTCGCTGGAGGAGTTCCGGGCGTGGGCCCGGGTCCGGATCGACGCCCTCAACCACGCGTTGGAGGGCATCGATGCCTCCCGGGTTCGCTACCACGTGTGCTGGGGCAGCTGGAACGGGCCGCACACCAACGACGTGGCCGCCGCCGACATCATCGACCTCGTGCTCGACGTGCGGGCCGGCGGCTACTCGCTGGAGATGGCCAACCCCCGCCACGAGCACGAGTGGCGGCTGTGGGAGCGGGTGGCGCTGCCCGAGGGCAAGGTGCTGCTGCCCGGGGTGATCAGCCACTCGACCAACGTGGTGGAGCACCCCGAGCTGGTGGCGGAGCGCCTCGAGCGCCTCGCCCGCCTGGTGGGGCCGGAGCGGGTGGTGGCCAGCACCGACTGCGGCTTCGCCCAGGGTCCGTTCGCCCGCCGGGTGCACCCGTCGATCATGTGGGCCAAGCTCGACGCGCTGTGCCGGGGCGCCGAGCTCGCCGCCGCCCGCCTCTGACCGGTCGGCGCTCGCACCGGGCGGCGCCTGGCGGGCGGCGCCATGGCGGGCTCGTGCGTGCAAAGCTGGGGCCGTGGGATTGCGTGACGGAGACGGATGGGTGAGTTGCTTCTGCGGACGGCCGCACTGGGGCCTCTACGGCGCGGCGGGGCTGCTGCTCGTCCGCCAGGAGAACGAACACCCCGAGGTGCTGCTGCAGCTGCGGGCGGCGTGGACCCATGGGGGCGGCACGTGGGCGCTGCCCGGGGGCGCGCTCGACTCGCACGAGGACCCGATCACTGCGGCGGCCCGCGAGGCGTGGGAGGAAGCGGGCATCCACCCCTCGGTGCTCGAGGTGAAGGGCGTGTTCACCGATGACCACGGCAACTGGCGCTACGACACCGTGATCGCCCACTGCAAGGGCGACGCCGGTGCGCACGAGGCCAACGCCGAGAGCGACGAGATCCGCTGGGTGGCCGTCCACGAGGTGGCCGGCTACGACCTGCACCCGGGCCTGGCCGCGTCGTGGGGCGAGATCCTCCCGCACCTCATGGGCACGCTCTGACGCCGGTGCCGGACACGCCACAGGGGCGCGCCCGGCACCGCAACGCTCAGCGCAGGTCGGGGCCGCTGCGCAGGAGGCTGCCGGCCAGCGCACCGGTGTGCTCGCCGCCCTCCATGAACACCTCGCCGTTGACCAGCGTGCAGTCGTAGCCCGACGCCTTCTGGATGAGCCGGCCTGCGCCGCCGGGGAAGTCGCGCACGTAGTCGGGCAGGTGCAGGCGCATGCCGTCGAGGTCGAACACGTTCACATCGGCGAACGCGCCGGGGGCGAGCACGCCACGGCCCTCGATGCCGAACAGCTCGGCGGTGTCGCTGGTGAGGCGGCGGATGGCCTCCTCCACCCCGAACAGCCCGCGCTCGCGCACCCAGTGGGTGAGCAGCCAGGTGGGCTGGCTGGCGTCCATGATCTGGCCCACGTGAGCGCCCGAGTCGGCCAGGCCCAGCACCACCATCGGATCGGAGAGCATCTCCTCCACCGCGGCGAAGTCGGGGTTGAGGATGGGGTGGTTGAAGAACGCGGTGCCACCGGACTCGAGCGTGATGTCGAGGTACGCCTCGGCCAGCGACACACCGCGGGCGGCGGCCAGCGCCGGCAGCGAACGGGCGGGGTCGGGGCGGTAGTCGGGATCGGGGCCCACCAGCAGGTAGTGGCGGGACAGGTCCTCGGCGAAGGGACCGTTGGCCTCGGCCTCGGCCAGCAGCACCGCCCGGCGCTCGGGATCGGCGTAGGCGGCCAGCTTCTCGGCCAGCGGCGCCATCGCGGAGCGCCCGCCACGACGGGTTGCGGTCGAAGGGGCTGCGCACCTGGGCGCCGGCCAGCACGCCGATGCCGCGGGCGGTGGACTGCGGCCGCAGCCGCGCCCCGGCGCCGTTCTGCTCGGCGGCGAACGCCATGATGTGGCGGTACTGCTCCATCAGGTGCGGGAACTGGAAGAAGGCGAACGTGAGCGGGCGGCCGCTGGCGCGCGACACGTCGCCCATCCACTGCAGCTCCGAGCGGGCCTGCGCCCACGTCTCGGCCTTGTCGGTCTCGAAGCGGGGCACCACCTCGTACACGCCGCGGCCGTAGCGGCGCAGCGGATCGGCCAGGGCGAGCAGCTCGTCGGGCTCGGCGAACGTGCCCGGCACGGGGCGGCCGTCGGGCGTGCGGTGGCCGAGCACCCGGGAGGTGGAGAAACCGAGCGCGCCGGCGGCGATCGCCTCCTCCACGGTGCGGACCATCACGGCCAGCTCGTCGGCGTCGGGGTGGGCGTCGCGATCGATGGAGCGCTCGCCCATGGCGTAGAACCGCACGGCGCAGTGCCCGACCATCCCGCCCACGTTGATGCCCTTGGGCATCGCCCCGAGGGCGTCGTAGTACTCGCCGTAGCTCTGCCAGTTCCAGTCGAGGCCCTGCATGATCGAGCTGGCGGGGATGTCCTCCACCGACTCCATCAGCTTGGCCAGCAGCTCGTGGTCGGTGGGCTTGACCGGTGCGAACGTGACGCCGCAGTTGCCCACCACCACCGACGTCACCCCGTGCCAGCACGAGGAGCTGCACTGGCTGTCCCACGCCACCTGGGCGTCGAGGTGGCTGTGGATGTCCACGAAACCCGGGGTGACGAAGCGGCCCTCGGCGTCGATCGTGCGGCGGGCGGTGCCGGCCAGCCCGCCCGGTTCGGCGATCTCGGCGACGCGGTCACCGATGATGCCGACGTCAGCGCGCCGCGCCGGTGCCCCGGTGCCGTCGACGACCGTGCCGCCGGTGATCGTGATGTCGTACGTGGCCATGCTTGCGATTCCCCCTGCTGTCGGACCGCACCATCATCGCCCGGATCGGTGGGGCGGCGCTGCTCCGATGCCGCACCCGGTGGCGCGGCGACCGTCGGGGTGCGGCGCGGACCTCACAGGTTGCGCTGGGTCGGGTCGAGGCGGACCCGCAGCCAGTCGCCCAGCAGGTTGAAGGCGAACACGGTGGCGGCGATGGGCACCGCCGGCGCCGCCACCGGCACCCAGTTCCCGGCGAGCAGGCCGATGCGGGCCTCGGCGATCATGCTGCCCCACGCCGGGTCCGGCGGCGGCACGCCGATGCCGAGGAACGACAGCGACGCCTCGAGGATGATGACCACGCCGACGGTCAGGCTGGCCAGCACCATCCACGTGTTGAGCACGTTGGGGATGATGTGGCGGCGGATCACCCGCCAGCGGCCGGCGCCGGCCACCTGGGCCAGGCGCACGTAGTCCCGCTCGCGCAGGCTCAACACCTCGCCGCGGATCACCCGGGCGTAGCGGGTCCAGAACACTGCGCCGAGGATGACCACGATCGACCAGATGCCCAGACCGTCCTGGAAGACCATGGCCAGGAACACGGTGGGCGAATCCGGGTGTGGCAAGACCACCATCGCCAAGCTGATCCTGCGCATCGAGCCGCCCACCAACGGTCGCATCCTCTTCGACGGGGTGGACGTGGCGACGCTGTCGGGCAAGGCGCTGCTCGCCTACCGCCGCAACGTGCAGGCCGTGTTCCAGGACCCCTACGGCTCGCTCAGCCCGCGCATGCGGGTGCGCGACATCATCGGCGAGGTGCTGGAGATCCACACCTCGATGACCCGCCAGCAGATCGACACCCGGGTGCAGGAGGTGCTCGAGCTGGTGGGGCTGCGCCCCGAGCACGCCCGGTTCTTCCCCCACGAGTTCAGCCGGGGCCAACGCCAGCGCATCGCCATCGCCAGGGCGCTGGCCGCCGACGCCCGCCTGCTCGTGCTCGACGAGGCCGTCTCGGCGCTCGACGTGAGCATCCGGGCCCAGGTGATCACGCTGCTGGAGGAGCTGCAGGAGAACCTCGGCGTGAGCTACCTCTACATCGGCCACGATCTGGCCACGGTGGCGCACCTGTCCCACCGCGTGGGGGTCATGTACCTCGGCCGGCTGTGCGAGGTGGGCGATGCCATCGCGGTGTCGACCAACCCGCAGCACCCGTACGCCAAGGCCCTGTTCGCCTCCGCCCTGCCCGCCCGACCGGGTGACGACCGCAGCCAGCCGCCGGTGCAGGGCGAGGTGCCCAGCGCGCTGCACCTGCCGAGCGGCTGCCGGTTCCACCCCCGCTGCCCGTTGGCCGTCGAGCGCTGCCGGGAGGTCGAACCCACGCTCGAGACCGACGCCGGCGGCCACGCCGTCAGCTGCCACCTGGTGGAGCGGGTCGGTGCCGGCGAACGCGCCCCGGTCGCCACCCACTGAAGCGAGCGGCGACCGGGAACATACCGTTGGGTACGGCTCGGTCCGTACCCAACGGTCTGGGGTGTGATCAGCGGTTGGGCGTGATCAGCGGTTGGGCGTGATCAGCGGTTGGGCGTGATCAGCCCGGGTCGGCGATCAGCCGCAGGCACGAGCGGCAGCATCCCAGGCGCACAGGTCCGACTCGCCCGACAGCTCGACGATCGTCTGCACCTTCCACGCCTGATCGGTCGAGCTCCACTGCGACAGGTCCGCACCCTCGATGAGGAACGCGTCCTTGTTGCCGTCCATGTTGTACTTCACACCCTGCACCAGCGCCGGGTTCGTCATGTCCATGGTGCGCAGGGCCAGGTTGAAGTTGGTGCGGGTGAGGCCGCCGGGCAGCTCACCGGCCACCTGCAGCGCCTGGGCCAGCTGCCAACCGAGGGCCACGCCCCAACCGAAGTTGCCGGAGGACTTGTAGTCGTAGCCGGCGTCGGCCAGCACGCCACGGGCGTAGGCCACCCACGGGTCGTCGTCGAAGGCGGCGGCGTTGAAGTCCTTCAGGCCGCCACCGACGATCCACCAACCGTCGGCGGCGCTGCCGTCGCCGCCGCGTCTCGCCCGGTGTAGGTGGACGCCCGGCACACCGAGGCGGCCATCAGGAACTTGGTCTCCTCCTTCATGCCGTTCTCGGCCACCTCGGTGATCGACTGGGTGCACGTCGTACCGGTGAGCATGGCGATGTACACGTCGGGGTCCTTCGAGCCGAGCGTGGTCATCTGGTCCTTGATGGTCGGCGCCTGGGGCTCGATCACCTCGGAGACGAACTCGATCTTGTCCTTGTTCGGGGTGGTGGCCAACCACGCCTTGAACCCGATCTCGTAGGCCTTGCCGAAGTCGTTGTTCATCACCAGCGCGGCGACGGTGGCCTGGCCGCCCCACTCGTCGAGGCGCTGCTCGATGAACGAACCCCACAGCACGGCCTCGGTGCTGTAGCTCAGCAGCATGCCGGTGGTCCACGGGTGGTTCACCGGGTCGCCCCAGGCCGGGTGGCCGGTGGTGATGAACTGCGGGACGCACCGCTGGTTGATCTTGTCGTAGGTGGACAGACCGCCGGGCGAGATCATGGTGGAGGTGCCGAAGACCCGCTCGGAGTCGAGCATCTCGTCGATGAGCGGGATGGTCTTCGCCGGGTCGTACCCGTCGTCGCGGGTCACGACCACCACCGAGCGCTCCTTGCCGGTGGAGTCGGTGAACAGCCCGCGCTCGCTGTAGTGGGTGAGGAACGCCTCCGCCCCCTTGGGCAGGGCGCCGAAATCGGCCTGCGCACCCGACAGCGGCGCCGGCCAGCCCAGCTTGATGGTGGTGTCGGTGAGGCCCTCGACATCACTCCAGTCCGCCGGGCACTTCGTCAGGTCGACCGTGTAGCCCTCGGGGCCGGTCAACGTGGTGCCGTCAGCGGATTTGCCCCAACCGTTCTCTTCGATGCGCGCCACGATCGCGGCGCGCTCCTCTGCCCACAACGCCTCCCACTCCTCGATGGTGGTCGGTTCCGGGGCGGCGTCTTCGGCAACGGTGGTGGAGGACTGCAGCTGATCGCTGATGCCCTCGCGCACACCTTCGTCGATCGAAGCGGCGGTCTCACTCGCCGTTGCGTCGCCGTCGTCGCCGCCACAGGCGGCCAAGCCGACCGCGGCCAGCGCCGCGGCAATGGTCATACCTCGTGCGCGCACGAGTCCCCCTTCTTCTCCAGGATCGCCCGGCACTCCCCAGCGCTCAGGCAACAGCGAAGTTAGTCAACCCTGCTGACACAGCGCCAACAACGCCGAGATTGTGACGGAGAACACGCATTGTGACAATGATCGGATCAGCATGGATCCGCACCAGTGGGAATGCTCCACTGGGCGAGTTGCACGTAGGTCGGCCCGCCGGCGCCGTCGCGGCTGTCGAACAGCTCGACGCACCGCACGGTGAACCGCTCGGCCACCTCGACCGAGCGGAGGGCGGCCCGTGCGGGCGCCGCCAGCCGCGTGCCCCGCCGGACCCGGGCGATGGTCAGGTGCCCGGTGAACGTGTCGAACTGCGGGGGCTGGCCCAGGCCGGTCGTCGCCGCCGTGACGGTCCGCGCCAGCTCATCGAGTCCGTGCACCGGCACGTGGAGGACCGATCGGCCGAAGGAGCCGAGCCCGGGGCCGAGCACCGCCTCGGCGGTCGGCAGCTCGGCACCGGCCATGGCCGCCACCACCGCCGGCGCCTCGCAGTCGCCGAGGAAGCGCAGCGTCACGTGCCAGCGCACCGGTGGCGTCCAGCGCACGCCATCGGGGAACAGCTCGGTGGAGGGCAGCGCGGCTCGAACCCGTCGCCGCACGACCTCGGGCGGCGACACCGCCAGGAACAACCGGTTCGTCACCGCTGCATCCCGGCCTGCGGGCGGGTCGGCCCGGCGGGTCGTCGGGCCGCGGCGCCGGTCCGCCGGATCAGGCGCAGCGGCACTGCACGGTCTGGTCGAGCACCTGCCAGCGGAACCGCACCGGTTCGGACACCTCGCCGCACCCGGTGCAGCGCATGCGGAACCCGTCGTCGAGCGCGGCGATCTCCAGCGGCGCCTGGCCGGTGGACAGCTTCTTGGGCTCGACCTTGGGTTTGGCGATGACGGGCAGCTCCTCGAAGTCGAGCTCCAGGTACGGGCCGACCGCATCGCCGAACGCATCGGGGGGCGGGGGCGGCGGCAGGCGCTCCTCGAGCAGGCCCAGCACCGCGGTGGTACGGCTGCGGTCGCCGGGGTGGCGCAGGAAGGCGCACCGGGCGTACAGCTCCTCGGCGCCGTGCAGCGCGACGGCGAGCGCCGGGTCCTCGGCGGCCAGGTCCGCTTCGACGGGCTCCAGCGGCCGTGCCCGTTCGATGGTGGGCAGCTCCATCGGCGCCGGCGCGGTCAGGAACGCCTCCAGCGACGCGAAGTCGTGCTCGGCGAACACGCCGGTGGCCGAGGCGATGCGTTCGATCTCGTCGAGGAAGCCGTCGCGGTCGAGGCGGGCGGCGGGGTCCTCGATCGTGTCGCGGGCGAAGAGGATCACGAAGCGGGCGCCCACCCCGGGACGCTTGCGGCGCAGCACCCGACCCATGCGCTGGATCATCTGTCGCCGGGTCCGGCTGGCGCTCATGACGATGCCCAGGTTGGCGTCGGGCACGTCGATGCCCTCGTCGAGCACCCGCGGCGCCGCCACCGCGTCGAGGCGGCGGCCGCGCAGGTCGTCGAGGATGTCGCGGCGTTGACGGCGGGCGGTGGCCCCGGTGATCAGGTCGATGCTGACGAGCGGGTCGAGCCGGTTGATGGCGTGGTTGGCGGCCCTGACCGTCTCGGTGAACAGCAACGCCCCCTCCGCCGACGAGATCAGGCCGGCGAACCGCCCGAGCAGCTGGTACTTGCCGCTGCTCTGGGCGACGATCTGGCGCCGCTTGCCGAACGCGTCGAGGTACTCGCGCGCCGCCCGGCCGTCGGCCCCGCCGTCGCACTCGGCCAGGTGGCCAACCGCGGCCAGGAACGCGCCGAACGGTTCCCGGGGCATGCCCGGCACCCGGCGGAGGTGGGAGCGGGCACCGACGAGCGCGGCCTCGGTGGCCAGGTACTCCTCGCGCTCCTCCTGGGAGAGTGCCACGCCCACGAACGCCACCCGGGGCCGGGCGCACACCCCGTCCGCGATCGCCTCCTCGAACCCGTAGCGGTGGCAGACCCCGCCGAAGAACGGCAGCAGCAGATCGGTGACGGCGTCATCGGAGCGCTCGAGGGTGGCGGTGAGCCCGAGCCGCTCGTCGTACTCCTGGAGCAGGGCCCGCCGCAGCACCCGGCCGCCGAGGCCGTGGCACTCGTCGACGATCAACAACCCCCCACCGGGCCCGGGTGGCAGCGGCCGGTGGGCGGCGGCGGAGTGCCGGGTGGCGATCAGGATGTCGCAGTCATGGGGTGCGTCGCGGCCGCGGTCACCCAAGCGGCCGAGCCGCTCCCCGGGCAGGGCGGCCTCGAGCCGGGTGTGCCACTGCTCCATGAGCACCCGCGACGGCACCAGGATGAGCACGAAGCGAGCGCGCCGGCGGGCGTCGGCGGCGGCGGCGATGGCCACGTCGGTCTTGCCCGAGCCGGTCACCGCCTCGATCACCCCGCGCCGGCCGCAGCGCAGCCAGCTGACGAGGGCATCGAGCTGCCAGCGGTAAAGCTCGGGGGCTTCAGCCTCCATGCGCACAGCCGGTGCTCGCTCGACGGTCGGCGACAGTGCGGCAGGGGGACGACATGCGGCTGTCCAGGCTACGGGCTGCGGGCCCGTTGGTGGCACGAACGCGCCCACACCGATGCCTCCCGGCCCACCGATTCCCCCGATCGAGGGGAGGGCACCCGGGGCATTTCACCCAAGACCGCTCAACACCGATCGGTGCGCGCCGATGGGCGTCGGGCAGGAGGCCGCACCGCGTCGTGACACAGCATCGGGTTGAGACAACGCCGTTCTCCACGCGGGCCGCGCCCCGGGTCCTCGATGGTGCGCCGGGCCCGCTCGCGGCCCGCCGGCCGCTGCTGCTCGACGCCGGGGGCCGAGCGCCCCGCCCACCGGCTGCGGCTGCGCTCGTGGATCGGATCGCTTCGCTCGGGGGTGGGGACCTGGCGTCGGTGACGGGCGCCTTGCTGGGGACCGCCGGGCACCGACCTGCGTCGCCGGCGGACGGCACGACGGGCGGCGGCCCCCTCGGCCACGACCGCAGGCCGCCCGGGCGCCGCGCCATCGGCCGCGCCGAGCGGGAGGTTGCGGCCGCGGTGGCCGCGGTGCTGCGGGCCGGGGCGATCACCCCCGCGTACCAACCGATCGTGCACCTCGACGACGGCCGGCTGGTGGCGGTCGAGGCGCTCGCCCGCTTCGACGGGTCGGCCGGCGCGGCGGGCGCGGCCGGGGTCGAACCGCAGCGTTGGTTCTGCGCTGCGCACGACCTGCGACTCGGCCTCGAGCTGGAGCTGCTGGCCGCCCGGCGGGCGATCGAAGGTCTGGGCGCGCTGCCACCGGGCACGATCGTGTCGATCAACGCCAGCCCGCTCACCCTGCAGCTGCCGTCCTTCGTCGAGCTGTTGGTGCGGCACGCCCACCGGGTGGTGCTGGAGCTGACCGAGCACCATCGAGTGCTCGATTACGGTGCGCTGACCCGGGCGCTGCACCCCTTGCGCGCCGCTGGACTGCGGGTGGCCGTCGACGATGCCGGTGCGGGGTTCGCCAGCCTGCGCCACATCCTGCAGATCCGGCCCGACCTCATCAAGCTCGACCGGGCGCTGATCTGCGGGATCGACCGCGACCCCCGGCGCAGGGAGCTGGCCGCTGCGCTGGTCGGTTTCGCCGCCGAGCTGGGGGCGGTGCTCATCGCCGAGGGGGTCGAGCGGGCCGGCGAGCGGGACGCGGTGCGGGCGCTGGGCATCGAGTTGGGACAGGGCTATGGCATCGCCCGGCCGATGGCGGCGACGCGCATCACCGAGCGGTATCCACGTGCAGCGGCGCGTGGGCGACCCCGACCGTCGGGCTGACCGTCGCACGGGCTCCCGCCATCGGAGCCCGACGGACGTCCGCCGCTCTGCGCTCGCACACCCACCTACCGTGCTCTCGCCGGACCCGTCATGGCGAATCCGCGGCGATTCGCCATGACCCGGCGGCGACTACCACCGTCCGTGTACAAGGAAGACGCCGAGCGCGCGATCAGCGGCCGAGGAAGGGTCCCGGCTCGCGCCGCTCCGCCCGGGCCCGGGCCGCTTCGGCGAAGTCCTCGGTCAGGTACAGCCGCATCGGCGCCTGCATCATGTCCGCCTCCTCGGTCAACCGTCGCAGGTACCAGCGGCGGGTGCGGACGGTGGCCCGGACCGACAACGGCGGGTTGGCGTCCACCTCCCTCGCCAGCTGCAGGGCCACCTCGAGCGCCCGGCCGGGCTCGACCAGCCGGTTGACGAGCCCGTGCTCGAACGCCTCGTCGGCGGTGAACTCCCGGCCGGTCAGCGCCAGCTCCGTCCCGAACGCAGCGGCGCCGCGGAACTGCAGCAACGCCCAGTACCGCGCCCCGCCGAGACCGCGCGACACCTCGGTGATCTGCATCCGGGTCCCCTGCTCGGCCACCACCAGGTCGGCATCGAGCATCAACCCCATGCCGAGACCGAGCACGTACCCGTGCACCGCCGAGATCACCGGCTTCCAGTTCACCGCGTCGACGAACAGGTCCCCCACCCGGGCGTCGTGGGCCTGCGGCCCGCCGAGGCGCTCGAGCTCCTCGCGCGGTCGCAGCTGGCGCTGCTGCACGTCGGCGCCACTGGAGAACGCCCGACCGTTGCCGCACAGCACCGCCACGTTGGCGTCGGGATCGGTGTCGAAGCGCCGCAGCTGGGCGCCGAGGGCCCGCACCATCTCGTCGCTGAAGGCGTTGAGCTTCTGGGGCCGGTTGATGCGCAGCACCACGATGCGGCCGTCCCGCTCGTACTGCACCAGCTCGTCCACATCGGGGACACCGGGATCGTTCATGGCCCCGAACCTAGGCGCGGCCGCAACAGGCCTTCCCGCCCCATGCCGAGCGGTATGGAGACCGGCTCGGGCGAACGGCCTCGGCGGCGGCCGCAGCGCCGCCCTGCCCGAGGCCCTAGGGTGGCGCCGTGCCCTCCCTCGACGACGATCTGCCCCCGAGCTGGCGGCGCTGCGGACGCTGCCGGAGCCGTTCCCCTCCCAGCCCATCCGCTACATCGACCGCACCCGGCGGTGGTACCAGCTCCTCGGCTACGAGCCCTACCGGTGGGCGTCCTACGACGACGTGCCGTTCACGCCCCTGACCAAGCCGTTGGCGGAGAGCCGCCTGGCGCTGATCACCACCGCGGCGCCGTTCCAGCCCGAGCGGGGCGACCAGGCCCGGGCGCCGTCTACAACGGCGCCGCCAAGTTCTTCGAGGTCTACACCCGGCCGATGGACGAGCCGGCCGATCTGCGCATCTCCCACATCGGCTACGACCGCGCCCACACCACCGCCGAGGACCGCAACACCTGGCTGCCCCAGGAGCGGCTGTGGGAGGCGCGCGACGGCGGGCGCATCGGTGCGCTCACCGCCCGCCTGTACGCGGTGCCCACGGTGCGCCGGGCCCGCGACACCACCGACACCCACGCCCCCAGGTCGAACAGCTGCTGCGCGAGGACGGCGCCGACGTGGCGCTGCTGGTACCGGTTTGACCGGTCTGCCACCAGACCGTGAGTCTGGTCGCCCGCCACCTCGAGGCCGCCGGCATCCCCACCGTGATCCTGGAAGCGGCCAAGGACATCGTGGAGACCGCCGGCGTGCGCGCTTCGCCTTCAGCGACGTGCCGTTGGGCAACTCGGCCGGCCGGCCGTTCGACGTGGCCTCGCAACGCACCGCGCTCGAGTGCGCCCTGCGCCTGCTCGAGGTGGCGCCGGGCCCGCGCACCACCTGGCAGACCCCGATCCGCTGGCGCGACGACGGCGACCACGGCTGGAAGCAGGACTTCAACAACCCGGCGTCGATGAACGCCGAGGACCTGGCCGAGGCCCGGCGCAACTTCGAGGCCCAGAAGGCCGCCCGCATCCGCTGACCCGGGCGGCCCCGGCCCCGGCTCAGGTCGTGGCCGTGGCCTCGAAACGGTCGTAGAGCGCGTCGACGTCGAGGGCGATCGGTCCCAGGTCGAGCAACCCGCCCGGACCGATCGCCTCCCATGACCAGCCGTCCCCCGCTCGCGCCGCCACCTCGACCCGTCGTACGCCTCGCGGGTCGATCAGCACCTAGCGGGCGAGTCCGGGCAACGCCGCGTAGGCGACCGCCTTCTCGCGGCGAT
Source organism: Acidimicrobiales bacterium (assembly GCA_041394365.1). GTDB lineage: Bacteria > Actinomycetota > Acidimicrobiia > Acidimicrobiales > CAIXPF01 > CAIXPF01. Next base: position 34,629 of record JAWKIM010000007.1, read on the forward strand.
CGGTGTCCTCGGTGCTGCTGGAGAGCACCTCGATGATGACCGACGCATCCCCCTCCCACCGCTCGTGCGCCGCCGGGCCGCACACCATCACCACGTCGGGGTAGTAGCCGGTGTTGGCCGCCACCCGCACCAGGCGGTTCTGGGTGAAGACCCGACAACCCGGTGGAGCGGCGGCGAAGAGGGCGGCGAAGAGCTGCCCGGCGAGGAGGTCGTGCCGCTCGGTGCCCCCGGCCATGGCGAACACCCGGCCGCCCACGAGCTCGTGGCGCGGTCCGCCCCTGGCCTCACCGGCCAGGAACTCGTCCCACGTGCAGGAGTCGACGGCTTCGGTCATGCAACCTCCAGCCGAGGACGGACCGCTCAGCGGCGGGTGCCGAGCTTCTGGAACGAGGAGCCCTCGTCGGCCAGCCGCTGCAGCAGCGGGGAGATCCGCCAGTGGTCCCCGCCGAGGGTGGCGTGGTTGTGGTTGATCTTGGCCGCCACCTCGGCCAGGCCGATGGTGTCCGCCCAGAACATCGGGCCACCGGTGTAGACCGGCCAGCCGTAGCCGTTGATCCACACCACGTCGATGTCCGACGCCCGGATGGCAATGCCCTCGTCGAGGATCTTGGCGCCCTCGTTGACCATCGGGTACAGGCAGCGCTCCAGGATCTCCTGGTCGCTGACCTCGCGCTGGGCCACGCCCTGGCGCTCACCGAACGCCCGGATCAGCTCCTCCACCTCCGGGTCCGGGGTGGCGGCGCGGGTGTCGGGGTCGTAGGTGTAGAAGCCCCGGCCGTTCTTCTGGCCCCGGCGGCCCGACTCGCAGAGGATCTCGCGCACGTTGGAGCTGGAGCTCGTCTCCGCCTTCCAGCCGATGTCGAGCCCGGCCAGGTCCATCATGGCGTAGGGCCCCATGGGGAAGCCGAAGTCGTAGATCACCTTGTCGATCTGCGCCGGGGTGGCGCCCTCGAGCAGCATCTTGTCGGCCTCGATGCGCCGCATGAACAGCATGCGGTTGCCCACGAACCCGTGGCACACACCGACCAGTACGGCGATCTTGTTGATCTGCTTGGCCACCGCCATGGTGGAGGCGATCACCTGGTGGCTGGTCTGCTCGCCGCGGACGACCTCGAGCAGCTTCATCACGTTGGCCGGCGAGAAGAAGTGGGTGCCGATCACGCTCTCGGGGCGCGAGGTGGCGGCGGCGATGGCGTTGACGTCGAGCGCCGAGGTGTTGGTGGCCAGGATGGCCCCGGGCTTGGCGATGGCGTCGAACTCGGCGAAGACGGACTTCTTCAGCTCGAGGTCCTCGAAGACGGCCTCGATGAGCAGGTCGCAGTCGTGGAAGTCGCCCTTGTCGACCGAACCGGAGATGAGCGCCATGCGGCGGCCCACGTCGTCGGAGGAGATCGAGCCGCGAGCGGCGGAGCGCTCGTAGTTCTTGCGGATGACGCCGAGGCCGCGCTCGAGGGACTCGGGGTCGCGCTCCACGATGGTGACGGGGATGCCGACGTTGGCGAAGTTCATGGCGATGCCGCCGCCCATGGTGCCGCCGCCGAGCACGCCGACGGTGGCCACCGGCAGCAGCGGGGTGTCCTTGGGGACGTCGGGGATCTTGGCCGCCTCGCGCTCGGCGAAGAAGTAGTACTGCTGCGCCTTGGATTGGGTGCCGCTCATCACCTCACCGAAGAGCTTGCGCTCCACGACGATGCCCTCGTCGAAGGGCAGGGTGGCGGCGGCCTCGATGCAGCGGATGTTGTACTCGGGGGCCAGGAAGCCGCGGGTGCGGTGGGCGATCTTGCTCCGGAACTCGCTGAAGACGGACGGGTCGACCGCCAGCTTGTCGTCGCGGTCGCGGATGCGGGTGAGCGGCCGGCCCTCGGCGAGGACCTTGCGGGCGAAGCCGACGGCGGTGGCGAGCAGGGCGTCGGCACCGTCGGCAGGGGCCACCTCGTCGATGAGGCCGCAGTCGAGGGCCTCGGCCGAATCGATCGGGTCGCCCGAGGTCATCATCTCCAGCGCCTTGGCCACGCCGGTGACCCGGGGCAGGCGCTGGGTGCCGCCGGCGCCGGGCAGCAGGCCCAGCTTGACCTCGGGCAGGCCGAAGCGGGCGCTGGGCGAGGCCACCCGGAAGTGGGCGCACATGGCCACCTCGAGGCCGCCGCCGAGGGCGGTGCCGTGGATGGCGGCGACCACCGGCTTGGTGCAGTTCTCCATGGCGTCCTGCGCGCCCTGCAGCGACGGCGGCTGCGGCGGCTTGGAGAACTCGGTGATGTCCGCACCGGCGATGAACGTGCGGCCGGCGCAGATCAGCACCACCGCCTGCACGTCCGCGTCGGCGGCGGCCGCGGCCATGCCGTCGTAGATGCCCTGGCGCACGTGGAAGCTCAGCGCGTTGACCGGCGGGTTGTCGATGGTGATGACGGCGATCTCGCCGTCTCGCGCCATGGCCACCGATTGGGTCAGCTGGACGGATTGGGTTGGTTCGGTCATCGTCGCTCGCTTGGTTTGGGGGCGGCCGCAACGGTCGGTGCCGGCCTCGGTCAAGTCAAGCAGGCGGGCGGCGGCGCTTCGAAGTCCGTGCCGGGCGGGCCGGGCGCGCCGGCTCCGGCGGGGGCAGGCAGGGGACGCGGGCCTGGACCACGTCGGCGGCCAGGGCGTCGAGGCCGGCCAGGCGCAGCGGCCGCGGCACCGACGGGTCCAGCCGGCCGCGCTCGTCGTCGGTCAGCACATGGGTGCGCGACCACACGCCGATGCCGTCCATGACCACCTCGAGCACGAGCGTGCCGTCGTCGCCCTCCCACAGCGTCCACACCCACGGGTTGTCGCGCACGGCCCGCCAGCGCCGGCCGGGGTCGGGATCGGGGTGCGGGGCGCGCACGCCCGGCTCGGTGCCGTCGAGCACCGCCCGCAGGCTGCCCAGGTCCGCTTCGGCGCCGAGACCGGCCAACTCGGCCTCCACCCGGTCGGCGGTGCCGGCGGGCCAGGGGGCGAGCGTGACCGCCAGCGTGGCGCGGTGCCAGTACCGGAGGCGGGCGAGCACGCCGACATCGTCGGTGCGGCACCAGCGCGGGGCGTTGGCCACCACCTCGTCGGGCACCGAGGTGGCGAGCGCCTCGAGCACCGGCGTGCGCCGTGCCGGGTCGGCCAGCGCCGCCTCCATACCGCTGCGTACGTGGGGCTCGCCGAGCTCGTCGGCGGTGAGCCAGGCGGCGGCGCGCACCAGCAGCTCGCCCCGTTCGGGCTCGGTCAGGTGCGGTGCGGCGGCGGCCGCCGCACCGAGCAGCCAGGTGGCCGGCGGGTGGTGCACCGGCAGGGCGAGGGCGCGCACGGCGGCGGCGCGCAGCGACGCATCGGGGTCGGTCAGCGCTGCGGCCAACGCCGTGCACAGCGCCCGTTGCCCGGCGGCGTCGAGGGCGACGACCGCGGCGGCCACCGCGACCTCCGAAGCCCGGCCGATGCCGTCGCCCACCAGCAGCTGGCGCAGCTCGTCCCGATCCACCCCGGCACGCTACCGGCGCCGGGCTACGGTTCGGCCATGAGACCGATCGTGTTGGTGCACGGGGCGTGGCACGGGCCGTGGTGCTGGGCCAAGGTGGCGGCGGGCCTGCAAGCCGCCGGCGCGACGGTGGTGGCGCCGGAGCTGCCGCTGCGGGCGGGGCCCGGGGTCGATGCCGCCGTCGTGCGGGACGTGGTGGCCGGCCTCGACGGCGGCGGTGGTGCTGGGCCACTCCTACGGCGGGGTGGTGATCTCGGCGGCGTGCGCCGGGCTGGCCGACGTGGCGCACCTGGTGTACCTGTGCGCGTTCCAACTGGCGGAGGACGAGACCACCGCCACCGTGCTCAGCGCGTTCCCGAACCGCATGGCCGAATGCATGCGCTTCGAGGGCGACGAGCGCACGATCGGCGACGAGCACCTCGTCGAGCTGTTCTACGGCGACTGCGACGAGGCCGATGTGGCCATCGCCCGGCGCTCGCTGCGACCGATGCCGGCGGTTGCGGCACCCCTGCCGCCGTACCGCCCGGCATGGCGGGATGTCCCGTCCACCTACGTGGTGTGCGAGGGCGACGGGGCCATCCCGCCGGCAGCGCAGCGGATGATGGCGCAACGCGCCGGCGGCGTGCGGACGTGGGACACCAGCCACTCGCCGTTCTTCTCCCGCCCCGAGCTGGTGGTCGATCTGCTGGTGGCGCTGGCGTCTGATCGCTGAGCGGTTGGGTAAGAGGGCCGCATGGCGCTGTTCCCCCCGCACTGGCTCGATTGCGTGGTCGCCCTCGGCGAACCCGACGCCGACCACGAGGGCGGTGTCCACTGGATGGCCACCGGGTTCTTCTACGTGCACGTCAACGAGCGCGACGGCGACCACGTCACCGGCAAGGCGTACCTGGTCACCGCGCAGCACGTGCTCGGCGAGCGCTCCGCCCTGTTGCTGCGGGTCAACCCGTCGGCCGACGAGCCGGCGCGCACGTTCCGGGTGGCGCTGCGCCCCGAGTCGGGTCAGGGCTCCGACGCCGCTGGCGGGGGTGACCGCGGCAGCGACGGCGACGACGGCGGCAGCGACGAACCGCTGTGGTTCCGGCCCGACGACGAGGAGCTCGACGTGGTCATCATCCCCGTCGACCTCGGCCTGTTGCGCAGCCAGGGCATGCGGGCGGCCACGTTCTTCTCCGACACCGACCTCGTCGGCCGCGATCGCCTCGCCGCCGAAGGCGTGTCCGAGGGCGACGGCGTCTTCGTGTTGGGCTTCCCGATGGGTGACGTGGGCGGCGAGCGCAACCATGCCATCGTGCGGGGCGGCACCATCGCCCGGGTGCGCGACGCGCTCGCCGGCAGCACCGACACGATGCTGCTCGACTGCTTCGTGTTCCCCGGCAACAGCGGCGGCCCGGTGGTGCTGCGCCCCGAGCGCACGACGATCGAGGGCACGCCGTCGCCGCAGCGGGCACTGCTCCTGGGGTTGGTGAAGTCCTACGTGCCCTATCGCGATGTGGCCACCAGCGCCCAGACCGGTCGCGCCCGCGTGGTGTTCGAGGAGAACACCGGGTTGTGCTCGGCCACCGTGATCGACGTGGTGGCCGACCTCGCCCGCCGCCACGCCGACACAGCGTGACGGTCAGCCATCAGGCTAACGTCAGGAGCGGTCGTTCGCGGAGGGTGTGGTCCTGGAGCCGACGTAGTCCGATTGCGGGGCACTGAAGAGCGGCACGCGAGCAAGGTGGTCGCGCAACGCCGATTCCCGTTCACGCAGGCCCGGAGCGAACTCGTCAAGCGTTCCCCTGATCACGTCAACCGTTGCGTCGACCACCTCCAAGAGGAGGTCCGGGGTGAGATCGATGCGCTTCGCCATTCTGACAAATGAGTTTCGGGAGATCTTATCGAAGGAGCGATTCCGGTCGAGACTCAACCCCAAACCGCGAGCCAGACCTTCATAGCTTATCGTCGACACAAGATCGTAAGCTGGGGACAAGGTCGCCGTACGCCCGTTCAAGTAGAGGAGTGACCAGTTCTTGAGGTGGGCATCCTCGTTTCCAATAGCTATTATAAAGACAAGGCGACGTACAAACTCCTTCAAAGCTTCGGTAGATCCAGTTGTGGCGAGAACAAGTGCCGCAAGCGACTCATAGGACGAGCCCTCGTACTTCTGATGTGGCCATTGAGCGAGGACCTGATTGAAGTCCTCCATGTGAATGCGCCGATCGCCATCGGCTCGATCGAAACGACGTATTGCGTACGCAGATCGCTCCTTGAACTTGCCCAAGCCAGGTGGCAGATCCAGTGCGTCCAGATCGACCAGCATTACCTCGGGCACCTCGACACCGATGCGAGCTGCCCAGCTCATCATCACGAACTCATTGGCCGGAACATCCGGGAACTGCGGCGAAGGAAGCTTTACGATATAGTTTCCGAGTTCGCCTCGCCCTGGTAAGGTGAGTCCCCTTCCCGTTGCGAAGCATCGATAGCTGAGTTGATAGCTCGCAACCGAGCAGAAACGAACTCCGGTCAGTCTCCGGCGTGGGGAACTGGTTCGGCCTCTGGAATATCAGCATCGAAATCAACCTCACCGGAGTAGGGCTCAACTGTGGCCGCACCCGGGAGGTCACTGCCAATCGCGGCCAGAAACGGCGCATCGCGCCGCTCGCTCACGCCAAGTTGTCTAGCAAGAAATCTCAAGCTCGCTCTTCGGGCGTACATGAACCACGCAGAAATCCTACAGTTGTGCCGCCAAACTCGTCCTGGATCGTCCTCAAAGGCCTGTCCGAGTAAGGGCCGGTCACCGTTTCGCCGATACGCATCCAGAAGTTGGAAGCTTGTGTGACCTCCGTAGTCCGTTAGAAGGCCTGCTGCGACGCCGCTGACGCGTATCAGATATGTCTCATTCATCATCAGCCACCAGAGCCGCAATCGCGGGCCGGTCGACCAGATCCCACTCGGCGCGGCTGGCGACGAATTCGAGTACGTGGGACCGGAATCTGCTCGGAACGCCTGCGACACTGCGCCCTGAAAGTCCCCAGCCTCTGCCAGCGAGATGAATACTTCGTCTATCACATGAGAACGCCCGAGCTCGTCATCGCCCTCGGCAACAGCACTGAGCAGCGCATCCCGGGGAGAAACATCGATGAGTTCAGACTCTGGGAGAGGAAGCTGACGCCGGTCGAAGACGCGCCCGGCAGCGAGATCCCCGGAGGAGAAGATTTGAGGAAGGGGCGCTCTTTGATCGGGGCCAAATATATCATCAGGGGGTATCGCTTCCCGGTCAAACGGAGAGAGCGGTCCTAGGGCCATCATCGCCGAGAGTGTGATCCGGGAATCAGCTGACAATCTCACCTGCTCGGTAGAGGGTGCGGGCGGCGAGGTCTGAGCAGTGGAAGAAAGGTTTAATAAGGCAGACACGCTGCGAACTCTCCACCCTGCTGGACACGGCAACCGTCTGGCGAAGCGTCCCGGTAGTACCGCCTTTCAGATGGGGACCGATTACGGCAGCACGCCAGAACCAACGCCGGAGTAGGACCCGGTTTCTGGAGACGGAAAAGGGTAGAGATGCAGAAAGCGCACAAGCGCAACAAAGAGGTGTTGATGAGGAATTAGTCGAGCATGAGCGACGTCCGTTCGCCTGAGTGAGCGGCAATCGCCCGGCCAAGAGCTGAGCGGAGCGCTGGCGAAGGCCTGCCTCAACCTCGTCACCTGAGAATTTCGGTGAAGTCCTGTAGAACGCTCGGGCCCTCGAGTGGCGAGGACGGCATATAGAAGCTGCTGCTCGTCGATCTCACCGAATCCCGCCTCCGTAGCAGCCTCAACCCAAGAAAGGCGAAGCTCCTCCCCCTGGAGATGCATCGCGCTGTGAAGCGCGTCGAATACCTCGGAACGCTTCATGCGCCTCCCGAACGTGTTCATGCGGTCAAAAATCTCACGTACCGCTTGCTCATCGCCCGTCTCGACAAGATATGCTGGAACCTGGAAATCGCGGAGCCGCTTGGTCAGAGCGAATGCACGATCCCGCAGACCATCCGAAAGCCCACGCAAGGAGATCCACTCCAGAACGCGCGTCAGATCGAAGGCGGTTGCCACGGGCAGCAAGTCGTCGGGCACGCCGCGACCGGTCGCCGCTGCCTTGAACTCTTCAGTTTGTGGATCAAAGTATAAATTGAAGCGTCTATCCAGTTCAGCTGCTCGCAAATCAGAAAGCACGGCGAGCGTCAGCGACGTTATACGTTACGACTCGTCGATCACCCAAAGAGCTTCAGGACTTCCGGAACGCTCCACTCCACGCCCCGAATGCGACGATGCCTCCAGGTGCCTGGCGCTTCCAGAACAGCAGGGTTCCGATCGGATATCCGCGGTAAATGCTGTCAAACAGCCACACGATGCTCAAAAGGTCCAGTTACGGGAATCTGCGCTGAAAGTCAGGCAGGCGAACCTTGCCAGCGCGGACATTGAAGACGAGGTCGTCGAGCGTTTAACGACCTAGCTTCTAGCTTTGTGACCTGCACGATGCTGACATGCACACGGATTAGGCGCCGCACTCGCTGAGAGCCGTACCACTTTCGCGCCGTTGTGACGAGCGACGGTCCGTAACCTCGTTGGCCCTGCCGCCGGCGGTAGACGCGAGTTCCCGAGCATCGTGAAACCAAGCATCGGCTTCACAGCGATCGGCATCTCGCCGGCGTCCGCTAGAACGACGAGGAGCGGTGGGCCTGGATACCGGTCGGTTTTCGCAGCAGTGACTATGGCCACCCCAGCGGCTACCGTCCGACCATGCCGTCATCGATCTGGTCCGACGCCACCGCCCAGGCCGAGTTGGTCCGCTCCGGGGAGGCGTCCCCGGGCGAGCTGGTTGACGCCGCCATCGCCCGCATCGAGGCCCTCGACGGCGATCTGAACGCGGTCATCCTCCCCCGTTTCGACGCCGCCCGGCGCGAGGCCGCCGCGGTGGACCGCTCGCTGCCCTTCGCCGGGGTGCCGATGGTGCTCAAGGACCTGATCTGCGAGCTGGAAGGCGAGCCGTTCCACGAGGGCATGGCCTATCTCAAGGACCTCGGCTACCGGGCGCCGGCCGATCAGGGCCTGGCGCGGCGCTTCAAGCAGGCCGGCTTCGTGATCAGGGCAAGACCAACACCTCGGAGCCAAGGCATCCCCACCACCGAGCCGCTGGCCTACGGCCCCACCCGCAACCCGTGGGACGTCACCCGCACCCCCGGTGGTTCGAGTGGCGGGTCGGCCGCGGCGGTGGCCGCCGGTATGGTCCCCGTGGGCCACGCCAACGACGCCGGCGGCTCGATCCGCAACCCGGCGGCCCGCTGCGGGCTGGTCGACCGGTGCCGCGGCCGGACTTCAGGGCCCGCTGTACGGCGACGTGTTCGGTGGGGTGGTGGCCGAGCTGGCGGTGACCCGTACCGTGCGCGACACCGCGGCGTTGCTCGACGTGCTGTCGGTGCCGTTCCCCGGTGACCCGATCCGCGCCCCTGCCAGACCGAGCGGTATGTCGAGGCCATGCACGCTTCCAGCGGCTCGCTGCGGGTGGGGGTGTGGCACGGCATACCGGGCGGTTTCGGCGAGCTGCACCCCGACGCCACCGCCGCCGTCGACGCCGGCGCCGAGCTTCTCAGCGGGTTGGGCCACGCCGTGGCGGCGTCGCACCCCGACATCCTCGAACGCCGCTTGGCCGCCGCCGTGCTGGGCCGCATCGTCATGGCGTCCACCCAGTGGGCCATCCGCCGCTGGGAACGGTACACGGGGGTGCCGTGCCGGCCCGAGCAGCTGGAGCCGATCACCCGTTCGTACCTGGCGCAGGCCGAGGGCCTGTCGGCGGCCGACCTGCTGGACCTGTTCGAGCAGCGCGACGTGCTGGTGCGGGCGGTCGCCGGTTGGTTCGAGGACCACGACGTGTTGGTGCTCGCCACCGTGGCCGAGCCGGCGCCCGAGCTCGGCGTGCTGCAGGCCTACGAGGATGCCGATGTCGGCCGGGCCCTGCAGGCCAACCTGCCCTCGCTCAACCTGACCAGCTGGGTCAACCTGGTCGGCCTGCCGGCCATCTCGCTGCCACTGCACTGGACCGCCGGTGGCCTGCCGATGGGCACGCAGTTGGTGGCGCCGTACGGCCGGGAGGACCGCCTGCTCGCCCTGGCCGCCCAGCTGGAGCAGGCCCGCCCCTGGGCGCACCGCCACGCCGCCCGCTTCGGCGGCTGACCGGCCGCCGCACCACGGGTTGACGGCCGACCTGGCTCGAGCGAGACCACCACCTTCCGTTGGTCTCACTTGTCACGGAAGTGAGAGCACTGGGCCGATGACCCCAACGGCGGCGCCTTCCGCGTTTCGTCGAGCGTTCCGCTGAACAGCATCGGTCCGCAGAGAGGGACGAGGGTCGGCAGGCGGGCGACGGCGATGTCCCTAGCGGGGCAGCAGCGCAGCGCCGTCCGCCCCCGGACCGGGTAGGGCACGCACCGACCTGGCGTCGAGCACCTCGCCACAGCAACTGCACGTCATGAGCGCCGTGGTGATCGCGCCGCAGCTTCCGTGCTCGATCTGCAGCGGCTCGTTGCCCGCACCGTAGAGCCACTCGTCGCCCCACTGGCGCAGCGCGGTCAGCACGGGCCACAGCGCACGACCTTTGTCGGTGAGCAGGTAGTCGTACCGCCCCCGGCCCTCGTCATAGGGGCGCCGTTCGAGCACGCCGGCGGCCACCAGCGTGTCGAGCCTGGTGGTGAGCACGTTGCGGGAGATGCCGAGGCGCTCGACGAAGTCGTCGAAGCGACGGACGCCGAGGAAGACGTCGCGCAGGATCAGCAGCGTCCACCACTCCCCCAGGACCTCGAGGGACTGGGCGATCGAGCAGTGCATGTCGGCGAACGAGGCCTTCCGCATGGCCACCAGGCTACCTGGGTTGCGTCGTGGAACTCAGCGGGTATGCTGAGTTCCATGATGGAACTCACACACGGTGTGGCGCCCCTCGACTTCGACCGGGCCACGACCGTGCGCCCGATCGACCGGCGACCGGGGCAGTTCGCAGTGGACCTCGATCCCGGCTGGTCAGCGTTGGTGGGCGTGCATGGCGGCTACCTGTGCGCCCTGGCCGTGCGCGCCGCGGAGCTGCTCACACCGGGCCGGGTGGCGCGCACGATGTCCACGAGCTTCCTGCGCACCGCCCGGGTGGGCCCCGCCGAGCTGTCGGTGCGCGAGGTCCGGCGGGGGCGATCGATGACCACGGCCGCGGTCGAGCTGGTCCAAGCCGACCAGCTCGTGCTGACCAGCCGCCTGACGCTGATGGTCCCTGGTCCCGGGGTCGAGTGGGGCGAGCTGCAGCCGCTCGGACTGGCACCGGTGGCCGACTGCGTGACCTTCACGCCCGAGATCGATCTCGCCAACTTCGATCGGTTCGACCTGCGCTTCGACCCCGACCGGCTGCCGTTCCACGACGGCCTTCCCGCGATCGGCGGCTACGTGCGACCGCTCGAGGCCCGCCCGGTGGACGCCGCCTGGTTGGTCATGGCCGCCGACTGCTTCCCGCCGCCGGCCTTCGCCCGCGCCGAGCACCCGGTGGGTGGCATCAGCGTGGATCTCACCGTGCACGTGCACCGCAGCGGCTTCGTGCTGGCCGACGACGCCTGGCTCACCGGCCGCTTCGAGGCGCAGGAGAGCACCGGCGGCCTCGCCGTCGAGCACGGCCGCCTCATGCACGCCGACGGCACCGCGGTGGCCGAGTCGTTCCACACCCGGCTCACGGCGCGGCGCTGAACGCCATGGCCGACCGCTCCCGTTCGACGCTGCTCATCGCGTCGCTGGCCACGCTGGCGACGTTCCTCGACACCACCATCCTCTACGTCGCCTTCCCCGACATCACCGCCACGTTCACCGGCACCAGCACCTCGGCGCTCTCGTGGGTGCTGAACGCCTACACGATCGTGTTCGCCGCGCTGCTGATCCCCGCGGGCAAGCTCGCCGACCGGGTGGGCCATCGGCGGGTGTTCCTCGCCGGCTCGATCGTGTTCACGGTGGCGTCGATGGCGTGCGGCTTCGCCCCGAGCGCGGAACTGCTCATCGCCTTCCGCATCATCCAGGCCGGCGGCGCCGCCGCGTTGATCCCGGCCTCGTTGGCGTTGGTGATGCACGCCTTCACCAATGACCAGCTGCCCCGGGCCGTGGTGATCTGGGGCGCGGCGGGCGCGGTGGCCGGGGCGCTCGGGCCCACGTTGGGCGCGGCGATCGTGGAGGGCCTGGGATGGCGGTGGGCGTTCTTCATCAACCTCCCCGTCGGCGTGTACACCGTCCTGGCCGGGCGCAAGGGCCTGCAGGAATCGTCCGACCCCACGGCCCAGATCCCCTCGCCCGTCGGCGTGGTCCTCATCGCCGCCGCCGCCGGGCTGCTCTCCTACAGCGTGGTCGGTTCCGACGAGTTCGGTTGGCTCAGCACCCGACCGTCGGCGTCGCCCTTGCCGGGTGCGCAGTGCTGGTCGCGCCTGTGCTCCACCAGCAGCGCACCAGGGCACCGGCGCTCGACCTCGAGCTCTTCCGTCTCGCCAACTTCCGCTGGGCGAACCTGGCCACCGTGGCCTTCGGCACCGCGTTCTCGGCGATGTTCTTCGGTTCGATCCTGTTCCTCACCGACGTGTGGGGCTGGTCGGTGCTCCAGGCCGGCTTCGGGGTCGCACCCGGGCCCACCACCGTCGGGCTGCTCTCGCCCCGGATCGGCAAGCTCGCCGGGCGGATCGGCCAGCGGCCCCTCCTCATCATCGGCGGGATCCTCTTCGCCGGCAGCGCGCTCTACCGGTTGGCGTTCCTCGACACCACCGCCGACTACTGGCTCGAGTACTTCCCGTCCATGGTCCTCAGCGGTCTCGGGGTGGCCTGCGTGTTCCCGCAGCTCTCCAGCGCGGCCGCCCAGGCCCTCCCACCGGGCCGCGCCGGGGTCGGCGGCGCCGTCGTCCAAGCCGTCCGCCAGTTCAGCGGCACGTTCGGCGTGGCGATCACCGTCGCCATCCTCGGCGCATCCGGTGCGGCGTCGCTCGGCACGTACGACCGCATCTGGTGGCTCATCGCCGCCGGCGGGATCGCCACGTCGATCCTCGTGCTGCCGATGGCCACCAGGCACCCGAGCGTCGATCGGGTCGAGGCCGCCGGCGGCCCCGCGGTCAGGACCGGTCCGCGGTCTCATACTCGACGTGGTCGAGCTGGGGCTGCACGCCGGTGAGGGCGGCGCGGGCCGCAGGGTCGGCGGCGAGGGTGTCGAGGAGGAACGCCGTCGAGTAGTGCGTGACGATGTCGAGCGGTCGTTGGCCGCCCCACACGGCGTCGACGCAGAACGCATCGCGGTAGCCGAAGCCCTCGGTCCACGGGAGGTTGTCGCACGGGTCGAGGAAGAGGAAGTGGCCGGCGCCGGGAAACGTGATGAGCGTCTTGTGCGCGCTGGCGGCGTGGTCGTAGGTGGGTTTCGCGCCCCAGGTGTACGGGGTGCCGTCGTCGACCGTTCCGCCCATGGCCATGATGGGCACCTCGAGCGCGGCGAGGCCGCGCTGGTCGAAGAGGTAGGCATCGCCGGCCAGCGAGATGGCGGCGGCGACCCGCGGGTCCCCGAGGGACGGCCACAGACCGCCGGGGACCTCCTCGAGGCCCGCTCGTGTGGCCATGTCGGGTTTGTTGGTGATGGGAGCGCAGAAGAAGGTGAGGGGATCATCTGCGGCCAGCGCCGCGCACCGGTCCTCGTAGGCGGCGAAGTCGAACCGAGCGCCGGCCGCGGCCAGCGCGGTGTACCCACCGTAGGAATGGCCCACCACGGCGACGTGGTCCACGTCGATCAGGTCGGCGAGCTCTCCTCCGGGCGCGGTGAGCGCTTCCGCGAGGTCGACGGTCCGGTGGATGTCGACGGGCCGGTCGATCAGCTCCGCCCAGAACTCGGTGGTCGATCCCTCGAAGCGCTCGTTGTGTTCGGGGGCGAGCACGATGAAGCCCTCTGACGCGTAGTGCTCCACCACCGTGCTGTAGAGGATCGGGCTCAGCCCATAGCCATGGGAGAAGACCACCAGCGGGTACGGCCCTGCGGTGCGGTCGGGCTCGGCGTTCGGGCGAGCGGCGCCCACTGCGGTGATCTCCTCGCCGGGGTTGATCTGTTCGCCGAACTTGTCGGGCGCGGTGTAGGTGATCGTCTCGGGATCGGCGGTGGATCGGTTTGCCGGGTACCACGCTCGCACGGTCAACGGTTGCTGCTGCGCGCCGGTGGTGGCGAGCTCGCGGTAGCCGACCGCGTGCGCTCCGGGCATGGCGTAGCGGAGCGCCGGTGTCGAGGTCGTCGCCGTCGGCGCGGTGTTGGCCGGCTGCTCCGATCCACACCCGACGGCGAGCAAGCCGGTGGCTGCGGCGGCCGCGAGCACGCGGAAGACGGGGCCCAGTCGGTTGCGGTGGTGATGCATGGGTTCTCTGCTCTCCGAGGTTCTTGGCGTGGGGTTGAGGGCGACGGCGCTAGCCGACGTCGCGACGTACCGTCCGGTAGGTGCCGGCGGCGAGCGGGAGCGCCACCCAGAGCAGGACCGAGACCGAGATCTGCAGCGCGTGACCGTCCCAGTCGTTGTGCAGCACCCAGTTCCAGATCGTGGCCGTGTCGACCCAGTCGGCGACCGGCGTCGATGCGGTGGCGAGCAGCGCGACCGCGGGGTTGACGGTGAAGTAGGCGGCGATGGCCGCCGCCGAGCTCTGCACCAGCGCGCCGAACGCGACGCCGCCGAGGACGTTGAGCAGCACGTAGAGCACGTAGCCGGCGATGGCGCCGATGCTCAGGTTCGCCTCCAGCTCCCGGCCCGAGGCCGCCGCCAACCCGAGGCCGGCGGCGGTGACCGCCCCGCCGAACACCGCCGCGCCGCCACCCAGCATCATCGCCGTCGCCAGCTTGGCGGTGACCACCCGCATCCGTCGTGGTTCCTGGGTGAACGTGGCCATGATGCTGCGCTGGCTCCATTCGCCGGTGAGCAGCAGCATCGCCACCACCGGCAGGAGGATCACCTGCCCGATGGAGGCGACGGCGAGGTAGCTGGCATAGGTCTGATCGAAGGTGGTGGGGACGATGACCGGCACCAGCATCATCCCCATGGTCGTCAGGGCCGAGAGCGCGAGGAGCCAGCGGGCGGCGCGGGTGTCGGTGGCCTTGGCCCACTCGGCCCGGACGAGCTGCGCGAACGAGATCGGTCCCGGGGCCGGCGTTGCCGGGTCGCTGCCGAGGGTGCTGTAGGAGCGCGCCATGGTCATGCTGCCGCCTCCCGGGCCGGACCCGCCTTGGCGGCGGTGAGCGAGAAGAACAGCTGTTCCAGCCCGTTCGCCTCGGACGAGCGCAACTCGGTCAGCAGCACCCCGTGGTCGCGGGCGACGCCGGCCAGCACCTCGGTCGTGACCCGACCGCCGGAGCCATCGACGGTGAGCGCATCGCCCGGCCCGTCGACGAAGTCGATCCGTGCCGCCCGCAGCGCGGCGGCCAGCGCCACCGGATCGGGGCTGCGCACGAGGATCGTCGAGCTGGCCAACAGCTCGTCCAGGCGGCCGGCGGCCACCACGGCACCGTCGGAGATGACGGCGAGGTGGTCGGCGGTGGCCTGCACCTCGTGGAGCAGGTGGCTGGACAGCAGCACCGTGCCGCCACGGTCGGCGAAGTCGCGCAGGAGGGTTCGCATCCAGGCGATGCCCTCGGGGTCGAGGCCGTTCGCCGGTTCATCGAGGATCAGCGCTCGGGGTTCGCCGACGAGGGCCTGGGCCATGCCGAGCCGCTGGCGCATGCCCAGGGAGTAGGTCCCGACCCGCTTGTCCGCCGCCGCGGTCAGCCCGACGACGTCCAACAGGTGCGCCACCCGCCTGGGCTGCACGCCGGCCAACCGCGCCGCGATAGCGAGCGTCGAGCGGCCGCTGCGCCCGGGGTGCATCGCCGATGCGTCGAGCAGCGTTCCCACCACCCGCGTCGGGTTGGGCAGCCGGCCGAACGGCCGGCCGTCGATGGTGGCGGCACCGCCATCGGGTCGGACGAGCCCGACCATCATCTTCAGGGTGGTGGACTTCCCGGCGCCGTTGGCCCCGAGGAAGCCGGTGATGGTCCCGGGTTCGCAGTGCAACGAGACATCGCGCACGACCGGGACGTCCTGGTAGCGCTTGGTGAGCGCTGAGGCGGTGATCATGGGGCCAGCTTGAGCCGGCCGGTGCGCCGCCGCATCGGGCGGACGGCCACGAGCGCACGTCCGGAGGGAGGCGGTCGCCGGCCCACGTTCGCACCGTTCGTCGATCGCCGTGTCGACTTTCGTCGATGTTGCGCGGGAACCCGGACCGGTACGCTCCCGCCATGTCGTGGCTGCGCAGCTCGTGGGCCCAGACCGCGCCTGCGGCGAGGCCGGCACCGGGCGACCCGGACGATCCGGACATCGCAGGGCCCAGGACGGCCCGCGACCGGTCCGTCGATGCCGCGGCCTTCGGGCTCGCCGCCGTGCTCGGCGCCCTCCTCCTGACCGTCACCCCGCACGACATCGCCGCTCGGATGACCACCGGACAGGTGGTGACCGATGCCGCGCTCGGAGCGCTCTGCTGCGTCTCGCTGTGGTGGCGGCGGCGTTGGCCGTTCGGCGTGGCGCTGGCGTGCGTCCTGCTGGGCGCGTTCTCCACGTCCGGCACCGTCGCCGGCCTGCTCGCGATGGTCTCGCTGGCGGTCCACCGACCGGTCCGACCCGCCGTGCTCGTCGCTGCGCTGTACGTGCCGTCGGCGGTGGTGTGCTCGGTCTGGCTCGAGCGGCCGGTCACCTGGTCGGTGTTGCTGTTGACGGTGGCGCTGGCGGCGGCGGCGACGGGGTGGGGCATGTTCGTGCGGGCTCGGCGTCAGCTCCTGTGCACCCTGCGCGACCGTGCCCGACGGGCCGAGGCCGATCAGCTGCTCCGGGCCGAACGGGCGCGGCTGGCCGAGCGGACCCGCATCGCCCGCGAGATGCACGACGTGCTCGCCCACCGCATCTCGCTGGTGGCGCTGCACGCCGGGGCGCTCGAGGTCGCACTCGACCTGCCGCCCGCCCAGGTGCGGGAGAGCGCCGCGCTGTTGCGGTCGACGGCCCACCAGGCCCTGGAGGAACTGCGCGACGTGATCGGCGTGCTGCGGGAGGAGCCGGGCCCGCAGCGGCCGTCGACGGTGCCGCAACCGACGTTGGCCGACATCCCCCGCCTGGTGGAGGAGACCCGCCGCTCCGGCGTGAAGATCGACTTCGAGATGCAGGTGGAGGCGCGGCAGCCGCACCCGGGCCGTTGGGTCGCGACGCCTACCGCATCGTCCAGGAGGCGCTGACCAACAGCAGCAAGCACGCTCGGGGCACCCTCGCCCGGGTCCGGGTGTGGGGGGCGCCGAACCGCGGCCTGCACGTCTGCGTGCGCAACCCGCCGGCCATGGGCGCCCACGACCGGCCGGCTCCGCCCGGTTCCGGCACCGGTCTGCTCGGCCTGCAGGAGCGGGTGGCCCTGGCCAACGGTGTGCTGGTGCACGGACCGGACGAGTCCGGCGACTTCGTCGTCGAGGCCGAGCTGCCATGGTGAAGCCCTCGGAGACGACCCGGGTGCTGCTGGTCGACGACGACGCCTTGGTGCGCGCCGGTCTGCGGATGATCCTGTCGTCGTCGGAGGAGGTGGAGGTGGTGGGCGAGGCGGCCGACGGGGCCGACGCCGTCGCCGCCACGCAGGCGCACCGACCCGACGTCGTCCTGATGGACATCCGCATGCCCGGGATGGACGGCATCGCCGCCACCGCGGCCCTCCGCCGCCTGGCGGCCCCGCCGCACGTGATCGTCCTGACCACCTTCCAGGCCGATGAGCACGTCCTGAGCGCGCTGCGGGCCGGAGCCGACGGGTTCCTGTTGAAGGACACCGCGCCCGCCGAGATCATCCGAGCGGTGCGCCTGGTGGCCGCCGGCGAGGCGATGCTCTCACCATCGGTCACCCGCACGCTGCTCTCCCACCTCGGCCACGACGCCATGACCGATCGCCGTCGCCTCGCGGCCGAGCGCCTCGCCTCGCTCACCGACCGGGAGCGGGAGGTCGCCACCGCGGTGGGTTCCGGCGCATCCAACGCCGAGATCGCCGCGGCGCTGTTCATGAGCGAGGCCACCGTCAAGGCGCACGTCTCGCGCCTGCTGACCAAGCTCGCCCTCGCCAACCGGGTGCAGATCGCCATCCTCGTGCACGACGCCGACCCCTGACGTGACCGCCGGCTTCGGCGGCGCTGCTGGACGCATCAGACGCATCGGCGGCGGAGCCGGGTGTTCAGCTGAACGGCGTCGATCCGCAGCGTGGAACGATGAACGTGCGAGATTGTCGCGGCGATCCGCACCGACGCCGGCGCGGTCCGCACCGCCGTGGCGCCGCTTCGCTGTCACACCTCGTCCGTACGGTGTTCGCCATGACCGCCGAAGGGGAGGAACTACGATCATGGCCATGGGTGCGCTCGACTTCGACGACGAGTACGTCCTCGATCCGGACACGCTGATCGTGCCCGAGAGCCCTGCTCACCGCGGTCACCGAGCTGATCGCCGCCGCCGCCATCCACTCCTTCGGCGGCCGGCACGAGTGCTACCGCAGCATGAACTGGTACCCCACCGACGGCGGCAACCCGGTGGCACCCGACATCCTCGTGCTGCCCGCCGACGTGCTGCCCTCCGGCGCCAAGTCCTACCGCCAGCGCGACGTGGCGGGCCCCCTGCCGAGGTCGTGCTCGAGGTGCCCTCCGAGCGAGACGGCTACGGCACGTTCCGCCAAGCTCCGCCGCTTCCAGCGCCTCGGTGTGCCCGCCTACATCGTCGAGGTCGAGGGTGAACTCGCCGTGCGCCGCCTCGATCCGCACGATCGTGAGCCGGTGCCGTGGGAGGGCGGCCCATGCCCGAACTGGCCGACGTGAGCGTCGAGATCGACGGCGAGCAGTTCGTGGTGCGCACCACCGACAGGGTGGCCGCCCGCAGCGACCAGCCGTTCGCCGAGGCCCTCGCCGCCACGATGCAGGCCCGCATCGACGCGCTCGCCGCCCGGGTCCGCGTCTCGGCGGCGAGCCCACCGGCTGACCCGGCACGATGGGGCCGGGGCCACGCAGCCGAGCTCGTCGCTGCGCTCAGCCGAGCTGCTGGCGCTCGACCACCTCACGCAGCTCCGGGCCGAAGAAGTTGAGCAGCTCCAACGCCTGCGAGTAGTCGAAGGCGGTGATGCCACCGAGGCGCAACCACTGGTTCAGCGACTTCTTGGTGAACTGCGCGGCCAGCTGCGGGCCGGCGGCGATGCGCCGGGCGTACCCCATGGCCACGTCGAACACCTCGCCGGCCGGCACCGCCCGGCTGATGGGCCCGATGCGCTCGGCCTCCGCGCCGGTGCACGGATCCGACGTCAGCAGGTAGAGCTTCGACTTGGCCATGCCGCACAGCAACGGCCAGATCATGGCGGCGTGATCACCGGCGGCCACCCCCAACGCCACGTGGGGTCCACCAGCAGCGTCGTCGGCCGCCACCGAGATGTCGGCCAGCAGCGCCACCGCCAGACCACCGCCCGCCGCCGCGCCGTTGATGGCGGAGATGATCACCTTGGGCAGCTCGATCATCTTGTAGACGATGTCCACCCCTCCTGCGACATGCGCTGCAGCAGCGTGAACGTCTCCTCCTTGGGGATGCCGGGGATGGCCTTGAGCCCGCCGGCGTTGGCGCTGACGTAGAACTCGTCGCCGGCGCCGGTCACCACGATCACCTTGACCGCAGGGTCGGCGCCGAGCGCGGTCCACACCTCGGCCACCTCCTTGTGGATCGCCGCCTGCACCCGGCCCACGGTGCCCGGCGAGGGGATGCGCACCACCGCCACCCCGTCGTCGTCCACCTCGATCTGCAGGTGCACCATACCATACCGTCCGGTATTCCCCATGGCCGGCAGCCTCCTCAGGTCCCTTCGGCGTCGCGCACGTAGCGAGCCTCGTAGTCGTCCCACGCCGGGTAGTCGATGATCTCGTAGAGCTCGGCCCGGGTGGCCATGCGATCGAGCAGCGACACCTGCGTACCGGTCTCCGCCAGCACGGCCGCCCCGTCGCGCACCGCGCCCAGCATCAACCGGAACGCCATCATCGGGAAGATCACCGCGTCGAAGCCGAAGTCCTGGAACTGCGCGGCGCTGTGGTACGGCGTCTTGCCGAACTCGGTCATGTTGGCCAGCAGCGGCGCCCCCACCCCGGCGGCGCCGAAGCGGCGGAAGTCGGCCTCGCTGGTCAGCGCCTCGGCGAAGATCACGTCGGCACCGGCCTCGGCGTAGGCGCCGGCCCGGTCGATGGCGGCGTCGATGCCCTCCGTCGCCGCCGCGTCGCAGCGGGCGATGATGACGAAGTCGTCGTTGCGGCGGGCGTCGCAGGCGGCGCGCACCTTGCCCACCATCTCCGCCACCGGCACGGTGCGCTTGCCGTCGAGGTGCCCGCACCGCTTCGGGCTCTCCTGGTCCTCCAGATGGATGCCGGCCACGCCCGCCCGCTCGAAGGCCCGCACGGTGCGCACCACGTTCACGGCGTTGCCGAAGCCGGTGTCGGCGTCGCAGAACACCGGCACGTCCACCACGTCCACCATGCGCCCGGCGTTCTGCACGAACTCATCGAGCGTGCCCAGCGCGATGTCGGGCACGCCCAGGTGGGCGTTCACCGTGCCGGCACCGGTCAGGTAGACGGCGCCGAAGCCGGCGCGGGCCAGCACCCGGGCGGTGATGGCGTCGTACGCCCCCGGTGCCACCAGGATCTCCGGTGCGCCGATCAACGCCCGCAGGCGAGCCCCGGCCGAGGCGGCGGGCGCGCCACCCCGCCGTACCGTTCGGTGTGGTGGCGCTCACAGGTGGGCGATCCCGGTCAGCAGCCGGCGGGCGGTGCGGATCACCCCGGCGGCGCGCACCTCGTCGCCGTCGAGCTCGACGGAGGTCTCGACCGAGCCCTTGGGGTGCTCGATGCGCACGGTCACCGGCCCCGCGCCCGGGCCCGGCCCGCCCGCGCCCACGGCCGGCAGCCCAGCCGCCAGCTCGTGGGCGACGGTGCCGTCCAGCAGCATCGCCGCACCGGTGCACAGCGCGCCGGTCATGGGTAGCGCGTGGTGGACCTTGCCCATCGAGGTGGCCTGCACCCGCAGCATGGCGCCGGGGCTGCACAGCACCAGCCGCGGCACGGCCAGGCTGTCCACGCCGATGCGGCGACCGGCGTCCGAGCGCAGGCGCTCCAGGCGCTCGAGCAGCTCGGGCCGGGCGTTGAGCTCGACCGAGGACTCGGCACCGGACAAGCCCAGCGACGACGCCGCCGCGAACACGTAGGGCGTGGCCACGTCGACGATCGACACCTCCACCCCGTCGAGCAGCTCCCGACGCTGCCCGGTGGGGAACAGCTTGCCGGTGACCGACCCGGCCGGGTCGAGGTAGTCGGTGGCCAGCGCGGCGCCGGTGCCGGGCACCCCGTCGATGGCGGTGTCGCCCTCGCTGCAGGCCCGCCCGTCGCGCACCGCCACCGTGGCCCGCACCACCACACCGGTGTTGAGGTTGCGCATCAGGAACTGCGCCGCCGGCTCGGTGGCCGCCACCAGGCCCTCCTCCACCGCGTAGTGGGCGACGCCGGCGGTGAGGTTGCCGCAGTTGCCGCTGGTGTCCACGACGGCCTGGTCCACCGCCACCTGGGCGAAGAAGTAGTCCACCGCGCAGGCCGGATCGGTCGACGGGCCCACCGCCATCACCTTCGAGGTGGACGAGTGGGTGCCACCCAACCCGTCGAGCTGCATCGGGTCGGGGCTGCCCATCAACCGCAGCAGCAGCCGGTCCCGCTCGGTGGTGTCGGCCGGCAGCACATCGAGCCGCACGAACACGCCCTTCGACGTGCCGCCCCGCACCAGCGCCACCGGCAGACCGCCCGCCGGCACACCACCCGCCGGCCGGTCAGCCACCGACGGCCACCGCCGCCGCGCCGGTGCCGGCGATGCGGCCGAACGTGGCGCCGCGCATCAACCCGGAACCGGCGGCGTAGTTGTGGAAGAAGAACCCGCCGGCGATCTCACCGGTGGCGAACAGCCCACCCATCGGGCGGCCCACCGTGTCGATCACCTGCGCCTGCCGATCGATCTTGAGCCCGCCGTAGGTGAACGTGATGCCGCAGGTGACCGCGTAGGCGACATACGGCGCGGTATCGATGGGCTGCGCCCAGTTCGACTTGGCCGGCTGGCCGGCCGGCTGGGCGGCGAGCGCATCCTTGTGGAACGGGTCGAACGCGCCGCCCTGGCAGGAGGCGTTGAAGCGGGCCACCGTGTCCAGCAGGCCCCGCTGGTTGATGCCCAGCTTGGCGGCCAGGTCCTCCAGCGAGCCGGCCTCCACCGGCGTGCCCGTGCTGTAGCGGGGCTCGAGCAGGTGGATCGTCTTCTGGTCGAAGATCTGCCACGCCCGCGCCCCCTGCTGGGCCCGGATGGCCCAACCGGTCTTGGCGTAGGTCAGCCACACCTCGTCCTCGCCCTCGTCCACGAAGCGGTCACCGTTGCGGTCCACCAGCAGGCAGTAGGGGTAGGAGTAGCGGCTCATGCGGTCGGTCAGGGAGAGCTCCCCCACGTCGGGGGCGTGGGCATCGAGCGGCGAGGCGTGGGCACCGCCCCAGTGCCCGGCCGGCGCGGCACCGGCGGCGAGCGCCTGCATCAGCACGGTGCCCATGTTGAACCGGGTGCCGCGCACCTTGACCAGGTCCCAGCCGGCGCCGAGGTAGCGCAGCCGCAGCTCGGGGTTCGACTCGAAACCACCGCAGCCCAGCACCACCGCGCCGGCGGCCACGTCCTCGAAGCGGTCGCCGTGGCGGACCTGCACGCCGACGCAACGGGAGCCCTCGAAGTTGAGCTGCTGCACCGGGGCGTCGTACCAGACCTCGATGCCGGCTGCGTCGACGGCGTTGAACAGGTCGTACATGAGGCCGATGCCCTCGTTGGTGGCGCGCACGGCGCCGCCCGGCGGGATGGCGTAGGTCGTACCGGCCGGTATCTTGGCCGGGTCGAACAGCTTGTCGGTGACCAGCTCCCAGCGGACGCCGTGGTCGCGCATCCACGCCATGGTGTCGTAGGAGGTGTCGATCAGCGTGCCGATGAGCTCGGGGTCGGAGCGGCCCTCGCACACCAGCTCGATGTCGGCGTGGAACCGGCCCGGCTGGTACGGCTCGACGGTCACCCGGTCGGCCCAGCGAGCCCCCTCCTCGGTGAGCAGCGGCATGATGTCGTCGAGGCCGCCGTGGGCGAAGCGGAAGATGCCGCCGGAGAAGCGGCTGTTCCCGCCGCGCTGCTCCTTGGGCGCGGCTTCGAGCACCAGCACGTTGGCGCCCGCCTCGTGGGCGGCGAGGGCGGCGACCAGCGCGGCGTTGCCCGCCCCGACCACGATGACATCGACGGATCGTTGCTCCTGCATGGCCGCACGCTACCTGTTGGCGTGCGCGCCGCGAGCCGGGTCAGTAGACGATGGGCAGCTGCCGCGGGCCGCGCACCTGACCCCCGGCGAAGGTGAGCTCGCCGTCGGGGTCGAGGCCGAACTCCGGCAACGCCCGCAGGAACTCCTCGATGGCCACCTGCATCTCCATCCGGGCCAGGTTGGAGCCGGCGCAGCGGTGCACGCCCACCCCGAACGCCACGTGGCGGTTGTGGGCCCGGTCGATGACCACCTCGTCGGGGCGCTCGAACTGCTCGGGGTCTCGGTTGGCGGCCGGGAAGGTCATCAGCACCTTGTCGCCGGCGTGGATCGTGCGGCCGGCCACCTCCACATCGGCGGTGGCGACGCGGGCCATGGTGACGGGGGCGTAGGCCCGCAGGAACTCCTCCACCGCGGTCAGCATCAGCTCCGGCTCGCGCACGAGGCGGCGCCGGTCCTCGTCGTGGGTGGCCAGGTGCAGCAGGGCCGAGCCGATCGAGGACCACGTCGTGTCGATGCCGGCCACCAGCATGAGCGTCATCGAACCGACGATGTGCCCGTCGCGCAGCGGCTGCCCGTCGACCTCCTGATCGAGCAGGTACGAGGTGATGTCGTCGCGGCGCTCCTTCTTGCGGTCCTCCAGCAGCCCGAAGAAGTAGGTGAGCATCTCCTTGCGGGCGGTGATGCGCCGCTCCGGGTTGAGCCCACCGTTCTCCAGCACCGCCTGGGTCCACTCCACGAACAGGTCGACGTCGTGCTCGGGCACCCCGATGATGTCGGCGATGATGCGGGGCGGGATCTGCTGGGCGTACTCCACCGCCGCGTCGGCGTGGTGGCGGCCGGGGGCGGTGATGTCGGCCATCAGCCGCCGGCACAGCTCGCGGGTGCGGACCTCGTAGCGCTCCACCGCCCTCGGCGAGAAGAACGGCAGGATGAGCCGGCGGTGCCAGGTGTGGTCGGGCGGGTCGGAGGTGATCGGCGGGGACGCCGGCGGACGGTCCTTGTCGCGCTCGAGGCCCTCGAAGGGCAGCACGCCCACGTCCCGGGAGGAGAACCGCTCGGTGTCGTGGGCGATGGCCACGATGTCCTCGTAGCGGGTGGGCATCCACGCGCCACCCCACCGTTCGCTGCGGGCCAGCGGGGCCGTGGTGCGCAGCTCGGCGTACACCCCCGACGGATCGGCGGCGAAGGCGGGGTCGAGCACGTCGAAGTCGGTGGCCCAGTCCTGCACGGGCGGGCGGGTGCTGGCGGTCATGGCGTGCTCCCTCGAGCGATCGACGCGGTCGGACGTGGCGTCATTCTCGCACAACGGCAGGTGGTTGCCGCCCGGCGGGTTCAGTCGACCAGCTCGGGCTCGGCGAAGAAGAACCCCTGGCACCACTCGATCGACAGCGATTCCACCACCTCGACCTCGCCGCTCTGCTCGATGCCCTCGGCCACGAGGGTGGCGCCGAGCGATCTCGCCACCCGCACCAGGCGCGACAGCCACCGGCGCCGGGCCTCGTCGGCATGGACGCCCCTGATGAACGAGGCGTCGATCTTGACGATCTCGGGCTCCACCACCAGCAGGGTCTCCAGCGAGGTGCGCCCGAAGCCCACGTCGTCGAGGGAGATCTGCACGCCGTGGGAGCGCAGCCGGGTGAGGTTGGGCAGCAGCTCCACCGGGTCGCCGAGCAACTGCTGCTCGCTGAGCTCCACCACCAGCGGGTGGCGCCGCGGCCACCCACCGAAGAGCGCGTCGATCCGATCGGCGCTCATGGTCAGCAGCGTCGAGGGTAGAGGTTCACGTGGCGCCGGCCCGGCGCCACGATCCGCTTGGCCGCCGCCAGGACACGCCGAGCACGTGCTCGTCGACGATGGCCAGCATGCCCTCCTCCATGGCCGCCCGGAACACGGCGGTGGGCGGGCTGAACGGCGGCGACAGCTGGCGGGCCAGCAGCTCCACCCCGACCGGCTCGGCGCCGTGGGTGGTCACGATCGGTTGGGCGGCGGCGCCGAACCCGTCGTGCTCCAGCAGGTCGGTGAGCTCCTCACGCTGGCGTGACACCGACGCCGCGCCCCGTCGGTGACGCGGTTCTTGCCCTGTTCCTTGGAGGTGCGCAGCGCGCCGCGGCTGCGGTCGAGCAGGTGCTCCAGGGTGTGCACGTTCTCGTCGAGGGGCACCATGGCCACGCTCACCGTCAGCGAGATGTCCTCGTGGGACACGGCCACCGGCTCGCTCGCCACCGACAGCCGCACCCGCTCGGCGGCGATGTGGGCGGCCTCGGGGGTGGCCTCGGGCAGCAGGACCAGGAACTCGTCGCCGCCGATGCGGGCCAGCACGTCGCCGGCCCGCAGCGTCGCCGCGATCCGGCGGGCCACGGTGCGCAGCACGGCGTCGCCGCCGGCGTGGCCCACCCGGTCGTTGACCTTCTTGAAGTCGTCGCAGTCGAGCATCAGCGCGCACGCGCTGCGGCCCACCCGGCGCCCGCGCCGCATCGCCACGTCGAGCTCGGTCTCGATGCCACGGCGGTTGAGCACGCCGGTGAGCGGGTCGTGGGTGGCCAGACCGAGCAGCATGCGCTCGGCCTGCTTCTGGGCGGTGATGTCGAAGTGCACCACGACGGCGCCGTCGTTGCCGGCCGAGGTGGCCCGCAGCACGAACCACCGCTCGGTGCCCTCGGGCGCGTTGCACGGGTAGACGTGGGTGAAGCTCGGCACGTCGCCGTTGAGCACGGCCTGCATGCCGGCCACGACCCGGTCGGCGTCGGGGTCGAGCCGGCAGGCGGTGAAGTAGTTGGTGCCCGGCCCGAGCGACTCGATCGTGCCGCCGTTCTCCCGGGCGAACTGCTCCCACCCGGCGTTGACCATGGTGATGGTGCCGTACTGGTCGATGAAGGCGACGTGGGCGGGCAGCACGTCGAGCACCCGCCGGGCGAACTCGAAGTTGCGCTTGACGGTGGAGACGTCGACGAAGGTGATCAGCGCACCCGGCATCTCCCGCATCCGGTACGGGATGATGCGCACGAGCACCGGTCCGTGCACCGAGTCGATCGAGCGCTCGCGGTCCGCGCCGGTGGCGATCACCTCGGCCACCTCGGCCAGGAACTCGCTGCCGCCGAGGCTGTTGGCCAGGTGCGCCAGCGGGCGGCCGACGTCGCGCTCGAGCACCGGCAGGAACTCGCCCACGCTCGGGGTGAACCGGCGGATGATCAACTGGTTGTCCACCACCAGCGCGCCCACGTCGGTGGCGGCGAGGAGGTGGTCGAGATCGGCGCGCAGCACCTCGAGCTCGCCGATGCGGCGGGCGTTCTCGGCGTTGACGGTGAACAGCTCCTCGTTGACGCTCTGCAGCTCCTCGTTGGTGGCCTGCAGCTCCTCGTTGGCCGCCACCATCTCCTCGTTGGCGGCCTGCAGCTCCTCGTTGGAGCCCTCGAGCTGCTCCACCAGCGACTGCTGCTCCGCCCTCGCCCGCTGCAGCTCCACCTGAGCTCCTCCAGCTGCACCAGCACGGTGTCCGCCGGCATGGGCAGGTCGGCCAGCGGCACGCCGGGGCGCTCGAAGACGACCATGGCGCTGCGCCGGCCCGGGCCGTCGCCCACGGGCAGCACCCGCACGGCGACGGCGCCCGCCGCCCGTCCTCGCCGCCGGTGCTGGCCGGGAAGGCGGCGGGCTCGCCGGTGCGCAGGGCCCGGGACAGACCGGCGGCCAGCGCGGTGCGCACCGACGGCCGGGCCAGGTCGGCGAGGCGCAGCCCGGCCGCACCGGGGGCGAGGCGCAGGTACTCGGACACGTCGCCGAAGACGTGGCGGACCGAACCGCTCCCATCCACCAGCACCGATGGCGGCAGGTACTGCTCGGCCAGGCGCTCCAGCGCCTGGGACACGGCAGGCCCGTCTCGGGGGCGGTGAGCACCGCCCGGGCGGCGGGGTGCGCTCCTCCGGGCGCAGCCGGCCGATCGGCTCCGTTCGCCGCCCCAGTCGAAGACGCCGCCCGCCGGCGGCCCGGAAGATCTTGTTGGTGGCGTCGACGGGGGCGAACAGCTCCTCCTGCTCGCCGAGCCCCTCGCTGGTGCCCAGCACCAGGGCGCCGCCGGCCCGCAGGGCGAAGTGGAACCCCCGCAGCACCCGGGCCTGCAGATCGGCGTTGAGGTAGATGAACAGGTTCCGGCACGAGATGATGTCGAGCCGGGTGAACGGCGCGTCGTTGGTCACGTTGTGGGGGGCGAACATGACCGAACGGCGCAGCGCCGAGGAGACGGTGTGCACACCGTCCACCTCGGTGAAGTACCGCTCGAGCCGGGCCTCGTCCACCCCGGTCATCTGGCCCTTGCGGTAGCGGCCCCGCGAGGCGATCTCGAGCGCGTCGCGGTCCACGTCGGTGGCGAACACCTTGACGTCGAGGTCCCGGCCCTGCCGCTCGACCTCGTCGAGGGCGAGCATCGCCAACGTGTAGGCCTCCTCCCCCGTCGAGCAGGCGGGCACCCACAGGCGCAGCACGTCGTGGCGGTCACGGTCGGCCACGAGCGGCACCAGCACCGATTCGGCGACCGACGCCCACACCTCGGGGTCGCGGAAGAAGCTGGTCACCCGGATGAGCAGCTCCGGAACAGCAGCGCCCGCTCCTCCTCGCTGGCCGCCAGCAGGGTGAGGTAGTCGTGCGCGTCGGTCAGGTCGTGGGCGGTCATGCGCCGGGCGACCCGCCGGCCGATCGTCGCCCGCTTGTAGTGCTCGAAGTCGATGGCCGTCTCCCGGCGCAGCAGCCGGACGATGCGACCGAGGGCGTCGTCGTCGGGCTCGGCCGGCTCGGACCGCGGCAGCGCCTCGACGACGTCGAGCCGGGCGAGGAAGGCGCCCAGCTCGCCCGCGCCGGCGATCAGATCGGCCAGCCCGGCGTCGATGACGCTGCGGGGCATGCCGTCGAACTGGGCGCCGGCCGGGTCCTCCACGGCCACGAACCCGCCCACGGTGCGGATGCGGGCGGCGCCACGGGTGCCGTCGGTCCCCGTGCCCGACAGGACCACGGCGACGGCGTCGCCGCCCCACTCGTCGGCCATCGACTCGAACAGCCGGTCGATGGGCAGGGTGAGCGCGGGCGGGCGGGGCTTCGGTTCGAGCACCAGGTGGCCACCACTGACGGTCAGGAACTGGCCCGGCGGGATCAGCGTCACGGTGTTCGGCACGATCGGCTGGCCGTGGGTGGCGACGGCCACGGGCATCGGGCTCACCCGCGCCAGCAGCTCGGCCATCATGCTTGGGTGGTCCGGGGACAGGTGCTGCACCACGAGGAACGCCACCATCGGCTCCGCCGGGATGGCGCCGAACAACCGCTCCAGCGATTCCAGCCCACCGGCGGACGCCCCGATGCCGACCAGGCGCAGTCGGCCGTCACGGCGTTCGGTTGTGGACCCTTCGTGGGCTTCCATGCAGATGGAACGCTAGCAGCGTCATTCTGAACACAACTGACGCGATCGAGCCCGTTCCGCCGCCAAAGGGCCTGTTCTGCGGTGGGGGTGGCTCTTCCCTAGCTCCGCGGTCCTTCGGTGCCGGCCTCGTGACCTACCGGATGGTACGGCGGCTGACCGGGGTCTCGGTCAGGCTGCCGCCCGCGGCCCGCCGGTGGCGGCCCCGGCGAAGCCGTGCTGGCGCCACGCCTCGTAGACCACCACCGCCACCGCGCTGGCCAGGTTCAGGCTGCGGTTGCCGGGCCGCATGGGCAGCGCCACCCGTCGATCGGCCGGGAACCGATCGAGCACCGATGCGGCCAGCCCGGCCCGCTCGGCGCCGAAGACGGCCACGTCGCCCGGTCGCCACCGCACCTCGTCGTGGCGGCGCGCACCACGGCCCGACAGCGCGAACAGCCGCGAGCCGGCCTCGTCCAGCTCGGCCAGGCAGCGGTCGAGGTCGGCGTGACGGCGCACGTCGGCCAACTCGTGGTAGTCGAGGCCCGCCTGGCGCAGCCGCCGGTCCTCCAGCGTGAAGCCGAGCGGGTCCACCAGGTGCAGCGATGCGCCGGTGTTGGCGCACAGTCGGATGATGTTGCCGGTGTTGGCCGCGATCTCCGGTGCGACGAGCACGACGTGCAGCACCGGCCCGGAGAACACCGGAAACCGGCTCGTCTGTCACGGCTCAGGCGTCGAGGCGACGGGCGTCGAGCAGGCCCACGCCCCGCGCGGCGGGTGGGCGGCCAGCGCCTCCTCCACCGGCTCGGTCCCCCAGCCGGGGCCGTCGGGCACCAGCAGGTGACCATCGACGTAGCTCGGCGCCACCGTCACCAGCTCGTCGTCCCAGGGAAGGCGATCGATGTCGGTCTCCATGATCCGCAGGTTCGGCACCGCCGCCGCCAGGTGCGCGTTCATCATCGTGCACAGGTGCCCGTAGAAGTTGTGCGGGGCGATGTCGAGCCCGAACCCCTCGGCGGTGGCCGCCATCTTCATGGCCTGCCACACGCCGTTCCAGACGGCGTCGATGATGGCCACGTCGAGCGCCCCGGCCTGGAGGTACGGCAGGAACTGCCGTACCCCGAACAGCGTCTCGCCCCCGGAGATGGCGCAGCCGGCCCGGCTGCGGACCCGGGCCAGGCCCTCGGGGCTGTCGGTGTCGATCTCGATCCAGAACAGGTCGAGCCCTTCGAGCGCCCGCACCGCCCGAAGGTACCCCTCGGTACGGGCGTTGAAGTTGAGGTCGAGCAGCAGGTCGACGTCGGGCCCGGCACCGTCGCGGAACGCCTCGAGCACCGCCACCAGATCCCGCAGCACCGAGCGCTCGACGTTGAGGCCCGGCTCGAAGGGCGTGCCGAAGCCGGGGAGCCAGCCCCGCAGCCGCTCGCCGTCGTGGCGGAACACGTTGGTCTTCAGCGCGGTGAACCCCTTGGTCCGCACCTCGGCACCGAGCTCGCGCACCCCGGCCAGATCGGTGATCGGGTTGCCGTAGAACTGCGGCAGGTTGATGCGCCAGGTCCCGCAGTGCGACCAGTACACGCGGATGCGGTCGCGCACCTTGCCGCCGAGGAGCTCGTAGCAGGGCACGCCCAACGTACGGGCCTTGGCGTCGAGCAGGGCGTTCTCGATGGCGCCGATGGCCTGGCCCACCACCCCGGCCGACGCCGGCCGCGTCCGGGCGAACAGGCGCTGGTAGATCTGCTCGTGGTCCCCCACCCGGCGGCCCACCACCTGACCGGCCAGGGCGGCGATCACCGAGGACACGCCGGGCGAGCCGAAGCCCTCGTCGAACTCGGCCCAGCCCACCACGCCGTCCTCGGTGGTGAGCTTCACATAGTGGTAGTTCCGCCAGCCGGCGTCGCAGGACCGGGTCTCGATCTGTTCCACGCGCACGGGGCTCCCCCTTCGCTCGGCCGCCGTACCTATCGGTACGACAGCGGTGTGTCGGTCACTCCAGCACCTCGGCCACGGCCAGCTCGGCGATGCGGTCACCGTCATAGCCCAGCGTCTCGGTGAGGATGTCGAAGGTGTGCTCGCCGAGCAGCGGCGACGAACGGTCCACCCGCGCCGGCGTGCGGGAGAACACCACCCGGGCGTTCTCGGCCAGCCGCCGCCCGTGGGGGTGGTCGAACTCGACGAAGTGGTTGCGGGCCACCACCTGCGGGTGGGCCAGCGCCGCCGGTCCGTCCACCAGGCGCTGGGCGGCCACGCCGGCATCGAGGAACGCCCGCTCCGCCTCGGCGGGCTCACGGGTGGCGGTCCAGGCGGCGACGACGGCGTCGAGCTCGGCCCGTCGGGCGTGGCGGCCGGCGGCGGTGGCCAGCGCCGGATCGGCGGCCAGGTCCTCCCGGCCCACCACCGCGCACCAGTGCGGCCAGGCGCCGTCGTCCTGGCACACCACCGCCACCCAGGCGTCATCGCCCTTCGCCGGGTACAGGCCGTGCGGCGCCAGCTCGCGGTCCTCGTTGCCCATGCGCTCGAACACCTCGCCGTTGCAGGCGTACTCCACGAACGACGTCGACAGGTAGTGCATGGCCGCCTCGGACTGGGCCACGTCGAGGTAGCTGCCCTCCCCCGTGCGGCGACGGTGGTCCACCGCGGCCAGCAGCGCGGCCAACAGCAGGTGGTTCGAGGTGTAGTCGGTGTAGGCCAGGTAGGGGCCGGCCGGGGCCCGATCGGGCCAGCCGGCGAGGGAGAAGAACCCCGACAGCGCGGCGCCGAGGTTGCCGTAGCCGGCCAGCGACGAGAGCGGGCCGTCCTGGCCGAACAGGCACGTCGACAGCATGATGATCGACGGGTTGATCTCCTTGAGCTGCTCGTAGCCGAGACCCCAGTTGGGCATGGCCCGGGGCGTGAAGGACTCGACCACCACATCCGCCCAGCGGATCAGGTCCACCAACACCGCCCGGCCCTCCGGCTTGGACAGGTTGAGCGAGATCGACCGCTTGTTGAGGTTCATGTCGTCGAACAGGCCCGACTGCTCCACACCGGGCACGTTGTCGTACACCGGCATGAACCCGCGGGCGGCGTCGAGCCGGGTGGCCGACTCCACCTTGATGACGTCGGCCCCATGGTCGGCCAGCGCCCGCACGGTGACGGGCCCGGCGATCGACCAGGTGAGGTCGACCACCTTCAACCCGGCCAGGGCCCGACCCTCGGGCCCGGCGCCGAGCGTGACCCGGTCACGGTCGGTGCTGGGCGAGCGCGGCGCTTCGGCCTTTAGCTCGGCGCCGTGCTCGTCGAGGCGGGGGCGGGTCCCAACGCCGGGCGCTCGGCGCCGTTGCGGCGGAAGTAGACCCCGGCAGCGGCACCGGGGCGGCGTCGGGTGGGAAGGCGGCCGGGCGCACCGCCTCGAAGAAGCCCCGGCCGTTGAAGTGCTCGCTGTTCACCACGTCGCGGGCGTGGCGATGGGGGCGATGAGCAGCCGCCGCTCGAGCGCCACCGCCAGCAGCTCGTCCTTGGTCAAGGTGGAGGTGAGCGCGGCGATGGCCTCCTTGGCCTCCTCCAGGCTCTCGGCCCGCTCCTCACCGAGGTCCACCAGCTCGGCGAAGCGGACCCAGTCCTTGGCGGCCAGCTCGGCCGAGCAGTAGCCCATCTCGTGCACCCAGGCCATGAGGTCGGCAGTGCGCGGGCCGATGGCGTTGCCGAACACGTGCGAGATCGAGACGAAGCCGTCGCTGGCCGGGTAGACGAAGCGCAGCGAGAGCGGGCCCACCTGGGCCCCGCCCGACGTACGGCTCGGTACGGGGGCCCGGCACCAGTGCGCCTTCACGCCGCCCTGGGAGGTGAGCAACATGCCCGCCTGCGCCGAGGCGTCGAGGTGCTGCCCGCGGCCCGAACGGGCCCGCTCCTGCAGGGCGATGATGATGGCCGGCGCGGCGATGGCCCCGCCGAAGCAGAACGCCTGGGGCTCCGACAGCCGCACCGGCGGACGGTCGGCGTCGCCGTTGAGCCGCATGCCGAACGACGCCGCGGCCACCGTCAGATCGGTGGCGGGCATGGTGGCCAGCGGCCCGGTCGTGCCGAACGGCGTGACCGAGCAGTGCACCAACGTCGGGTTGACGGCGGCGAGCTGCTCGGGACCGATGCCGGCGGCCGTCATCGTCCCGGGCACGGCGGAGTCGATCAGCACGTCGGCGCCGGCCACCAGCCGCAGGAGCACCTCGCGATCGGGCCCTCGTGCCAGTAGTCGAGCTCGATGGACCGCTTGCCGCGGTTGTAGGCCAGGTGCGACAACGAGCGGTCGGGTCCGGGCTCGTGGTGCAGGAACGGCGCCCGCAACCGGGCGGCCCCACCCCCGGGCGGCTCCACCGCGATCACCTCGGCGCCGAGCATGGCCAGGATGAACCCGGCGAAGTGGCCCCGGTCGTCGGTCAGATCCAGCACTCGGTACGGCGACAGCACCGGGCGATCATGGCAGGTGCGGCGAAGGCGGCACCCCATCGCCGAACGGGGCCGGCACGAGGCCCGGGGCGACCGGCAACCGCGCGCGTGATCTCCGTTGGCCTACCGTGATCCTTCGCCCCGGACAGGAGGAGACGATGGCCGACGCAGGGTGGTACCCAGACCCTCTACCCCCGGACATGAGCGGTACTGGGACGGCACCGGCTGGTCCACCCACGTCCGTCCCCTCGGACAGGCCGCCGCCCCCGCCCAGCCCTACGCCGCCCCCGCCCCCGCCCAGGGCTACACCGCCCCCGCCCAGGGCTACACCGCGCCGGCCCAGCCCTACGCCGCCCCCGCCCAGGGCTACGGCGCGCCGGCCGGCGGTGGCTACGCGGCCTACGGGACCGCGCTCGTGCCCCGCAACGCCGACATCGGGCCGCGGCTGCTGGCCTACCTCATCGACACCGCGGTCACGTTCGTCGCCCTCATCGCCGCCGTGCTGCCCGGCTTCCTCGTGTCGCTGCTCATCAGCGTGTCCGACGTGTTCGGGTTCCTGGCCGTCGGCCTGCTCATCATCGGCTACGTCGCCGCGCTGGGGTTCTCCATCTGGAACCTCGTCGTGCGCCAGGGCAAGACCGGCCAGACGATCGGCAAGCAGAAGATGAACATCATGCTGGTGGGCGAGCGCACCGGCGTACCGATCGGTATCGGCGGTGCGGTGCTGCGCTGGCTGCTGCCCTCCGGGCTCGGCGCCATCACCTGTGGCATCGTCAGCACGCTCGACCTGCTGTGGCCGCTGTGGGATGCGAACAACCAGCGCCTGGTCGACAAGTGGATGCACTGGTCGGTGGTGCCCGTGCCCCCCGGTGGCACGACCGCGGCGAGCAGCAGCGGCGCACCCTGGGGGTGAGCACCGGGGTTTCGGTCCCCCGCCGACCGTGGTAATCCTGGAACGATCCAACTACGATTCCACCACGTGACGCCCACCCGAACCGCTCGCCGAGTCCTCCATGGCCACCGTCGCTGACGTCGCCGCCTACGCCGGAGTCGGGGTGGGCACGGTGTCCCGCGTGCTCAACGGCAGCGAACAGGTCACGCCCGAGACCCGCCGTCGTGTGCTCGAGGCGATGGAAGCGCTGGACTACCGGCCCAAACGTTCCCAGAAGCGCGAGGCCGCAGCGCGCCAGGGTGGGCTGGTGGCCGTCATCATCCCCATCTTCGACGAGCCGTCCACCCACCAGCGGCTGCGCGGCATGGTGGAGGTGCTCAAGGCGCACGACCTCCGCCCGGTGCTCTACACCGTCACCGGCCCGGCGGAAGCCCGCCAAGTCCTGATGGAACTTCCAGAGGCCCGCAACATCGACGGCGCCATCGTGATGTCGCTGCCCCTGCAGGGCTCCGAGGGGGAACGGCTGTCGACCGCCGGCTTCCCCGTCGTGTTGCTCGACACGACGCACGCAGACCTGCCCCGGGTCACCGTCGACGACGTGGCCGGCGGCGCGCTGGCCACCCGGCACCTGATCCAGCTCGGGCACCGGCGCATCGCCTTCGTCGGCGAACCGGCCCACAACCCGATGCACTACGTCGCCAGCGTGCACCGCGAGGAGGGGTACCGGCGGGCGCTGCTCGAGGCGGGCATCGACGTGAACGACAAGTACCTCCGCTACGGGCCCCACCTGCAATCGGTGGCCAGGCAGCTCGCCGCCGAGCTGCTGCAGATGGCCGAGCCACCCACCGCCATCGTCACCGTGTCCGACGTGCAGGCGCTCGGCGTGCTGGAAGCGGCCCGGGCCCAGGGGCTGCGCCTGCCCGACGACCTGTCGCTCATCGGCTACGACGACATCGACATCGCCGCCTTCGTGGGGCTGTCCACCATCCGCCAGCCCCTGGAGACCTCGGGCCAGCGCGCCGCCGAGCTGCTCATCGGGGCGATCAACTCCGAGGACCGGCCGGCGGCGTTCTCCGACGTGCTGCCGCTCGAGCTCATCGTGCGCTCCACCACCGGCGCCGTGCCCCGATGAGCGGCGACGGGACCGCGGCACCGTCCGCTCCCCCCGCCACCCGCTTCCACGCCGAACACACCACCCGCCGCAGCTGGTGGGCGAACGCCGTCGTCTACCAGATCTACGTCCGCTCCTTCGCCGACGGCGACGGCGACGGCATCGGCGACCTGGCCGGGATCCGGTCGCGCTTGCCGTACCTGCAGGCGCTCGGCGCCGACGGGCTCTGGCTCACCCCGTGCTTCCCCTCGCCGCAGCACGACCACGGCTACGACGTGGCCGACTACTTCGCCATCGAACCCACCTACGGCACGCTGGCCGGCTTCGACGCGCTGCTGGCCGACGCCCACCGGCTGGGCCTGCGGGTCCTGCTCGACGTGGTGCCCAACCACTGCAGCAACGAGCACGCCTGGTTCCGCGCCGCGCTGGCCGCCGGACCGGGTAGCGCCGAGCGCGAGCGGTTCTACTTCCGCGACGGGCGCGGACCGGGCGGTATGGAGCCGCCCAACAACTGGATCAGCACGTTCGGGGGCCCGGCGTGGACCCGCATCACCGAGGCGGACGGCTCGCCCGGCCAGTGGTACCTGCACACCTTCGCCCCCGAGCAGCCCGACCTCGACTGGGATCACCCCGAGGTGGCCGAGCACTTCGACCGGATGCTCACGTTCTGGTTCGATCGCGGCGTGGACGGCTTCCGGGCGGACGCGGTGACGGCGCTGGGCAAGGCGCCCGGTCTGCCCGACGCCACCGCGGAGGACCTCCTCGCCGATCGCAACCTGCTGTGCCGCTGGCGGCCCGAAGGCCACGTCGCCTGGCGGCGCTGGCGGCGGCTGGTGGACGACTACGAGCGCCGCCACCCCGACCGGCAGCTGGTGTTGGTGGCCGAGGCGTACACACCGCTGCGCCCTGACCTGCTGCGCCAGTACGCCAACCGGGACGAGTTCCACCAGGCGTTCAGCTTCGACCTGATGCTGGCGCCGTGGCGGGCCGACGCCTGGCGCCGGGCCATCGCCGAGAGCGTCGAGGCGCTCGAGGACGAGGGCGTGCTGCCCACCTGGACGTTGAACAACCACGACACCCAGCGCTCGGTGACCCGTTACGGGCGGGCCGATGCCGAGCACCACGAGGCCTGGACCTCCAACCTGGTGCCGTCGGCGGCACCGGTCGATGTCGAGCGGGCACCCGGCGGGCCAGGGCCGCTCCGCTGGCGGTCGCCGCCCTGCCCGGCAACCTCTACCTCTACCAGGGCGAGGAGCCTGGCCTGCCGGAGGTGACCGACCTGCCCGACGCCATCCGCCAGGACCCCGTCTTCCATCGTTCCAACGGCGCCCTGCCCGGGCGGGACGGCTGCCGCATCCCGCTGCCGTGGACCGCCGACGAGCACGCCGCCTTCGGCTTCTCCTCGGCCGCGCCCGACATCCCCAACGGTATGGAGACGGTGGCGGGCGGCCCGGCATCGACGTGGCTGCCGCAACCCACCGGGTGGGGCCGCTTCGCCGCCGACCTGCAGGCCGGCGAGGAGGCGTCGATGCTCGAGCTGTACCGGCGGACCCTGGCCGCCCGCCGGCATTGGCTCCACGAGCACCCGGCCGGCCTGGCCTGGCTGCCGGCGCCGCCCGGGTGCTGCTGTTCGCCCGGGGTGCGCTCCTGGTGGCGATCAACCTCTCCGGTGCCGATGCGCAGCTCGACCCTGCGGTGGTGCGCCATCGCCAGGTGCTGCTGAGCTCCGTGCCCGATCACCGGGATCGCGCCGTGGTGCCCCACGACGGTGCGATCTGGCTGGCACCGGCCGGCTGATCCGACCGGGCAGCACCGGCGGCGGTGGTGGCCGGCTCAGTCGCGGATGGCCTGGCCGCTGTCGGCGTCGAAGAGCTGGATCATCTCGGTGTCGACCGCCAGTTCCGCCCGCTCCCCGGCGCGCAGGGCGGTGCGCGGGTCCACCCGGGCCAGGAAGGCGGCGCCGGCCGATTCCTCCACGCCGACGGAGGCCCGGGTCGCCCCGATCTCGAGGTGGAGCACGACCTCCGAGCCCAGCGACTCGCGCACCTTCACCTCACCGTGGAGGCGGCCGAGGCCGTCGCGGTACTCGGCATCGTGCAGGTGCTCGGGACGGATGCCGACGATCACCTTGCGGCCGTCGAAACCGGCCAGCGCAGGACGGGCGCCCACCACCGAGGCGGGCAGGTACAGCGCCTGCTCGCCGAGGGCCACGCTCCACCCGTCGCCGTCGCGCCGCACCATACCGATCAGCAGGTTCATGGGCGGTGAGCCGATGAAGCCGGCCACGAACGCGTTGTCGGGGTGGTCGTAGAGCTCCTGCGGGGAGGCCACCTGCTGGAGCCGGCCGGCCGAGAGCACCGCCACGCGGTCTCCCATCGTCATCGCCTCCACCTGATCGTGGGTCACGTAGATGGTGGTCACGCCGAGCGAGCGCTGCAGCGAGGAGATCTCCGCCCGCATCTGCACCCGCAGCTTGGCATCGAGGTTCGACAGCGGTTCGTCCATCAGGAACGCCTTCGGCTCGCGCACGATGGCGCGGCCCATGGCCACCCGCTGCCGCTGACCGCCGGAGAGCTGCCCGGGCCGGCGGTCGAGCTGCTCGGTGAGCTCGAGCAGGCGGGCGGCGTCGTTGACCTTGCGCTCGATCTGGTCCTTGGGGACCTTGCGCAGCTTGAGGGCGAAGGCGATGTTGTCCCGCACGGTCAGGTGGGGGTACAGCGCGTACGACTGGAAGACCATGGCGATGTCACGGTCCTTGGGCTCCAGACCGGTGACATCGCGCTCGTCGATGTAGAGCCGGCCGGCGCTGATCGACTCGAGCCCGGCCACCATGCGCAGGGCCGTGGACTTGCCGCAACCGGATGGTCCGACGAGCACCAGGAACTCGCCGTCGGCCACGTCCAGATCCAATTGGTGCACGGCATGGAAACCGTTGTCGTACACCTTCTCGACCCCATCGAGCTTGATCCTGGCCATGCCGACACCTCCGTGCGCTCGTGGTCACCGTGTCTAGCAGGCAAGACGGCCACCAGCAGCCGAAGTGGCGGCGACCACCGGCTCCGGAGCTGACTAGGCGTGTGACGCCGGGCATGTTACCCTACCGCCGGATACTTCCACGAGTTTCCACATACGTTCCGAACGGAAACCAAGGAGAGGCCGGCGATCGGGCACGCAACCCCCTCAGCGGGGCCCGGGTCGTCGACGGAGCAAGGGAGCACCATGACAGGCAGGGTTGGACGAGGAGCCTTCATCGCGGCGATCGCTGCGACGATGTTGGCGGGCGCGTGCGGCGGTGATTCCGGCGGTGATGCCGCGGCCGGTGAAGAAGCGACCGGCGCCAGCGCCGCCGGCGGCGGGACGAGCGCCGAGAGCCTGCTCGACGGCGAGATCGCCTGCGACCAGCAGCACGCCGGCAAGGAGGTCACCATCTTCTCGCCGACGCGCGACAGCGACACCGACAAGCCCGTGGCCGATTTCGTCGCCGCCTACCAGCCGCTCGTCGACTGCACCGGCGTGAAGATCGTCTGGGAGGGCACCGACCAGTTCGAGACCGAGATCAAGGTGCGCATCGACGGCGGCAACGCCCCCGACGTGATCGACTTCCCGCAGCCCGGCCTCCTGGCCAGCCTGGCCAAGAAGGGCCAGATCCCCGAGGTGCCGGCCAACATCGCCAAGCACACCAACGAGGACTTCATCGCCGGCTGGGCCGAACTGTCCACCGTCGACGGCAAGGTCTACGGCCTGCCCGCCCGGGCCAACGTGAAGTCGCTGGTCTGGTACAGCCCGGCGGCGTTCGCCGAGGGCGGCTACGAGATCCCCGAGACCCTCGACGAGCTCACCGACCTGTCCGACAAGATCGTGGCCGACGGCGGCACGCCGTGGTGCGCCGGCATCGAGTCGGGCGTGGCCACCGGTTGGCCGGTCACCGACTGGTTCGAGGACATGATGCTGCGCATCAACGGGCCCGAGGTCTACGACCAGTGGGTCAACCACGAGATCCCCTTCGACGACGCCAAGGTGAAGGCCGCCGCCGACGCCGTCGGCTCGTTCCTGAAGAACCCCGACTACCTCGGCGGTGAGAACGCGGTCAAGGCGATCGCCACCACGAAGTTCCAGGAGGGCGGCTTCCCGATCCTCGACGGCAGCTGCTTCATGCACCGCCAGGCCAGCTTCTACTCCGGTCTGTGGCCGGAGGGCACCGAGATCGGCCCCGACGGTGCGGTCGACTTCTTCTACCTGCCGGTCGCCAAGGCCGGTGACGACAAGGTGATGCTGGGCGCCGGCGACATCTACACCGCCGGCCAGGACAAGCCCGAGGCCTGGGACGTGCTGCTCTACACCGGCTCCTCGAGTACGCCCAAGCCGTGCTGGAGAGCCGCAAGGAGATCTCGCCCCGCAAGGACATCGATCCCTCGACCATCTCCGACCCGCTGACCAAGCGGTTCCAGGAGCTGCTCGTCTCCTCCGACGTGTTCCGCTTCGACGGTCCGACATGATGCCGGGTGCCGGGCGCCGGCACGTTCTGGACCGAGGTCACCGCTGGATCGTCGGCGGCGACACCGACACGATGCTCGAGAACA
This sequence comes from Acidimicrobiales bacterium, assembly GCA_041394365.1. Taxonomy (GTDB): domain Bacteria; phylum Actinomycetota; class Acidimicrobiia; order Acidimicrobiales; family CAIXPF01; genus CAIXPF01. Next base: position 73,899 of record JAWKIM010000007.1, read on the forward strand.
TCGAGGCATCGTGGCCGGCCAGCACCGACTGACCCCGATCGATCACCTGCCGGGCTCGCGCTGATCGTTCCCACGATCCGGCGCGAGGCCGGCAGCGATCCCACCAGCGCTGCGGCCCGGGACCGGACCCCCCGCCGGCCCCCGGGCCGCTGCCGCTGGCACCACCGATCGTTCCCGCCCCCAAGAACAGCAACACCGACCGACAGGAGCCCCCGATGCGCGACATCCTCAGCGCCATCGTCACCGTCGTGGTCGGCCTCGGCGGCCTCGCCGCCGTGCTCGCCGGCCTCTACTGGGCGACCCGGCTGCTACCGCCGCTTCCAGGAGCGGACCCAGGTGGTGATCTTCCTGTTCCCCGCCCTGTTCCTGGTGGTCATCGGGCTGCTCATCCCGGCGGTGCGCACGCTGTACACCTCGCTGCTCGACGACAGCGGGCGCTCGTTCGTCGGGCTACAGCACTACCGCGACATCTTCAGCCAGAACAACGCCCGCCTGGTCGTGCTCAACAGCTTCTTCTGGGTCATCGTCGGCACCGGCCTCACCACCATCGCCGGCCTGGCCATCGCCCGCTATGCCGACGGCATCAAGGGCGAGAAGCTGGTGAAGTCGCTGATATTCGTGCCCGGGGCGGTGTCGCTCGCCGGCGCCGGCATCATCTGGCGCTTCGTCTACGCCGGCCCCTCGTTTAAGGTGGGCCTGCTCAACCAGGCGACCAACGCCATCCCCGGCATGCCCACCTCGCTCGGCGGCGAAGGCGACAACCTCTGGTTGGTCAACCGCAACTTCGCCGCGTTGAACCCACCCGACTGGCTGCCGGGGTTCAACACGTTCCTCCTGGTGATCATCTTCATCTGGGCCAGCACCGGCTTCGCCACCGTCGTGTTCTCCGCCGCCATCAAGGGCGTGCCGGAATCGCTGATCGAAGCGGCCAAGGTGGACGGCGCCACCGACCGCCAGGCGTTCTACAAGGTCACCCTGCCCTACATCCGGGCCACCATCGTCACGGTGGCCACCACCACGACGATCGGGGCGCTCAAGGTCTTCGACATCGTCGCCTCCACCACCGGCGGCAACTTCGGCACCTCCACCGTCGCCAACGAGTTCTACCGGGTGTACTTCGTGCAGGACCGCAACGGCTTCGGCTCCGCGCTCGCCGTGCTGCTGTTCCTGCTGGTGATCCCCGTCGTCGTGATCAACCGCCGCGCCCAGCGCCGAGCCGAGGAACTGATGGCATCATGAGCACCGCCAACCCCGCCGGCGCCGTCCCCACCGTCGACGCCGCACCTGCCCGCACCCGCACCAAGGCCGGCGGCGAGACGATCGGCCGCTCGGTGAGCACCACCCTGTCGAGCCGTACCGGCCGGTACCTCGTGTACGCGCTGGTGGTGCTGTGGACCATCCCCACCTTCGGGTTGTTCGTGTCGTCGTTCCGGGGCGAGACCGCGGTCAAGACCACCGGCTGGTGGACGGTGTTGTGGAACCCCAGCCTCACCATCGACAACTACCGGGCATCGCTGTCGTCGGCCCCCGGCAGCGACAACATGGGCCAGTTCTTCCTGAACTCGCTCGAGATCACGGTCCCTGCGGTGATCCTCTCCATCGGGATCGCGCTGATCGCCGCCTACGCCTTCTCGTGGATGGAGTTCCCCGGCCGCGACTGGCTGTTCGTCGGCGTGGTGTCGATGCTGGTGGTACCGCTGCAGATGTGCCTCATCCCGCTGCTGCGGCTGTTCACCGGCGGCGCCCACATCGGCGACGTGACGATCTTCCCGTACCTCCACCTCAACAACAACGTGGCTGCGGTGTGGATCGCCCACACGATCTTCGGCTTGCCGTTCTGCATCTTCATCCTGAAGAACTTCGTGTCCGCCCTGCCGCGCGAGGTCATCGAGGCCGCCCGGGTGGACGGCGCCGGCCACCTGACCATCTTCACCCGCCTGGTGCTGCCGCTGTCGGTGCCGGCGGTGGCATCGCTGGGCATCTTCCAGTTCATGTGGATCTGGAACGACCTGCTGGTGGGCAAGGTGTTCGGCGGCTCCAAGAACCTGCCGGTCATCGCCAAGCTGGTCGACGTGGTGGGCACCCGCGGCCAGGCGTGGCACCTGCTCACCGCCGCCGCGGTGATCTCGATGGTGGTGCCGCTGGTGGTGTTCTTCTCCCTCCAGCGCTTCTTCGTGCGCGGGCTGCTCGCCGGCGCGGTGAAGGGCTGACGTGGGCGCGACGTTCTCCGATCGCGTCGAGGCCCTGCTCGACGCGCTCAGCCCCGCCGAGCAGGTGTCGCTGCTGGCCGGCACCGACTTCTGGCACACCGCGGCCGTACCCCGCCTGGGGATCCCCGCCGTCCGGGTGACCGACGGCCCGGCCGGGGCGCGGGGCACCCGGTTCGAGGGCGGCCCCGCCTCGGTCAACGTACCGTGCGGTACGGCGCTGGCCGCCACCTGGGACCCGGCGCTGGTGCGAGAGGTGGGTGAGCTGCTCGGTCGCGAGGTCCGGGCCAAGGGGGCGTCGGTGCACCTCGCCCCCACCGTCAACCTGCACCGCACCCCCATCGGCGGCCGCAACTTCGAGTGCGTCTCGGAGGACCCGTGGCTCAGCGCCGAGATGGCGGTGGCCTACGTCGAGGGGGTGCAGGCCACCGGCGTGGTGTCCTGCATCAAGCACTTTGTGGGCAACGACACCGAGTTCGAGCGCCACTCGATCGATTCGCGCATCGACGAGCGCACGCTGCGCGAGCTGTACCTGCGACCGTTCGAGGCGGCCGTCGAGCGGGCCGGGGTGGGCGCGGTGATGACCGCCTACAACCGCATCAACGGCCCCTTCGCCGCCGACAGCCCGCTGATCGCCGAGGTGCTGCGCGGCGAGTGGGGCTTCGACGGGCTCGTGATGAGCGACTGGTTCGGCCTGCACTCCACCGCCGAGGGCCTGCGCCGGGGTCGACCTGGAGATGCCCGGGCCGCCGCTGCACCGCGCCAAGCTGCTGGCCGCGCTCGAGGCCGGCGAGGTGGGCGCAGTGGAGGTCCGCACCGCCGCCGGGCGGGTGCTGACCATGGCCGAGCGCACCGGCGCCCTCGATGGTGACGGCCCCGGCGAGGAGCACATCGTGGACGAGCCGGCCGACCGCCCTGGCCCGTCGGGCGGCCGCCGAGGCCATGGTCCTGCTGCGCAACGAGGCCCCGACCGTCGCCGCCGCCGAGCCCGCCGCCGGCGGCGCGCCTGAGCCGATCCTGCCGCTGGCGCCCGCCGCGCTGCGCCGGGTTGCGGTCATCGGGCCCAACGCCGCCCGCCTGACCCGCGAAGGTGGCGGCAGCGCCCACGTCGAACCGGTGCACACCAGCCACCCCCTCGACGCGCTCACCGAACGGCTCGCCCCCTTCGACATCGAGGTGCGCCACCACCCCGGCTGCGCCATCCACAAGCGGCTGCCGCCGCTCGAGCGGGCCGGCTGTGGCCCCATCACGGTGGCCTACCACCGAGACCCCGGTGCCGTCGCCCTCGATCGCCCGGCCGACAACGCGGCGGCGCCCGCGCCGGCGCCCGAGCGCACGGCGCCGAGCGCCACCACCCGGCTCACGTGGTTCGAGGACCCCCTCGGCGCCGACGGCGAGGCCGCGTTCGGCGCCCGCCTGCGCACCACCCTGCCGATCGACCGGACCGGCACCTGGACCTTCGGGCTCGCCGCGGTGGGCGACGCCGTGCTCGACATCGACGGCGTCACCGTCATCGACAACCGCTCCCAACCCATCGGTGGCGGCTTCTTCGGGTTCGGCAAGGGCGAGCTCACCGCCGAGGTCTCCCTCGAGGCGGGCCGCACCGTGCGCATCGAGGCCCGACTGCAGCGGCCCGTCATCCACAACGCGGTGTCGGGCTTGCAGATCGGCGCCTACGGGCCGGAGCTGCGCGACCCGGTGGCCGACGCGGTGGACGTGGCCGCCGGCTGCGACGTGGCCATCGTGGTGGTCGGCACCAACGACGATTGGGAGTCCGAAGGCTGGGATCGCGACTCGCTGCACCTGCCCGGCCGCCAGGACGAGCTGATCAGCCGCGTGGCCGAGGCCTGCCCCCGCACCGTGGTCGTGCTCAACAGCGGCTCCCCGGTGGCCATGCCCTGGCGGGACGAGGTGCCCGCGGTGGTCATGGCCTGGTTCCCGGGCCAGGAGGGCGGCGACGCGCTCACCGACATCCTCCTCGGTACGGTGGAACCGTCGGGCCGGCTGCCCGTCTCGTTCCCGCAGCTCCTCGAGGACACGCCCGCGGTCGAGCACCACCCCGGCCGCAACGGCGTGGCCGCCTACACCGAGCGGCGCCTGGTGGGCCACCGCTGGTACGGCACGGTGGGGCGTGATGCGCTGTTCCCCTTCGGCTTCGGCCTGGGCTACGCCCGCCTCGAACTGGTCGACGCCGGCGTGGTTGCACCGCACCGCGTGCGGGTACGGGTGCACAACCCGTCCGACCGCAACGGCTGCGAGGTGATCCAGGTGTACGTGCACGCCGACGACCGCAGCGCGCTGGCCGCCGACCACCCCGACCAGGTGCTCGCGGGGTTCGCCAAGGTGGCCGTCGCCGCCGGCGCCACCGAGGACGTCGAGGTGCACCTCGACCCCCGATCGTTCACCACCTGGGATGCCGACCGGCAGGGGTGGGTGCCGGCCGGGGCCCGCTTCGAACTGCGCGTCGGGCGCTCGAGCAGCGACGTCGCCCACCGGCTGGTCGTCGCCGATCCCGCCGGCCCGGCGGTTCAAGGCTGATCGATGGGTGCCACGGCGGATGAGACGGCCGATGACGGGTTGCCCGGGCCCGATGACGGCGGGTCGGGTGACGGGCTGTACGCCGCCTGCCGCCGCCGGGCCCTCGATGCGGCGCGGCCGCTGCTGGCGGCGTTGTACGGCGATCGCCGGGATGTCGATCTCGACGAGCTGACCGGGCGGATCGCAGCCGTGCTCGACGCCGCCCGGGCCGCCCGACCGCTCCCGCTGCGCCACCTCGACGCCGCCCGGCTGGCCGACCCGGCGTGGTTCCAGTCACCGGAGCGCGTCGGCTACGTGGCCTACGCCGATCGCTTCGCCGGCACGCTCGCCGGGGTGGCCGACCGGATCGGGCTGCTCGAGGAGCTGCACGTCGACGTGCTGCACCTGATGAAGGTGTTGCGGGCCCGGTCGGGCCCCAACGACGGCGGCTACGCCATCGTCGACTACCTCGACGTCGACCCCGGGTTGGGCAGCTGGGCCGATCTCGAGGCGCTGACGGCCACGCTGCACGAGCACGGCATCAGCGTGTGCCTCGATCTGGTGCTCAACCACACCGCCCGCGAGCACGCCTGGGCGGAGGCGGCCCGGCGGGGCTCCGCCCGCCATCGGGCGTACTACCTGGTCTTCCCCGACCGCCAGCTCCCCGACCTCTACGAGGAGACGCTGCCCGAGGTGTTCCCCGATCTGGCGCCGGGCACCTTCACCTGGGATGACGAGCTGGCGGGGTGGGTGTGGACCACGTTCCACGACTACCAGTGGGACCTGGACTACGGGAACCCCGACGTCTTCGTGGAGATGCTGCGCATCATGGCCGCGCTGGCGAACGCCGGGGTCGACGTGCTTCGCCTCGACGCCATCGCCTTCACCTGGAAGCGCATGGGCACCGACTGCCAGAACCAGCCCGAGGCCCACCTGCTGGCCCAGGCGTTCCGCGCCCTGTTGGCGGCGGCGGCGCCCGGGGTGCTGTTGCTGGCCGAGGCGATCGTGGCCCCCGGCCAGCTCGTGCCCTACCTGGGCGCCCACCGGCGGCGGCGGGCGGAGTGCCACCTCGCCTACCACAACCAGCTCATGGTGATGATCTGGTCGTCGCTGGCCACCGGTGACGCCCGGTTGGCCACCGAGTCCCTCGCCGCCCTGCCGCCGACCCCGCCGGGGGCCACGTGGACCAACTACGTGCGTTGCCACGACGACATCGGTTGGGCGGTGGACGACGAGCTCGCGGCCCGCATCGGCATGGACGCCGGGCAGCACCGCGCCTTCCTGGCCGCCTTCTACCGGGGCGACGTGCCCGGCTCCCCGGCGCGGGGCTCGGCGTTCTCGTCCAACCCGGCCACCGCCGACGAGCGCACCACCGGCACCACCGCCGCGCTGTGCGGGCTGGACCTGGCCCGCCAGCGCAACGACCGCCTCGGCGAGGAGCGGGCCATCCGCCGGTTGCTGCTGGCCTACGGCGTCATCCTCGGCTTCCCCGGCATCCCCCTGCTGTACATGGGCGACGAGGTGGCGCTGGCCAACGACGAGACCTACCGGCACGACCCGGCGCTCGCCGACGACAGCCGGTGGATGAACCGACCCTGGCTGGACCCCTGCGCGCTGGCGCGCCGATCGGCGCCCGGCACGGTGGAGGCGCGGGTGTTCGACGGGCTGGTGCGGCTCATCGAGGCCAGGCGGGCGAACCCTGCGCTGCACGCCGGGGGCGAGCTGTGGCTGCACCGCTACGACGATCCGGCCGTGCTCGCCTGGCAGCGCCACCACCCCGTTCACGGCGGCTTCTTCGGGCTGGCCAACTTCTCCGAGCAGCCGGCCGGCGTGCCGGCGGCCAGCCCGGGCTGGGCCGGCCTCGAACGGCCGGTGGCGGTGGTGGACGACGGCGTGTCCATCGTGCGCGACCGGTTGGTGCTGCCGCCGCTGTCGGTCACCTGGTACGTCGACGAGGCCGACGGGCCGGTCGAGCCACACCCGATCGCCACCGGCCGGGCCCGCCCACCGTCGCGCTGACCCTCCGTCGAGGTCGCGACGCCCGTCGGTGGCGGCGGGCGCGCCGGCACGATGCCGCTGCCGCTCGTGCCGAGCCCGCCGCGTCGAGTCACCGCGAGGGCGGGCTCGAACCGAATCCGCGCCGAATCGGTGCGACGCGGTTCCACATACCCTTGGGTATGGTGACAGGTGCGCAGGTATGGCTGGTGGCTGGTGGCTGGTAGCGGCGGTTGGTGGCCTCGGCCGGGGTCCGGCGGGCTCCTTCGCGCTTCGATTCGATGTCGATTCGGAAGGGGTCGTGAGACACGAAATCCGCCACGATCGGTGTCGCCGTGCGGTCTGACCGGAGGGCGTGGGCACTGGTGGTGGGTGACCGGACCCAGCCGGTCGATGCGGTCGAATCGACGTCGAATCGCCGCCGAAGCAGGGCGCTGGGGGTCGCCGGCCGGGCGGAGCGCCCGGCCCTCGCAGGCGGGGTGCAAGCGCCTGCGAGCGGGGTTCGGACCCGGGGTCCGGCGGACGGGAGGCGCTGCGACACGGTTTGCCCATACCCTGTGGTATGGTGTGTCATCGCTCTGGCCCGAGACCGGACCGGCGGGCTCAGCCGGGGTGCGCAGCGATCGCACGGCGCAGCACCGCCACTGCACCGGCCGCATCATCGACGGTGACGACGAAGACCCGTCCGTCGCGCAGGGTCACCTGCAGGCCCTCGCCTCCACGCAGCACCACCGCCGCCCGGCGGAACAGCTTCAAGCTCCCCCGGTACCCCCACCCACCCCAGCGCAGCGGCCGCACGTCGATCACCTCGGCCGTGGCCATGCGCTCGATCCCGAGGTGGACCGCGGGCCGGCGCCACCAACCGAAGCGGACGGTGAGCCCGTGCTCGTCGGCCACCACCACCACGCGGCAGAACACCGCGAGCAGCGCCCCGCCGACGACGAAGGCTGCACCGAGCACCCTGACCGCCGTGGGACCGGTCACCAGCTGCACCGCACCGATGGCCACCAGCGCCCCCACCACCAACAGCGGCCAGCGGGCACGGACCTCGCCACGCCAGCGATCGGGGTGCTCGGTCGCCTCCACGCCCACCAGTCTGCCCGCGCCGGCACCAGCGTGAAGGGGCGCCCAACCCGCGCCCGACCCACGCCCGACCCGGACCCGACCCGGCTCGGCCCGGTCCCGACCCGGCCCGCTCCGCAGCGCCGCCACCACCCCCGGGAACTAACCTGCTCAGGGCAGGCACACGGGGAAGCCGCTAGGGGAACAACATGACCGTCACACCGGTGGCCGAGCGCATCGTCTCGGCCGACTCGCACATCACCGAACCGCCCGATTGCTACATCAAGCACATCGACCCGAAGTACCGCGACGAAGCACCGAAGATCGTGCGCAGCGACACCAAGGGCGACCTGTTCGTGATCCCGGGCATGAAGCCGATCCCGGTGGGGCCGCTCTCCTCCGCTGGCATCCCGACCGAGCAGCTCAAGTCGCTCGGCCGCACGTTCGACGAGCTGCACCGCTCCGGTTGGGACCCAACCGCCCGGGCGGCCGACCAGGCCCGCGACGGCATCACCGGCGAGATCATCTACCCGTCGGTGGGCATGCTGCTGTGCAACCACAAGGACCCGCAGTACAAGCAGGCCGCCATGGAGGCCTACAACCGGTGGATCGCCGAGTTCTGCGCGGCCGACCCGTCCCGGCTGTACGGCCTGGGCCAGAGCGCGCTGCTCAGCGTGGAACAGGGCATCGAGGACCTGACCCGCATGAAGGACATGGGGCTCAAGGGCATCATGATGCCGGGCTTCCCGGGCGACGCCTACAACGGCAACACGCCCGACTACCACGACCCGTACTGGGATCCGTTCTACGAGGCGTCGGTCGAGCTGCGCATGCCGATCAGCTTCCACATCCTGACCATGGGCAACCAGCGCCACCGCGGGCCCAAGATCGCCAGCTTCATGTCGATCATCCGCGGCAACCAGGACGTGATCGCCATGTTCGTGATGGGTGGGGTGTTCGAGCGCAACCCCGACCTCAAGCTGTTCTGCTCCGAGGCCGACGCCGGCTGGATCCCCCACTTCATGTACCGCATGGACCATGCGGTGGAGCGCGAGGGCGGGGTGTTCGGCTACAAGGGCATGTCCAAGATGCCCTCGGAGTTCTGCCTGGACCACATCCGCCTGACGTTCCAGGACGACTGGGTGGCGTTCAAGATGTGCCGCCTCGACGACTCGCCCATGCACAAGATGCTCACCTGGGCCAACGACTTCCCCCACCTCGACTCCACCTGGCCGCACAGCCAGGAGCTGCTCACCGAGCACACCGCCGCCCTGAGCGACGTCGAGCTGCGGGCCATCCTGCACGACAACCTGGCCGAGTGCTACGACCTGCCCACCTCGCCCACCACCGCCGCCGCCTGAGCCCGCACCCGCTGGAAGGAACGAACCATGGCCTATGACCTGAAGATCACCGGCGGCACCATCGTCGACGGACGCAAGACCCCCCGGTACGTCGGCGATGTCGGCATCAAGGACGGCAAGGTCGTCGCCCTCGGCGGCGCGCCCGACGACGCCGTGCGCACCATCGACGCCGCCGGCAAGGTCGTCTCCCCCGGCTTCGTGGACATCCACACCCACTACGACGCCCAGATCATCTGGGACAACCTCGTGTCCTGCTCGCCGTGGCACGGCGTCACCACCGTGGTGATGGGCAACTGCGGCTTCTCGGTGGCGCCTACCCGGCCGATGCACCGCGACCTGATCATGCGCACGCTGGAGAACGTCGAGGGCATGAGCGTGGCCGCCCTCAAGGCCGGCCTCGGCGCCGACTGGCCGTTCGAGACGTTCCCCGAGTACCTCGACGTGCTCGAGCAGCGCGGCTGCGCGGTCAACGTGGCCGCCCTGTTGGGCCACACCGCGCTGCGCATGTACGTGATGGGCGAGGACGCCGTCGAGCGCGACGCCACCCCCGAGGAGATCGCCGCCCAGAAGGACATCCTGCGCGAGGCCCTCGCCGCCGGCGCCCTCGGCTTCGCCACCTCCAAGGCCAACACCCACGTCGGCTACGACGGCAAGCCCGTACCGAGCCGGATGGCCAACCCGGAGGAGATCTTCGCCATCGCCGAGGCGCTGGGCGAGGTGCCCAACGCGGTGATGCAGGCCACCATCGGCCGCGGGCTGTCCCACAAGGAGTTCGCCCACATCGCCGAGCTGACCGGCAAGGCGGTGTCCTGGACGGCACTGCTGTCGGGCCAGCTGCGCCAGGACTACCGCGAGGAGCTGCGCAAGGCGGCCGAGATCCAGGCGCGGGGCCTGCGGGTGTTCCCCCAGGTGGCCGTGCAGCCGGTGCAGTTCGAGATGAACTGGAAGGCGCCGTTCATCTACGAGGCGCTGCGCTGCTTCACCCCGGTCTCCCAGGCCGACCTCGACGGGAAGAAGGCGCTCTACGCCGACGCCGAGTGGCGGGAGACGTTCAAGGAGAAGGCGGGCAAGGGCGGCGTGATCTACGACCGCTGGGCCCGCACCACCGTGTCGTGGTTCCCCAAGGACACCTCGTATGAGGGCCGCAACGTGCAGGAGCTGGCCGACGCGCTGGGCAAGGACCCCGTCGACGTCGTGTTGGACCTCGCCCTCGACGCCGATCTCGACATGCGCATCACCCAGGACGTCATCAACTACGACCCCGACGACATCCAGGCGCTGCTGTCGGACCCGAACACGGTGATCGGCCTGTCCGACGCCGGCGCCCACGCCAGCCAGCTGTGCGACGCCAAGTACGCCACCGAGTTCCTGTCGACGTTCGTGCGGGGCCGGGAGGCGTTCACGCTGGAGGAGGGCATCCACATGCTCACCCAGCGCCCGGCCGAGGTGTTCGGCATCACCGACCGCGGCACGCTCGAGGTGGGCAAGCCGGCCGACGTCGTCGTGTTCGACGCCGGCGAGGTGGGCCACCACGGCAAGCGCCGGGTGTACGACCTGCCCGGCGGTGCCGACCGGATCATCTCCGATGCGAAGGGGATCAACGCGGTGGTGGTCAACGGCACCGTCATCCGTGAGGACGGCGCCGACCAGGTGGCCTCCGGCCAGAAGCTGCCGGGGGCGCTGCTCCGCAACGGTCACGCCTGAGGCGAGCGGCAGCGAGCGGCAGGTGTGATCGTGGTGGCCGAGCGAGCGCCAGCGAGCCGGCCATCGATGGGGTCTGGGGGCGCAGCCCCCAGCAACAAGAACGGTCACGCCTGAGGCGAGCGCGAACGGCGGTCGGACCACACGGTCCGGCCGCCCTGGTCGCGTCCGGAGCTCGATCGTGCCTCGCCCTAGCTAGTGGCGGTCGCGCTGCTGCTCGCCGATGTCGGTCGCCTCGGGATCGGTGGTGGCGCCGGTCTCGGCGGCCTGCTCCATCAGCTCGTCGGCCCGGCCGCCGGGGGTGTCCTCCTCACGGCGGTCGGCATGGGCGGGATCGGTCGGCCGCTTCGGCCCCGACGCGTTCGCTGGGTTCGTCATGTCGCGTCCCCTACCCGTCCGGACGGCGCCGGTACACGTGAGGCGGCGTTCGCTCAACCGCCCCCGTAGAGCCGCTCGACGTCGACCAGCTCGACATCGCCACGGCGGCGGGCGAGGGCGCGCAACGAGCGATCGAACCCGCCCAGGGCGATGAGCAGCAGCTTCGCCCCTTCGGCGCCCAGGATCGTCCGTGCCCGTTCGAGCCGGGTGATGTCGTCGGTGGTCCGTGCTGCGGTCCCGCCCTTGACCTCGGCCACGAACAGGGCGGCGCCCCGCTCATCGAGTCCGACCGCGTCCAGTTCGAGCGTGGTCCTGCCGCTGCGGTCGCTGAGCACCCGGCGCCCGATCCGCGCCGGCCGGCCACCGGTCGTCTCCTCGTCGGCATAGCGGTGCAGCCAGGTCCGGGCGACCTCCTCCGCGTGCGGGCCGAGGATCTGCGACTGCCACGTCGGCGCACAGCGTTGCCACACCTCACCGGGTCGTCGCTCGTCGAGGTCGGCGCGGTTGGGGGCGACTGAGACGGTCGAAGCGAAGCATCGGGTCGGCGACGAGGTACTGCACACCCCGGCTGTTGGCCACGTCGACCTCCCGGTGCAGGAACCCCGCCTCGACCAACTGGCTGAGCAGCGCCGAGAGGCTGGTGCGATCCCGACCGAGCCGAGCCGCGATCCGAGCCGGCGTGCGCTCCCCCGCCGCCACGGCACTCAAGATCGACTGGTACAGCGCCCGGTCCTGCAGGCGCGGGTCCTCGCGGAGCAGGAACTCATCCTCCCGGTACAGCGCGGAGGGGTTGAGCACGGTGTCCGCCAAGAACTCCGCAAGTTCCGATGACCGACGGGGCACGCGCTGACTGACCAGATCGAAGTACCCCCGCCGCTGCCGATGATGGCATGCACGGCGAACGCCGTGGCCGCATCGGGGACGCCCCAGAACTTCCGGGCCACGCGGAAATCGAACGGTTCCATCCGCAGGTCGAGGCGGGCCCGACCGCGCAACGGCTGCGAACCGCTGAGCAGGCTCGTCATCACCGCCAACGCCGAACCGCACAGGACCAACGCCTGCGGTGGACCATCGACGCGTTCGTCCACTGCACGCTGGAGGACCGAGAGCAGCTCGGGGCTCCGGGCGACGAGGTAGGGGAGCTCGTCGATCACCACCACCGACGGCCGATCGGAGCCGGGGTACGGTCCCAACAGGGCGTCGAACGCCGGCAGCCAATCGTCGAACGCCACCGTACCGCTCGGTAGCCCGCGCCGGATGGCGACGAGCTCGGCCACGCGGCGCAAGGCCGGCGCCCGGTCCTCCTCGATGGCCTGGTGGTAGATGCCCGTCCTGGCCAACCGGCGGAGCAGGTAGCTCTTGCCCACCCGCCGACGCCCTGACACGATCCCCAGGTGCAGGCCCGGGCTCGGATCGGCCAGGAACCGCTCGAGATCGGACCACTCCTGCTCCCGGTCGAACACCTCCGGCGGCTTCACGCTGGCAGTATAGGTTGACCTAGACTAGGTCAACCTATACTGCGTGATGGACCGGCGGGATCAGGCCTTGGTCAACGACCCGTCGTCCAGCATGGCGTCGAACTGACGGGTCACCAGCTTGATCATGTTCGGGTGGGTCAGCACCCAGAACGAGTCGCGCTGCACGGCGTCGAGCACCAGCTCGCCCACCTCGTCGGGGTGCATGCCCTGCTCCAGCATCGCCTGGATGCGCGACCCGGCGCGGCCTTCCTTCTCACCGTCCTGCTTGGGCTTGGCCTTGGACGGGCGGTACTCGACGGAGTGACGGCTGATGTTGGTGTTGATCGGCCCCGGGCACAGCACCGACGCCCGCACCGGGCTCTTGCGGCCCCGCAGGTCGCGCTCGAGCGTCGCCATCAGCGCCACCACCCCGTGCTTGGCCACGTTGTAGGCGCCCATCATCCCGCTGGCCACCAGCCCGGCCAGCGACGACGTCGAGTTGATGTGGCCCTCGCCCTGTTCCTCCATGATCGGCAGGAAGACCTTGACGCCGTAGATCGGACCCCACAGGTCCACGTCGATGGTCCACTTCCAGTCATCGAGGTTCAGCTTGTGGGTGGGCGTGGGCAGGCCGATGCCGGCGTTGTTGCACAGCACGTGGGCGGCGCCGAAGCGATCGAGCGCGAGCTGGGCCAGCGCCTCGATCTCCTCGAGCTTGCTCACGTCGGTGCGGCGGGTGGCCACCTCGGCACCCTTGCCCGACAGCTCGGCCTCGGCGGTGGCCAACATCGCCTCGTCGAGGTCGGCCAGGACCAGCTTCATGCCGGCCCCGGCGAACGCCCGGGCCATGCCCAGACCGATCCCGCTCGCTCCACCGGTGATGACTGCTACTCGACCCTGCGTCTCCATGGTGAGGTTCTAGCGCCACCACCCCCGGCGGCGCACGCGGCCGCCGTTCAGCCGCGGTCGATGCGGACCTCGCCCGTGTCACCGTCGACGGTGATCGACATGCCATCCCGTATGGTACGGGTGCCGAACTGGGTGCCGACCACCGCCGGCAGGCCGAACTCCCGGGCCACGATGGCGCAGTGGCTCATGAGCCCGCCGGTGTCGGCCACGACGGCAGCGGCCACCGCGAACAGCGGCACCCACGGCGGCAGCGTCATCTCGCACACCAGGATGTCGCCCTCGTCCAGCTTGGCCGCCTCGGCCAGGCTGCGCACCACCCGGGCGGTGCCGCTGACCACGCCGGGCGAGGCGCCCAGCCCGGTCAGGACGGTGGCGGTGTCGTCCTGGGTCTGCGGCGGCCGGCGGCCCGACAGCCGGACGGTGAGGGCGTCGATCAGTGGGTCGAGCTTGCCCTTCGACGGCGGTGGCGGCGTGCCCAACGATCGGGGCGCCTCCACCTGCGCCGCCCGGGCCACCGACGCTCGGCGCTGCGCGGCGACGGCGCGGCGGTCCCCACCGTGACGGAGCGCCTCGACCACCTCGGCCTGCTGGAGGAAGAACACGTCCTCGGCGGCGTCGAGGCACCCGCCGGCCACCAGCCGCTCGCCCACCTGCAGCAGGAAGCGGCGGAAGTTGACCACGCCGCTCTGGTCGATCCAGAACGCGTGGTCCTCGGTCAGGCGCAGGTTGTGGCGGGCGGCCTCGTAGTAGCGCTCGAAGAGCCTTGCACGCTCGGGATCGGATGCCAGGCGGCCACGGGCGGCGGCCAGCAGGACTCGCGGCGGGCGGCCGCCCGGGCGAAGGCCAGATCCGGATCGTGCTCCGGTCCGAGCCCGGCGTAGCGGCGCAGCGAGTCGAGCGGGATCGCCGGGTCCTCCCGCCACGGGCGATCGGCCACGTCGTACACCGCGTCGCTCCGCCAGCCGAACTCGTCCAGGAAGGCCTGCAGCGCCGCCCCGAAGGACGCCACCGCGGGATCCGCATCGGCGGCCCGCACGGCGGCGAGCACCTCGTCATCGGTGCGGGCCAGCAACGCCTGAAGCTCGTCGCTCGACGCCACCTGGCGGCTGAGCGCCCACATCGCCTGGCTGGCCCGCACCGTCTCGGTCTCGAAGCCCTGCAGCAGCGCCATCGACTCGGTGCGGTCGGCGGGCTGGAAGACCTCGTCGTAGAAGTCGGTGAAGCGGGCGGCGGCGATGACGCCGAAGTTCACCTTGCCGTGGATCGTCCACTGGTCGGTCATGTGCTCGCGCTGGCGGTGCAACTCGGCCACCAGCGCCTCGTTGTCGAGCGGGCGGTAGTCAGCCACCCGGCCGGCGCGCACCGACTCGATCAACGGCGGTTTCCAGCGCTCCTCCCACAGCGGGCCCACCTCGTCGAGCCGATCGTCGAGCTGCTCGTACACCGTCGCCCGGCGAGCCCGCTCGGCCGGGTCGGTCACCGGCCGGAACGCCGAGTAGAGGTAGTGGTTCACGGGGCGGGTGACCATGTCGATGGGAGCACCCCACTCGGCATGGGCCCGGGTGAACCCGATGGCCATCGTGTCGGTGATCAGCTCGAAGGCCAGCGGCGACATCGGCCGGGGCGCGTGGATCCGGTCCTGGGACCAGAACCCGTCGATCTCGTCGGGTCCGGGGAAGACCACCGCCGTGTCCGAGAACTGAGCGCGCTCGTTCATGGGCGGACCCTAGATGCCCGGGGGTAGCTTCCGCACCATGTCCGCCTCCGCCAGCCTCCCCGACGCCCCGCTGCACACCAACGTCGTCGGCGGAGGCGGCGACCGGCTCCTCGTGCTCATCCACGGCTACGGCGCCGACGAGCACGACCTCGCCGGGCTCGCCCCGGTCCTCGGCGGCGACCGCTTCTTCACCATCTGCCCACGCGGGCCGCTCGACGTGGCGCCGTTCGGTGGGGCCGCCTGGTACGACCGCGACGACGCCGGGACCATCGAACCCGGCAGCTTCCAGCGTTCGATCCTGGCGCTGGACCAGACCGTCGACGCCGCCTGCCGCGCCCGCAGCCTACGCCGGGAGCAGGCGCTGATCGTCGGGTTCTCCCAGGGCGGCGCCATGGCCCTGGCCCTGTCGCTGCGCGACGGCACGGCGGTGCGGCCGGCGGGCGTGGCCTGCCTGTCGGGCATGCTGCAGACACCCGACTGGTTCCGCTACGCCTGGGACGACGCCGAGGCATGGGAGGCGGCCGCGCCCGACGCGGTCCCGGCCGTGCTGGTGCAGCACGGGCTGTACGACCCGATGGTCGACATCGAGCGGGGCCGCCGCACCCGCGAGGTGCTGCGCGACCATGGCCTCGAACCGACCTACCACGAGTACCCCATGCAGCACGAGATCCGACCGGAGTCGATCATCGACCTGCGAGCCTGGATCGACCGGGTGCTCGCCGGCACCTGAGCACACTCGATCCTCGCTGCGCAACGTGTTCGATCCTCGCTCCGCAACGTGCTCAATCCTCGCTCCGCAACGTGCTCAATCCTCGCTCCGCAACGTGCTCAATCCTCGCTCCGCTCGGTGCGATCCTCCACCGCCACCCCGTCGGCCAGCAGGCGGGCGACCTGCTCGGCGTGCAGACCCAACACGTCGGCCAGCACGGCGGCGCTGTCGGCACCCACGTGCTTGGCGCCACCCCGCGGCCCGCAGTCGGTGCCCGAGATCCGCAACGCCGCCCGGTTGAACAGGGCGTGCTCGTCGCCGCAGGGCACCTCCACGTAGGCGTCGCGGTCCTCCGCCCAGTCGGCGTGCAGCGTGTCGGCCATGGAGAGCAGCCGCCCCACCGGCAGCCGGGCCCCCTCCGACAGCGTGTGCTCGAACGTGTCGAAGTCCTCGAACGTCCTGGCCCAGGCGGCGAGGTGCTCCAGGCACAGGTCGAGGTTGGCCGACCGCCGGGTCATGCTGCTGAACCGCTCGTCCTCCAGCAGCTCAGGCTGACCCGACAGGCGGGCGTAGTGGGTGAACACCGCCGGCGGGGCGCCGGGGATGGCCACCCAGGTGCCATCGGGGTCGCCCAGCTGCACCACCGCCGCCTTGCCCGGCCGGAACGGGCTGCGGCCGTAGTCCGGCCCGCCGTTGGCCTCCACCGCCGTCCACTCGTTCTGGGCGATCATCGACTCCACCATCGACGCATCGATGTGGGCGCCCTGCCCGGTGCGCTCCCGGCGCCACAGCGCGGCCAGCACCCCCTGGGCACCGGCCATACCGGCGGCGATGTCGGCGTGGGAGACCGGCTCGGGGTGCGGGTCGATGCCCCACTCCCGGGCCTTGTAGTGGAGCAGGCCCACCTCGGCGTGCACCACCGGCGCGTACGCCCGCCGGCGGGCGGCCCGGCCGTCCTGGCCATACCCGGAGACCGAGCAGTACACGATGTCGGGCTTGCGGGCCGCCACCGCGGCGTAGCCGATGCCCAGCTTGTCGGCCACGCCCGGCCGGAAGTTCTCCACCACCACGTCGCAGCGCTCAGCCAGCTGCAGGGCCAGCTCCACCGCCTCGGGCTTGGTCAGATCGAGCGAGGTGAAGCGCTTGCCCACGTTCTGGCCGGCGAACAGCAGCGAGATGCCACCGCGGCGGGGCCAGCCGGTGCGCAGCAGGTCGCCCTCGGGGGGTTCGACCTTGATCACGTCGGCACCGAGGTCGGCCAGCGCCCTGGTCAGGCACGGACCGGCCACCACGCGGGTGAAATCCAGCACGCGAAGGCCGTCGAGGATGCCGGGACCGATGTCGGAAGCGCTTGCCACGGCGGCGAACGGTAGCCGCGGGTCCGCTACGGTGCAGACCGATGGCAGAACCACCGGCAGACCTCACCGACGCCGAACGTACCGCCCGGTACTGGGGGCGAGACGACCTCGTCCGCGTGGTGCTCGACGCGCTGGAAGCGGCCGGCAAGGACCTCGACGCGCTCGGCGTCGAGGACCTGGCCGCCACCGACCAGTTCCACGGCGGCGGCCGCCCGGCGACGCTGCGCCTGGCCGAGCTGGCCGGGTTGCACGAGCCGGCCCCGGCGGCGCCGCCCGGCGGGTGCTCGACGTGGGCGGCGGGCTGGGCGGCCCGGCCCGCACGCTGGCCGGCCGGTTCGGCTGCGAGGTCACCATGGTGGACCTGACCGAGTCCTACGTGGCGGTGGCCGAGGAGCTGACCCGACGGGTGGGCTTCGCCGACCGGGTCCGCCACCAGGTGGCCGACGCGCTGGCCCTGCCCTTCCCCGATGCGTCCTTCGACGTGGTGTGGACCCAGAACAGCGGGATGAACATCGCCGACAAGGCGTCGCTGTACCGGGGCTTCCGGCGGGTGCTGCGCCCCGGCGGCCTCCTCGCCCTCCAGGAGCCGATGGCCGGTGACGTGTCCCCGCCCCACTTCCCGGTCATGTGGGCCGACGACGAGTCGATGCACCACGTGTGGCCGCCCGAGCAGGTCCGGGCGCTGCTGCAGGAGCTGGGCTTCGTCGAGCGGGTGTGGGAGTACGCCACCGAGTCGACCTCCAGCGGCAACGCACCCCCGCCCCCGCCGCACGCCGTGCAGCGCCTCATCATGGGCGACGAGAAGCTGGCCGCGATCGCCGCCGCCAACCGCCGCAACCTCGAAGAGGGGCGCTCCTGCACGGTGCACGCCGTGTTCGTCCGGCCGTAGCCGGCTCGCCGACGGCGCGCAGCGGGCGGGTCCGGCGGGCGGGCGCCGCTTCGGGCCGTGTTTGTGCAACGGCGGTCAACGTCAGCACCATACTGTCGGGTACTGCCCCGCGAACTTGCTGGTCAGGGCGTTGACGTGGGCGCGATGCAGCCGGGCCGTCGACCCTGGGTGCACAAACACCGCCATCGACCGACGAGCGACCCGTCACCCGCCCCCGGTTACGGCGAATCGCCAGCGAATCGCAGCGGCACCGGATTACGGCGAATCGCCAGCGAATCGCGGCGGAACCGGGTCTACGGCGAATCGGCGGCGAATCGCTCGGATCGCCGGAGCCATACTTTCCGGTATGTCAGGGCGGCGCCAGATGGGCCCGGCGGGAACTGCGGGACGACCTCGGAGCCAAGATCAGGGCAAGAGTGGCGCGTTCTGGTCACGACTGCCCGAAGCTCGGCTCACCGACCAGCACAGTTGCGTCACGCGATGCGCTGTTGTCGTACACAACGCGCCACTCTGTTACGGCTCCGCTCGTGGGTTCCATGAGCCTCGAGGGCTACGACGCAGGGCGCGGTCGCCCACCGTGCCACGCTCGCGCCCGCGCTCACGCACGACACGTCAGGCTGCGGGACTGGGCGCCACCTACTCGGGCACCGTCGCTGCGGACCCGAGTCACGGCGAATCGACGGCGAATCGCTGCGACGGGACCGGCATGCCGCTCGGTATGGTACGGGCAGATCAGCCCGCTCAGGTGCCGCTGAAGCCGTAGCGGAACCGGCAGCGGTCCCCGCCCTGCATCAGCGTGCTCGGCCGCTCGAAGGTCACGTCGTCGAGCAGCTCGGCCGCCCACTCGTCGGCCTGGCAGTTGAGCAGGTAGCCCAGGTCGGGCCGGCCCAGCGCCCGGAAGTGCTCGTGGTACTGGCAGGCGGTGACATCGAAGTCGAACCGCGAACGGTCCCCCGGCAGGTAGGTCGCCTCGCACGCCGGCGCGTGCGGCTCGGCCATGGCCCGCAGCACCTGCTTCGAACGGCCGTGGGCCTGCAGGTGGACGCGCACCTCGTCCTGCGTGCGCCGGCGCACCGAACGGGCCACCAGGCGATGCGCCGCCTCCTTCCCGAGCTCGGCCTCCAGCTCCTCGATCAGCGGGACGAGCTGTTCGGCGGCGATCTTCATGCGGTCGGCGGCCGACACGTCGGGCCGCACCGGTTCGGGGCGCACGGGTTCCATCGCCGAACGGTAGCGGCCCCCCGACCCACCCCGCAGCCGGCCCGCAGCCGCAGCCAACCCGCAACCGCAGCCGCGGCCGCGGCCGGGAGGGCGGACACCCGCGCTTCGGCGAGCACGCCGCCGCCTTCGCGACAATGATGCCGTCCATGAAGATCGGTTTGTTCACGCCGCTGCGCTCACCGGTGGCCACACCGGAGTTCCTCACCCAGCTCGGCACCGAGTGCGAAGCGCGGGGCATCTCGTCGCTCTGGCTCGGCGAGCACGTGGTCACCTTCCCCGACTACGAGTCGCGCTACCCGGGCAACCCCGACGGGGTGTTCCGCTTCCCGCAGGGCTCCGGGTTGCTCGACATGGTGGCCGCCATCGGCTTCCTGGCCAGCTGCACCAGCACCGTACGGCTCGGTACGGGCATCTGCATCCTGCCCCAGAACAACCCGGTCTACGTGGCCAAGCAGTACGCCACGCTCGACTTCCTCACCAACGGCCGGCTCGACTTCGGCGTCGGGGTGGGTTGGTCGTGGGAGGAGTTCGAGGCGGTCGGTGCCCCTGGCCCAACCGCGGCGCCCGCTGCGACGAGTACCTCCAGGTCATCCGCTCGCTGTGGACCGACGAGCTCAGCTCCTTCGAGGGCACCTACTACAAGCTGCGGCCCTGCTACGCGCCCCAAGCCCATCCAGCAACCGATGGTGCCCATCACCGTCGGCGGGCACTCGGCGGCGGCGCTGCGCCGGGCGGCGCTACGGGCACGGCTGGTACGGCATCAACGCCACCCCCGGGGAGACCGCCGGCCTGCTCGCCCGCCTCGACGAACTGCTGGCCGCCGAGGGCCGCACCCGCGACGGGTTCAAGATCGTGATGGGCACCACCTCCGACGCCATCGAGCCCGCCGAGGTGGACGCCTACGCCGAGGTCGGGGTCACCGAGCTGCTGGTGCCGTTCCTGCGCCAGGGCACCAAGCACCTGCAGGCCAACCTCGACGCCGTCATGCCGGTGGTGGAGGCAGCGGCCAGCCGCTGAGCAGCCGCACCGCTGAGCAGCCGCACCGCCGAGCAGCCGCACCGCCGAGCGCAGCGAGGGTGGTGGGGGCGGCGGCCGTCGGTCGAACCCGGCGCTACGGTGCGCTGCGATGACCACGCTCGCCACCCCCGCCACCGGCCGGCGCCCACCGAGACGGCCGCCGGCCGCCCGCTTCGCGTCGCCGAAGGTGTTCTACGGGTGGTACGTGGCCGGCGCCTGCCTGGTGATGATGTACGTCACCGTCGGGGTCAGCTACTACGGCCTGTCGCTGTTCCTGCGACCCCTGCGCGACGAGCACGGCTGGTCGAACTCGGTGGTCTCCGGCGCCACCGGCGCGTTCTTCCTCATCTCCGGGGTGGCCGCGTTCGGCGCCGGGCCGTTCATCGACAAGATCGGCCTGCGCCGCTTCCTGGCCGCCGGCATCGTGCTCACCGGTGTGGGCGCCGCGCTCGTCGGCTTCATCGACGAGATCTGGCAGCTGTACGCCTGCTACACGCTGCTGGCCATCGCGTACGGCCTCGGTGCGGTGGTGCCGGTGTCCACGCTGATGTCGCGCTGGTTCATCCAGAACCGGGCCAAGGCGATGATGGTGTCCTCCACCGGGGTGTCCCTGGGCGGGGCCACGCTCGTGCCCATCGGCGCCGCCCTCATCGAGCGGGGCGGCCTGCGCCTCGCCGCCCCGGTGCTCGGCATCCTCGTGCTGTGCGTGGCGCTGCCGGTGCTCGTGCTGTTCGTGTCCGCCGCCCCCGAGGACATGGACCTCGAACCCGACGGGGGTGCGGTCCCCAACCGCCGCTCCCGGGTGGACCGGGCCTCGCAGTACCGCATCTGGACCCGCGGCCAGGCCATGCGGACCGTGGGGTTCTGGGCGGCGGTGGTGGCGTTCTTCCTGGCGCTGGGGGCGCAGACCGGGGTGCTCATCTACCAGCTGGCGTTCCTGCAGGAGGCCGACAAGCTGGGCACCTGCAGCGCCGCTGCGCTCGCCGTCACCACCACGACCATCGGTTCCATCCTGGCCCGCATGGTGGTGTCGATGGTGGCCGACCGCCTCGACAAGCGGCTGATGGCCATGGGCCTGTTCCTGCTGCAGGCCTGCGCCATCGGCGCCTACCTGCTGGTCCACCAGACGTTCTGGATCTACGCCGCCGCCCTGCTCTTCGGCTTCACCGTGGGCAACGTCTACCTGGCCCAGTCGCTGTTGATCGGCGAGCTGTTCGGACTGGTCAGCTTCGGCACCGTCTACGGGATGGTGGCGCTGTCGAGCCAGCTGGGCAGCGGCATCAGCCTCATCGTCGTCGGCCGCCTGGTCGACGCCCACGGCTACACGGTGCCGTTCCTGTTCCTCGCCGGGCTCGACGTGCTGGCCGCGGTGTTGGTGCTGGCCGCCCGCCCGGCGCCCGAGCCCAGCGGGGCACCCGAGCCCGCCGGACCGATCGCGGCCCCCGCCTGAGCCCACCGGGCGCATTCGAAAGGACGACCATGATCCGACTCGTGTTCCTGCTGCGCCGCCAGCCCCACCTCTCCCTCGAGGAGTTCCACCGCTACTGGCTCGAGGAGCACGGCCCGCTCGTCGCCTCCCACCAGCGGGCGCTGGGCGTGCTGCGCTACACCCAGTCCCACCGCCTCGGCGACGCCGCCGACGAACGGATGGCGGCCGCCCGCGGCGGTATGGAACCGCCCTACGACGGTGCCGCCGAGCTGTGGTTCGCCTCCGAGGCGGCGCTGGCCGAGGCCGGTGCCACCCCGGCGGGGCGCGCCGCCGGCCGGGCGCTGCTGGAGGACGAGGCCCGCTTCATCGACCTGCCGAGCTCGCCGCTGTGGCTGGCCCACGAGTACCCCCAGATCAACCCCAACCCCGAGACGGTCGTGGCCCGGCCCCGCTCGACGGTGGTCAAGCTGCACTTCCCGTTGCGCCACGTGCCGTCGCTCACGCTGGAGGAGGCCCAGCTGCGGTGGCGGGTGGAGCACGGCCCGCTGATCCGGTCGATGGCACCGGCGATGGGCATGCTGCGCTACCAGCAGGTGCACCGCTTCGAATCGCCCGCCGCCTCACCGCTGGCCGAGGCGCTGCGTGCGGCCCGGGGCACCACCGTGGAGCCCTACACCGGCCATGCCGAGGCGTGGACCGACCGCTCCCGGCTGGTGCCCACCCCCGAGGCCCGCGCCGCCAACCGGGCGGCCATCGAGGACGAGGCCCGCTTCATCGACTTCGCCCGCTCCACCATGTGGCTGTCCAAGGAGCACGTGCTCGTCGACCGGTGGTGATCGCCGCCCCCGGAGGCGGGCGGGGCTCGGCCGCGCCGCTAGCGTTCGACCATGACCAGCTTCCACCAGTTGCGGATGGCATCGATCACCGGCGAGGAGGTGCCCTTCGATCGCTACGAGGGCACGGTGTGCCTCGTCGTCAACGTCGCCAGCCGTTGAGGCCTCACCCCCCAGTACGCAGGTCTGCGTACGCTGCATGACACGCTCGGGCCGCGCGGCTTCGCCGTGCTCGCCTTCCCCTGCAACCAGTTCGGCGCCCAGGAGCCCGGCACCGACGCCGAGATCGCCGAGTTCGCCAGCTCCACTTACGGCGTGACGTTCCCGATGTTCTCGAAGATCGAGGTGAACGGCGACGGTGCCTGCGAGCTCTACCGGTGGCTGACCGAGGCGCTGCCCAAGGCCGACGGGGACCCGGCCATCGCCTGGAACTTCACCAAGTTCCTGGTGGGCCGCGACGGCACCCCGCTGCGCCGCTACGAGCCGATGACCACCCCCGAGGAGATCGGCAGCGACCTCGAAGCGCTGCTCTGACTGCCGTGCCGGCCCGCCGGGAGCGGGCCGCACCTGCGTCGGGTCAGGCGCTCACACGGTGAAGGGCTCGCCCCAGCCGTTGCGGAACACGACCTCCTCCACCGGCTTGCGGGTGAGCTTGGTGTACTGCTTGGCGGGCACCGGATGGCCCACCGCCACCAGCGCCCCCACCGCGAACCCGGCCGGCATGCCCAGCAGCTCGGCCACCGCCGGTTCCTCGGCGCACAGCAGCGTGGTGAGGGCCGAGCCGAGGCCCTCGTTACGGCAGCCGAGCAACACGTTCTGCACGAACGTGTACAGCGAGCCGCCACCCACGATCGACTGACGGTCGAGCTTCGAGTCGGTCACCGCCAGGGTGGCCAGCTCCACACAGCACACCAGCAGCACCGGCACCTCGGCCAGCATCTTGGCGAAGTCGTCGGTGCGGTCGAGGCGACGCTGCGCGGCGTCACCCGACGCCATGCGCCCCGACTCGTTGTAGCCGACGATCCCCTCCCGGGCGTGCACGATGTAGGGATCCCACTGGCGGCGGTGCAACGCCGCCAGGGCGGCCCGCTTGGCCGGATCGGTCACCACCACGGTGCGCCAACCCTGACGGTTGCCGCCGCTGGAGGCGAAGCGGGCATGGTCGAAGATGCGGTGCAGGGTGGCGTCGTCCACCGGTTCATCGGTGAAGTACCGGCACGACGGGGTCGTGCGCATGGCGTCGTAGAGCTCCATGGTGTTGCCTCCTGCCCTCAGCGTCCGGCGCCGAGGATGTCGCCCAGCCAGCGGTCGAGGTCGGCCACCGCCCGCTTGGCCAGCGCCGTGTCGGGGGCGAACAGGTCGAACCCGTGCGGCGCCCCCGGGTACACGTGCAGCTCGGCGGGCACGCCCTCGTGGTTGAGGCGCTGGGCGTAGGCCACGTCCTCGTCGAAGAACCCGTCGAGCGTACCCACCAGGATGTACGTCGGCGGGAGGCCTGCCAGCCGCTCGGCCCGGGCCGGGGCGGCGTAGGCGGGGACGTCGTCGGTGCCGAAGCGGTCGCCGAGGTAGGCGCGCCAGCCGTACACGTTCGAGCCCGGGTTCCACACCGGCACCTCCCACCGGGTGGACGGGTTCGTCATGCGGTCGTCGAGCATCGGGTAGATGAGCGCCTGGAAGGCGAGGGGCACCTCGCCGCGATCCCGGGCGTGGAGCGCCAGCCCGGCGGCCAGGCCGGCGCCGGCGCTGGCGCCGCCCACCCCGATGCGGGCGGGGTCGATGCCGAGCTCGCCGGCGTGGGCGTGCACGTGGCGCAGGCCGGCGTAGGCGTCGTGCAAGGGGCCGGGGTAGGGCGTCTCCGGGGCGAGCCGGTACTCCACCGACACCCCGGCGCAGCGGAAGCGGCGGCACCACCGATCGAAGCGGAGGTCGTCGTTGCGGTTGGTGCCCAGCACGTAGCCGCCGCCGTGCATCCAATAGATGCAGGGCACCGCCTCGTCGAGGGGCAGGTCCTGGGGCCGGTGCACCCGGATGGAGACCGGCGCATCACCGTCGACCGGTTCGACCTCGATGTCGGTGCGGGTCACGGTGCCCGACAGCAACCGCTCCTCGATCTCGATCAGCTTGATGCGCTGGCGCCGTACCTTGCCGAGCAGCTCGTCGTCCAGGGTGCCGAGGCCGGGCACGGTGGCCAGCACGGCGGCGGTCTCGGGGTCGACGAGGGCGGCGACGTCCTCGGGGGACAGCGTGGGGTCGGTCATGACCCCGTTGCTAGCACCCGCTCAGGCGGCCGTGCCCAGGATCCGGTCGCCCAGGCGGGAGGTCACGCCGTAGTTGGTGCGCTCGTCACGGAAGTGGTGACGGAGGTGCGCCGCCCGCAGCCGCCGGAACCAGCGGGTGCGGGGCTTGTAGCCGGTGTGGGCCAGCAGGTGCGTCCACTCGTAGGCCAGCAGCGAGCCCTGACCGGCGGCCGCCGCCGTGATCGTGCCCGCCGGACCGGCCACCCCCCGACCCACCGCGGCGGCCAGCCCGGCCACGATCAGGCCGTCGGCGGCGGCGTAACGACCGCCGAGGAGGGCGCCGGCCACGTCGTCGGGCACGCGGTGGTGGCCCCGGTGGGCGGCGCCCGGGTCGACGCGCTGACCGGCGAGGTCACGGGGAGGGGCGTGCAGCACGAAGCGGTGCAGGGCCCACTCGAAGAACGGCTGGATGGCGACGACGGTGGCCACCGAGACGGCGTCGGCTCGCCGCAGCGGGCCGCGGCGACGGCGCAGCAGCACGGCGGCGAGGAGGTAGCCGGTCAGGATGTAGCCCGAGCCGTGGTGGGCCAGCTCGGCGGCCGCGGCGCGCTTGGTGGTGAGGGTGCGGGCGTTGACCGACCGTCGCTGCGTCACCCTGCCATTCTCGCCCGACCCCACCGGCTACCACGACCCGCATCCGACGGACTTCACGTCTAGCGGTCGCTCCGCTTCTCTCCGGGCTTTCGCCGGCCCGCCGCCTCGCAACGAATCGGCGCCGATTCGCTGCGACGGGACCGCGCCATACCATACGGCATGTTCGGCGGCGGCCCGTGCGGCGCGGCCGAAGACGGCGGGCTCAGGCGTCGGGCTCGAGGCGGAGCAGGGTGTACGCCCCGATCTTGATCGGTCCGGTCGCCGGGTCGTAGGGCGTCTCCGCCTGCGGTGTCAGCTTCGCGCCGCCGTCGCCGACGAAGGTCCCGTTGGTCGAGCCGAGGTCGGTCACCGTCCAGGAGCCGTCGGCCCCCAGCGACAGCTGGCAGTGCTTGCGCGAGACCCCGGTGTCGGCGCTGCCGCAGTCCACGTCGGCCACCGAGGAGCCCGAGGTGCGCCCGACGATGCTGACCGGCTGGCGGAGCACCACGCGCCGCTCGGCCGGGACCGGGTCGGGGAAGGGCACGCCGTCGGCCACCCCGCCCGCCCCCGAGTTGTCCTGCCACCAGTCGCGGTCGGCGGCCAGCACCGCCGTCCAGCCGATGCCCGGCGGTGGGGGCGGCGCCGCGCCGGTGGCGGCCGGATCCGTCAGCGGTGCCACCCCCGCCGCCACGGGGGTGGGCGGGGCCGGCAGGTTGCCGGTGTCGAAGTCGAGCCCGCACACCTCGCAGAACCGTTCGTCACCGGCCCGGGGGGCGCCGCAGTTGGGGCAATCGCCCGCGCCCACGTCCGGCGTGACCGTACCGGTCGGTGTGGTGGCGGCCGGCGCACCGACCGCCGAGGAGCCCCCGCCCCCACCCGCGCCGGCGACCGGGGCGGCCCCACCGATGCGGATGCCGCACGTGTCGCAGTAGTCGTCGGTGGTGGAGTCGTGCCCGTTGGCGCAGCGGATCATGACGCCGCACCCCCGCCGCCGGCACCCTCGCCGGCCGCACCGTCGCCGGCCGGCCGCACCCGGGTGGTCTTGGTCGAGCGGGTGTCCAGCGCCATCACGTCCACCGCCTCGGCGTTGCGCTTCAGCCGCACCGTGCCGGCCTGGGCGTCGTCGATCTCCACCACGTTGGCCAGCAGGCGGGTGGTGGCGTCGTTGCCGGCGGCCGCCGCCAGCTGCACGGCCCGACCCAGCTTGGTGGTGGCCTCCGACTCGTTGCCCGCCTGACGGGCGGCCAGACCCTCGGCGATGGCCTCGGCCAGCTCCTGCTGGCCGGTGTAGTGGGCCACCTCGGGGTTGATGCGGGCGGTCAGCTGCTCGTCGGGCGACCAGATCGCCTTGACCATGCCCTGGGAGATCGGGTTGCCGTCGATCACCAGGCTGACCCGGGCGGCCAGCATCTCCTCGCCCACGTTGGCCGCCTTCACCCGCACGGCCACGTGGTAGTCCCGTTCCTCGCTCCCCCACGCCCCGGTGGGGAAATCGCGGGTGAGCGGGTTGGGCCCGGCCATCGCCTTGTCGGTGAGGTCCTCGATGGTGGGCGACACCTGCTTGACGAACAGCAGCTCGGCGTGCGCCGGCACCCACACCCGCAGCGACACCGACGCCACCGCCTTGCCCATGGCGGAGTCCATGATCTTGGCGAACTCCTCGGCCATCGCCTGGGGCTCGGGGATGATGTCCACCGTGCCCAGGAAGGCGGCGATCATGCGCAGCTCGTTGACCGACCAGCTGGCGCCCACCCCCGGCAGTCGACCTCGAAGAACCCCTGTAGCGCTGCAGCGCCGCTCCGAAGACGACATCCGCTCCGACTCGTTCTTGCCGTCGGTCACGAACAGCACGTGACGGATGGTGCCGGGAACCCAGCACGATGCCGGCGGCCGCGCCGAGCCAGGTGACATGGCGGTGCCACCGTTGGCCTGCACGTGATGGATGGTTCTGAGCGCCTGCGCCCGGGTGTTGGCATCGGCGCCACGGCGCCGCCGTGGTAGCCGGGCGTCTGCGGCGAGGGGGTACACCAAGCGGGCCACTCCGGTACCGGCCACCACCGAGAACCACACGCCGTCCCGGATCAGGTTGACCGCGGCGGCGAGCGCCCGGCGGGCCTCGTGGATGCGGCCGTCGGTCTGCATCGAGCCCGACGAGTCCAACACCAGCACCTCGATGGCCTCGCTCGGCGCGCTGCCGGCGTCGACGCTGCCGTCGGATCGGACGGTGGCCACGGCGTGCACGTCGGTGCCGCCCGGGGGGAGGTACTCGTTGGAGAACACCTGGATGCTGAAACCGGTCATGAGGGCTCCGTGGGGTTCGCGGCGTCGACGGTGGGTTCGAGCAGGGCGACGGCCACGGTGATGTTGTCGTGACCGCCGTGATCGATGGCGTGCTGGGTGAGACGGCGGGCGACGGCCATCGGTTCGATGTCGGCCACGGCCGCCACCCCGTCACCGACGAGGTCGCCGAGCAGCTCGAGATCGAAGTAGTTCCAGGCGCCGTCGGAGCAGAACACCAACACGGCGTGCTCGTCGGGGTGAGGCACCCGCCAGTGCACCACATCGGCGACGGGCGCCCGGCCGGCGTCGGCCCCCAACCATGGTGATGGCGCTGCGCTCGTCGAGGTCGGCCTGCTCCTGGGTCAGCTGCCCGGTGGCGACGGCCTCGCTGCCCCAGCTGTGATCGGTGGTGAGGCGCTGCACCCCGGCGCTGGACAGCGTAGGCCCGGCAATCGCCCAGCCAGCCGACCGACAGGCCCCGTACCGGTTGGTAGGTGGCGGCCAGGAACGTGCACGACGGCGGCTCGCCGCCGACCGCCACCGGGGCCAGGGCGACCACCGCCGCGGAGGCCGCTTCGGACGAGGCCTGCAACGACTCGCCCGGGGCCACGTCGTCGCGGGCGGTGGCCAGCACGGCGACGGCGGCATCGGCCGCACCCTGGGAGGCGTCGTCGGAACGGGCGATGTTGGACACGCCGTCGCACACCGAGACCACGAACCCCTCGCCCACCAACCGGGCGGCGAAGGCGTCCTCGTTGCGGGCCTTGCGGGGACCCTTGTCGCTGATGACCGCCAGGCGGCCGAGATCGAGCTCGACGTGGTCGCGGGGCCGTACCGGCCGCACGCCGCAGGTGAGGCAGAACCCATCGGCGTCGAACCCGTCGGTGCCGCCGCAGC
Source organism: Acidimicrobiales bacterium (assembly GCA_041394365.1). Taxonomy (GTDB): domain Bacteria; phylum Actinomycetota; class Acidimicrobiia; order Acidimicrobiales; family CAIXPF01; genus CAIXPF01. Next base: position 102,706 of record JAWKIM010000007.1, read on the forward strand.
TCGGGCAGGCCCCCACCGGCGGGCGGGCGTGGCTGACGACGCCGTCGCTGGGCACCTCGACCGCCGTCGGCTCCACGGCAGGCGGCGACAGCGCCTCGACCTGGGGCGCCGGTGCCGGTGCGGGCGCCGGTAGCGGTGCGGGCTCCGGTAGTGGTGCCGGTGCCGGTTCGGGCTGCGGTGCCGGTGCCAGTGGTGGCGCCAGGCGCCCCGGTGACGTACCGGTGGGTACGGCACCACCGTCGGCCAACGAGGCACCGCAGTTCTCGCAGAAGCGGTCATCGGGCTCGGCCGGCTCGCCACAGGCCCGACAGGCGAGCGCCGTCACCTCGCTCACCACAGCGACCTCGGCCGCACGGCGTTGGCCCCGTCCACCAGCGCGATGCGCTCGGCCTTGCTGGTGGAGGACCGGGCCAGCCCCAACAACGCCGTCGACAGCGCGGTGCGCACCCCGGCCTCGGTGGCCGGCTGGTCGAACAGCTGGAGCTGCGGTTGCGGTTGCAGCCGGCCCGAGGTGAACCCGTCGAGCACCTCGGCCAGCATGTTCACCGCCAGCTCACCGCGACGGCGGGCATCGACCGCCGCGCTCTGCACCGCATCGGCCGCCCGGGCCACGTCGCCCAGATCGCCGGTGCCGGCGGAGCGGCGCAGCAGCCAGGCGGCCAGCTGCTCCAGCGCGGCCGTCCGAGCCGCGGAGGCCGCCGGCACGGCCTGCAGCGCGGCCACCGCGCCGTCGAGGTCGCCCATCTGGGCCCGGCACCGGGCCAAGCCGAAGATGGCGGTCACATACCCCGGGTCCACCACCGCGATGAGCTGGTAGAGCGCCGCCGCCTCGGCCGGGTCACCGGCCCGCTCCGCGGCCATGGCTGCAGCCAGCTTCGGGCCGAGCTCGCCGGGCACGTCGGTGCGCACCCGGTCGAACTCGGTGACGGCGGCGGCGGCGTCGCCCGCGGCCAGGGCCAGCAGGCCGTCGTACCACGACACCCGCCACTCCCACGGGTCCTCGGCGCGGATGGCGGCCAGCCCTTGGCGGGCCCGATCGGTGGCCTGCAGCTCGATCCAGGCGCGCACCTGGCGCAGCTTGAGTTCGATCGTGTCGGGCACCCGGTCGGCCTGGCGCTCGGCGGCGATGCGGGCCAGCGCCTCGGTGGCGTCGAGGGCCACGATCTCGTTGAGGAACGACCCGGCCGGGTCCTCGGGGTTCGGCTTGAGATCGGGCAGGTCCATCCAGTTGAGCACCGCACCGGTGTCGGGGTGCCAGCGATCGGTGGTGAAGCGGTTGGACACCGCCGGGCGGGGCTGGCCGGTGTTGGTGGCCACCACCTCGCGCAGCACACCGAGCAACTGGTCGGCCAGCTCGTCGGTCGACTGGAAGCGGTCGTCGGGGTTGGGGGCGGTGCCCTTCAGCAGCAGCCGGTAGAACGACTCGTAACGGGCGAAGAGCGGCTCGTTGGCCACGTCGGGCAGGCTGTTGCGGAACTCGCGCTGGTAGCCCGGGAGATCGAGGGTCAGCACCGCCAGCGTGCGCACCACCGTGTAGAGATCGGAGCTGACCGACGGGCCGTCGGTGGCGATCTCCGGCGCCTGGAAGCCGATGGTGCCGTAGATGGCGGCGTCGTGGTCATCGATCTTGCGGACGCCGCCGAGGTCGATCAGCTTGAGGTCCTCGCCCGAGTGCATCACGTTGTCGGGCTTGAAGTCGCAGTACAGGTAGCCGCGGCGGTGCAGGTACCCCATGGCCGGCAGGATGCCGAGCAGGTAGCCGATGGCCACGTCCACCGGCAGCGGATCGGCCCGCCCGCCGTTGGCGTTCATGCGGTCCTTCAGGACCTGCTTCAGGCTCTTGCCGCCGACGAACTCCATCACGATGTAGCCGGCGCCGCCGTGCTCGACGAAGTTGTAGATCTCCACCACGTTGCCGTGCTCGAGCTCGGCCAGGAAGCGCTTCTCGGCGATGGCCGCCTCCACCGCCTCGGTGTCGCCCTGGTTGAGCACGCCTTTGAGCACGACCGGCCGGTCCGACACGTTCTTGTCGACCGCCAGGTAGATCCAGCCGAAGCCACCGTGGGCCAGGCAGCCCACCACCTCGTACTGCCCGCCGACCACCAGGCCGGGGCCGAGGCGCGGGTTGAAGTCGAACGCCGAGCCGCAGGCGGGACAGAACCCCTGGGTACGGCCGGGCCGGTTGCCCTTGGTGCGGCCCACCGCCTGACCGCACTTCCAGCAGTAGCGCTTCTCCTCGGGGACCTCCGCCACCGCCATGATCGACTTGCGGGCGTCGGTCACCGCCACCGGCGGGATGATGACCAGACCGGCGCCGAGGCGGCTGGCGACGCTGCGGGAGGTGTCGCTGCGCACCGTTCGCCGGCTGCCGGCGGCGGCCTGGGACCCGCGTGACACCGACGACGCCGCCCGGGCCGACACCCGCGACGAGCCGGTGTTGGCCGCGGTGCCGTGGCCGAGCTGGGTGGTGCCGCTCTGCCCACCCGCCGCCGACGGCGTACCGATCGGTACCCCGCCGGGCGCTCCCACACCGGCGGGTACGGCACCGTTGGGTACGCCACCGTTGGGTACGGCCCCGGGCGGCGCCGTCACGGGCGGGGCCACGGCTGCGGTCACCGCGGCGCCGGCCGATGCGGCGGGAAGGGGGGCCAGCCCGCAGGTGTCGCAGTACCCGTCGGCGATCGTGCCGCTGCAACCCGGGCGCGCACATGCGCTCATAGCTTCTTCTCCTGTCGATTGACCGCAGCCTGGAAGGCGTCGACCGCCCGGGCGGCGGCGTCGAGGTCGCACGGGGCGACGTGCAGCAGGTCGCGCGCCGCCCGGTGCAGCTGCGACAGCTCGGGGTCCTCCGCCCGGCCGGCGGCACCCGCCTTGGCGGCCAGGCCACCGAGCAGGCCGCGCAGCTCGTTGCGGCGGGTGACCGGCGCCCGGTTGGCGTCGAGGATCTGGCCGGCGGCGGCCTCCACGCCATCGGCCAGCTGCCGCCAGGCGACCAGGCCGTTGGTGGCGGCCCGCCAGTCGGTGGCCACCGTGGCCCGCAGCCGCTCCAGCCACGGGACCAGCCCGCGCGGCGCGGTGTCGAGCACCGCCACCGGGTCGAGCGGGGCGAGCAGGCCCTGCGGTCCGGCGATCTTCTGGCGGGCCTCGTCGAGGGCGACCGCACCATCCCGGATGGCCCGGTCGATGCGCTCGAGCTGCGCGGCGGCGGCATCGAGCTCGGCGGCCAGGCCGTCGCGGCGGCCCCGCAGCAGCTCGGCGGCCCGCTCGGCGGCCGTCACCCCGGCGCGCAGCGGGGCGAGCAGCTCGCCCAGGCGCAGCGGGTCGGTGGACGGCGCCAGCTGCTCGGCCGCGGGGACCGGGCCCACCTCGGCCACCAGTGCGTCGACCTGCAGGCGGGCGATGTCGATCTGGGGCACGCCGTCGCGCCAGGCCGCCCCCACCCGGGCCACCACATCGGCGGCGGTGCGGTAGTCGGCCACGAGCAGGTTCATGGCGTCGGCGATGGTGAGGGCGCTCGCCGTGCTGGCCCGACCGAACCCGCTGCCCAGACCGGCCGGTACGGTCACGTGGTCGAGCGGGATGACGGCGGCGTTGAGCAGGTGGCGGACGCGCTGCTCATCGGCCTTGCGCCCCCGGGCCAGCTCCGCGTCGACGTCGTCGAGCCGGCCGCGCACCTCCGGCAGCAGCGACCACCGTCGTTCCAGCGCCTCGGCGGCGGCGGTGCCCGGCGCCGCCGACGAGCCGGTCATGCCCCCGGCCTGCACCAGCTTGACGGTCGGATCGGCGTCGAGGTCCACCAGGTCCGCGCTCAGCCGGTCGAAGTCGGCGCGGACCCGTCGCGCCCACTCGATCAGATCGGCGGCCACCATCGCTTCGCCCCTGCCGGCTTCCCGCGGCCTTACGGCTTCCGGCCGTACACGGCCAGCGCGTACGGCCCGCGGGTGTCGGTGACCGCGCCGGTGGCCGGATCGGTGGTCAGCGAGGCCACCGGCTCACCGAGGTGCGGCCGCAGCCAGCGGTCGTAGATGGCCCCCCACGACGGGGGCGGTGCGGCGCCGTCGTCCGCGGCCGGGTAGGGGTTGGCGCTGAGCTTGGCGTCTTCCAGCACGGCGTTGACGAAGCTGACGAACTCGGGATGGTCGAGGCTGATGGCCATCCCGTAGGGCTCTCGGTGAGCAGATCGCCGACGATCTGGGCGAAGGGGTCCTGGGCGGCGAACCCGGCGAGGACGGTGTCATCGGAGCGGATGGCGTCGGCCTGGCCCTGCTGGAAGGCCACCACGCAGTCGGTCTGGTTGCCCACCTCGATCACCTCGATGGGCGGGCTGACCTCGAGCTCGCGCATCTCGTCGGCCGAGGTGCCGCCGGCGGACACGCACACGGTCTGGCCGGCGAGGTCGCGCACGTCGGTCACCGGGGAACCCTGCTCCACCAGCAGGCGCTGGCCGGCGTAGAGGTAGACCCCGGAGAACGCCACCTGCTGCCAGCGGGTGCAGTTGATGGTCATCGTGTGGGCGATCAGGTCCACCTCGCCGGAGGCCACCTTGGGGATGCGCTGGGCGTAGGTGATGCCCTGCAGGTCGAGCCGCTGGCCGATGTCCTTCCAGCTGCCGCCGAAGATGGCCAGCGCCACCAGCTTGGCGATGTCGACGTCGAAGCCCTCGATCTCGTTGGTGGCCGGGTTGACCGCGGCGAACAGCTGGGTGTCGATCGAGGTACCGACGCGCAGCTTGCCCGACTGCTGGATCTGGGCCATGTACGAACCGGGAGCGAACTGGCCGGGCGGCGTGACCACCAGATCGGGGTCGTAGCTGGAGATGGCCAGTAACGCCGGATCGTTGTTGTCGCACTCCCGGGTCTGCACGGTGGGCGGCGGGGCGACGGTGACCTCGGGCGGCAACGCCACCTCGGCCGGCGCCGTGTAGCTGGCGCCGCAGGCCGTGGCCAGCAGGCCGGCGAGCCCGGCGAGGGCGATGGCGGTCCGGCGGGCGGCTCGGCGGGTTGCTCCGCTGGTGGCCGGGCGGGTGGCTCGTGGTGCGGGCATCTGCTCCACCCTCATCGGTAGTCGTTGATCCGGCGCTGGACACCCCACGCCGCCACCGCGGCGGCCACCACCCCGATCACCAGGCCGACGATGCGCAGCCGGGCGATCGGTTGGCGGGCGTCCAGCAGGTCGGAGGACAGGCCGCTGCCGGCGCTCGTCACCCGGGCGGCGAGCGTCTCGTCGAACGCACCGAAGCGGGCGGCGATCGAGTCGGGCTCGTCGCTCCCGGCGGTCAACAGGGCCCGGGCCTGCACGAACTGGCCGGCCGAGTCGAGCTCCACGGCGGCCTGGCTGGCGGCGAGGTACGCCCCCCAGGCGTTCTGGAGGCCGCTGCGGTCGTCCGCGGCCACGAGCCGCGCGTCCACGTTCTGGGCGGCGGTGGCGGCGCGGGCGTAGAAGCCGTCCCGCGCGCCGCGGTCGATCAGGGCGAACGTGCTGCTGACCTGGTGGTCGTAGGCGTCGGCGCCGATGGCCGAGAGGGCCGACAGCTCGTCGTAGCCACCGCGGACGGCGGCGACGCTCGCCTGGGCCGAGCTGCCGGTGGCGCTGCCCACCCAGCCCAGGCCCACCACCAGGATGGCCACGGCCAGCACCACGCCGGGGTTGAGCAGCCGGCGGGTGCGCCGGGCGAGCCAGCGGCCGGCCAGGGCGAACACGGCCAGCGCTACCACCGCCATGGCCACCGTCGGCAGCCCGAGGCCACCGGTGATGGTGCCGACCTGGTCCCGGAAGTCGGTGTCGCCCCGTTCGTCGAGCACGTCGAGCTGGGCGTCGATGTCGGTGCGCACCAGTTCCGAGGCGCTGCGCAGGTAGGCGGCGCCGAGCGGCAGCTGCTGGCGGTTGGCCGCCCGCGCCGTCTCGATCAGCCCGCTGTAGCGGGGCAGCAGCCGGTTGAGCTGGGTGATCGCCTCCACCGCGCCGGGGTCCTCCGCCGCCCCGCCGGCGGTCTGGAGCGCAGCGGCGGCCTCGTCGATGGCGGCGCGGTAGCGCTGCCGCTGCTCGGGCTGGTCCACACCGCCGTTGAGGAAGGCGCCGGCGGAGGCGGCATCGGCGCGGCCGAGGGCGGCGCGCAGCTGCTGGGAGGCCTCGACCACGGCGGCGGCGCGGCGGGCGTCGTCGATGCGGGCGATGCGGCCGCCGGCATCGACGGCGATGACGACCCCGAACAGGATGGCCACCGCGGCGAGCAGCACCTGGACGGCCCGCAGCAGCGTGGGGGTCGACCGTTGCGACCAGCCGCGACGGCGCGCCGCCACCGCCGGCAGCTGCAGCGTGGGGGCGCCCGGCGCGGCCGGGGGCGCCGACGTGACCGGGACGGTGGCGGGGCCCGCCGGCGGGGCGGGCGGAGCGGTGCTCATCGTCAGTGCAGGCTAGGACCTGTTCGGCGCGATGCGATCAACGGCGCTCACGTGCTTCGCACCCAGCCCTGCTTGATGGCCAGCCACAACACGCCGGCCGCGGCTGCGACGGCCAGGATGAGCCCGAAGTAGCGGGCGGCGCCGCCGAACAGCAGGCCGCCGACGATACCGCCCAGGATGGAGCCGACCAGGCCGAGCCCGATCGTGGGGAAGATGCCGATCTCCTGGCGGCCGGGGATGACCGCCCGGGCCAGGGCACCGACGATGAGACCGCTGATGGCGACGCTGATGAGGTAGACGAGCATCCGTGCTCCTGTCGTCGGGTGGAGCGCAAAGTGGCTCCCCTTCCGTTCGACGCTAGTGAGGGCGACGCGGTTCGCCCGATACGCGAAAGAATTTGCGGCCACCGCCGTACCGAGGGGGCACCGATGACCGTGCAACGCCTGAACCACGTGGCCTACCGCTGCCGTGACGCCAAGGAGACCACCGAGTTCTACGCCGATGTGCTCGGCCTCAAGCTGGTGCACACCATCGTGCAGGACCGCGTGCCGTCCACCCAGGAGCTGGCGCCACACGCCCACATCTTCTTCGAGCTGGGCGACGGCAGCTGGGTGGCGTTCTTCGACGTGGCCAACGAGACGGAGGTGCAGCAGCAGCGCGAGCGCGATTGGGCCCAGCACCTGGCGCTGGAGGTGGACTCGCTCGAGGTGCTGGCCGAGAAGCAGGCCGCACTGGAGGCCCACGGCATCGACGTGCTGGGGCCGGTCGACCACGGGTTCATCTCGTCGATCTACTTCTTCGATCCCAACGGGCACCGGCTGGAGCTGGCGGCCCGCACCCACGCCCCCGGCGATCTCGACCGGTACGCAGCCGTCGCCCGGGAAGCGGTGGATGCGTGGACGGCGCGCAAGAAGGACGAGCTCAGCCCGGCGTGAGCGCATAGGTGCCGCGGCACACCCGCCGGACCCGGCCACGGGCGACCTCGTAGGCCAGCGCGTCGGCCAGGGCTCGCACCGGTGCATCGCTGTGGACGAGGTAGCCGCGCAGGTGCAGCAGCTCATGCAGCTGCCGCAGCTCGAGCGGGCCGCGTTCGCGGAGGAGTTCCCGGCAGGTGCTGCGCAACCGGGCGCCGTGCAGCGGCTCTGCGTTCGGGGCGGCCGGCGGCAGCTGCTCCAACCCGTCGGGCCCCGGCCGGCGCCCGCCCCAGTGGTAGGTGGGCGCCAGCGTGGCGGCGATCTCGCGGCAGCGGTGCACTGCTTCGTGCCGCGCTCGGCGCAGCGCTTGGACCTGCTCGTCGAGCGCGGCGATCTCGTCGAGGAGCTTGGCTCGTTCGTCTTCGAGGGCTCGGCGGACGGCGCCGAAGGCACGGGGTCGGATGCGGATCGGGTCGACACGACGGTCGGACATGGTGCGGTCCTGGCTCAGGGCGGGATGGTGGGCCGCTCTGGTTGTGGGAGCGCCGAACCCGGGCACAGCATGCCGGAAGGGGTGTGACAGCGAAGGTGGTGCTCGCCGGGATCACCGGGTCCGGTCGTGGGGTCGGGCTGGGTGCCGCCGCTGGGGAGCGCACCGGTCCCGGACAGCTGTCTCCCTCCCCCTCATCCTCCCTTCCCCGGAAAACCGTCGCGCTCGATTCGACGTCGATTCGGAATTGGTCGTGAGACACAGAGATCGGGGGCCCAAGGTGGCCTGCCGAGGCTGGAGCGTGCTGGGCGGCCACCGACAGCGGGCAACGCAGCAGGCCAAGTCGACATCGCCGAATCGATTTCGAATCGCCCGCGAAGGGGTGGCCGCAACGACCGGACGCTCCGTGCCGCGGGTCGCTCCGTGCCGCGGGTCGCTCCGTGCCGCAGGTCGCTCCGTGCCGCAGGTCGCTCCGTGCCGCAGGTCGCTCCGTGCCGCGGGTCGCTCGGTGCCGGCGGGTCGCCCGCTGCGCTGGTCGGCGGCCGGGGTCAGATCATGCAGTGCTCGACGAACAGGTCGAAGGACCGGGTCACCTCGTCGATGCCCAGATCGCCCCAGGCGAACTGCCCGACGAGGTAGTTCGTCCCACCGTTGGCGGCGAGCTCCTCCACCGCCTCGCGCACCTTGGCCGGCGAGCCGCACACGATGGCCTGCACCGCCATCGCCCGATCGAAGTCGCCGCCGAGCGTCGGGTCGTTGGGCGGCGTCATCTCGAAGCGGCGGAACAACCGGGACAGGTGCTCGGTGAACGCCACCCACGCGGCGCGCGCCCGATCCTCGGCCTCGCCATCGGTGGCGGCCACGAAGTACTTGCGCACCGCACCGATCTTCGGCTCGTGCCCACCGCCGACCCCCGGCTGGCGCAGCTCGCGGTAGCGCTGCACGGCGGCCGCCACCATGGCGGTCGGCCCACCCGCCATCGTGCTCACCCCGAGCCGGGCCGCGGTGTCGAGCGTGCCCGGCCGCCACAGCGGCGGGTACGGCGCCTGGTAGGGCCGCTGCTCGATCGGTACATCGCGGTACTGCCAGAACTCACCCTCGAACGTGAGCCAGCCGTCGGTCTGCAACGCCTGCAGGATCAGCCGCAGCGCCTCGTCGGTGCGAGCATCCGCCTCGGCGTCGTCCATACCCCACAGCCGGTGCTCCGGCGCACTGATGCCCTTGCCGAAGCCGAACTCGAAGCGCCCCTCCGAGAGGTGGTCGAGCATGCAGATCTCCTCGGCCAACCGCAACGGGTGGTAGAAGGGCAGCAGGTGCACGAGCGAGCAGATGCGGATCGTCGAGGTCACCTGGGCCGCCGCCGCCAGGAACAGGTTGATCGATGGCGCGGCGTCGAGCGGGATCATGTGGTGCTCGGACTTGTGGTAGCCCCAGAAGCCCGCCTGCTCCGCCCGCTGCAGCAGACCGAGGCGGTCCCGGTAGAGCTGGTGCAACGGCACGCCGCCGCCGGGGTGCTCCAACTGGTCGAACATGCCGAACTGCACGGTGCCCATGGCCACCGTCCTCCCCGCCACGGGGCCGGTCGCCGCCGCAGCATCGTCTCCTGGTCCCCCGACGAGAACACGACGCCGTAACGGCCGGACCTGCCGTGCCGCGGCGCCGGCAGCAAGCTAACGGATCACTTGGCTCGCAGCACGATCTGGGTCTGGGTCACCTTGGCCACCAGCTTGTCCTCGGCGGAGCGCACCTCGGTCTCGACCACGATCGTGGTGCCGCCGATGTGCAGCGGCCGCGCCGTCGCCCGCACCGTACCGGCGCGTACGGCGCCGAGGAAGTTCGTCTTGGACTCGATCGTGGACGTGCCGGCGGCGCCGGCGGGCAGGTTGAGGAACGCGGAGGCGCCGCCGGCGGAGTCGGCCAGGGCCATCACCGCGCCGCCGTGCAGCATGCTGTTCGAGGTGCACAGGCCCTCCGCCCACTCCATGGCCAGCACGACCAGCTCGGGGGTGAACGTCTCGGCTCGCATGCCGAGCGTGGCACACAGCGGCATGGTCTGGTGGAGCAGGGCGGTGGCGTCGGCGTCGGTCATGGCCGCAGTCTGACCCGACCGGCGCGCGAACGCCATGACCTCGCGGGTAACCGGCCCGCACTACCGTGGACGGCGCATGAGCGACGCAACCACCAACCCCACGGTCTTCTTCGACATCACCATCGACGACCAGCCCGCCGGCCGCATCACCTTCGAGCTGTTCGCCGACGTGGTGCCCAAGACGGCGGAGAACTTCCGGGCCCTGTGCACCGGCGAGAAGGGCTTCGGCTACAAGGGCTCGGGCTTCCACCGGATCATCCCCGAGTTCATGTGCCAGGGCGGGGACTTCACCCGCCACAACGGCACCGGCGGCAAGTCGATCTACGGCGACAAGTTCCCCGACGAGAACTTCAACCTGCGCCACACCGATCCGGGCCTGCTCTCGATGGCCAACGCCGGGCCCAACACCAACGGCTCGCAGTTCTTCATCACCACCGTCGTGACGTCGTGGCTCGACGGCAAGCACGTGGTGTTCGGCAAGGTGACCGACGGCATGGACGTGGTGACCACGATCGAGTCCAAGGGCAACCGCAGCGGCCAGCCCATGGCCAAGGTCACGATCGCCGACTGCGGTCAGCTGAGCTGAACGCGAACAGGCCCAACGCGAGCTGACCGCAGGGTGACCGCGCGAGCGCAGCGAGCCGGGCACCGATGGGGTCTGGGGGCGCAGCCCCCAGCCACAAACGCTGCGGTCAGCTGAGCTGACCGCGAATACCTCGACGGCGAGCCGGCCGTGCGTCTGCGGCCGGCTCGGTCGAGGGCCGGCCCGCTCGATCAGCAGGGTGGGAGCTCGGGCGGGCGGTGCAGCACCGCCCAGGTGATGGTGATGGTGGCGGGCACCCGGCCATCGGGGCCCGGCTCGCCACCGGCCACGACCGCGGCCTCGCCGTCGGCGATGAGGCTCAGCTCCCCGTCGGGCGCCGGCCACAGGCAGGACACCAGCGGGCGCTCGGCCAGGGCCGCAGCGGTGCCCCGGCCGATCGACGTGTGCACCACGTTGCCCTCGCACCGCGTCGCCACGTGGTTGATGCGGGGCCGCCCGTCCCCGCCGGCCGACATCAGGAACCCGTTGGCACCGAAGCGCGCCACGGTCTCGGCCAGCTCGTCCAACGCCACGGGAACGCTCATGGCGCGCACACTACCGGCGCACCTGGAGCTGCGTGCGGAACGTGACCAGCTCGAAGTCGCCGAAGCGGGCATCGACCTCGAACGTCCATCGCCCCGGCAGCGGCAGATCGAGCGACGGGTTGGTCACGTGGTTGGGCCCGGCGGGGAACACCTGCAGCTCGAGCGGGCCGATGTCCTGGTCCTCGAGCGAGGCCCGCACGGTGATCTCGTCGGCCCGATCGAGCGAGCCGCGCGGGCTGGTCAGGTACACGTGCAGGGCGGTGTTGCGGGTCAGGGCCGGTTCGAGCACCACCTGCACGGTGCGCTCACCCACCACGGCGATGGCCGTCTCGGTGGCCGTGCGCTCGGCGATGGCCGGGCGCTGGTTCACCAGCACGGCGGTGACCAGCAGCACCACCACGAGCCCGGCCACCTCCGCCCGCACCGGCCCGACGGCCCGGGCCGACGAGCCGGCCTGCGTGGCCCGCCGGCTCAGCAGCGCCAGCGCCACCACCGCCGCCACCACGACCACCTTGACGGCCAGCAGGCGGCCGTAGTCGGTGTCGAAGACCAGCGACCAGGCCCCACCTGCCGTGCGCTGTTGAGCGCCCCGGACAGCACCAACGCCGCCACCGACGCCAACGCCACGCCGCTGAACCAACGCAGGAACGGCCCGAGCGCGTCGGGCCGGCGCGCCAGCGACACCGCGGTCACCAGCCCGGCACACCACAGCGCGGCGGCCGCCAGGTGCAGCACCGTGGCGGCGAAGCCCACCGCCACCCACCGTCCCGACTGGGCGTGGCCACCGAGGCTCGTCACCACGCACACGGCCACGGCGGCCACCCCGGCCACCGCGCGGCGGCGCACCAGCTGCCAACCCACCTCGACGGCCAGGGCCGCGACCAGGCCCACGGCCAGGGCCAGGCGAAGGCCCCACCAGCCGCCGGCACGGGTGGCGACCACGTCGGACCAGGCCCCGACCGACACCGCCGCCGACCACGACGAGCGCAGCGCCACCGCCTGACCGGCCAGCATCACGGCGGTGCCCATCGCGCCGAGCACCGCCGCCCCCAGCAGCCAACGCCGCCGCAGCAGCGCCGCCCGACCGAGGGCGGCCAGCCCGCACCAGCCGGCCACCAGCAGCAGCCCGGCGTAGGACCCCCAGCGGCCCACGGTCAGCACCGCCCCGGCGCCGGCCGTGCCGGACTCCTGCGAGAGCAGCCGGTTCACCAGCGCGGCGGTGTCCCGGCCGGCGTCGCCCACCTGGAACGTGAACGCCCCCCGCACCGGGTGCGAGTCGGCCGAGGTCACCCGCCAGGCGACGACGTACGCATCCGGCGCCAGCGCCTCGCCCGGCACCAGCCGGATGGTCGACCCGTCGCCGTCGACGGTGCCCACCTCGGCACCCACGTCGCTGCCGTCGCTGCGCACCAGGCGGATGCCACCGGGCAGCGGATCGACGTCCTCGGTGAAGCGCAGCACGATCTCGGCCGGGGCTTCTTCGAGCACCTCGCCCGCCGACGGTTCGGTGCCGGCCAGCTCGGCGTGCGCGCCGGCGGGTGTCGCCCCGAGCACCAGGAGCACCGCCGCCAGCACCAGCGCCACCGCCCAGCGCACGGCGCGGCCCCGCGGCTCACCCATGGCTGATCGCGCCGCCGTCGACCACGCCCGCCTCGGGACCGGCTCCGGACGCACCGGCCGCCGGTCGGGAACGCCAGCGCCACACGGCCGCCACCACCAGGGTGGGGACGACGGCCAGCAGCTGCAGGCCGGCCGTCACCCGCACCAACAGGTCGGGCAGCAGCGAGTCGATCTGCGAGGCGCTCAGGAACGGGCGGTGCTCCCAGCCGTACACCCAACTCACGGCGAAGCCCGCGCCGACCAGCGCCAGGAAGCCGGTGTCGTCGCCGCGGCGGGCCCGCCACAGCGCACCGGAGCCGCCCACCAGCACGAGCGCCGCCACCACCAGGGCCACCGTGCGCTGGGAGCCGGTCTGCCCCTCCTGCAAGGCGTCGTCGACCACCCCGATCAGCGTCAGGAACAGGATCGCCCCCAGCAGCGCGACCACCGGTCGGGCCAGCGCGGTGCCGGTGGGCCGGCGGCGGTCCAACCCCGTGGGGTCGAGCCGCAGCAGCGCGTAGGCGAGCACCGCGACGCAGGGCAGCGAGGCGATGGAGATGGCGATCCACCACGGCAACGGCGGCGAGTAGTACAGCTCGCCGCGGGCCTCCACCTCGTACACGAAGGCGCCGCTGCCGTCGTCGTCGAACAGCAGCGGGATGGCCCAGTCGGCCACCTTGGTCGTGCCCGTACCGGTCTCCGGCGGGGTGTCGACCATCCAGTGGGTGCGGTGGTCGTGCCACCGGTAGCTGGGCAGACCCCGGCGCGGCACCCACTCGGGCGGGGCGGTGGCGTCGGCCGTGTCGGGCACGGTCACGTTCGCCCTCGCATCCCGGTTGAGGTAGGCGGCCGGCGAGCGGCGGTTCTCCCGCACGCCGTCCTGGGTGATCTCGAGGTAGGGCTCGTCCTGGTAGCCGAGCACGGTGACCACCGCTGCGCACGTGCTGTGGACCTGGACGTAGCCCTCCGCGCCCAGCACCTCCCAGTCGAGGCAGTCGGCGCCGGGATCGAGGAACACGGTGCGGAAGTTGGAGCTGGTGCCGGTGGCACCGCCGTGGGCCGCCGCCGGCGAGGCCAGGCCGATCAGCAGCCAGGCGGTCAGCAGCAGCGCGGCCAGCGCCGCGGGCCGGGGACGCTCGATGCGCACGACCGGCCGATCAGGCGCTGAGCTCTTGCAGCTTCTGGCGCAGCTCGACGTCGTCGTAGATGACGTCGAGCCGGTGGCGGACCACACCGTCGGCGCCGACCAGGAACAGCAACGGCTCGTAGTCGAGCCCGAGGGCGTCGACCGCCGGGGCGACCACGGTGGCGGCGTCGTCGGCGTAGACCTCGGCGTGGACGAACTGCACCGCCCCGAAGTCACCCGCCTGGTCCACCAGCAGATCGAGCACCGGGCCGCAGATGCCGGTCTGGCAGTGCGCCGGGGTGCCCACCAGGTAGGCCACCGGCCGGCCGGTGGCCAGCGCCTCGGTCAGCGTCATGGCGTGGAAGGGGCAGGGCTCGGGCCGGGTGCACAGCGGGTCGACCCCGCGGGCATCGGCCGTGGTGGGCGAGTCGAACGGCGGCATCGCGTCGCCCGGCCCGGGGAAGGGCAGCGAACCGGGCGCACCGAGCTGGAACAGCGAGTCCAGCTCGCGGCCGCCGACGTTCACGTGCAACCCGTAGATGCCGGGCTCGGCCAGCGCGATCTCGAACGGGTAGTAGGCCCGGGGCAGCCCGGTGGCGTGCCGTTCGGCGGTCACCGTCTGCAGCGTGGTGGCGCCGTCCTGGGTGCGGATGGTGGCCTCGAGCACCGCCGGTCCGTCGAGGAGCGGCACGGCGTCCTTGTCGGCCAGGCCGAACGGCAGGCGCTCGGCCCGGCCGGCCAGGTAGATGCCCTGCGGGAAGTAGGCGATCAGCGCCTCGGCCGCCCGGCCGTCGTCACCGCTCGAACCGCCCGAGCCCCCCGACCCGACGGCGTCCGAGCCCCCGTCGGCACCGCAGGCGACGAGCAGCCCGCTGGCGGTGAGCGCGAGGAACCGGCGTCGTGACAGGGTCGACATGGTCGCCAACCTATTCGAGCGGTGCGCCGAGTCGGGCGCGGACCGGCGGGCCGATCGGCTCACAACGGTGTGCCGTCGGGCCCGAGGTAGTCCTCCGACAGGTGCCCGTCGGCCCCGAGCGCGGCGTACTCCTCGTCGCTGAGGCCGGCCACGCCCTGGTACACGGCCCGGTTGTCGGCGCCGAGCACGGCGGGCGGGCCCCAGCGCAGCGCCGGTCCCGTCCACTGCCAGCAGTGACCGGGGTAGCGATGGGTGCCCAGCTCGTCGTTGCCGTTGTCACGGAAGAACCCCCGGGCCTGCAGCTGCGGATCGGCGTAGCAGTCGCGCTCGCGGTGCACGGGCCCGGCGGCCACGCCCACCGCCAACAGGGCCTCGGCCGCGTCCTCGGGGGTGCGGCCGGCGGACCAGGCCGACAGGGCGGCGTCGATCTCGTCGTGCTGTGTGCGGCGCCGGTCGCGGTCCCACCCGGCCCACGCCGGTTGGCCCAACAGCCCGCACAACGCCCGCCAGCCGGCGTCGTCGGTGACCGACAACGCCACCCACCGGTCCTCGCCGGCGGCGGGATAGACCCCCTGCGGGGCGTGGACCCGGTGGCGGTTGCCCAGCGGGCCGTGGCGACGTCCGGTGCGGGCGGCGTCGACGAACAGCTCGCCGATGTGCTGCATCATGTTCTCCGACTGGGCGAGCTCCACCAGCTCCCCCGCACCGCTGCGCTCCCGGCGCCGCAGGGCGGCCAGTGTGGCCAGCGCGGCGGCCGGGCCCGACGCCGCATCCATGTGGTACACCGAGCCGATCGAGGTCGGATCGAGATCGGCGTAGCCGCGCACCGCGGTCAGCCCGGTCAGCGTCTCGAAGTTGATGCCGAAGCCGAGGTAGTCGCGGTACGGCCCGTCCAGGCCGGTGGACGGCATGCGCACCACGATCAGGCGGGGGTTGCGGGCGTGCAGCTCGTCCCAGCCCAGGCCCAGCTTGTCCAGCAGGGTGGCGGCGTTGTTCTCGACCACCACGTCGGCGTGCTCGCACAGCCGCAGGAACGTCTCGCGCCCGAGGTCCTTGCGCAGATCGAGGGTGATGTTGCGCTTGCCGCGGGCATGGGCGGTGAACAGCGCCAGCCGGTTCCACGGGCGCGGCCCGGGGTCGCGGTCGGGGAACGAGCCGAACAGCGGACCCAGGTCGGCGGCCAGCTCCTTCGGCGGCCTCGGCAGCAGCCCCCGGGTGGCGGTGGGGAAGATCCACGGGTTGTCGATGCGGATCACGTCGGCGCCGAGGTCGGCCAGGAACATGGTGGCGTAGGGGCCGGCCCACACCACGGTGAGGTCGAGCACCCGCACCCCCTCGAGCGGCAGGCGGGCCCCCGCCGACGGTTCGAGCGCCCGGGCGGGACGGGCGGGCAGGGCCACCTCGGCGTCGTGCTGGCCGAGCGTCGGCGCCGGGCGGTGCAGCTGCCAGCCGTCGTCCATGCGCACGGGCGGCCCCGGCTGGCGGACGGAGCCGGCCACCGGGTGCGCCACGTCCACGAAGAACCGGCGATGGCCATCGAAGTGGGGATCGGTCAGCACATCGACCGGGGCGTTGAGGGCCGTGACCGCCCAGCCGTTGGCCTGGGCCTGCTCCATCGCCGCCTGGCGGCCACGGGCCATCGCCCAGCCGAACATGGCCGCCATCGCCTGGTCGGGAAGGTCGGGATCGACCACCCAACCCGGTGCCGTGTAGCGGGCGGCGAGGTCGGGGTCCTGCACGGTGGCGAGCATGCGGGGCAGCCACGCCGGCATGTTGGCGATGAAGGCGTAGCCGTCCTCGGTGGGGAACACGCCCGACGGCAGCGGGCCGGGCCGCAGGCCCGCCTCCCGGGGCGCGTCGAGGCCGGTGTAGGCCTGGTAGAGCAGGTACGTCATGCGCCGGTCGATGGAACCGGCCTGGGTCTCGAGGTTGGCCACGTCCACGTGGACGCCCTCGCCGCTGCGCTCGGCCACCGTGAGCGCCGCCAGGCTGGCCAGCGCCGCCACCGCGCCGCATTGGTAGCGGCCCACGTCGCCGCCGAGCTTGACCGGCTCGCGATCCTCCAGCCCGCAGCTCTGCATGGCGCCGCCCATGGCGTAGAGGGTGAGCTCCTCGGCCGGACGGCCGACATACGGCCCGGTACGGCCGAAGGGCGTGACGCTGGTGACCACCAGGTCTCCGCGGACCGCCCGCAGGGCATCGACCAGATCGTCGGGTCCCCCCGGCTCGCTCGACTCGATGACCACGTCGGCGCCGGCGGCCAGCGCCAGCACCCGGGCCCGCCCTTCCGGCGAGGTCACATCGGCCACGATGCTGCGCTTGTTGGTGTTCAGGTGGAGGAACAGCGCCGACTGCTCGGGGTGGGCCACGTCGTCGGGGAACGGGCCGGCGTGGCGGGACGGGTCCCCGCCGGGGGGTTCCACCTTGACCACGTCGGCGCCGAGGTCGGCGAACAGCTTGGCGGCGTACGGACCGGCGATGCCGGTGGCCAGCTCCAAGACGGTGATCCCTGCCAGCGGTTGCGTCACGGCCCCGCAGGTTAGGGGTCTGGCGGCGCGACGGGCGCCACGGGGCCGGCGCGGTGGCTACGTTGGCCGCCATGAACGACGCCCGCCCGGACTGGGTCGACATCGGGACGGGGCCGCGCCTGCACGTGCTGCACTGGGGCGACCGGGCCGGCGCGCCGCAGCCGGCGTTCCTGCTGGTGCACGGCCTGGCCTCCAACGCCCGCCTGTGGGACGGCGTGGGCGCCGCGCTCGCCGCCGCCGGGCGCTACGCGGTGGCGGTGGACCTGCGGGGGCACGGCCGGTCCGACAAACCCGACGACGGCTATGACATGGCCACGGTCGCCGACGACGTCGCCGCCCTCGTCGAGCGGCTCGGGTTGTCCCAGCCGGTGGTCGTCGGCCAATCGTGGGGTGCGAACGTGGTGGTCGAGCTGGCCGCCCGCCACCCCGGCCTGCCCGCCGCCGTGGTGTGCGTGGACGGGGGCACGATCCGCCTGGCCGACCGCTTCGCCTCCTTCGAGGACTGCTGGCAGGTGCTCGCCCCGCCGTCGTTCCCCGCCGAGTTGACCCGCGAGGCGCTGGAGCGGCGCATGCGCAGCGGCAAGCCCCAATGGCCCGACAGCGGCATCGAGGGCGCGCTCGCCTGCTTCGAGGTGCTCAACGACGGCACCGTGCGGCCCTGGCTGAGCCGCGAGCGCCATCGACGGGTCCTCGAAGGGCTGTTCGAGCACACGCCGGCGGAGCGCTTCGAGCGCATCACCGTGCCGGTGCTGTTCCTGCCCGCCGACAGCGGGGAGGTCGCCTGGACCGCCGACAAGGCGGCGGCGGTCGAAGCCGCCATCGAGCTGCTGCCCGACGGCCGGGTGCGCTGGTTCTCACCCGCCGATCACGATGTCCACGCCCAGTACCCACAGGAGGTGGCGGCGTTGCTGCTGGAGTTGGCCGACGAGACGGGCGGGGCCCGGCCATGAGCACGGCCCGGGTGCTCACGATCATGGGGTCGGGCGAGACCGCGCCGACGATGGTGAAGCTGCACCGCAAGGTGATCGAACATCTCGGCGGGGGCGACCATCGGGCGGTGTTCCTCGACACCCCGTTCGGGTTCCAGGAGAACGCCGAGGAGCTGTGCCAACGTACCGTTGAGTACTTCCGCCAGAGCGTGGGCCACGACATCGCGGTGGCCGGCCTGCCCAGACCGATCGGTATGGAGACGCTCTCGCTGGAGTCGGCGCTGGCGGAGCTGCGGCGCGCCGAGCTGCTCTTCGCCGGGCCGGGCAGCCCCACCTACGCGCTGCGCCAGTGGGCGCCCACGCCGGTGGCCACCATCCTGCGCGACCGCCTGGCCCGGGCCGGCGCCGTCACGTTCTCCTCGGCCGCCGCGCTGACGCTCGGGGTGCGCACGGTGCCGGTCTACGAGATCTACAAGTCGGGAGCCGATCCCTACTGGCTCGAGGGGCTCGACGTGCTGTCGGCCATCGACCTGCCGGTGGTGGTCATCCCCCACTACGACAACGCTGAGGGCGGCCACCACGACACCCGGTTCTGCTACCTCGGCGAGCGCCGCCTGGCCATGCTCGAGCGCGAGCTGCCCGACGGGGTCTTCGTGGTGGGCGTCGACGAGCACACCGGCGTGCTGGTCGATCTCGAGGCGGAGACGGTGGAGGTGTGGGGCCGGGGCGGGATGACGCTGCGCCGGGCCGGGAGCTCGGTGGTGGTGCCCGCCGGGGAGACGGTGACGCTGGCGTTCCTGCGTTCCGCCGGCACCGCCTCCGATGGCGCCGCCACCACGGTGCCGCTCGGGACCGGCGGCGGGCAACGTGACGCATCGGCTGCATCGGCTGCAGCGGCCGCGGCGGCGGACGGCGGCCGCGGCACCGCTGCCGCCGGGAACGGCGCGGACGACGGTCCGGCCGCGTCGCTGGGCGAGGAGACGGCGCGCGTGAGCGCGACTTCGAGGCGGCCCTGGCCGGCGGCGACGCACCGGCGGCGGCCGCCGCCGCGCTGGCCCTGGAGCAGGCGATGGTCGAGTGGTCGCGCGACATGCTGCAGTCCGACGAGATGGACCGGGCGCGCGCCGCGCTGCGGGCGATGATCGTGCGGCTGGGCGAGACGGCGGTGGCCGGCCTGGCCGACCCCCGCGAGACGCTCGGCCCGGTGGTCGAGGCGGCCCTGGCCCTGCGCAAGGTGGTGCGGTCGGAGAAGCGCTATGACCTGTCGGACCTGTTGCGCGACGAACTGGGCGCCGCCGGGATCTCCGTGCGCGACACCCCCGATGGGGTGGTGTGGGAGCTCAACGGCTGAGGCTCGGGCGGAGCTGCCGGCTCAGCCGGCGAACACGTAGGCGATCCACACGGTGCCGTTCGACACCACGACGCCCACGCCCATGCTGGTGAACGCCGGGTTCACGATGTTGGCGTAGTGCCCGGGGCTGTTCATGAACGCCGGGTGCAGCGCGGCCACGCTCGGCCCGCCGCCCACGTTCTCGCCCGCCGTCCGCCAGCCCTGACCGAGCAGCGGCTGCAGGTTCTGGTGGAACAGGCTGCCGGCGGCGGCGATGCGACCGGCCTGGGCCCGGGCGGAGTCACGCAGGGAGGCGTCGAAGGACAGCGCCGGCAGGCCGAGGGCCGCCCGCTCGGCGTTGATCAGGGCGAACGCCTGGTTCTCCATCGCCTCGGTGTCGTTGGTGGCCGCCGGGGCGGCGGCCGGGGCCACCGGTGCCGGGGCGGGCGCCGGCTGGGCCGGGGCGGCCGGGGCGGGCGCAGCGGCACCGCCCGGCTGGGCCTGCGGCTCGGGCTGCCAGCGCTGGGCCTCCACCTCCTGGGCGGCCTGCTCGGCGGCGATGCGCTCCGACTCGATGCGCTCGGCCTCGACCCGGGCGGCCTCGGCCTGCTCGGCCGCCACACGGGCGGCCTCGGCCTGCTCGGCGGCGATGCGCTCGGCTTCGACCCGGGCGGCCTCGGCCGCGGCGGCCTGCTCGGCGGCGATGCGCTCGGCCTCGGCCCGGGCGGCCTCGGCGGCGGCGAGATCGGCCAGGGCGACGTCGTGGTCGCGCTGCTCCTGACCTCGCCACTCGGCGCTCGAGCGGCCCGGGGCCACGGTGCGGGCCAGGCGGGTGGCCAGGACCGAGTTGCTGGCGCTGCGGTGGCGGCCGCGCACCAACGTGGCGTCGAGCGAGGCCAGGGACCCGCCGGTGGCCACCTGTCGGGTCCACGCCACCCGCTCGATCAGCTCCACGGTGCGCAACACCGAACCGTCCACCTCGTCCCCGCCGCCGACCAGATCAAGCAGCTGGGGGGCCGAGCTGGCCATGCCGGCGAGCTCGCCGCCGACCGCACGGTGGGCGTCCCACGGCAGGGCACGGTGCGGCAGCTCGACCGGGTTGGTTTGGTGGGCGTCGGCGGTGGGCATGCCCACGACCGAGCCGGTGAGGACACCGGTGGCGACCACGCTGGACAGCGCAAGCGGGCGACGACCGCGCAACCTGCCGTGGGTGCCGCGCGCCCCGTGGGGCTGCGGGTCGACGGTTGCCGGCGTCGTCGTTGCATCGGCCATCAGCTGGGTTTCCCTTCCGCCGCCGGACCGCCGGGCGAGCCCAGGCCATCCGTGTCGTCTCTGTCGGGGTGCGACATCGTTCGTCGCCGCACCGGCGGGGCGTCTCCGCCTGCCCCTCCGACGGTCCGTCTCCGTGGCAGGAGGCCGTCGGCCGCCCGTCACTGGATGACGAATCCGTGACGATCGTAGCAATTCGCCACGCTTCGACAACCAGTCGGTAACGAAGTACGACGTTTGGTCGGTCGATCGGCTGGTGTTCCGGCGGCGGATCGTGCGGTCGGCGGATGCATCGCTCCCGGTAGGTTGAGCGGCGCGATCGGGCGTCGACTTGCACGATTTCCGGCTCCGACCACCACGAATGGCGCGAGTGCATCACTCGGCCGGTTGACCGTGGACCGGTGGGGCGGGCGCGGTGGCATGACGGCTGCGACGTCGGCGGCTGCCTACTGTGACGACCGTGCGACCGTTCCGCTTCGGCGTCCAGTGCGCCACCGCAACCTCCGGACGGGCGTGGCGCGACCGGGCCCGCCGCATCGAGGCGCTCGGCTACAGCACCGCGTTCTGCCCCGACCACTTCGGCGACCAATGGGCGCCGACGGTGGCGATGACCGTCGCCGCCGAGGCGACGACCACCCTGCACGTGGGGGCGCTGGTCTACGACGTCGACTACCGCCACCCGGTCGTGTTGGCCAAGGAAGCCGCCACGCTCGACCTCGCATCGGAGGGTCGCCTCGAGCTCGGCATCGGTGCAGGGTGGCTGCGCAGCGACTACGAGCAGGCCGGGATCGAGTACGACCCGCCGGGGGTGCGCATCGCCCGCCTCGGCGAGGCCATCGACGTGTGCCGGGCGTTGTGGTCCGGCGAGGCGGTGGAGCACGACGGGGTCCACTACCAGGTGCGCGGCATGGTCGGGACCCCTCGCCCGCACCGCCCCGGCGGACCGCCGGTGCTGGTGGGCGGCGGCGGTCGCAAGGTGCTGACCCTCGCCGCCCGGCGCGCCGACATCGTCGGCCTCAACGCCAGCCTCCACGAGGGCTTCGTCGGGGCCGGGGTGGCCGAATCGGCCCTACCCGAGCGCTTCGACGAGCGCCGGCGGTGGGTGGAGGAGGCCGCCGGCCCGGCGCGCTTCGCCGAGCTCGAGCTCCAGCTCAACACGTTCATGGTCGTCGTGACGGCGACCGCGGCCGAGGCCGACCACCTCTTCGACAGCTTGGCCGGCGGGTTCGGGCTCTCGCCCGCCCAGGCCCGCGAGGTGCCCCTCGTGCTCGCCGGCACGGTGGAGCAGCTGTGCGAGCAGCTCATCGCCCGCCGGGAGCGCTACGGCATCAGCTACCTGGTGGTGCCCGATACCGAGGCCGAGGCGTTCGCGGCGGTGGTGGAGCGACTGGCCGGTCGCTGAACCGGCCGCCGGCGGAGGGCCGGCCGCGATCAGGCCGACACGCCGAAGAGCAGGCTCCGAGGCCCGCAGATCGATGGTGATGGTGTCGCGGGGTTGGACCCCGTCGGCGTCGGCCAGGGCGGCGACGATGGCGTCGCGGGTCTCGTCGTCCACCCGCAGGAAGGCGAGGTGGGCGTAGCGGGTGCGCAGCGGCTCACCGCGGCGGAGGTCGACCACGTCGCGCCCGGCGTCGCCGTCGGCGTCGGCTCGATCGGTGAGGCCGACGACGAGGGCGGAGATGCGGGCGGCGGCGGGGACGTCGAGCACGACGACGTCGCCGGCGCGCAGCAGGTCGCCCACCTGCAGCTTCAGACCGGAGCGGGACACATCGACGGCGACCGCCGTGCCCGTGCCGGTCCGGCACGACCAGCCGACCGTGCCGAGGGCGGCCACCCGGTGGTCGCGGCGGCGGTCCTTGCCCTGCTGCAGGCGGGGCGGGAGACCACGAGCATGGCATCGGAGCGGCGCAGCAGCTGGCTGCGGGCCACCCACAACGTGCCGTCGACCGTGGCGGAGATCACCAGCCTCGACCCGGGGCCGAACTCGGCGTCGCCGACCGGCTCGGCCAGCCGGATGGTCCACAGATCGGGGTGTTGCTGGTCGATCTGCCCGACCGCCATGTCGCCGACGTTCGGCACCCGGACCACGACCCTCGTTCCCAACGCGAACGGTGACACCAGCCGACCTCCCTCACTCAATCGCCCTCAGTGGCTGATTGCGGCCGCACCGTAGTCTCGTGCACCACACGCTGTCACGACCCGACTACGAATCGTCAAGAAATGATGGATTCGCGTCGGCTCCCTACCGGCGGGTCGGCGGGCGACCGGGGGCGTGGAGCGGACCGGGCCTGGGGCGGCACCGAGCCCACCACCCGCAACGTGCATCGGGCAATGATGTGAACCAGCGCCCGAACGGGCACTGCACCACATCATTGCGCGTCCCGCAGTCAGCCCATCACCCAGCGCTGCCGCGCGAGAGACCCGCGCGAACCCGCCACGTTCGCGGGACGTCACCAGATGACGGCCCGCGCTGGCGCCGCACGGAGACCTGGGGAGCGGTGCTGCTCAAAGCCCGGGGCGGCGCCAGGTCGGCGTCGCGAGCGCTAGCGAGCCGCCGACACCCGGCGACCGACAGGGAGCCGGGCAACAAGAACCCAGCCGGGCAACAAGTACCGTGCTCACATGACCAGCGCTGCCGATCTCGATCCGGCCTACCTCGCCCCCGCCCACTTCGTGGACAGCGACCACCCCGAGATCGTCGACTGGGCCCACGACGTGGTGGCCGCCGCCGGGGCGCGGACCGACACCGACAAGGCGATCGCGCTGTACTACCGCGTCCGTGACGACATCCGTTACGACCCCTATGCGCTGGCCACCGAGCGGGACCACTTCAAGGCGAGTGAGGTCCTGCGTCGGGACCGGAACTGGTGCATCCCCAAGGCGGTGTTGCTGTGTGCGGTGTCCCGCGCCGTGGGGGTGCCGTGCCGGCTGGGCTACGCCGACGTGCGCAACCACCTCGCCTCGGAGAAGTTGACGGAATCGATGGGCACCGACCTGTTCGTGTTCCACGGTTTCGTCGAGCTCCTGCTGCCCGGCGACGACGGCGCCCTCCGCTGGGTCAAGGCGACGCCGGCGTTCAACCTGGAGCTGTGCACCCGCTTCGGGGTCAAGCCGCTGGAGTTCGACGGCAGCGAGGATTCGATCTACCACCCCTTCGACGTCGAGGGTCGCCGGCACATGGAGTACGTGCGCTACCGCGGCATCTATGCCGATCTGCCCTTCGACGAGATCGATCGGACCTTCGCCGAGGTGTACCCGGCCGGCATGGGCCTGCTGAGCGCCGAGCAGCCCGGCAGCGCCGTGCACGACGAGGCGTTCCACGGCACCACGTCCACGGCCTGATCCCGACCGGACCGCGAAGCGACCCGATGGCCAACCCCCGTCACCGCTACCTCACCATCTACGGCCGGCTGCCGGTGATCGAGGCGCTCGAGGACACCGCGGTGCCGGTGGCCCGGGTGTTCGTGGCCGACAGCGCCCGCGGCGACCGGCTCGACCACCTGCTGGCGGCGGCCCGCCGGCGCGGGGTGACCGTCGAGCGGGTGGCGGAGTCCCGGGTGGCGGCGCTGGCCCGCAACGGGCGCCAGCACCAGGGTGTGGCCGCTGACATCGCCCCGCCCGGCCTCGGGCCGCTCGACGTCTGGCTGCCGGAACGGCGCGGCCGCCGTCATGCCACGACGGCGCTGCTGCTCGACGGGGTGCACAACCCGGCCAACGTCGGCATGATCATCCGCGCCGCGGTGGGCGCCGGCCTGGACGGGATCATCGTGCCCCGCCGGGGCACCGCGGAGCTCGGCCCGCTGGTGCTCAAGGCGTCGGCCGGCGTGGCGCTGCGGGCGACGTTGCTGCGCACCGACAGCGCCGAGGACGCGGCCACTGCGCTGCTCGACGCGCGTTTCGACGTGATCGGGCTCGACGGCGGCCACCCCGACGCCGAGCCGCTGTTCGGCCCCGACGCCCCCGCCCTGCCGGAGCGGGCGGTGTACGTGCTGGGCAACGAGAGCGACGGGATCTCCGAGCCGGTCGGTCGCCTGCTCGGCCGGCGGCTGGCCATCCCCCTCGCCGGTGGCGTCGAATCGCTCAACGTGGCCACCGCGGCGGCGGTCCTCGTGTTCGAGCTGGCCCGCCGCCGGCTCAGCGCCGTTCGAAGCGGGTGACCACCTCGGCGTGGGAGGTGTGCGGGAACAGGTCGAGCACCACCGACCGGCGATGGCGGTAGCCCAAGCGGTCGAGCTCGGCGGCGTCGCGCCCGAGCGAGGCCATGTCGCAGGAGACCAGCACGATCGCCCCGGCGCCGGTGCCCGCCAGCGTCGCCGCCCCCGCCGCGGCCAGCCCCCGGCGGGCCGGGTCGGCCACCACCAGGTCGACCGGTTCGGGGCGCCACCGTTCGACCCGGCTCTGCACGATCCGGGCCTCCACGTCGGCCAGGTTGACCGCGGCATCGGCCACCGATGACGCGTTCGACTCGACGGCGACCAGCTCGACGCCCGAGCCGGACACCGCCGCGCTGAGCAGCCCCACCCCGCAGTAGGCATCGAGCACCCGCGCCGGCGCGGGCCCGGCTGTGTCGCGCACGGCGGCACGGACCTCGGCCACCAGCGCTTCGGCACCGGCGGCGCTGCTCTGGAAGAAGCTGCCGGCCGAGATCCGCCAGCGCCGGCCGGCCACCACCTCGTGGTAGACCGCCACCGGCTGATCCGATGCCGCGCCGGGGCCACCCCGGCCGGTGTGGGCGCGCAGCTCGTCGGCGCCGACAACGAGCACGTCCGACGGCAGCACCGCCGCCCCCCGCCCGGCCGACGGGTGGAGCACGGCCAGCCGTTCGCCGGTCGCTGCGCCCACCCGCAGGGTCACCTCGTGCACGCCGGCACCGAAGCGGGCGGTGGCCAGCAGCTCGTCGAGCGCCGGGTGCAGCACCAGGCAGCGGTCGATGGCCTGCAGCTCATGGCTGGCGCGGCGTCGCAACGCCGGTCGGCCGTCGAGCACCGCCAACCGCACGGTGGTGCGCACCGCTTCGCCGGGCAGCGGCGGGCCCGCCTCCACCACCGGGTCGGCCAGCCGCCCCAGCCGTTGCAGCGACTCGGCCACCAACCGCACCCGCCACGAGCGCTGGGTGGCGAGCGGGGCGTGCATGAGATCGCAGCCGCCGCAACCCGCCCGCTGCCACCGGCAGGGCGGCTCCACCCGCTCCGGGGAGGCTTCGAGCACCTCCCCCAGGCTGGCCCGCACCCACCGGGCCTTGGCCTGGCGGATGGCGACGGTGACCAGCTCGCCGGGCAGCGTGCCGGCCACGAAGCACACCCGGCCATCGGCCAGGCGGCCGACGCCCTCGCCGCCGGTGGCCAGCGCAGCGATGCGGACGGGGTCGGGGACCGGCTCGGGCGCGGGCACCGGGCCACGCTACCGCCGGGGTCCCGACCGGCCGGGGCGGCCGGGACGGCCGGGGGTGGCCGGGACGGCCGGGGTGGCCGGATGGACCCCGCCGGCTTGGGTACGTTGGGAGATCGTGACCGCCACGCCGTCCCCCCTCGCCCCCCGCATCGTGCCGTCGGTGCTGCCGGCCGACTTCTCCCGCTTCGGCGAGGCCTGCCAGGCGCTCGAGAAGGCGGGCGTCGACCGGCTCCAGTTCGACGTGATGGACGGCCGCTTCGTGCCCAACCTCACGTTCGGGGCCGACGTGATCGCCTCGCTGCGCTCGTGGGTCGACGTGCCCTTCGAGGCGCACCTGATGATCGAGGACCCCGACCTGCTGGCCCCGGCGTTCGTGCAGGCGGGCTGCGAGCTGGTGATCATCCACGCCGAGGCCACCCGCCACCTGCATCGCAGCCTGGGCGTCATCCGCGACGCCGGCGGTCGGGCGGCGGTGGCCCTCAACCCGGCCACCCCGGTGGAGGCGGTCGAGCACGTGCTCGACCTGGTCGACCTGGTCCTGGTGATGACGGTCAACCCCGGCTTCGGCGGCCAGGCCTACCTCCCCACCATGGAAGCGAAGATCCGTCGCATGCGCGAGCTGATCGACCGCAGCGGCCGCAGCATCGACCTCGAGGTGGACGGCGGCGTCGGCCCGCAGACCATCGCCGGGGCCGCCGCCGCCGGAGCCGATGTGTTCATCGCCGGCACGGCGTTGTTCCGTGACCCCGAGGGCCTGGAGCACGCGGTGAGCGACCTGCGCCGCCGGGCCGTCGAGGCGTGCCGCTGATCCCCGCCGCCGCGCCGCCGTTGCGATGGGGCGCCCGTCTGCTGGTGGTCGGCGCGCTGGCTGCGGGGCTGGCCGGCTGCGCCGACGACGTGGGGGATCTCGACACGTTCTGCACGCAGCTCCGCCGGGTGCCCGTCATCACCGAGCGCGACGACCTGACCGTGCCGGATCCGGCCAGCGCCACCGGGGAGGTGGTGACCGAGCTGCGCCGGCTGCGCGAGGCCGCCCCGCAGGACATCCGCGGCGATGTGGCCGTGCTGGTCGGTGTGGCCGAGGACGTGCAGGTGGCGCTGTCCCAGGGCGACACCGCGTCGATGGAGGCGGCCAAGCAGCGCGTCGCCACCTCGCACGAGGCGTGGAAGGCGGCGAGCGACAACGTGGTCAGCTACGCGTCGACCGAGTGCGACCTCGATCTCGGCCTGCCCGACTGAGCGGGTCCCATCGGCGGCTCCGCGGCGACGACCGGGACCACCCCGGACGCGGACGATGACCGGCCCCGGGACCGGTCATCGTGGGATCGTTCGGTTCCGAACGGTGTTCAGCTGTGGCGGCGGGCCCGCACCTCGTCGATGATCCCGTAGGCCTTCGCCTCCTCGGCGGTGAACCAACGGTCGCGGTCGGAGTCGGCCTCGATCTGCTCCACCGTCTGACCGGTGTGGAAGGCGATGCGCTCGGCCATGAGGCGCTTGATGTACTTCATCTGCTCGGCCTGGATGGCGATGTCGGTGGCCTGGCCCCGGACCCCGCCCAGCGGCTGGTGCATCATGATCCGGGCGTGGGGCAGCGCGTACCGCTTGCCCGGCGCCCCGGCGCACAGCAGGAACTGACCCATCGACGCACCCAGGCCCATGCACACGGTGCCCACGTCGGGCCCGATGAACTGCATCGTGTCGTAGATGGCCATGCCGGCGGTGACCGAGCCGCCGGGGCTGTTGATGTACAGCCAGATGTCCTTCTCGTCGTCGTTGGCCTCGAGGAACAGCAGCTGGGCGATGATGCGGTTGGCCGACTCGTCATCCACCTCGGAGCCGAGGAACACGATGCGATCGCGCAACAGCTGGTTGAACACGAACGCGTCGCCCATCATCGGGCCGAGGTCGTTCATGCGGGGGTCGAACCGGGTGGTCATGGCGTCACAGGCTACCCGGCGGCACGCGCTTGCCGATCGCTTGCCGGGCCATGTTCCCCAACCGGGGTCAGGTCACGGTCCCCTCATCGGTCGGGCCGGCACCGCGAGCGCCGCTGCGTGCGACATGATGGTTGGACCGCCGGCGTAGCCCAACGGCAGAGGCACGACGTTTAGGTCGTCGTCAGTGAGAGTTCGAATCTCTCCGCCGGCACGAGCACCGCGGAATACCCGACCCACCGAGTCAGTTTCATCAGGCTACGTACTGTCCCCGTTCCGGGAGCCCAGATGCCTGACACCCAACCCCCCGAGACCGCAGGCTCCGTCGAGACGCTGCCCGTGCTCGCCACCACCACCGGCGTGATCGGCCCCTCCATGGTGGTGACCGTGGCGGTGGAGACCACCGAGGCCCGCACCGCCATCGCCGAGGCGGTCCGCCACGACGGTCGCCTGCTCGTCGTCCCCCGCCGCGCCGATGGCCGCTACGGCCGGGTCGGCACGGTCGCCAAGATCGAGCAGGACGGCAACCTCCCCAACGGCGAGCGGGCCGTGGTGCTGCGCGGCCTGCAGCGCGCCGTGCTCGGCGCCGGCGTGAGCGGCCACGGCGACGGCCTGTGGGTCGAAGCCGAACCGACCCGCACCATCGACGTCTCCTCCCCCGAGCTCGACCGCCTGGTGACCGAGTACCGGGCGGTGGTCGAGGCCATCCTCGAGCACCGCGGCGCCCGGCCCTTGGCCGAGTCCATCGCCGGGCTGCACGACCCCAACGCGGTGGCCGACCTGGCGCTGTACTCCCCGACCTCGACTTCGACCAGAAGGTCGAGGTCCTCGAGACCGTCGACGTCACCGACCGGCTGCGGCTGGTGCTCGGCTGGGCGAAGGACACGCTGGCCGAGCTGACCGTGCGCGACGAGCTGCGCCGCAACCTCGAGGACCAGCTCGGCAAGGAGCAGCGCGAGGCCGTGCTGCGCCGCCAGCTGGCCGCCATCCAGGCCGAGCTCGACGACGGTGACGCCGACGCCGACGGTTCGGTGGCCGCCTACCGGGCCAAGCTGGCCGCCCTGATCGAGGCCGGCGTGGCCCCGGCGGTCACCGACGCCATCGCCAAGGAGCTCGACAAGCTGGCCCGGACCCCGGCCCAGAACCCCGAGCACGGCTGGATCGTCGGCTGGCTCGACACGGTGTTCGCCCTGCCGTGGGCGGTGCGGGCCGACCGGCCGATCGACCTCGACGAGGCCCGCCGGGTGCTCGACGCCGACCACGCCGGCCTGGAGAAGGTGAAGACGCGCCTGATCGAATACCTGGCGGTACGGAAGCTACGGGCCGATCGCGCCCGAGCCGTCGAACCGGCCGACCATACCGATGAGGATGGCGGCGGTGCCACGGCGCAGCCAGGTCGCTCCGGGCGTGCCCGCTCGGCGGCCGAGGGCTCGATCCTGCTGCTCGTCGGCCCGCCGGGCGTGGGCAAGACGTCGCTGGGCGAATCGGTGGCCCGGGCGTTGGGCCGGCCCTTCGCCCGCGTGTCGTTGGGCGGCGTCCGTGATGAGGCCGAGATCCGTGGTCACCGGCGCACCTACGTCGGCGCCCGGGCCGGCCGCTTCGTGCGGGCCCTCACCGAGGCCGGCGCCATGAACCCGGTGCTGCTGCTCGACGAGATCGACAAGGTGGGCAACGACTGGCGGGGCGACCCGTCGGCCGCGTTGCTCGAGGTGCTCGACCCCGCCCAGAACCACACGTTCCGCGACCACTACCTCGAGCTCGACCTCGACCTGTCCGACGTGGTGTTCATCGCCACCGCCAACCAGCTCGACACGATCGGCGGGCCGCTGGCCGACCGCCTGGAGATCATCTCGCTGGAGGGCTACGTCGACGACGAGAAGGTGGCCATCGCCCGCCACCACCTGCTGCCACGGCTCGCCTCCTCGCTCGGCCTGCACGACGGCGAGGTGGTCATCACCGACGACGCCCTGCGCCGGGTGATCGCCGGCTACACCCGGGAGGCCGGCGTGCGCGAGCTGGAGCGGCAGCTGGCCGCGGTGCTGCGCAAGCTGGTCACCCGCCTCGACGACGCCCCCCTCGTGATCGGCCCCGACGACGTGACCGCGCTGTTGGGCCGGATCCGCTTCCGCGACGAGGTGGCCGACCGCACGTCGGTGGCCGGGGTGGCCACCGGGCTGGCGGTGACCGGCGCCGGCGGCGGGATCCTGTTCATCGAGGCGGCGGCGATGGACGGCGAGCCCGGCCTCACCCTCACCGGCCAGCTCGGCGACGTCATGCGGGAGTCGGCCGAGATCGCCCGCTCCTACATCCGGGCCCATCGTGAGCCGCTGGGCGTCGACGGCCGCATCGACACCGCCCGGCTCCACCTGCACGTGCCCGCCGGCGCCACGCCCAAGGACGGGCCCTCCGCCGGCATCACCATAACCACCGCGCTGGTGAGCCTGCTCACCGGCCGGCCGGTCCGCGCCGATGTGGCCATGACCGGTGAGGTCACCCTCACCGGCAAGGTCCTGCCCATCGGCGGGGTGCGCCAGAAGGTGCTCGCCGCCCAGCGGGCCGGCATCACCACCGTGCTGCTGCCCAAGGGCAACGAGGCGGACCTCGACGACGTGCCCGAGGCGGTTCGCCGGGTGATGACCATCCATCTGGTGGGCGATGTCGCCGAGGTGCTGGCCCACGCCCTCGAACCGGCCGGCGCCGATGGCTCGCGGATGGCCGGCGCAGCAGCGCCGGAGGGCACCTCCCAGGCCTGATCACGCCCGCTGGTGAATTGCCGCCCGGCGCCTCAATGGGGGCGCCGGCGCGTCGATAGCCAGCCCGTCGCCGCAGCCCCTGCGGCGGTCCCGGCGCTGCTGGAACGGCACCGGAGCGACAGCGACGATGGGCAGAACGGCATGTGGGCCAAGCGGAGCGAGCTCCTCCAGGATCAGGCGTTGCGTTTGGAGCTGGACGCACGCCGCTGCGTCGACACCGCCGACTACATCGCCCGCCATGCCCGTCGGTATGGGATCCGGGCCGACCTGGAGCTGCGCCGCAACCACTCCGGCCGCCTGGCCGACCGGCACTACATCCTCTGCCACCACGCCGGTGCCGTCGCCCCCGCCGGCGGCCGTGCCTCCACCAAGCCGCTGTGGATCATGCACCTCGTGCTCAACGAGCAGGCACCGGCGGGCGTGCACGTCACGCTCGGCCTGCACACCTACCGTCGCTTCGGTCCCGGGGTCGAGGCCGGTCGGGCCTGCCGGCAGTACCGGGAGCTGCTCTGCCAGGCACTGCTGCAGCTCGACCAGCGCAAGCGGGCCACCACCCGCAACGCCCGCCCGGCCCGCACCGACAACGTCGTGCCGCTGCGCCCGTTCATGGACCTGCCGCCCCAGGCCAGCGCCTAGCGGCCCGCTAGGGTCGCTCGGCGTGGACGGCGGCAGGAGGGACGACGGCGTGGACGGCGGGTCGGTCGAGGTCCTCGAGGCGATGGCCGTGTTCCGGACCGCGGGCGCGCCACCGCCCGGTCGCACGCCCTGCACACCGAGCTGGAACGATCCCGGGCTGCGATCGACGCGCTGCGAACCCGGCTGCAGGGCGAGGAGCGCGACGTCGACCGGCTCACCGGGCTGTCCATCGCGTCGGTCATCGCCTCCCTGCGGGGCCGCCGGGAGGAGCGATCGGTGCCGAGCGGGCCGAGGCCGACGGCGTCCGCCTCGAGTTGGCCGTGCGGCTGGAGGCCCATGCCGCGCTCGAGCGCGACGCGGCCGACTGCGCCACCGCCGCCGCTGAGCGCCCGCCACCCGCGACGCCCTGGGCCGCGCCCTGCAGGCCCGGGAGGCGGCGCTGCGCTCGCAACCAACGCCGGTGGCGGCGGGCTGACCCGCCTCGGCGATGCCGCCGGCCACCTGCACGCCGAGGCGGGAGTGCGACGAGGCGCTGCACGCCGCCGCAGGCGGCGCGCCCTGGAGGCGGCCGCCGCCGACCTGCAGCGCCGGCAACTGGTCCACCTATGACACGTTCTTCGGCGGCGGGTTCATCGCCGGCACCATCAAGCACGACCGGTTGCGCGACGCGGCCGGGGCGGTGGCCGCCGCCCAGCACGCGCTGAGCAGGCTGCACGCCGAGCTGCACGACCTCGCCATGCCGAGCGGTACGGCGGTGCAGCTGCCGAGCGATGCGTTGCGCACGATGGACGTCTGGTTCGACAACCTCATCAGCGACTGGATGGTCCACGATCGCATCAACGCCTCGAAGCGCTCGGTCACCGGCGCCCGCCAGGGCGTGGCCCACCTCGACACGCTGCTGCAGCAGCGACGCCACGAGGCGGCCGCACGCCTCGCCGATGTCGACGCCCGCCGGCTGGCGCTGCTCACCGGCGACGCCCCCGACCGCGACGAACGTCGACCGCGGCACCCGGCGGCGGACCGCGGGTAGCGTCGCCGGTCATGCGCCTGCCCGACCCCTCGGCCGTGTCCACGCCGGCCCTGTTGCTCGACCTCGACGCGTTCGACCACAACGTAGCCACCATGGCCGCCGCCCTGCCCGGGCCGCGCTGCCGGCCGCACGTCAAGGCGTTCAAGTCCACCGCCGTCGGCCGGGCGTTGCAGCACGCCGGGCACCGCACGTTCTGCACGGCCACACCGCGCGAACTGATCGGTATGGCGGCGGCCGGGCTGGGCGACGATCTGCTGCTGGCCAACGAGTGCCTCGACCTCCGCCGGCTGCGGGCCATGGCCGCCGCCGCCGACCAGCACGGCGCCCGGGTCACCGTGGCGGTGGACTCCGACGCCACCGTCGATGCCGCCGCCCGGGCCGGGCTCGCCAACGTGCTCATCGACGTGAACGTGGGCCTGGCCCGCTGCGGCTGCCCACCCGCCGACGCCGGCCGGTTGGCGGAGCGGTCCCGGGCCGCCGGGCTCGTCGTGCGCGGCGTGATGGGCTACGAGGGTCACCTGATGGGCAACCCCGACCGGGTCGCCCGCATCGATGGCCTGGAGCCGGCCATGGCGGCGTTGACCGACGCCCATCGGCAGGTGGGCGGCGAGATCGTCTCCGGCGGTGGCACCGGCACCTACGACCTCAACCGCTGGGTGACCGAGATCCAGGCCGGCAGCTACACGATGATGGACACCGCCTACGCCAAGCTCGGCCTGCCGTTCCGTGAGGCGCTGGCGGTGGCCGCCACCGTGATCTCACAGGGCGAGGCCAACGGTCGCCGCTACCTGGTGGCCGACTGCGGGCTCAAGGCGCTGGGCATGGACCACGGCCTGCCCGACGTGGAGCTGGCCGACGGCACGCCGGCCAAGGTCTGGTTCTGCTCCGACGAGCACGTCACCTTCGCCGTGCCCGGCGACGCCCCGACGGCGGCGACGCCGGCCCTGGGCGAGTTGGTGGCCGTCCGGCCGGCCCACGTCGATCCCACCGTGGCCTACCACGAGCGCTACGTGCTGGTGCGCAGCGGCTCGGTGGTGGACGAGTGGCCGATCGACCTGCGGGGCTGGTGAGCTTCGCCGACCTCGCCGACCTCGGCTACCGCGCCCGGCTCAGCCGGCCGACGCCAACGCCTCGGCCAGGGCCCGGAACGCCCGGCCGCGATGCGAGATGGCGTCCTTGCCGCCGGCGCTGAGCTCACCGAAGGTCAGCCCGCCCGTCTCCGTAGGCTCGAACACCGGGTCGTAACCCCAGCCGCCGCCGCGACGGGCACGGGTGATGTGGCCCTCGATCACGCCGTGGCACACCAGCTCCCGGCCGTCGGGCCAGCGCACGAGCGCCACGGTGCGGAACCGAGCGCGGCGGGCCTCGGGCGTCACCGCCCCCACGCGGTCCAGCTCGGCCAGCAGCTTGTCGACGTTGGCCTCGTAGCTCGCCTCCGGCCCGGCATACCGTGCGGCATGGATGCCGGGAGCGCCGCCGAGCGCGTCCACCTCGAGTCCGGTGTCGTCGGCCACGGCCGGCAGGCCGCCGGCGGCAGCCACGATGGCCACCGCCTTGAGGCGGGCGTTGGCCTCGAGCGTGTCGCCGTCCTCCTCGACCTCGGCCACGGTGGCCGGCCGGGGCAGCACCTCGTAGCCGGCCGCGGTCAGCAGCGCGGCG
The DNA here is from genome assembly GCA_041394365.1 of Acidimicrobiales bacterium. GTDB lineage: Bacteria > Actinomycetota > Acidimicrobiia > Acidimicrobiales > CAIXPF01 > CAIXPF01. The sequence goes on from JAWKIM010000007.1 coordinate 136,828, forward strand.
ATCTCGGCCAGCTTGTCGGGGTTGGCGGTGGCGGCCACCAGCCGACGCGCCGTACCGCCCGGTCTGTCGGTGGTCATCGGGCGGGCGGCGGGGTGGCGAGGTAGTCCTGCTGGCGGGCCACGATCTCGCGGATGCCGCCGGCGGCGAGGTCCACGAGGGCGTCGAGCTCCTCCCGGGTGAAGGCGAGTCCTTCGGCGGTGCCCTGCACCTCCACGAACTTGCCGGCCCCGGTCATCACCACGTTGAAGTCGACCTCGGCCTGGGAGTCCTCGGCGTAGGGGAGATCGAGCAGGGGGACACCGTCCATGATGCCCACCGACACCGCACCGAGGTGGTCGATCATCGGGTGCCGCTTCAGGCGGCCGGCCGCCACCAGGCGCGTGCAGGCGTCGTGCAGCGCCAGGTACCCGCCGCAGATCGATGCCGTGCGGGTGCCGCCGTCGGCCTGGAGCACGTCGCAATCGACGGTGATCGAGGCCTCACCCATGGCCACCAGATCGGTGACCGCCCGCAGCGAGCGCCCGATCAGCCGCTGGATCTCCTGGGACCGGCCGTTGGTCAACGAGCGGCGGATGCGCTCGTTCGACGAGCCCGGCAGCATCGAGTACTCGGCGGTCACCCAGCCGGAGCCCTTGCCCTTGAGCCAGCGGGGGATGTCGTCCTCGATCGAGACGGTGCACAGCACCCGGGTCCGGCCGAAGGAGACCAGCACCGATCCGGGGGTCATGTCGGTGTAGTCACGCTGGAAGCTGATGGGACGAAGTTCATCGGGGGCACGGCCGTCGGGGCGCACGGGATCTCCTTGGAGCACAGGGCTGCGGAGCGCAGCCGGTCGGAACGATCGGATCAGAGCTCGGGCCGCGGGACGCGGGCGGGCAGCGGCAACCTCACGCCGACCACACCACGGCTTCGGCGTCGCCCAGTTCGGGGCCGAGCAGGCGCCGGCCGAGATCGGCGAACCAGCGCACGTCACCCGAGGACAGGAACCGCCGGGTGGCGGGCCCGTCACCGGGGCCGGGTCGCCGCGCCAGGGCGCTGCCGGCGAGGCGGGCGCGCACGTCGAAGGCGGTCTCCTCGGCGCTGGAAACCAGCACGACCTCGGGCCCGAGCACGTCGGACAGCACCCGCGCCAGGAACGGGTAGTGGGTGCAGCCCAGCAGCAGCGTGTCCACCTTGGCCTCGACCACCGGGGCGAGCAGCCGCTCGGCCAGCACGGTGACCTCGTCGCCCTCCACCTGGCCGCGCTCCACGAACTCGACGAAACCGGGGCAGGCCGCGCACTGCAGCTGCACCGGCGCGCCGGTGGCGGCCACCGCCTGCTGGTACGCGCCCGAGCCGATCGTGCCGACCGTGCCGATCACGCCCACCCGGCCGGTGGTGCTGGCGGAGACCAGCGCCCGCACGCCCGGCTCGATCACCCCGAGCACGGGCACGCCGTGCGCCTCCGAGAGCTCGTGCACCGACGCGGCCGCCGCCGCTGTGTTGCAGGCCACGATCACCAGCTTCACCCGGTGGACCTCCACGAGGTAGCGGGTGATCTGGTGGGCGAAGTGGCGGACCTCCGCCTGGGGCTTGGAGCCGTAGGGGTAGCGGCCGGTGTCACCCACGTAGACGAGGTGCTCATCGGGCAGCAGGTCGATCAGGGCGCGCGCCACGGTGAGCCCGCCGAAACCGGAGTCGAACATGCCGATGGGGCGCGGGTCGCCGTTCATTCGGCCACGACTCTAGGGGAGCCACCCCCACGGCCTGCGACAGGCCGGCGACGGCTACCAGGTGCTGACCGTCTCGGCGATCTCCGCCGCCTCCTCGAGGCTGGCGGTGTAGATGCCGGTGGAGAGGTACTTCCAGCCACCGTCGGCCGACACGACCACGATCGTGGCCCGCTCGCCGGCCGGCAGCCGCTCCGCCACCTTGGCTGCGCCGGCCACCGCCGCACCGGTGGAGACGCCGGCGAAGATGCCGCACTCTTGGGCCAGGCGGCGGGTCCAGATCACCGATTCCAGCGGGCGCACGATGCGCTTGCCGTCGAGCAGGTCGGCGCCGCCCCACTTCTCGAACACCGGCGGCACGAACCCGTCGTCGAGGCTGCGCAGCCCTTCGACCTTCTCCCCCGCCGGCGGCTCGCTGGCGTAGACCTTGATGGTGGGGTCCTGGTCCTTGAGGTAGGTGCCCACACCCAGCAGCGTGCCGCTGGTGCCCAGGCCGGCCACGAAGTGGGTGATCTCGGGCACGTCGGCCAGGATCTCCGGGCCGGTGGTGTCGTAGTGGGCCTGGGGGTTGGCCTCGTTGCCGTACTGGTAGAGGAACGCCCAGTCCGGGTGCTCGTCGGCCAGCTGCTGGGCCTTGCGCACCGCGCCGTTGGAGCCCTCCTCGCCGGGCGTGAGGATGATGTCGGCCCCGAACGTCTGCAGCAGCTGGCGCCGTTCCGACGTGGTGTTGTCGGGCATCACGATGGTGATGGGGTAGCCGCGCAGCTGGGCGATCATGGCCAGCCCGATGCCGGTGTTGCCGGAGGAGGGCTCGATGATGCGACGGCCGGGGAACAGCTCGCCGTCGGCCTCGGCCCGCTCGATCATCGCCCGGGCGATGCGATCCTTCACGGAGCCGCCGGGGTTCTGCCCTCGAGCTTGACCAGGATCCGGGCGTCGGGGTTGGGCGACAGGTTGGACACATCGACCGTCGGCGTGTTGCCGATCAGATCGATGGCCGAAGCGACGACCGCCATGGTGTGCGTCCCTTTCCGTCGGGCTATCGGGTGCGAGAAGAGCCGGGTCCGGGAAGGTCCCCGGGTCGGCGCGGCGGGCTGCGCTGGTCAGGCGGCGCCGCCGGCCACGGCCGGCAGGATGGTCACCTCGTCGCCGTCGCCCACCTTGGTGTCCACCTTGTCGAGGTAGCGGATGTCCTCGTCGTTGACGTAGATGTTCACGAAGCGCTGCAGCTCGCCGCCGTCGGTGAGCAGGTTGCCCTTCATGCCCGGGAAACGGCCGACGAGCTCGCCGACGATCTCACCGACGGAACCGGCGGTGGCCTCCACCACGGACTGACCGGCGGCATGGGGGCGGAGGACGGTTGGCAGGCGGACGCTGACAGGCACGAGCACGCTCCGAAATACGAGAGATCCGATCGGGAATATACCGATTCGGGCCAACCGCGTGCAGGGCGGCCGTGTTCCCGGGTCCGCAGAAAACGTCCGGACCTGCCCGGACCTGCCCGGAGCGGGGCCTTCACGCCCCGACGAGCACCAGCTCCTCCTCCTCGACCGCGCCCCCGGCGATGCGGAAGGACCGCACCGAGGGCTCGGCCAGGGCCAGCGACACGATCACGTAGTGCCAGCCCGGGTCGGGGGCGGCGGCGACGTCGGTGGCGGAGGGGTGCGGCGGCGTGTGGGTGTGCGAGTGCACCACCCCGATGATCTCCAGCCCGGCGTCCTCGGCGGCGCGGGTGGCGCGCAGCTGGTCACGGGGCTCGACGGTGTAGACGCGGGCCGACGCCGCCGCGTTGCGACAGGGCAGGTACCGATCGACCAGACCCGTGGCCGGATCGCCGGCCAGCAGGCCACAGCACTCGAGCGGCGCCTCGTCGAGCGCCTGGGCGATGAGCTGGGCCAGCACGGACGGGGGCATCTGCAGCACGGCGGGCAACCTACCGCGCCCGCGGACGACGCTGGGGCGGGCCCGGGAGCGGCTAGCGTCGTCGGCCCTATGGCCGCGGCCAAGAAACCCGACGAGCGCAACCGCACGATCGCCACCAACAAGCTCGCGATGCGCGAGTTCGAGATCCTCGAGGAGCTCGAGTGCGGCATCGTGCTGAGCGGCTCCGAGGTGAAGGCCATGCGCGAGTCGCAGGTCCGCCTCAACGATGCGTTCGCCCGCGTCGTGCGCAACGAGCTGTGGCTGATCGGCCTGCACGTGGCGCCGTACAGCTTCGGCCACGGGTTCGGCGCCCACGATCCGGACCGGCAGCGCAAGCTGCTCGTCCACAGGCGTGAGCGCGAGCGCTGGCAGTCGATCGCCGAGCAGCAGCACCTGACGATGGTGCCGTTGCGGCTGTATTTCAAAGATGGCCGGGTGAAGGTGCTGCTCGGTTTGGGACGCGGTCGCAAGACCTATGACAAACGTCAGTTGATCGCCAAGCGTGATGCGGATCTAGAGAAGCGGCGAGCACTCGTAGCGGGCATGCGCCACAACGCGTTGCGGCAATAGCACAGGCCGTGCCCACATGTCGAGAACTCGCCCACCGCATCGTCGCAACGAGGCGGTAGCATGGTCGCAACACGGGGCTGACCGGTTTCGACGTTGGGATCGGGAGTCGAACGTGCGACCCGAGTTGCTCAGACTCGCTAAACGGGGCATCCAACGAGACGCCAAGACTGACGATCTCGCTCTCGCCGCCTGATAACCAGGTGACGTAGAGGAACATCGCGACCGGCAACGGCACGCGGGGCCAGCTCACCGCAGCCCGGCAACAGAAGCGGTGGGGGACGGCGTGGAGAGACCGCTGGCGGAGGGAAAGACCTCTGACCCCGGAGAAAGTTCCGGCGGAGCGGAGCGGGGAGACCCGTTCCACCTGACCCGGCAGGGTGGCAACCGTCGAGCCACATCTCGGGAATGGTCGTAGCGCGAACGATGAACGCTCAACGGACGAGGGTTCGATTCCCTCCAGCTCCACCGTGCGTACGCAGGCGCCTGGGCGGGGGCCGGCTACGACCCGCGGGCGCTGCACGCCCACGGACCGTCGTAGACCTCCACCGTCCCGGTGTCGAGGTGCGGCGATCTGTACGGATCGTGGCGGAGGGCGGGGTCTCGGCCCTCCCCCGATACGATGCGCGAAGGCTGGTCAGCGGCACTGCCGCGGGCCGGCGAGGCGGCGAGTCGGGATCGTGGGCGGTCCCGACGCGAGGGAGTAGGGCGACGAACGATGAGCGACCTGCAGGACAGGCGGTCGATACCGGACACGACGGGGGCCAACCTCGCTCCCTTCGTCATCGGTTGCACCTACGAGGACCGGGACTGGGCGGATTGGATCGCCAGCCACCTCGAGGGCCTCGGCTACCGCTACGAGTTCGCCGAGCCGCTGCTGCCGCCGGGGCCGGCGGCGCTCACCCAGGTGGCCGACTGGCGTGACGGCGGTGCCGATCTGATCGTCATCGCCTCCGATGCGCTGCTGCACGGCGTGCCGGAGCACCTCCAGCTCGGCCGCCGGGCCGATCGGACCACCCCGCTGATCATCGTCCTCATCGAGGACGTCGATCTGCCCCGCGACTGGGACGACGCCATCCAGGCCCCGATGTTCGAGGCGCCGGACGACTACCACGCCTCGCGCGACATGCTGCTGCGGGCGCTCGAGGCGGCCCGCCCCCACCCGTTCTCCATGGACCAGGCCGCCGACGCCGTGGCCGCAACCGCCGCCGCTCGGCGGGAGCCGTTGCCGGCACCGCTCGTGGTGGTCGACCCGTTCCCGGCGCCCGAGCCGGTGGTGCAGCTCGACGAGACGGTCTTCGTGGCCAACGGGACCCCTCGCGAGGCCGGCCTGCTCGACGTGCCACCGGCGCCGGAGCCGGTGAAGCCCGCGGCGCTCACCGTGCCCGCACCCGAGGGCTTCGGCGGGCCACCGCACGTGATCGACCTGTCGGTGGATGCGCCGACCATGCTGGCCCCGTCACCGGCCGGGCCGTCCGCCCCCGGCTCGGCCGGCCTGCTCGGCGTCCCGCCGGCGCCCACCGCCGACCCCGTGCCCGTCTCCCCGTGGGGTACCGCGCCCGGGGCACCGGCGGCGTGGGCCGGACCCGCCGACAGCGGCTTCGGGCCGCCGGCACCCCCGTCGACGCCACCGGGAGCCGCGCCGTGGGCGCCGACCGGTGAGGAACCGGCGGCCGAGGAGCCCAGCGCCGAAGCACCAGCCACTGAAGCACCAGCCGCCGAAGCACCGACCGTCGTTGCGGAGACGCCGGCCGAGCACACCGCGGTGGCGCCCGCGCTGCCGGCCCTGTCGCCCCCGCCCGCACCGGCACCCGGAGCCGGAGCGGAGGCGCCCGACCCGCTCGCCGCGCCGCTGGTACCGCCCCCGCCAGCGGCCTGGGCGCCGCCGGCCGCCCCCGCCGCGCCGACCGACGAGGTGCTGCGCCCCACCGGCGCGCTGCTGCCGCTCGACGCCGCTGCGCCACTCGTCGGTGCACCGCCGGCCGCCGAGGAGGCGCGTCCCCACGCCGAGGACCTGCCGGCCGCCGATGAGGAGGCGTCGCCGGTCACGGCCGAGGCGGCGACCGCCGAGCCCGCGACCACTGAACTTGCGACCACCGAACCCGCGATCCCGGAACCGGCGATCCCGGAACCCGCGATCGCGGAGGTGGCCGCCGCGCCGGAGGGGCCAAAGAGCCGGAACGACGGCGCAGCGGGCGATGCCGGCGAAGACGACGACCTGCCCTCGCCCACGGCGCGACCGCGCTCCGGTCTGCTGGGCATGGGCGCCGGCGCTGCCTGGTCGGGCGCCAGCAGCGGTGCGTCGGTGACCGAGACCGAGCAGCCGGCCGACGGCGAGCCGGTGCCGCCCGCCGAGCCCCCGAGGCAGGGCTGCTGGGCGGCGATCGCCCTGCGGAGCCGGTGGAGCCCGCGGCCGCAGCCCAGCAAGCAGCCGTCGAGCAGCCCGGGACCGAGCAGCCCGAGAGCGAACAGCCCGAGCACGCACCGGCCGACGGTGAGCGGGCCGAAGGCGAACCGTCAGGCGCGCCTCGAGGGCGAGGAGTCGGGGACCACGCCCGCCGAACCGGTCCTAGAGCCGGCAGCAGCCGCCGAACCGGTCGTAGAGCCGGCAGCAGCCGCCGAGCCGGCGGCCGCCGACGGCCCGCATCGTGCGGCTGCCCTTCGACGCGATCGACACGCTGTGGTCGATCGAAGGGGCCCGTCGAGTGCTGGCCAAGGGTCTGCGCCACCGTGCCGCAGGAACCCACCCCGTCGGCGGCCGGCCAGTTCGCTGCGGCGCCCTCGACGCCCCGCCGGCGTCGTCGTGGCGCTGACTGGCCCGACCGGCGTGGGCAAGACGACCATCGCGTTGACCCACGCCCACCGTCGGCGGGGCGACGTCGACGTGTTGTGGTGGCTGCGCGGCGGGTCACCGAGCCGCTGCGCGCCGACCTGCGCGCCTGGCCGTCGCCGTCGGGGTCGAGGGTACCGACCCACCAGCCTCATCGACGGGCTGCGGACCTGCTGGCCACCACCGACGATCGCTGGCTGCTGATCATCGACGACCTCGCCGCCGACGTCTCCCTCGACGGCCTCCTGCCCGACCAGGGCCGCGGCCACGTCGTGCTCACCGCTCGCCACGCCCCCGAGGGCTACGACGTGACCATCTCCTCGCCCAGCCTGGCCGCCGCCCGGCGGGCGCTGTTCGAGCACCTCACCAACGCCGATCGGCAGCCTCCGAGCCGCTCGACGGCGAGGCCCTCGACCGTCTCGCCGCCGCCCTCGCCGAGCACCCTGGGCCATCGCCATGGCCGCCGCCCAGCCTCGGTGCCCGGGGCGTCAGCCCCGGGCGGCTCAGCGCCTGCTTCAACCGGCCGCCGCAGGGAGGCCTGCCCGGCGCAACGGCCGACAACCCGCTCGATGCGGTGCTGTTGGTCGCACTCGAGGGCATCGCCGAGACGTCGCCGGTGGCCGCCGACGCCCTGTGGCCATCACGGCCCTGGCCGACACGGCGCTGCTGCGCGCCGATCTCGATCGGCTCGAGTGCGCAGGCCGAGGTCAGCTCGCTCGGCGCCACCCACCACTTCCTCCAGCTCGGCACCGAGCACGCCGCCCCGGTGCGCGGTCAGCGATGCTGCGCCGCCTGCTCGACGACACGACCGCCCGCAAGGCGGCCGCGCCGCCGTGCGCACCGTCGATGCCGCCCTGCCGCACGTCGCCAGCGCCACCGTCACCGACCTCTACGCCCCGCATGCCACCGCGGCGGCCGTGGCCGCCCGGTTGGGCGTGACCGACGCACCACCGCCCGACTCAGCGCGCTGTGGCCGACTGGGCCCGACGGCTGCATGCCACCGCGCTGGCCGCCCGGCGCTCGCCGGCACCGCCCGCCCCACCGGCCGCCCCGAGCCTGGGTGAGCGCAACGGTCGTCACGAGCCGGTCGAGGACATCACCATCCCGGCGCCCCCGCCGCCGCCGGCCCCGCCGTTCGCGGCCACCGGTTCGATCCCCGCCCGACGCAGCCACCGCCTCGGTGCCGGAGCTGGTCGAGCTGCGCGACCGCAGCGTGGCCGCAGCCGAGCGCGGCGCCTACACCGACGCCATCAGGCTGCTCGAGGAGCTCGTGCAGCGCCCGAGGCCGCTTACGGCGTGGACGACCTGCGCACGCTGTCGGCCCGCAACGACCCGGGCCGCCCTCATCGCAGCCGGCAGCCAGCACCGGGCCCACGCTGCTGGTGCGGGTCCTCGACGACACGCTGCGGGTGTACGGCCCCGACCATCCCGCCACCCTGCTGGCCAAGCACAACCTCGCCAACAGCCACGCCGACCTCGGTCGCCACGACGCCGCGCTGTCCCTGCGGGAGCAGGTGCTCGGCGCTCGGGAGCAGACGCTGGGCGTCGAGCACCTGCAGACGGTGAGCGCCCGCAGCAACCTGGCCAACAGCCTGGCCGCCCTGGGCCGGGTCGAGGAGGCCCTGTCGCTGCGCGAGCTGGTGGCCGACGTGCGGCTGCGCACCCTCGGCCTCGACAGCCCAGACCATGGGAGCGCTCAACAACCTGGCCAACAGCTACGCCGGCGGGCCGCCACGAGGACGCGCTGCGGTTGCGCCAACAGGTGCTCGACGGCCGCGAGCGGCCGCTCGGCGCCGATCACCCCCACACGATCACCGCCAGCAACAACCTGGCCAACAGCCTCGCCGCCACCGGGCGGATGGAGGCCGCCCGGCCGCCCGGGAGCGCACGCTGGCCGACTGCGAGCGGGTGCTGGGCCCCGACCACCCACACGATCACCGCACGGGCCAACCTGGCGTTCAGCGCCGGCCGGACCCGGCGTGGCCAACGGCAACGCCGGCCCGCCACCCGGCGGTGCCACCGGCAACGGCGCTGCGGCCAACGGCACCTACCCCACCGCGCACGCCGCGGGGCACGCTGCAGCCGGTGGAGGTCGATGTCGAGGTCCCGCCCGCCGCGTGCCCTACGGCGCCCAGTCCGGCCCGATGGCCCCTGCGCCGGCCGAGCCCACCAGGAAGAAGCGGCGCTTCTGGTTCTTCGGCCGCCGCTGACCTGCACCTGGGCGTAGGGTCCGGCTGGTTCCTACGCTGCAGGGGATGGCATCGATCCCTGCGCCGCTCGACGACCTGCGGCGTTCGATGGCCGCCGATGTGCGCCGCCCCTCGCCCCCGGCCGCTGCCGGCCGGGTGGTTCGAGCGCTCCCCCGAAGACCTGGGCCCGTTCCAACCGGGCTCACCGGTGTGGCGCGTCCATGCCGCCCGCAGCGGGCTGATCGGCGGGCTGCGGGCGCTGCTGTTGCAGACGATGCACCCGCTGGCCATGGCCGGCGTGGCGGATCACTCCGACTACCGCGACGACCCGTGAGGGCGGCTGCACCGCACCGGCGCGTTCATCGCCGCCACCACCTACGGATCGACGTCGGCGGCGAAGCGGCGATCGCCCGGGTGCGCGCCATCCACGACCGGGTGACCGGCGTGGCCCCCGATGGCCGGGCCTACCGGGCGAACGACCCGCACCTGCTGGCCTGGGTCCACGCCACCGAGGTGGACAGCTTCCTGCGGACCTACCGTCGCTACGGACCCGACGACCTCGACGCGGCCGACGAGGACGGCTACGTCGCCGGCATGGCCGGGATCGCCGAACGGCTCGGCGTGATCGAGCCGCCGGGCAGCCGCGACGAGCCTCGCGGGCGGTGCTCATCGGCTTCCGGCCGGAGTGCGCCGGTGCCCAGGCCCGCGAGGCGGTCCGCTTCCTGCTGTGGCCACCGCTGCCCGCCTACCTTCGGCCGGCCTACGGGCTCATGAGCACAGCAGCGGTGGGGATGCTGGGGTTCGTCCGGCGCGAGCTCCGCCTGCCCACCGCACCGCTGGCCGACCCGCTCGTGGTCCGCCCGGCGGTCAAGGCGACGCTGAGCGCGCTGGGATGGACCCTGGGCAGCGAGCCGCCCGCCGTGCAGCTTCGCCTCGGCGGCCGAGGCGCGCCACGCAGCGCACCGCCGACCAGCCGGCCGACGCAGCGGACCGACGGACGCCGGATCGACGGACGCCGGACCCGCCAACGCTGATCCGGCGGTTGCGCCCGAGGCGGATCAGGTCGCCGGGGTCACAGCTGCTGGGTCGCCCAGGCCATCGGCTCGCCGGTCTCGACCAGCCTCGCCGGGCCGAACGGGCCGCTCATCGACGCCCGCGCCTCGGTCAGCGCCCACGACACGCGACGCCGCTCGCTCCGCCCGGTCGACCAGCGCCCCGAACCGGCAAGCGAGGCCGGGGAAACCGTCGCCGGCGCCACCGGGTCCGGGCCGTGCGGCAGCGGCGTCGGCCGTCGAACCGCCGGGACCGCTCGGCCCGGCCGCCGACGGATCCGACCGCCATGCCGGCGCCAGCCGGTCGCGCAGGTCGATCGGCACGTCGGCCAGGTTGAGCCCGCGGCGGATCACCGCCACCTGCCCCACCACCGAGTCGTTGAGCTCGGCCAGCTGGCGGACATCGGCGCAGATCGTCGACCCGGGCGGCGAGGTGGTTGGCTGCTGGGCCAGCGTGGCGTCCTGCAACCGCCGCAACCGCCGGTTGCGGCGGACCTGGTTGGCGTAGGCCTGCCAACAGCACGATCGTCAGCAGGACGAGCCTGCCCACCGCTGCGGTGATGCCCACCGCAGCGGTGAGGTGCCCGTCGATCCAGCGACCGATCCTCGCTCCGATTGCATGGTCGGTGGTGGCACCGAACAGGACAGCAAGCATGGAGACCCCCAGGGCCGTCGACGCCGCCCGCGCCGTGGCCTTCGAGCCTAACGACGCGACCGCTGAGCGCGACCGCCCGGCGACGAGAGCCGACACTTGCTGGTCAGTCAATCACGTCGCGTGCTGCACTAGCCCGGTTCCGTCAGCGCTCGGGCACGGAGCGTGGCCCGGGCCGGCGAAGGGTCCCGACGGTCGGTCCCCGCCGCCGGCGCTCAGCTGAACTCGCGCTCACCCCACCAGGGGAAGTAGCCGGGCAGGTCGGTGGAGGGCTTGCCGGTGAAGGCCGGCGGACGCTTCTCCAGGAAGCTGGACACGCCCTCCTTGGCGTCGGGGCCCCGGCCCAGCGACTGCACACCCCGGGAGTCGAGCTTGTGCGCCTCCATCGGGTGGTCGGCCCCCAACAGCTTCCACATCATGTGGCGGATCAGCGTGACCGAGAGCGCCGAGGTGTTCTCGGCGATCTCGGCGGCGATGGCGCGGGCGGTGGGCAACAGCTCGGCGTCGGGCACGACCTTCGAGACCAGGCCCCCCTCGAGCGCCTCCTGGGCGGAGAACACCCGACCGCTGTACGCCCACTCCAGCGCCTTGGAGATGCCCACGATCCGCGGCAGGAACCAGGTGGAGCAGGCCTCGGGCACGATGCCGCGCCGGGCGAACACGAACCCGAAGCGGGCCGACTCCGAGGCGATGCGGATGTCCATGGGCAACTGCATGGTCACCCCGATGCCCACCGCCGGACCGTTGACGGCGGCGATGATCGGCTTGTTGCACTCGAAGATCCGCAGGGTGAGCAGACCGCCGCCGTCGCGGTGCCACTCCTCTTCCGCCGCCGACCCGTCCCCCCCGGCGGCGTCGTAGTTGAACGTGTCCCCGCCCCGTTCCAGATCGGCCCCGGCGCAATAGCCCCGCCCGGCACCGGTGACGATGATGGCGCGCACCTCGTCATCGGCATCCGCCCGGTCGAGCGCGTCGGTCATCTCCGCCCGCATGTGCTCGGTGAAGGCGTTGAGCCGCTCGGGCCGGTTCAGGGTGATGGTGAGGATCCGGTCGCTCACCTCGTAGAGGATCGTGTCGTAGGCCATCGTGTTGGCCTAGTCGTCGGCTGCGGCGGCGCGCCAGCCCTCCACGTCGGCTTCGGGGTGGCGGGTCCAGCCCGGCCGGTGCCGGCGCACGGCGTCCACCAGTTGGGCGAGGCCATCGTGGTGGGCCCAGTCCTCGATCGGCACCGCCACCCGGCGGCGCCAGTTGGGGCGCTCCTGCACGGTGCCGGGCACGTTCTGCGGGTGCGGCTCGGCCCAGCCGTCCTCGACGTTGAGCACCACGAGCGCGGCCTCACCGGCCGACGCCACCGCCAACAGGGCGGCCGCGGCGTCGACGCTGCCGGCGCCCTCCGCGAGGCCCAGCCGGGCCCGCAGCACCGACCGCAGGTGCTCGCGCTGCGCGTGCTCGGCGGTCAGCTCCTCGGCGTCGAGCAGGCCCAGCTCGGCCCGGTCGTCGGCGTCCTCACCGGTCCAGAACGCGTGGAAGGTGGCGGTGTCGTGGGTGTTGAGCGTGGCGATCGACGCCGCCGGCGGCACCGGGATCGGCCGCTCGTCGTGCAGGACGTCGTACACGTCGAACTGGCTGACGGCGCAGCCCATCACCCCGTGCTCGGTCATCGCCGCGGTCACCTCGGGCGGCACGGTGCCCAGGTTCTCCCCCACCACCACGGCCCCCGCCCGGGCCGCTTCCAGCGAGATCACGGCCAGCAGCTCCTCGAGCGGGTAGCGCACGTAGACGCCGCGCCGGGCGCCGGCGTCGTTGCGCACCCAGTACTGGCGCAGCAACCCGAGGATGTGGTCGACGCGGAGCAGCCCGGCGTGCTGCACGTGGTGGCGGATGCAGGCCTGGAGGAAGGCGTGGCCCTGCTCGCGGGAGCGCTGGGGGTGGACCGGCGGGAAGCCCCAGTCCTGGCCGAGCGTGAAGAAGCTGTCGGGCGGGGCGCCCACCGACACGCCGTCGACGAAGAGGTCGCGCTGCTCCCACACGTCAAAGCCGTCGGGATGGCTGCCCACCGGCAGATCGAGCGCCAGCAGCTGGCCCCGGCCGCCCACCTTGCGCTGCAGCCGGGCGAGCTGACGGTCCATCAGCCATTGGGCGGTGCGGTGGAAGCGCACCTCGGCCGGGTCCCCGTCGCCGGGCAACCGGCTGGGCCAGGCCCGCCAGTTGCGCCCGTGGCGGGTGCCGGCGGCCCGGACCCGGGCGTAGGTGTCCACCTCGGGGTGTTGGCGCAGCCAGTGCTCCAGCTCGGCGTCGTCCAGCAGCCGGTCGGCCAGCGCGGCGATGGCCCGGCGGCGCGGCTGCCAGGCGGCGCCGTAGTCCACCAGCTCACCCTCGGGATCGCCCAGGTCGATGCCACCGCGGCCGGCCACCGCCCGGACATCGGCGAACAGCTCGTTCCAGAATCGGCGGCTGATCGGTGCGTAGGGGCTGATGTCGGCCGACTCGTCGAGGAACGTGGCCAGCATCGGCAGCGTGACCACCACCTGGCCGCCCTCGCCGTGCAACCAGTCGAAGGCGGCCTCGAGGTCGGCCAGATCGCCGATGGCGGCCGGAGACCCGGCGCGGCGCAGGGCGTAGGTGGGCACGAAGATGCCCCAACGGCGCTCGCTGCCGGGCGACGGCCGCCACGCCACCTCGGGCGCCGCGAAGATCACCGCGCGGTGCTCGACGCCGTCGGCATCGGTCACGAGCAGCTCGTGGCGACCCAGCGGCAGGCGGGCCGCGTCGAGCTGGGCCCGGCCGTTGCGCACCGGCAGGTCGAGCTCCACGCCCGACTCCAGGCGTAGCAGGCAGACCGGCAGCCCGCTCTGCACCGGGACCGGGGCCAGGCGGCCGTCCCAGGCCACGATGACCGGCTCCACGGCCGGGGTGCGGCGCTCGACGTCGGCCAGCAGCGCGCCGGCGCCGTCGACCGCGTCGAGGTCGACGCCGAAGCGCTGCAGCGTGGCGAGCAGGTCCTCGTCGGAGGGCTCGACCCAGGCGCCGGTGGTGGCGTGGTAGCCGGTGACCAGCCCCACGGCCTCCGCCAGGCGGCGCAGCTCGCTCACACGTCGAGGAAGCGGCTGACCGCGATCCCGGAGCCGAGCGCACCGATGGCGCAGCCCAACCCGACCAGCAGGAGGGTGGTGAAGCTCATCTGGCCGCCGGTGATGACGAAGCCCTGGAAGATCTTCAGGTCCCGGTTGTTGGACAGGCCCCGGTCGAACGCCCAGTTCAACGCCTGCACCCCGATGATGGCGACGATGGCGCCGATGATGCCCTGCACCAGCCCCTCGATCATGAACGGCACCCGGATGAACCAGTTGGTGGCGCCGACGAGCTTCATGACCTCGATCTCGCGTCTTCGGGCGAACATGGCCATGCGGATCGTGTTGAGGATGAGCAGCACCGCCGCCACCAGCAGGAACACCGCCACCGCCACGATGACGATGGAGGCGATGCGGGTGACGCGCTGCATGGTGCGCACCGTCTCGAAGGCGAACACCACCTCCCGCACGCCGGCCTTGCGCTCGAACTGTTGGCCGAGCGCCTGGATCACATCGGCGTCGGAGTTGCTGGGCGCCACCCGGAAGCTGGGGGGCATGGCCTCCTGGTCGACCGCTTCGATCATGTCCTTCGAGCGGGCGAAGAGCTGCTTGAACTCCTCGTAGGCGGCGGCCTTGTCGATGTAGGTGACCGAGCTGACCTCGGGGTTGTCCTCGAGCCCGGTGCGCACGCTGTCGAGCTGCTCCTGGGTGGCGGTCGGGTTCATGAACACGATGAACTCGATGCCGCCCTTCCAGCGGGCGGTCATGTTGCCCACCCCCTGGGCGAACACCAGCGCGGCGCCGAAGAGGGTGAGCGACACCGCCACCGTGACCACCGAGGCCAGGGTCAGGCTGAAGTTGCGTCGCAGGTTGGTGCCCGTCTCGCGGGCGACGTAGCGGACGTTGAGCGCCATGGTCGTGTGCCGCCTTACTCGTAGACGCCGCGCGACTGGTCGCGCACGATGTGGCCCTTGTCCAGCTCGATCACCCGGCGGCGCATCGTGTCCACGATGCCGCGGTCGTGGGTGGCCATCACCACCGTGGTGCCGGTGCGGTTGATGCGGTCGAGCAGGCGCATGATGCCCACCGAGGTGGCCGGGTCGAGGTTGCCGGTGGGCTCGTCGGCCAGCAGGATCAGCGGCCGGTTCACGAACGCCCGGGCGATGGACACCCGCTGCTGCTCGCCGCCCGAGAGCTCCCCGGGGAAGCTGTCGACCTTCTTGGTCAGCCCGACCAGCTCCAGGATGGCCGGCACCTGCGACTTGATCACGTGTGCGGGGCGACCGATGACCTCGAGCGCGAAGGCGACGTTCTCGAACACCGTCTTGTTGGGCAGGAGCTTGAAATCCTGGAAGACGTAGCCGATGTTGCGGCGCAGGTAGGGCACCTTCCAGCCGTTGAGCTGGCCGATGTCCTTGCCGGCCACGAAGATGCGGCCCTCGGTGGGCTCCTCCTCTTTGTTGAGGAGCCGGATGAAGGTCGACTTGCCGGAGCCGGACGCACCGACGAGGAACACGAACTCGCCCTTGTCGATGTTCACGTTCGCGCCCCGCAGTGCGGGGATGTCGCCCTTGTAGATCTTGGTGACGTTCTCGAGCTTGATCATGATGCGTGTGCGCGGACCGCCGACCGGCACGCGACAGATTACGGGAGGTGGTTCCGCGGCCGGGGGATGGTCGGGCTGAACGGTACCAGCGATCTGGCTGTTAGCAGGCGTCAGCGTGACGTTTGACCTGGTCAGGCCACCTTGGCGCCGCGGCCGGCGGGGCTCAGCCGGCGGTGAGGGACTCCGCTCGGGCCCACTGGAGGTAGGCGTCGATGAACGGCTGCACGTCGCCGTCGAGCACACCGTCCACGTTGGAGGTCTGGAAGCCGCTGCGCTCGTCCTTGACCATCTGGTAGGGCTGCAGCACGTAGGAGCGGATCTGGCTGCCCCACTCCACCTTCTTCTTCTCCCCCGCCAGCGCGGCGATCTTCTCGTCGCGCTCCTGGCGTTGGAGATCGGCCAGCTTGGCCCGCAGCGCCTGCATGGCCCGCTCACGGTTCTGGATCTGCGAGCGCTCGACCTGGCAGGAGACCACCACGCCGGTGGGCAGGTGGGTGATGCGCACCGCCGAGTCGGTGGTGTTGATGTGCTGGCCGCCGGCGCCCGACGAGCGGTACACGTCGATGCGCAGGTCCTTCTCGTCGATGGTGACCTCGCCGTCGTCCTCGATGAGCGGTACGACGGTGAGCCCGGCGAAGGCGGTCTGGCGGCGGGCGTTGTTGTCGAACGGCGAGATGCGCACCAACCGGTGGGTGCCGCGCTCGGCCCTGAGCATGCCGAAGGCGTAGCGGCCCTTCACCATGAACTCGGCCGACAGCAGGCCGGCCTCCTGGCCTTCGCTCACCGATTCGACCTCGAGCGTGAAGCCGTTGTTCTCCGCCCAGCGCCGGTACATGCGCAACAGCATCTCGGCCCAGTCCTGGGCGTCGGTGCCGCCGGCGCCCGAGTGGATCTCGCACACCGCGTCGTACTCGTCGTAGGGCTCGGTGAACAACGACCGGCGCTCCAGCTCGTCGAGGCGACCGCGGACATGACCGATCCCCGCCTCGATCTCCGGCTCGACGGAATCGTCGCCCTCCTCCGTGCCGAGCTCGTAGAGCGTCTCGACATCCTCGACGCGGCGCAACAGCCCGTCGTAGGTGTCGAGGTCGTCCATGACGGCGGCGAGCTCGGTCTGCACCTTGCGCGCCACCTCGGGGTCGTCCCACAGATCGGGTCGGCCCATCTCGGTCTCGAGCTGGGGGCGGCGGGCGCGCAGCTCGTCGATGGCCAGGTAGCGCTCCGCCTCCGCCAGGCGTTTGCGCAGCTCGCCGAAGGCGTCGGTGTGGTCCCTCATGGCAGGTGGCTCGGTTTCGTCGGGTTCGCGGTTCGCTGGGTGGGCCGGCGGGGCTCAGCTGGTGCTGGCCGTCTCGGCCCCGGACAGCCGGCAGCTCGGGGTGCCCCAGCAGTTCTTGTACTTCTTGCCGCTGCCGCAGGGGCACGGCGCGTTGCGACCGACCGTCTTGTCGCTGGTCCGCCCGGCGGAGCCGGCGGTGGGAGGGGCACCGGCGTTGGTGACACCGGGGCGGGTCGCGCCTTGCCCTTGCCCTTGCAGGGGACGCCGAGCTGGGGCTGTTGGTCGGCGTCGGCATCGGTGCCCGAGGAGCTGTAGCTGACGTTGGTGACCCGGGCCCGGGTGGGCTGGGGCGGCGCGGCCGTCGGGTCGAGCGTGACCGGTGCAGCCGGCTCGACGTCGCCGTCGCCCGCAGCTGCGTCGCCCGGCATGCGTCACCCGGCGCCCCGTCTGGCGGCGCTGCGTCTCGCGGCGCCGCACCATCGGCGGTCAGGTCGTCGGACACGGGCGTGACACCATCGACGATCGCTTCTCCGTCGGCCTCGTCCCCGGCGGTGCCGGCGGCCAGCGCGGCGTCGGCGGCGGGCGGGCGGGCGGCGCCACCGTCGAGCGAGAACCGCTGGGGCTGCAGCTGGGGCGCCGGCTGCTGCTGCTCGATGCGGACGTCGGCGTGCATGATCAGGCGCACGAAGTCCTCGTTCACCGACTGCATCATCTGCGAGAACATGTCGAAGCCCTCGCGCTGCCACTCGGTGAGCGGGTCGCGCTGGCCCATCGCCCGCAGGCCGATGCCCTCGCGCAGGTAGTCCATCTCGTAGAGGTGCTCGCGCCAGCGCTGGTCGATCAGCGACAGCAGGACCCGGCGCTCGATCTCGCGCATCAGCGGGGCGGAGAGCTTCTCCTCCCGCTGCTCGTAGTAGGCGGTGGCCTCACCGGCGAGCCGGCTGTACATCTCGTCGGTGGTGACGACGGCCTCGAGGTCCTCGACATCGAGCTGCGAGGGCCAGAACGTCTTGGCGTCGGTCAGCAGCTTGTGGCGGTCCCACTCGTCGGGCTCGGTCCCGCTGCAGTAGGTGGTGACGAGGTTGTCGACGACCTCGGCGAGGGCGACGAGGAAGTCGTCGCGCAGGTTGCCCTGGCCCAGGATCTGGTCGCGCCGGCCGTAGATGACCTTGCGCTGCTCGTTCATCACCTCGTCGTACTTGAGGACGTTCTTGCGGATCTCGCCGTTCTTCTGCTCGACGGTGGTCTGGGCCCGCTCGACCGCCTTGGTGACCATGCGGCTCTCGATGGGCACGTCGTCGGGCAGGGCGGCGCCCATCACCCGCTCCATCAGACCGGTGGCGAACAGCCGCATCAGATCGTCCTCGAGGGAGATGTAGAAGCGGCTCTCGCCCGGGTCGCCCTGGCGGCCGGAGCGGCCGCGCAGCTGGTTGTCGATGCGGCGGGACTCGTGGCGCTCGGTACCGATCACCATCAGGCCGCCGAGCTGGCGCACCTTCTCGCCCTCGGCCTTCGTCTCGACGCCGTACTCCTCGATCAGCACCTCGAGCCGGTCGGCCAGCTCCTGGGCCTTGGCCACCTCGGCCTCGAGGGCGCCGATGCGCTCGTCGTCGGCGTTGTGGGCGCACATCTCCGACAGCAGCCGCTGCCCGGTGATCGGCCGGCGCCGGATCTCGTCGGGGGTGGCGGCGTTGATGCCCTCGGCCCGCAGCTGGGCGAGGGCGAGCAGCTCGGGGTTGCCGCCGAGGAGGATGTCGACGCCTCGACCGGCCATGTTAGTGGCCACGGTGACGGCGCCGAGCTTGCCGGCCTGGGCGATGATCTCGGCCTCGGAAATGCTGCTTGGCGTTGAGCACCTCGTGGCGCACGCCGCGCCGGGTGAGCAGCTTCGACAGCTTCTCCGAATGCTCCACGCTCGCCGTACCGGCGAGTACGGGCCGGCCGACCTCGTAGTTGTGGACGATCTCGTCGACCACCGCAGCGAACTTGGCGTCCTCGCTCTTGTAGATGAGGTCGTTGTGGTCCTCGCGCACCATCGGCCGGTGGGTGGGGATCGGCACCACCTGCAGCGCGTAGGTGTTGGCCAGCTCCGACGCCTCGGTCTGCGCCGTACCGGTCATGCCGACAACTTGTCGTACATGCGAGGTAGTTCTGCAGCGTGATGGTGGCGAGGTCTGGTTCTCCTCACTTGACCCGCACCCCCTCCTTCGCCTCGACCGCCTGGTGGATGCCCTCGGACCACCACCGGCCCTCCAGCGTGCGGCCGGTGAACTCGTCGACGATCTTCACCTCGCCGCCCTCGACGATGTAGTCCTTGTCGCGGTGGGGCAAGCTCCTTGGCCTTAGGGGCCGCACCTGGAGCTGGTGCACGAGGTTGGTCTGCCTGCGCGTCGTAGAGGGTTCTCGATGCCGAGCACCGTCTCCACCTTGTGGATACCGACCTCGGTGGGGGCGACGGTGCGCTTCTCCTCGTCCACCTCGTAGTCCACATCGCGGCGCAGTTGGCGCACGATCTGGGCGAAGCGCTGGTAGAGGGCGGCGGCATCGACCACCGCGGCCGCTGATGATGAGCGGCGTGCGGGCCTCGTCCACGAGGATCGAGTCGATCTCGTCGACGATGGCGTAGCTGTGGCCCCGCTGCACCTTCTCCTGCATCGACATGGCCATGTTGTCGCGCGGGTAGTCGAAGCCGAACTCGTTGTTGGTGCCGTGGGTGATGTCGCAGGCGTACTGCTGCGCTTGAGCTCGGGTCGCTGTTGCCCGGCACCACCAGGCCCACGGTCAGGCCGAGCCACGTGTAGATCTGGCCCATCCACTCGGCGTCACGGCGAGCGAGGTAGTCGTTCACGGTGATGACGTGCACGCCCTTGCCGCCCAGCCCGTTGAGGTAGACGGGCAGGGTGGACACCAGCGTCTTGCCCTCGCCGGTGCGCATCTCCGCCACCCAACCGAAGTGCAGGGCGGCACCGCCCATGATCTGCACGTCGTAGTGGCGCTGCCCGATCACCCGGGTGGCGGCCTCGCGGGTGACGGCGAACGCCTCGATCAGCAGGTCGTCCAGCGAGGCCCCGTTGTCGAGCTGCTCGCGGAACTCGACCGTTCGGTGGCGCAACTCGTCATCGGACAGCTTCTGCAGCTCCGGTTCGAACGAGGCGACCTCCGGCACCAGCCCCTGCAGGGACCGGAGCATCTTGCCTTCGCCGGTTCGGAGTATGCGATCGAAAAGACCCATGCGGCCGTCCAGTCTACCGGCGGGCGGGGCCCTGCCCCTGCCGCCTCGCGGCCCGGTCCGGCGGCGGGCGGGGACGCAGGCGGCGGGGCGGGCAGCGGGCCGGGCGGGGACGGCCACCGATCGGCGGCCGCCCCGGCACCGCTCACGACTGATCGATCAGCCCCAGATCACCGTCGTCGCGGCGGTACAGCACGGCGGCGCGGCCGGTGGCCGAGTTGGTGAAGAAGTAGAAGCTGTGACCGACGAGCTCCATCTGGAGCACCGCGTCGTCCACGCTGATCGGTTCGATGGCGAAGGACTTCTTCTTCACGACCAGCTCGCCCGCCCGGGTGACGTAGGCGTCATCCGCCATCGAGTGGTCCTCGTCCTCGCGCTCGTCGAGCTCGGCGATGGCGGCCGCCCCGTTGGCGGCGGCGGCCTTGGGGCCGCCCCGCCGGCGGGCGACGCTGGCCTTGCCCTTGAGCCGCGACTTCAGGCGGGTGAGCTGCTGCTCCAGCTTGTCGACGGCCAGGTCGATGGCGGCGAAGCTGTCGGCGGCCGCCACCTTGCAGCGGACCACGTGGCCGTGGCCCTCCAGCGTGACCTCACAGATCTCCCGGTCGGCGATGCGCGGGTTGCGATGCTGGTCGAAGTGGACCTCGGCGTGGGTCATCCCGTCGAGGAAGCGCTCGAGTCGACCGATCTTCTCGGTGGCGGCGGCTCTGAGGGCCTCGGACACGTCGGCATGACGACTACTCACCGTGACCTGCATCTTCGATTCGCCTCCTGCCCTGCGTTGGTCGAGGTCGGCGGCGCCGCGGGCACCAGTGCCATCCGACACGGGCCAGACTACGGGCCACCCCGGGGGCACAGGAGTGCCAATCGGACGAATTCGGCGGGTTCAGGGTCCCGAAAGCGAGGCACCGGGCGGGGCGTGACGGCCGCGTTCGTGGTGGCGGGCGGGGGCAGGGGTGCGGGCCAGCACGAGTGCCGCCACCCGCACCGCCCCGGCCCCACGCAGCGCCTCGGCGGCGGCGGCGAGGGTGGCCCCGGTGGTCAAGACGTCGTCGAAGATCACCACGGAGAGCGGTGGCCGGCGGCGGACCTCGAAGTGCACGGCGCGGCGGTCGGCGGCGTGGCGACCGGTCTGGGCGGGCCCGGGCACACGGCGCAGCAGCGGCAGCAGGTCGGGAAGGTTGCCGGACCGGCCGCGCAGCTCGCGCCGCAGCGCCCGGGCCAGCACCGCCGACTGGTCGAAGCCGCGACGCCGGGCGCGCGCCGCGCTGGTGGGCGCCCAGGTGAGCGCGCCGCCGAGGTGGTGCTCCTCCCACGCGTCGGCCAGCACCGCCGACGCCCACGGCAGCAGGGCCCGGTTGTTGCGGTACTTCAGGGCGCCGATCAGCGGGCGCACGCCGGCCCGGTAGGCGTAGAGCGCCACCAAACGGTCGAGCCCCGGCGGCACGGGACCGGGCGCGGCGGGCAGCAGGGCACGCCGGCAGGGCGGACACGGCGAGGCGCCCAGGCCCCCGCAGACCGCACACCTCGCCGGGAACAACATGGGTTGAAAGCTACTGAGAATCAGTGGAACAACCCGAGCGTCGCCGGTGGGCCGTCAGTCGAAGCGCGGCGGCTCGGTGAACACCCCGTCCTCGGTGATGTAGCCGGCCACCAGCGCCGCCGGCGTGACGTCGAAGGCCCGGTTGCAGGCGGCCATGCCCGGCGGCGCGGTGCGCACCCCGCCGAAGGAGGTCACCTCCTCGCCGCTGCGCTCCTCCACCTCGATGTCCGCCCCGGTCGCGGTGGCCGGGTCGAACGTGGAACGGGGCGCGGCCACGTAGAACGGGATGCCGTGGTGATGGCAGAGCACGGCCACCTGGTACGTGCCGATCTTGTTGGCCACGTCACCGTTGACGGCGATGCGGTCGGCGCCGACGATGGCGAGGTCCACATCACCGGTCGACATCAGTGAGCCGGCCATCACGTCGGCCACCAGGGTGGCGGGGATGCCCAGCGTCTGCAGCTCCCAGGCGGTCAGCCGGGCACCTTGCAGCAGCGGCCGCGTCTCGTCCACCCACACCGACAACTCCGTGCCCGACTCCCACGCCGAGCGGATGACGCCGAGCGCGGTGCCCCAGCCCACGCAGGCGAGGGCGCCGGTGTTGCAGTGGGTCAGCACCTTCGCCCCGGGCTTGATCAACGGGGCGCCGTGGCGGCCGATGGCCTGGTTGCGGGCCACGTCGTCGGCGGCGAGGTGCAGGGCCTCGGCGACCGGGTCGGCGGCCGCCAGCGCCCGATCGACGCCCCAGGCCAGGTTGACCGCGGTCGGTCGGGTGGCGGCGATGCGGGCGGCGGCGGCCGCCACGTCCTCACCCCGCACCGCGGCGAGGGCCACGCCCATGGCCCCGGCGGCACCGAGCGCCGGCGCCGCGCACGGCCAACGTGGCGATGTACCCGCACAGCTCGTCGATCGTGGTGGCCTCCACGGCGCGCAGCTCTGCCGGGCAACGCCCGTTGGTCGATGAGGCGGATGCGGTCGCCCGCCCATTCGATGGTCGGCGGAATGCTGGTCACGGGCGGCGAGGCTACCGAACCCGGCCCCCATACCAAACGGTACGGTCGACCGGCTTGACAGACGGTCCCCACCCAGCTGCTAACTTCGCCAACACCTGCTGGGGTGTCCCGTCCGGGGCTGAGAAGAAACCCCAGGAACCTGATCTCGTTCATGCGAGCGGAGGGAACGCAGGATGATCGTCGAACTGCAAGTGCTGCCGTCCCCGGCGGGGACGGCGGATGATCGCTACGCCCACGGGAGGCGGCCATCGCCGTGATCGCCGCCTCGGGGCTGCACTACGAGGTGGGCCCGCTGGGGACCTCCGTCGAGGGCGAGCCCGATGAGGTCTGGTCGGTGGTGCGTCGCGCCCACGAAGCCACCCTCGTCGCCGGCGCCGAAGGCGTGGTGAGCGTCATCAAGGTGGCGCAACGGGTGCAGCCCGGCACCACCATCGCCTCGCTCACCGACAAGTTCCGGTGATGCGTGGCCTCCTTCGGGAGGCCGGCCCCCCGGCACTGTTCGTGGCCCTGCTCGTGGCCGCGTGGGAGCTGTGGGCCCGCCGTTCCGACGACCCCAACCCGGTGCTGCCGGCACCGTCGAAGATCTGGCGGGCCTTCCTCGACACCGCCCACCTGTTGCCCGACCACCTGGCGGCGACGCTCACCGAGACGGCGCTGGGCGGGGTGCTCGGCGTGACCGCCGGGGTGGTGTCCGCCGTCGTGGTCAGCGGATCGTCGCTGGCCCGCCGGGTCCTGCAGCCGCTGCTGGTCGTCAGCCAGACCGTGCCGGTACAGGTCCTGGCCCCGCTGCTCGTGCTGTGGACCGGCTTCGGTCTGTTGCCCAAGATCATCGTGGTCGCCCTGGTGGTCTACTTCCCGGTGGCGGTGGCCACCGCCGGCGGCCTGCAGGGCGTCGATCCCGACCTGGTGGAGCTGGTGCGCAGCTTCGGCGCGGGCCGCGCCGTACTGCTCCGTATGGTCATGATCCCCGCCGCGCTGCCCGGGCTGTTCAGCGGGCTGCGCATCTCGCTCACCTACGCCGTCGCCGGCGCGGTGATCGGCGAGACGATCGGCGCCCAGCGCGGCCTCGGCCTCTACCTGGCCCGCTCGCAGCGGGGGTTCCGCTACGACCAGGTGTTCGTGGGCGTCATCGTGATCGCCCTGCTGTCGGTGGCCCTGTTCTCGTTGGTGTCGGTGCTGGCGCGGGTGTCGTGCCCGTGGCAACGCCGGCCGGATCGGAGTACCTGAGATGCGCAAGTCGATGCTCTTGGCCCTTGCCGGCGTGCTCGCCGGCACCGTGCTCGTCGCCTGTGGCGGTGACGGCGGTGGCGGCGGCGGTGATGACGATGGCGGGGCGTTGCAGGAGGTGACCCTCATGCTGGACTGGACGCCCAACACCAACCACAGCGGCTTCTACCTGGCCCGTACCGAGGGGTACTACCGCGACGCCGGCCTGGACGTCACCATCATCGAGCCCAGCGCCGACGGCGGCCTGCCCCAGCTCGCCGCCGGCAACGCCGAGTTCGCCGTGTCGGTGGCCGAGCAGCTGCTGCCCGCCCGCCAGCAGGGCGCCGACGTGGTGTCGGTGGGAGCGATCCTGGCCCACAACACGTCGTCGCTGGTGATCCCGGCCGACCGCGGGGTCACCACCGCCAAGGACCTCGAGGGCAAGACCTACGGCGGGTTCGGCGGCGAGCTGGAGAAGGCACTGCTCGACACGCTGGTGTCCTGCGACGGCGGTGACCCGTCGAAGGTCGAGTTCGTCGAGGTCGGCAACGTCGACTACAGCCAGGGCTTCCGCCAGGGCGACTACGACGCCGTGTGGGTGTTCGACGGCTGGGACGTGATCCGCCTGCGCGACATCCTCGGCCTGGAGGTCACCACCATCCCGTTCTACGCCTCGCTCGGCTCCGCCAGTTGCATCCCCGATTGGTACACGCCGCTGGTGGCCACCTCGCAGCAGCTCATCGACGAGGACCCGGCCCTGGTGGAGGCGTTCATGGCCGCCACCGCCAAGGGCTTCGAGGACGCCCGTACCGATCCGGATGGCGCGGCGGCGGCGCTGCTGGCCGCCGCCCCCGAGCTCGACGCCGACCTGGTCGAGCGCTCCGCCGCCTACCTGGCCGACCACTACGGCGACCCGGGCCAGCCGTGGGGGGTGCAGGATCCGCAGGTGTGGACCCGCTTCGCCGACTTCCTGAAGGAGCACGACCTCCTCGACGCCGAGGTGGACCCGGCCGAGGCGTTCACCAACGACTTCCTGCCGGGGGCGACCGACCGGTGAGCGCAACGCCCCGGTGAAGCAGGCGGCGTGGTGAGCGACGGCCGAGCGGGAGACGCAGGAGACGCAGGAGACGGCGACGGCGCGATCGGGCTCGACCGGCTGTCGCACCGGTTCGGTGAGCTCGAGGTGGTCAGGGACGTGTCGCTGCAGGTGGCGCGCGGCCGCTTCTGCGCTGGTCGGGCCCAGCGGCTGCGGGAAGTCCACCGTGTTGCGGGTGCTCGCCGGGCTGCTCCAGCCGGGCGCGGCCCGCATCGCCGGTGAACCGTCGGCGCCGGGCCGGGCCGCGTTCATGGCCCAGCGCGACCTGCTGTTGCCGTGGCGGCGGGCGCTGGCCAACGCCACCGTCGGCGCCGAGGCCCGGGGCGTGGACCGCGCTGAGGCCCGGGCCCGGGCGGGGGCGCTGTTCGAACGCTTCGGCCTGGCCGGGTTCGAACGGGCGTGGCCCCACCAGCTCTCCGGCGGCATGCGCCAGCGGTTGGCCCTGCTGCGCACGTTCGTGGCCGGGCTCGACGTGCTGCTGCTCGACGAGCCGTTCGGTGCGCTCGACGCCCTCACCCGGCGGGATCTGCAGCGGTGGCTCGACACGGTGCTGGCCGAGTCATCCCACACGGTGGTGCTCGTCACCCACGATGTGGAGGAGGCGCTGCTGTTGGCCGACGAGGTGGTGGTGCTGTCGCCGCGCCCGGCCACCGTGATCGCCCGCATCGAGTCGCCCTACGAGCACCCCCGACCCAACCGCCTGGCCACCACCGCCGATTTCGTGCAGCGCAAAGCGGCCGTGCTCGACGCCCTCGGCTGACGGGGGGCGCAGCGGTCAGGCGAAGTCCTGCTTGGCCTGCTCGCGCAGCTCGACCTTGCGGACCTTGCCGGTGGGCGTCATCGGCAGCGCGTCGACCACCTTCAGCGCCCTCGGCACCTTGAAGCTCGCCACCCGCCCCTTGAGGTGGCGCACCAGTTCCTCGGCGTCCAGCTCCACCCCGGCTCGCGCAGCACGTAACCCACCGGCACCTCGCCGAGGCGTTCGTCGTGCAGGCCGACCACGGCCACGTCGACGATGCCGGGCAGCTCTCGCAGCCGGCCCTCGATCTCGGCGGGGGCCACGTTCTCGCCGCCCACCTTCAGCATGTCCTTGAGCCGGCCCATGAACACGATGTGCCCGTCGGCGCGCAGGCGGGCCAGGTCGCCGGAGTGCAGCCAGCCGTCGGCGTCGATCGTCTCGGCGGTGGCCTCCGGCTTGTTGTAGTAGCCGAGCATCGTCGTGTAGCTCCGGCACAGCAGCTCGCCGGGGGTCTCGGGCGGCAGGTCCTCACCGGTGATCGGGTCCACCACCTTCAGCTCGACGTCGAGCATCGGGTAGCCCGACGCCTCGCAGCGCTGCTCGCGGGTGGCGGTCACGTGGCTGGCCACCAGCGCCGTCCACACCTCGCTCATGCCCCAGCCCGACACGGTGGGGCAGAGCTCGTCCTGCACCGCCTGGGCGATGGGGGTGGTCGACTCCTGGCCGGCGGCGAGCGTGCCCAACCGCAGCTTGAGCGCCCGGGGCCGGCGGCGCTGGGCCCGCAGGAAGTCGGAGAAGTGGGTGTCGAAGCCGTGGAACAGGGTGATGCCCTCGCGCTCGGCCACGTCGAGGATCTCCTCGGCGTCGAACGTCTCGAACACGATCTGCCGGGAGCCGGTGAGCACGGTGAACAGGGCCACCTCGGTGAAGCCGAACGCATGGAACAGCGGCAGGTACCCGGCGTGCACGTCCATCTGGGTGACGCCGTGCATCTGGGCGCGCTCGGCCACGTTGCGGATGAAGGCGTGGTTGTGCACGGCGCCCTTCGGTGCGCTGGTGGTGCCCGACGTGTAGATGATGATCACCGGGTCGTCGGCGTCGACGGCGTCGGCCCGGGCGGCGAGCGTGTCATCGCTGACCGACGCACCGGCGGCGAGCAGGTCCTCCCAGCCGAGCGCACCCTCGGGCCGGTCATCACCGAACACGACGAGCCGCTGCAACTTGGACCAGCCGGCCAGGTTCTCGCGGACCATGGCGGCGTAGTCCACCGGGCCGGAGCGGTCGTTGATGATCAGCGTGGAGGTGTCGGACTGGTCGACGGTGTAGCCCACGTCCTCGGCCCGGTAGCGGGTGTTGAGCGGGACCAGCACGGCGCCCACCTTGGCCACCGCGAACAGGGTGAACAGCCATTCGGCCCGGTTGGTCATCCACAGCGCCACCTTGTCCCCGGGCTGGACCCCGATGCCGATGAGGCCCTTGGCCACCCGGTCGACCTCGCCGGCGAACTGGGCGTGGGTCCAACGGCGGTCCCCGTGGGCCACCGCTTCGCGGTCACCCCAGCGGCGGGCGGCGATGGCGGGCAGGTCCCCGAGGCGGCGGGCGGCGTAGGCGGCGATGCGGTTCCCCATGCCGACGGAGGCTACGCGGAGCGCCCACCGGCGGCGAAGCGGGCCCCGTCAGCGACGTTGCAGGCGGCGCACGGCGTCGTGCAGACCGGCGACGGCGGTCAGCTCGGCGGTGACGGGCGCCACGATCAGCTCGTCGCCCACCCGGCCGGCCGCCTCGGAGAGCTCGGCCACGGTCCTGCGGTAGCGCCGCCGGGCGCCGCGCCGGGCCAGCTTGCGGTTCAGCGTGGCGATCAGCAGGCCCGCGGCGGCGCCGACGATGGCCAGCAGCGTGGGCAGGGCCAGCACGCCCACCTTCGGCGTGGGCGGCTCCGGCAGCTGGAACCAGCCGACCACGAACAACACCGCCAGCCACGCCAGCCCCACCGCCATGGCGCCGGCCAACACCGCCTCGGGCACCGCGCAGCGCGGTCCACGACGCCGGTGGCGAGGTGGGCATGCCCGGCGCGCCGGCGACGGCCCGGTCGAGCGCCGGCCACGTCGTCCTGGCGGGACGGCCGCCGCGGCCACCCCCGGCGCAGCGGTGCGGCAGCTCCTCGGCGGCGGCGTCGACGAGGTCAGCACGGCGGCGCCCACCGCAGCCGCAGTCTCCGTGAGCCGCGGGAGGTTCGTGCGACGGATCGGGGTCGACCGGGCGTCGCCCTGCTGGTCGGCGGTTATCCCGGCCCGCGGCCCAGGCCCAGCCGGCGCAGCGGGTCGGGACGGAGGCGGCGGACCCAGCGGGTCACGCCGGCCAGCCGCCGGCCAGCGCGGCGTTGCGCTCGTGGGCGGCGGCCCGGGCCACACCCCTCGCGCCGGCGGCGCGGGCCAGGGCGACGGCCAGCGCGTCGCGGTGGCGGTCGTCGACCCCGTCGGGGACCACGTCGCCCACCGCGGCGGCCAGATCGGTGGCCAGCCAATCGACGTCGGCCACCAGCCGGGCCAGCGCGGCGCGGTGCTCGCTGACCCGGGCGGCCAGCTCACGGCGCAGCGCATCGATGCCCTCGCCGGTCATGGCCGACACGGCGAAGGTGCGGACCCCGGCGAGCCCGTCGTCAGCCAGCAGGCGGCCGAGGTGGGCGAGGCACTGTTGGCGCTCGTCGGGGGCGAGCCGGTCGGCCTGGTTGAGCACGACGACGGTGACGCCCCGGTGGCTGGCGAAGCGGGCCAGGAAGTCGTGGTGCAGCGCGGCGTCGGCGTACTTCTGGGGTCGACGATCCACACGAACAGGTCGACCACCTCGGCCAGGCGCTCCACCTCGGCCCGGTGGGCGGCGGTGGAGTCGTGGTCGGGCAGGTCGAGCAGCACCAGGTCGGCGAAGGATCGGCCAGGGACGGCTCGGGGGCGGTCAGGCGGTGGCGGCGGGCGACCTGCAGCTCAGTCGAGCAGCGCGCTATCCCTCGTCGAACACGGCGGCCTCGGTGGCGCTGGTGGTGTGGCCGGGTGACCGCCACCGCCGCCACCGGCTGACCGATGAGCGCGTTGAACACCGAGGACTTGCCGCTGCCGGTGGCGCCGCACAACGCCACCACGGTGCGGGTAGTGCCGTGCCCTGGCCGGTTGGCGGCGTTCGCCGACCGCGCCGATGCGCTCGACGAGCTCGGCACGGCCAGCCGGCCGTGGGTCAGGTCCGCCACCGCCGCCAGTTGACCGAGGCGCTGCTCCAGCCCGGCCTGGGCGCCGTCGGTGCGGCTCACCGCGGGCCGTCCAGGCCGTCGGGCCAGCTGGCGGCGGCGGCCCGCAGTGCTGCGGCCTGGCTTCGTCGTGCGATCCACCGGCCGGGGCCGGCCGGACGAGCACCTGGAACCTCTCGGCTTCCTGCGCCGACGTCGACCCGGCGGTCGAGATTGGCGGCGGGCCTCCTCCACACAGTCGCCGGATCACCTGATCGCCGAGCAGGGCCTCGAGCAGCTTCGCCTCGACGGTGCTCGACCTGCCGGCGATGATCGCTCCGTGCCGGTCAACCCGCCGGTGGAGGCGAACACCGCCATCATCACCACCAGGGCGAGGCCGTTGACGCCGTAGGAGAGCGCCCGGGCGGCGGATCGCTTGCCGGCCCCTTTCTCCCGCAGGTTGTCGACCAGCGCGGCCTGCCAGTCGCGCACGAGCCGCTCGGCCCGCGCGCCCAGCTCGGGGCTGGCCCGGTCCACGGCCATGGGGGCGGCGGCCAGCAGCGCCTCACCGGCGGGGTCCTCGGCCCAGCGGGCGGCCACGGCGGCGGCGGCCTCGTCGGCGCGGGCCCGCACCACCAGCTCGGTGGCGGACTCGACCGCCTGGTGCAGCCCCTCGGCGGCCGGCGCCCGCCCGGTGAACAGCGAGCCGAGCCGCTCGCGCAACCGCCCCAACGTGGACTGCAGCAGGCGCCCGAGGTCGCCGGTGCCGATGAGGTCCTGCCACCGGGCCAGCACCTCGCCGCGGATGAGCGCACCCTCGCGGATGTCACGGCCCACCGCAGCGGCGGCGTCGCGGTAGCGCTCGTGCACCACCTTCAGCAGCTGGTCCTGCTCGCGCCGCTGGTCGTCGAGCCCGGCGGCCACCCGCTCGGCGCGCGCCACCAGCTCGGCCACCGTGCCCCGCAGGGTCTGACGGACGAGCGCGGTGCGCACCTCGTGATCGGTGGCCACGTCGCGCAACCAGGCGCGCAGCGGGGCGATCGCCTCGTCGCCCACCATCGCATCGCGCAGCGGCTGCTCCTCGATGCCGAAGATCCGGGTGCCGCCGAGGCCGTGCTCGGCCAGCAGCGCGGCGAGATGGGCGGTGATCTGCTCCAGGGCGGCACGCGGTTGAGCACCACCACCAGGGCCACGCCCCGCTGCTGGGCGTCGAGCAGGAACTGCCAGGGCACGGCATCGGCGTAGCGGGCGGCGGTGGTGACGAACACCCACAGGTCGGCGGCGGCCAGCAGGTGGGCGGCCAGCTCCCGGTTGGCGTCGACCACGGAGTCGATGTCGGGGGTGTCGAGCAGCGCCACCGTGGGCGGCAGCTCGGCCAGGGCCACCAGCTCGAGCTCGGTGGTGCTGTCCGAGTGCCCGCCGGAGACGCGAGCCAGGGCGGGGAGCACGCGGTCGCCGCTGAAGCGGTCGGCCTCGCTCGGGTGGTGCACCAGCACCGGCGCCCGGGTGGTGGGGCGCAGCACGCCGGGCCGGGTCACGGTCGTGCCGAGCAGGCTGTTGATGAGCGTGGACTTGCCGGCCCCGGTCGAGCCGCCCACCACGATGAGGGCGGGGGCGTCGAGGTCGGCCAGGCGGGCGATGACGTAGTCGTCGAGCTGGCGGACGGCGGCGGCCGCGGTGGCCTCGGCCGCTTCCCGCCCGGCGACCGGCAACGGGAACGACGCCGCTGCCAGCCGGTCCCGCAGGGTCGCAGCGGCCTCCACCAGCCGGGCGCGCTCCGGAGTGGTGGCCGCAGGGTTGGCGGTGATCGGCGGGGGTGGCGGGTCGGGGGGCATCGACGGATCGCTACCGTTCTACTGCCCCGCGAGGCGCGTAGGGTGCCGGGCGATCGCAAGGGGGACACATGATCAAGTCGATGACGTGGTTCAAGCGGCGGCCGGGGCTGACACTCGAGCAGTTCAACGAGTACTGGCGCACGACCCACGCCGGGCTGGCCAAGCAGCTGCCCGGCCTGCGCCGCTACCGGCAGAACGAGGTGCTGCCCGGGCGGGGCGGCGAGGCGCTCTTCGACGGGGCGGCGGAGACGTGGTTCGACGACACGAACGCCATGCGCACGCTGGTGGACACCGACGCCTACCGCACGTTGATGGCCGACGAGCCGAACCTGATGGACCTGGCCACCCGGCACGAGATGCTGGTGGACGAGCACGTGATCATCGACGGCGCCGAGCCGGCCGGCGGCCTCAAGTTCGTCACGCTGGTCAAGCGCCGGCCCGACCTGCCGGTGGACGAGTTCCAGGAGTACTGGCGCACCGTGCACGGCCCGCTGGCGGCGCGCAACCCGTACATCGCGCGCTACGTGCAGAACCACGTCCGCCGCCGCTTCTACGACGGTGGCCGCACCGCGGTGTGGGACGGTGCCGCCGTCACGTGGTTCCGCTCGAAGGAGGACATGCGGGCCTCCGCGCAGACCCCCGAGCTGGCCGCCACCCGGGCCGACGAGGCCTACTTCCTGGCCGACGCCGGCCACGGCCTCCCGTTCTTCGTGATGCAGGAACGCATCATCGTCTGACCAAGCGCAGCACCGGGCCGCACCGCACCAGCCAGCTTCGCGGGACATCACCGGATGGCGGTCTGCGCTGGCGCCGCATGGAGACCTGGGGAGCGGTGTTGTTCAACACCAGGTGCGGCGTCAGGTCGGCGTCGGGAGCGCCAGCGAGCAGCCGACACTCGCCGACCGACAGGGAGGCGAGCAACAAGTGCCGCGTAACACTCTGTTCATGCACGGGTGCGCCCGGTGGGAGGGTCGTGTGGAAGGATGGCCCGCCGTATGAGCGCCGTGCCCCCTGCTGCCCGCGGCGACGCTGCGGATCCCACCGATCCGGCTGCCGCCGTCGCGCTGCGCTTCCAGAACGTGTCGATGGTGTTCCCCGACGGGACCAAGGCGCTCGACGACGTCTCCTTCGAGGTGCGCCGCGGCGAGTTCGTGACCATCGTGGGACCGTCGGGCTGCGGCAAGTCGACGGTGCTGCGCATCGCTTCCGGCCTGTTGAAGGGTGCCACCGGTCACTACAGCCTGGCCGATGACAACATCGGCTACGTGTTCCAGGACGCCACGTTGCTCCCCTGGCGGACGGTACAGAAGAACGTGGAGCTCTTCGCCGAGCTGCACGGCATCGACAAGGCGGAACGGAACCGCAAGGCGGCCGATGCCATCGAGCTGGTCGGCCTCAAGGGCTTCGAGCGCAGCTACCCCCGGCGCCTGTCGGGCGGTATGCGCATGCGGGCCTCGCTGGCCCGTTCACTGGTGCTGAACCCCAAGCTGTTCTTCTTCGACGAGCCGTTCGGCGCCCTCGACGAGATCACCCGCGAGCGCCTCAACGAGGAGCTGCTGCGGCTGTTCACCATCGAGCAGTTCGCCGCCCTGTTCATCACCCACTCGATCTACGAGGCGGTGTTCCTGTCGACCCGGGTGCTGGTCATGTCGGCCCGGCCCGGCCGGCTGGTGGCCGAGTTCGACGTGCCCTTCCCCTACCCCCGCAACGACGACCTCCGCTTCGACGCCGACTTCGCCGAGCTGTCGGGCAAGGTGTCGCACGCGCTCCGCGAGGCGCACGCATGACCTCGACGATGGGAGCAGGCGCTGAGCTCGAGGTCCGGGCGAAGCTGGAGCAGGCCAAGCCGCGCCCGGCCGGCAAGGCGCCGCGGCGCGAGCGCCTCGGCCCGGTGGTGGTGTTCGCGGCCTTCATCGGGCTGTGGTACCTGATCAGCGCCTGGGCCATCGAGGCGGTGTTCAACAAGCCGAAGTTCCTCGTGCCCCCGCCGCATGAGGTGATCGCCGAGAGCTTCTTCAACAGCGGCAAGGTGCGCAGTGAGATGTTCCGCGGGGTGTGGCTGTCGGCCCAGGTGGCGTTCCTGGGCCTGCTGATCGCCATCGTGGTCGGTATGGCGCTGGCCATCCTGATGAGCCGGGCCCGCTGGATCGAGAAATCGCTGTTCCCCTACGCGGTGGCCCTGCAGGCGGTGCCCATCCTGGCCTTCGTGCCGCTCATCGGTTCGTTCCTCGGGTTCAACTTCACCGCCCGGGTGTTCGTGTGCATCGTCATCTCGCTGTTCCCGATCATCGCCAACACGTTGTTCGGTCTGTTGTCGGCCGAAGCCGGTCAGCACGACCTGTTCACGTTGCACGGCGCGGGCAAGCTCAAGCGGCTGGTGAAGCTGCAACTGCCGGCCGCCATGCCGTCGATCTTCACCGGGTTCCGCATCTCGGCGGGCCTGTCGGTCATCGGTGCGGTGGTGGGCGACTTCTTCTTCCGCCAGGGCGAGGCCGGCATCGGCCGGCTGATCGACGTGTACCGGTCGCGCACGGACAACCCGCAGATGTACGGCGCGGTGATCCTCGCCGCCCTGCTGGGCATCGGCGTGTTCTGGCTGTTCGGGTTGCTGTCCCGCGTGGCCGTCGGCCGCTGGCACGAGACCACCGGCCAGAGCTGATCCACACGCCGAGGGCGGGGGTGATCTGACCCCGACCCGCAGGGCACCTAAGGTTTCCCGTCGCCGACCGGCCTCATCCTGGCGGCAACCCCCGAACAAGCCAAGGAGCACCATGGTGAACCCCCGGACCCGGCGACTGCTCGCCATCTCGATGACCGGCGCCCTCTTCCTGGCCGCCTGCGGTGGCGACGACAGCGACAGCGCGTCGAGCACCACCGCGGCCGGCGAGTCGACCGCCAGCTCGGCGGCGGGCGGCACCGAGACCTCCGGTGGAGGCGCCGGCGGCACCTCGCTCAAGGGCGTGTGCCCCGACACCATCACCATCCAGACCGACTGGAACCCCGAGGCCGAGCACGGCGGCATCTACGAGCTCGTGGGCGACGGCTACGAGGTGGACGCCGACAAGAAGATCGTCACCGGACCGCTGGTGGCCGGCGGCGAGGACACCGGCATCAAGGTCTCGATCCGCACCGGCGGCCCCGCCATCGGCTTCCAGACCGTGGTGTCGCAGATGTACCAGGACAAGGACATCACCCTGGGGTACGTCTACACCGACGAGGCGATCCAGCACTACGCCGACATGCCCACGCTGTCGGTCTTCGCCGGTCTGGACAAGAACCCGCAGATCATCATGTGGGATCCGGAGACCTACCCCGACGTGGAGACCATCGCCGATCTCAAGGAGACCGGCGCCAAGGTCCGGTACTTCGACGGCGCCGCCTACATGGAGTACTTCAAGCAGAACGACATCCTCACCGAGGACCAGCTCGACGGCTCCTACGACGGCACCCCGGCCGTGTTCGTCTCCCAGGAGGGCAAGATCGCCCAGCAGGGCTTCGCCTCCGCCGAGCCGTACATCTACAAGAACGAGGTCGAGAACTGGGGCAAGGACGTGGCCTTCCAGCTGGTGCACGACGCCGGCTGGCAGCCGTACTCCGGTCCCCTGGCCATGCGCAAGGAGGACTACGAGAGCCTCAAGGAGTGCATGGCGCTGTTCGTGCCGATCGCCCAGCAGGCGCAGGTCGACTTCATGAACAGCCCCGATGAGACCAACGCCCTCATCCTCGAGCTGGTGGAGGCGTACAACACCGGCTGGGTGTACACCCAGGGTGTGGCCGACTTCTCGGTCGAGCAGATGAAGGACCTCGGCATCGTGGGCAACGGCCCCAACGAGACCCTCGGCGATCATGACGAGGACCGCGTCGCCGAGCTGATCGAGAAGGCCATCCCGGTGTACGAGTCCACCGGCGAGGAGGTCGACAAGGACCTCAAGCCCGCCGACATCGTGACCAACGAGTTCATCGACACCTCGATCAAGCTCTGATCCGAGCACCTCGACGGCTCGGCCCGGATCCCACCAGGGGTCCGGGCCGGGCCGCGCTCCCGGACAAGGGTCACCCGTTCCGGGTCCGGCCGGTCGACGGCGGCGCAGCAGAATGAGCGGATGCAGCGCGATCCCGAAGTCGTCGTGGTGGGGGCGGGGCACAACGGCCTGGTGTGTGCCGCCTACCTGGCCCGGGCGGGGCTGCGGGTGCTGCTGCTCGAGGCCAGGCACGACGTGGGCGGTTGCGCATCGACCGTCGAGGCCGTCGGGGGACGGGTCAACATCTGCAACTGCGACCACACCGCGGTGCGCACGGTGCCGCTCATCGAGGAGCTGGGCCTCGACCGCTTCGGGCTGCGCTACCTCGACCTGGAGCTGACCATGGTGGCCCAGTCGTGGGTGGGCGACCAGCCGATGCTGCAGTTCCACGATGTCGAGCGCACGCTCGCCTCGCTGGCGGTGACGCTGCCCGACCAGGTCGACGCCTACCGACGGTTCTGGCCGACGCCACCCCGGTGGCGCGGCTGGTGATGGAGCTGGCGCAGCAACCCCCCGGTCCGGCGCCGGCGATCGCCCGGTTGGCCGAACGCCGGGGCCACGGCATGCGCCGGCTGCTGGCCTGGTCCCGGCTGTCGGTGGCCGAGGTGCTCCGCCGGTACTTCGCCAGCGAGACGATCATGGGCGCGGTCATCGCCGGCGGGCCGGCGGTGTGGGGGGTGTCGCCGCACACCCCGGGCACCGGCCTGGGCGCGCTGCGCCTGGTCATGTCCCACCTCGTGCAGCCCGGCCGCCCGGTCGGGGGCAGCGGTCGTCTCACCGATGCCCTGCGCGGGGCGTTCGAGGCGTCGGGCGGGCAGGTCCGCACCGGCATGCGGGTGGAGCGGCTGCTGGTCGAAGGCGAGCGGATCGTGGGGGTCCGCTGCACCGACGGGACCGAGGTCCGGGCCGCGGCCGTGGTGGTGGCGTCGGACCCGCGCGCCGCCATCCTGCAGTGGTTGCACGACCCGCCGGCCGGCGCCACCGAGTTCGTCGACCGCTGGCGCGGCCGTCCCGATCCCGATGGCTACGAGTCCAAGCTCGACGCCACCATCGCCCGGTTGCCGCGCTATCGCGGCCTGGACGACGCCGTGCTCGAGCGCATCGGTGTCAGCGCCGCCGACGTGCTCGCCGCCACCACGTTCTTCGTGCCCGCCGTCGACGGCATCGCCGAGGCCCACCGCCGCAAGGAGCGCAACGAGGTGGCGGCCCGTCCGATCCTGCTGGCCAACCTCCCGTCGGTGCTCGACGAGACCATGCGCACGGCCGACGGCGGCCACATCTTCAGCCTCGAGGTGCTCTTCACGCCGTATTCGATCCCCGGCGGCTGGCCGGCGTCGGGTGAGCCGAGGCGCTGGCTGGAGCTGTACGCCGCCCAGACCGACGGCGGGTTCCTCGACGGCGTGCAACAGTGGCGGGCGATGACCCCGGACCGCTACGAATCGGAGTTCTTCATGCCCCGTGGCTACGCGCAATCCTTCGCCGGCGGGCCCTTCGCCGCCCTGTTCGGACGCTCGCCCGAGCTCACCCGCTACCGCACCCCGATCGAGGGCCTGTACCTCACCGGCGCCGCCACGTTCCCGGGCGCCGGGGTGTGGGGTGCACCGGGCCGCAACGCCGCCACGGTGGTGCTCGAGGGCCTCGGGCGGGGTGCCGCATGACCGGCGGGCCGTTGGACATGCTGCTCGGTACGTGGGCCGGCCCCGGGCGGGGCTTCTACCCCTCGATCGAGCCGTTCGAGTACACCGAGGAGATCACCTTCGAGGCGGTGCCGACCAAGCCGTTCCTGGCCTACCGCCAGCGCACGCGCCACGCCACCGAGGGCCGGCCGTTGCACGCCGAGTCCGGGTACTGGCGGTGGGTCGGCGAGGCCGAGGGTGGCGGCACCGCCGTGGAGGTGGTGCTGGCCCATCCCACCGGGGTGGCCGAGATCCTCGAGGGTGTCCTGCGGGTGGGCGGGCCGCAGCAGGCGGAGTTGGCGCTGCGCAGCCGGTCGGTCTCGCTCACCTCGACGGCCAAGGATGTGCGCAGCACGGAGCGCCTGTTCCACCTCGAGGGTGACACGCTGCGCTACACGTTCCGCATGGGTGCGGTCGGCCTGCCGCTCCAGGACCACCTCGAGGCCGCGCTGGTGCGCCGGGCCGACTGAGCCGCCGACGGAGCCGATACCGACCGGTATGGCGGCCGGTCCGGGTGTGCGGCGGGTGGGGAGCGGGCCGGTCGGTAGGCTCGGGCGATGGCCCCCCGCCGCCGCAGCGACCAGGTGCTGGTGCAGCGCTACGCCGATGGCGCCTTCCGCCGTGCGCCCGACGAGCTGATCGTCGAGGAACCGATGGCCATCCAGCTCGATGGGCACCTCGTGGCCACCACCATGCGCACCCCCGGCCACGATTTCGAGCTGGCGGTGGGGTACTGCCACACCGAGGGGTTGCTGGGCGGGGCGGCGGTGAGCGGCTGCCGCTACTGCGGCAACGGACCCATCGCCGACGCGGTGGGCGGCCCCCGGGCCCGGCGGGCGGCGGACACCGATTTCAACGTGGTCACCGTGGAGACCGGTGGGCGGGCGCCCGTGCCCCAGCCGCGTCTGGCGCCGACCACCTCGGCGTGCGGGCTGTGCGGTTCGGCGTCGCTCACCGATCTGCAGTTGCGCCTCGAGCCGGTGCCGCCAGGGCCGTTGCGGGCACCGGACCCGGTGGTGCTCGCCGGGGTGGCGGAGCAGGTGCGTCGGGCCCAGCCGCTGTTCGAACGGACCGGCGCCGTGCACGCGGCGGCCGCCTTCGACGAGCGGGGCCAGGTGGTCGTGGTGCGCGAGGACATCGGCCGGCACAGCGCGGTGGACAAGGTGGTGGGGAACCTGCTGCTGGCGGGTGGGTTGCCGGCGCACCGCCTCGGGCTGTTCGTGTCCAGCCGGGCGAGCTTCGAGATGGTGCAGAAGGCGTGGGCCGGTGGGTTCGGCTTGCTGGTGGCGGTGGCGCGCCGTCCGCCCTGGCGGTGGCCACCGCCCCGGGCGGCGGCCATCACCCTGATCGGCTTCCTGCGGGACGACCGCTTCGTGGTGTACGCCCCCGACCGGTTGGCCTGACCCCCGCCCGCCCCGCCCATACCGGTGGGTGCGGCGAAGGTCCACCGGTCGCGCGGGCGCACGTGTGAGTCCGGCGTGCCCCGCTCGGTAGGCTCGCCGCCATGACGCAACCCGATCCGCTCGAGGTGTCGACGGGCCTCACCGTGCTGCACCTGTTCGGCACGATCACCCCCTCGGTGGACCGCAGCCGCCTGCAGGCCGCCTGTGAGCAGGTGACCGAGGCCGGGGGGCTGTTGGTGCCCGTCGCCGTGCTCGGTCACAAGGCCGATCTCGCCATCATGGCGCTGCACGCCGACATGGTGGTGCTGCGGCGGTTGCGTCGAGGTCCGCCTGGCCGGCATCGACGTGGTCGACAGCTACGTGTCGGTGACCGAGATCTCCGAGTACGCCGAGGCCGCCGGCGTGCCCGAGGCCATGAAGCAGATGCGCCTGTACCCCAAGCGCCTGCCCCCGCCCGGCAAGCGCGCCTGGTGCTTCTACCCGATGTCCAAGCGCCGCGACCCCGGTGCCAACTGGTTCCGGGAGGAGTTCGACCAACGTCGCAAGATGATGGAGGAACACGGCCACTCCGGCCGGGCGTTCGGCGAACGCATCCTCCAGTTGGTCACCGCCTCCACCGGTCTCGACGACCACGAATGGGGTGACGCTCTTCGCCAACCACCCCGACGACCTCAAGGCGGTGGTGTACACCATGCGCTTCGACGAGGCGTCCGCCGTGTACGGCGTGTTCGGCCGGTTCATCACCGGCGTCGCCGGCTCGCTCGACGAGGTGTTCGAGCTGCTCGCCATCTGATCGCCACCGCGTTCCACCCGCCCGCCAGTTGCCGTTCACCCCGCGACCACTGGAGCGATCGCGCATCGTAAGCTGCGCCCCGGCTGTTGGATCGGCCGCGGGCACCGATGCTCGCGATGCTCGCTGACCGCTGGGAGAGGAGACGGAGAAGCGATGAGGAAACCCTGGGTGCACCTCGGTGCCGTGGTGATGAGCTTGGCACTGGTCGGGCTGCGTGTGGCGGCGACGACTCGAGCAGGGCCGAGGACAGCGGCAGCGGACGACCGCCGCCGAGGGCAGCAGCGAGACGACAGCGGCGGGCGGCGCCGCAGGTGCCGGCGACACGGCGGGCGCGCTCGAGGGCATGAAGGGCACCACCCCGCTGGTGAGCTCTCCGATGACTTCAAGACCCGCCTCAACGACGCCTGGGTTGCCGCCGGCAACGAGCCGCTGAAGGACTACAACTACGCGGCGGAGACCTACGACGCCATCGTCATCATCGCCCTGGCTGCCGAGAAGGCCAAGACCGACGGCATCGACTACGCCAAGGAGATCAACGGGATCACCCGCGACGGCGACAAGTGCGACGACTTCGCCAGCTGCAAGGCGATCATCGACAAGGGCGGCGACCCCGACTACGACGGCCTGTCCGGGCCGCTCGAGTTCAACGGCGCCGGTGAGCCGATGCAGGCCAGCTACGGCGTGCTCCAGTTCGGTTCGGACAACCGTCTCGACGACTCGCTCACCACCTACGAGCAGGTCACCGCGCCGGCTTCGGCCGACATCCCCGACGTGGCCGTCGAGGGCACCCGGACCGGTGACGGCGAGCTGAAGATCGGCTCGATCCTGCCCCAGACGGGCAGCCTGGCGTTCCTCGGCCCGCCCGAGTTCGCCAGGTTCGACCTGGCCATCGCCGACATCAACGAGGCCGGCGGTGTGCTCGGCAAGCCGGTGGTCGGCATCAAGGGCGACTCGGTGACGCCACCACCGACACCGTGAACCAGACCACCGACCGCCTGCTCGCCGAGAACGTCGACGCCATCATCGGCGCCGCCTCCTCCGGCGTGTCGCTCAAGGTGATCGACAAGATCACCGGAGCCGGCGTGGTCCAGTTCTCCCCGGCGAACACCTCGCCCGACTTCACCACCTACGCCGACAAGGGCCTGTACTTCCGTACCGCCCCGTCGGACCTCCTGCAGGGCCAGATCATCGGCGAGTTGGTGGCCGGTGACGGCCACAAGAACGTGGCCGTGATCAACCGCAACGACTCCTACGGCGTGGGTCTCACCGAGGCGTTGACCGCGGCCCTCGAGGGCGCCGGCAGCACCGTCGTGGTGACGAAGACCTACGACGAGAAGGCCGACCGGTTCAACGCCGAGGTCAACGAGATCGCCGGTGAGAGCCCCGACGCCGTCGTGATCATCGGCTTCGAGGAGACCTCGAAGATCCTCGCCACCATGGTCGAGGCCGGCGTCGGCCGAAGGACATCGCCGTCTACGGCTGTGACGGCAACATGGGCAACGCCCTCGGCGAGAACTTCGACGCCGGGAGCTGACCAACCGGCCGGTCGACCTCCGGGTCGGCCGGCCACGCAGTGAGACGGGCGAGGCCCCGGTCCGGCAGCGGATCGGGGCCTCGTTGCGTTCGGCGTCAGCGGGCGGAGCCAACGTACCGAGATAGAGCTCGATGACCTTCGGGTCCTCCAGCAGCGCCCGCCCCGGCCCGTTGTAGGCGTCGCGGCCCTGATCGAGCACGTACCCGCGGTCGGCCACCTGCAGGCACCGGCGGGCGTTCTGTTCGACCATGAGGATGGCCACACCGGTGCGGTTGATGGCGCGGCACTGGAGGAACACCTGATCCTGCAGCGCGGGGAGAGCCCGGCGGACGGCTCGTCGAGCAGCAGCACGGTGGGCTTGAGCATCAGC
Source organism: Acidimicrobiales bacterium (assembly GCA_041394365.1). GTDB lineage: Bacteria > Actinomycetota > Acidimicrobiia > Acidimicrobiales > CAIXPF01 > CAIXPF01. The sequence goes on from JAWKIM010000007.1 coordinate 177,376, forward strand.
GCCCGGCCCATGGCCACCATCTGCCGTTCGCCGCCCGACAGCGAGCCGGATCGGAACGACGCCCGCTCGGCCAGCCGGGGAACAGCTCGAACACGTAGTCGAGGCGCTCCGGAAGAGGCTCGGCTTGAGGAAGCAGCCCATCTCCAGGTTCTCGGTGACCGTGAGGCTGGGAACACGTTGCGTCTGGGGCACGAAGCCGACGCCGCGTTCCACCAACTCACGTGCGCTTTGCGGCCGGTGATGTCCTCGCCCGGCGAGCCGGACCGTACCGGATCGGATGGTGACCAGGCCCAGCACCGCCTTGAGCAGCGTGGACTTGCCCGCCCCGTTCGGTCCGATGATGCCCACGAACTCGCCGGTGCGCACCTGCAGGCTGCAACCGTTGAGGATGTTGACCTCGGGCACGTAGCCGGCGACCACGTCGGTCACGTCGATGACCGCGGTCGGGACATCGGCGGTGGCGGGCGTGCCCGGTGCTTCGCTGCTCATGACGCCCCCAGGTCGAGGTCGTGGTGGGTACCCAGGTAGGCGTCGATGACGTCGCGGTTGGCGCCGATGCTCTCGGGCGGTCCCTCGGCCAGGACCCTGCCCTCGGCCATCACCACCACCCAGTCGCTGATGTCGTGCACCACGTCCATGTCGTGCTCGACGAAGATCACGCTGCGACCCTCCGAGCGCAGGTCTTTCACGTGACCGAGCAGGCTCTGGGTCAGCGCCGGGTTCACCCCGCCATCGGCTCGTCCAGCATGATCAGCTTCGGGTCGGCCATGAGCGCCCGGGCCATCTCCAGCAGCTTGCGCTGCCCGCCCGAAGGTTGCCGGCGAACTCGCCGCGCATGTGGCTCAGCTTGAACCGCTCCAGCAGGGCGTCAGCCCGCTGCTCGATCCGGCCTCCCTGATCCCGCCACAGCGGCTTGACCAGGCCGGCCAGCACCGATTCGCCCCGCTGGCCGAGCGCACCGAGCTTCATGTTCTCCAGCACCGACAACCGGGTGAGCGACTTGGTCAGCTGGAACGTGCGCACCATGCCCGCCCGGGCCAGCCGGTAGGGTTGGCCTGCCCACCGGCTTGCCGTCGAACTGCCAGCCGCCGGCGTCGGGCCGGTCGAAGCCGGTGATCAGGGTGAAGAACGTCGTCTTGCCAGCGCCGTTCGGGCCGATCAGCGCGGTGATGCAGCCCCGCTGGACTCGACGTGGTCCACGTCGACGGCCACCAGACCACCGAACGTGCGGCGCAGGTGGTCGGCCACGAGGATCGGGTCGGGTTTGGGCACACCGGGCCGCCGTTCCACGCCGGCCAGCACCGCCCCGGCCAACGGTGCCGCCTCGCCCCCGGCGGCGGGCACCGGCGGTTGCTCAGCGGACATCGAACGCCTGCTCCCGGCGGTCACCGAAGATGCCCTGCGGGCGGAACACCACCAGCGCAGCCAGGCCGGCGCCCACGAACATGAAGCGCAGCAGGCCGAAGTTGTTCTCGTTCACCAGCCAGTCGGGCAGCAGGTTGTTGCGGGTGACCTGCGAGAGGAACACCTCGGTGAACCCGATGATCAACCAGAAGATGACGCCGCCCACGATCGGGCCCTTGATGCGGCCGGCGCCGCCGAGGATGAGCAACGTCCAGGCGAAGAACGTGAACGCGGTGGAGTAGTCGTTCGGAGCGGCGGCCCGGCCGCCGATGGCGAAGATCATGCCGCCCAGCGCGCCGACGATGCCGCCGATGATCAGGCTCTGCATCTTGTAGGCGAACACGTTCTTGCCGAGGCTGCGAGCGGCGTCCTCGTCTTCCCGGATCGACTTGAGCACCCGGCCCCACGGGCTGCGCATCAGCAGCCACATCACCACCGAGCACAGGACGATCAACAGCCAGCCGATGACCATGACGAACGCCTGGTGCCCGTCGAAGGGCTGCTTCCACAGGCGGAACGTCTGGCCGTCCCACGGGTTGATCGACTCGATGCCCCGGCTGAAGCCCTGCAGGCCGTCGGCGCCGCCGGTGGCGAACTGCTCGTCGAGCTTCGGCGCGATGAGCGCCTGGCGCAGGATCTCGGCCGCGGCGATGGTGACGATGGCGAGGTAGTCGGCCCGCAGCCGCAGGGTGGGCACACCCAGCAGCAAGGCGAGGAACGTGGCCATGGGCAGCACGGCCAGGCCCGCCGCCCACCACGGCCAGGGCTGCTCGAAGAAGCCGGGGGCATCGCCGGTGCCCGGCCAGGGGATGCCCGTACCGGCCAGCACGGCGAACGTGTAGGCGCCCACCGCGCCGAAGGCGGCCTGGCCGAAGTTCAACAGGCCGGTGTAGCCGAAGTGCATGTTGACGCCGATGGCGGCCAGGATGAACGCGATCGCCTGGATGCTGATGCCGGTGAACAGCGTGTTCGAGATGATGAGCGGCCAGTTCATCCGATGCGCTCCCGCGTCCCGAGGATCCCTTGCGGGCGCACCAGCAGCACCAGGATCAACACGATGAGGGCACCGGTGCGCTTGAGGTCGATGTAGTCGGGGAACAGCCAGGCCGACAGCTCGACGGCGAGGCCGATCACCAGGCTGCCCACCAGCGCGGCGAACGCGCTGCCCAACCCGCCCAGCGTGATGGCGGCGAACATCAGCAGCAGGATGGTGGCCCCGCGATCCCACGACACCGCTTGGTCGAGGCCCACCAGCACCCCGCCGAGGGCGGCCAGGCCGCCGCCGATCATCCACACGATGGCGATGATGCGGTTGGTGTTGATGCCGGTGGCCGAGGCGAGGTCGGGGTTGTCGGCCACCGCCCGCACCGCCTTGCCGAAGCGGGTCCGCAGCAGGAACGCGGCCACCGCCAGCAGCACCACCAGGCACACCACGATGCTGAACGCCACCCGGGGCGGGAAGCGCACCGGCCCGATCTCGATGGGGTTGGTCTGGCCCTGGTACTGGCGGAAGAACTGGGTGCGGGCCCCGAAGAGGTACTGGATGAGGTAGCGGAAGAACAGCGCCAGGCCGATCGAGGCGATCATCTGCGAGGTGAGGCCCACGCGGCGCCGGCGCAAGGGTGACCACACCCCCCGGTCGAAGGCGTAGCCACCGGCCACCCCGAAGGCGATGGCGATGGGAGCGGCGATCAACAGGTGCAGCCCCCAGGAGCGGTTGGCCACCATGGCCATCACCGCCCCGAAGGTCACCAACTCGCCGTGGGCGAAGTTCGACAGGCCGGTGGTGCCGTAGATCAGCGACAGCCCGACCGACGCGATGGCGATGATCAGGCCGAAGAACAGCCCGTCGAAGATCGACTGCGGCAGCCGATCCCACCGGCTGGCCACGGTCCGGGTGTCCTCGCCGAGGAAGAAGTTGCCCACCAGGCGCTGGCCGGGGTTGATGGAGATGGCCCGGCTCGAGCCGCCCTCGGCCATCGCCACGCCTTCGGGCAGGGTCTCCTCGTCGAGCGTCAGCACGTACTCCCCGGGGCCGGGCACGGCCACCTCGTAGCTGCCGTCGGGCCCGGTGGTGGCCTCACCGGCGGGCGCACCGTCGGGCAGGGTGATGGTGATGGCCACATCCGGCACCGGTTCGCGAACCGTCTCGCCGTCCTCGAGGAACTCGTTGAACACCCGCCCGCGGACCGCCTCGCCGCCGTCCGCCTGACGGGCCGGTTGGGCCTGCTCCTCGGCGGGCGTCGCAGGGGTCGCCGCTGGGGACGCCGCCGCCGGGGACGCCGCAGCGGGGGAGGCCGCCGCAGGCCAGGCGAGCGCCACCACGGCCAGCAGCGCGCTCACCAGGCCGAGCAGCCCGAGCAGGGCCCTGCGCCGAGCGCCGGTCACGAGCCGACCGCCTGACCGGCCACCGGCTCCGCGCCAGCCGAGAAATCCGCTGGTGTCGAGTGAATCGCCGGAGTATAGGACCCTCGTCACGTCGTGGCGCACGGTGGAACGCGTGGAACGCGCCGAACGTCAGCGTGGGCGAGCGCGGTTCGCCCGCTCGCCGGCGCCGGGGGTCAGCGCTCGGCCCGGAACGTGCGCAGCGTGGCGGCGGCGAACGTGTTGTCCGCCCCCATCGTCACCGCCACGAACCCGGCCTCCTCGGGCACGCCCGAGACGTCCAGCCGGTAGGGCCCGCCGTAGCCCTGCCAGTCGACCGGGCCCCGGCCGGCGGCCTCGAGGCACGCCTCGACCGCCTCGCACGCCTCACCGCCCTCGCCGCCGGTCACCGCACCGACCTCGGCCCGCAGGGCGCGGGGTGCGTCGCGGCCGGCGCGGGCGGTGGCCAGCGCGCTGACCACGACCGCGTCGTAGACCTCGGCGGCGAACGTGACCGAGGTGGCCGCCGGATCCTCGGCCGCCAGCCGCCCGGCGAGCTCGCCGTCGAGCGCGGCCCGCTCGGAACCCACGCCCACGGCCACGAGGCCGTTCAGCACGCCGGGCTGGGCGAAGCGGCGGAACAGCGCCTGATCGAGCCGATCGGTGACCACCGTCATGGGGAACGCGGACGGCAGCACGCCCTGCTCGATGAAGCCGCCGATGAAGTCGGCCAGCTCGGCGTAGCCGATGAGCACGATCTGTGCCGGGCCGGCGGCCAGCGCGGCGGCGACGTCGCCCCCGTAGGCCTCCGACTCGGGGTTGTAGGGCTGGATCGTGGGGGTCACCCCGCGGGCGGTCAGCCGCTGCGCCACCGCGTCCGCCACCCGCTGACCGAAGGCGTCGTCGCGGGCCACGATCAGCGCGGTGGGCAGCCCGCGCTCGGCCGCCTGGTCGCCGACGGCGGCCCCGAGCAGGTCCAGGTCGGGTGCGAGCTGGAAGTAGGGCACGTCCGCGGGCGGGTCGGCGAGCGGGTTGCCCGGCGACACCAGCGCGGCGCTGGAGCGGGCCACCTTGTCGAGCACCAAGGTGGTGACCCCGCTCGAAGGCGGCCCCACGATCACGTCGACCTTGCCGCCGGCGAACGTGTCGACGCTGGCGCCGGCGGTGTCGGTGCTGGCGTCGCCGGCATCGCCGAACACCACCTCCACCGGCTGGCCGAGCACCCCGCCGGCCTCGTTCACGTCGTCGACCGCGAGCTGCCCGGCGGCGGCCAGCGCCGGGCCGAGCGCCGCCTGGCCACCCGTGCGGGGCACGAGCACCCCGATGCGCAGCACGCCGTCGGCGGTGGGGTTGGCCGGGTCGGCGGTGGTGGTGGTCGCCGCGGTGGTGGAGGTGGTCGAGACCGGGGTGGCCTCGTCGCCCCCGCTGCAGGCTGCGGCGGCCAGCACCACCGATGCCGCCACCGCGGCCCGGGGGACGATGGCGCGCCGCGGCCGGGATCCGAACGTCATGATGGCGAAAGTCTAGGTAGCCCTCACTGCTCGGTAGTGTCAGCGGTTCGTGGCCACGCTCGATGATCTCCGCGGCAACCTCGCCGACCACCGTTCGGTGGTGGTCGCCTTCTCCGGCGGGGTCGACTCGGGCCTGCTGGCCCGCGTGGCCCACGAGGTGCTCGGCCCGCAGCGCTGCCTGGTGGTCACCGCCATCTCGCCGTCGCTCGCCGAGGAGGAGCACGCCGAGTGCGGCCGGCTCGCCGCGGCATGGGGGCTCAACTGGCGGCCGGTGCCCACCGACGAGCTCGAGCGGGCCGCCTACCGGCGCAACGACGGTGACCGCTGCTACCACTGCAAGAGCGCCCTGCTCGACGCCGTCGGTCCCATCGCCGACGAGCGCGGCGCCACCGTGCTGCTCGGCGTCAACGTGGACGATCTCGGCGACCACCGGCCCGGGCAGCGGGCGGCCGCCGAGCGCGGCGCCCGGTTCCCACTGGTGGAGACCGGTTTCACCAAGGCCGACATCCGCGAGGCGGCCCAGCAGCTCGGCCTCGACATCTGGGACAAACCGGCCGCGGCCTGCCTCGCCTCGCGCCTGCCCTACGGCACCGAGGTGTCGGTCACGTTGCTCAGCCAGCTCGACCGCACGGAGGCGGCACTGCACCGGCTCGGCTTCGGTTCCCTGCGGGTCCGCCACTACGGCGACACCGCCCGCATCGAGGTCCCCCTCGAGGATCTCGGCGCGCTGCTCGAGCGTCGCGAGCAGGTGGTGGCGGCGGTGAAGGCGGGCGGGTACCGCTACGTCACCGTCGACCTCGAGGGCCTGCGTTCGGGCAACCTCAACCAGGCCCTGGGCGACGTCGGCCGGTTGGTCCCCGGCGCCGCGCCGTGACCGACCGCGACGCCCACCGCGACGCCGACCCCGACCGCGACGCCGACCCCGACCGCGACGCCGACCCCGACCGCGACAGCGACGCCGCCTCGCCGGAGGAGCGCTTCGCCCGCTACGGGGAGGAGCTGGTCGACGCCGTCGACGCCGTGCTCGCCGGCTGGGTGCGGGCCGCGGTGGCCGACCGCTGGCGGCAGTTCCACCGGGCCGAGCCGACCGCCGAGGTCGAGGCCGACGCCGAACGGGCCGCGGCCCGGGCCCGGGCGGAGATCGTGGCCTCGCTGGGTGAGCTGCTCCGCCTCGACGCCGAGGAGCAGTGGACCAACCCGCTGGCCCTGCTGCGCCGCGCCGCCCGCTACGCCACCGAGGTGCTGCAGCGCGCCGGGGTGCCGCCGGTGGTGCGGGATCGCTTCGCCGAGCAGGCGTTCCCCGACGATGTGTACGACCTCGTGCCGGCGTCCTTCGCCGACGTCGACCCGTCGCTGCACGAGCCCGGCCTGGTGTGGGGCGCAGCCAAGGCGCACGTGGTTCTCATCCGGCGCAAGGGCCGCCCCGAGCAGGCGTGACGCCCCGCCGGGCGCGGCCGGCCGGCGGAGGGAGCCGCCGGTTCAGACCGCCCGGCGGCGCAGCGCGGTGCGCACCACGGCGAGGTCGTCGTCGGCCACGGCGAGATGGACGTCGAGCGTGAGGTAGCGGAGGTCGAACACCGTGGTGGCGGGGCCGGCCAGCCAGCGCTCGAGACCGTGCGGCCGGCGGTTGGCCACCACCGAGACGAGGGCCGCGTCGAGCGCCACCGGCGTGTGCCAGCGCCGCGTCGAGCGCCACACCAGGCCGTTGCCGTCGAGCTGGAGGTCGCCGAGCTGCAGGCGGCGCGGGAAGCCCCGCCCGGTGCCACACAGCCAGGCCCGGCAGCCCAACGCCACCGTGGGCAGACCGCGCCCCCGGCCGGACCGCTCGGACCGGCCGCCCTCGTGGGCACCGTCGCCCCCGTCGCCGTCCTCGCCGTGCCCGCCGCTGCGGTCGCGGCCGTGCGCGCCGTCGTTCACCGGAGCCGTCCTGTGGTCACCGTGACCGTCCTCGCCGTGCTGTGCCGTCGTACGCCCATCGACGGTCGTACGCCCATCGCCTGCCGTTCGGCCTGCACCGGATCATCGGCAGTTCGCGGCCCGTCCTGAGCAGGGACGCGCTCCCCGGGAGGGACCGTGCGGGCCCCGGCTCCGTCGACGGTCCGAGCACGGCGACCGTGCGGGCTAGCGTCGCCACCCATGGCAGAGCGTCTGATCGTGATCGGTGGCGACGGAGCGGGCATGGCCGCCGCATCGATCGCCCGCCGCCGCCGGCCCGACCTCGAGATCGTGGCCCTCGAGCGCGGCAACTACACGTCGTACTCGGCGTGCGGCATCCCCTACGTGGTGGGCGGCGAGGTGGCGTCGCTGGAGCAGCTCGTGGCGCGTTCGCCCCAGCAGTTCCGCGCCGAGCACCGCATCGACGTGCGCATGGGCCACGAGGTCGTCGGCATCGACCTCGCCGCCCGCCGGGTCACCGTGCGCGACCACGGCCACAACCGTGATCTCACCCTCGGCTTCGACGTGCTGCACATCGCCACCGGGTCCCGGCCCATCCGGCCGTCGCTGCCCGGCATCGACAGCGACTTCGTGCACGGGGTGCAGACCCTCGACGACGCCGCCCACCTGCTCGAGCACGCCCGGCAGTCCAAGTCCTCGCGGGTGACGGTGGTGGGCGGGGGCTACATCGGTCTGGAGATGGCCGAGGCCTTCGTGCGGTGGGGTGCCGAGGTGACCGTGCTCGACGCCGCCCCCCACGTCATGCGCACGTTCGACGACGACATGGCGGTGCGGGTGGAGGAGGCCATGCGCCGCCACGGCATCACCGTGCGCACCGGGGTGGACGTGCAGGGCTTCGAGCCTGGCCGGGTCCTCACCGCCGAGGGCCCGGTCGACACCGACCTGGTCATCCTGGGCATCGGCGTGGCCCCCAACTCCGGGCTCGCCGCCGACGCCGGCCTGGAGCTGGGCGCCCGCGACGCCATCCGGGTGGACCGTCGGCAGGCGACCAGCGCCGAGGGCGTGTGGGCGGCCGGGGACTGTGCCGAGACGTTCCACCGGGTGACGCAGCGCTCGGTGTACATCGCGCTGGGCACGGTGGCCAACAAGACGGGCCGGGTGGCGGGCATCAACCTGTCGGGCGGGTACGCCGCCTTCGAGGGCGTCGTCGGCACCGCCGCCACCCGCATCTGCTCGGCCGAGCTGGCCCGCACCGGCCTGACCGAGCGGGAGGCCGCCGCCGCCGGGTTCAAGGCGGTCACCACCACGATCGAGGCCACCACCCAGGCGGGCTACCTGCCCACCGCCCGCCCGCTGACGGTGAAGATGCTGGCCGAGGTGGACACCGGCCGGTTGCTCGGCGCCCAGATCGTCGGCGAGGAGGGGGCGGCCAAGCGCATCGATGTGGTGGCCACCGCCATCACCGCCCGCATGACCGTCGCCGATCTCATGGACCTCGACCTGTCCTATGCCCCGCCGGTGTCGCCCCTGTGGGATCCGGTGCAGCAGGCGGCCCGTCAGCTGCTCTCGAAGGTCTGAACCGGGGTGCGCTCCTGCCGGGGTACCTCGCACGCACCCCGGGGCGCCGCACCCGTCGAACAGGAGTAGCATCCGCGCCATGTTGAAGCTGGTCACCGCGATCGTGAAGCCGTTCAAGCTGGACGACGTCAAGGAAGCGCTCAAGTCCGCCGGGGTGCAGGGCATGACGGTGACCGAGGTGCAGGGCTTCGGCCGTCAGGGCGGGCACACGGAGGTCTACCGGGGCACCGAGTACCAGGTCGACTTCCAGCCCAAGGTGCGGGTGGAGATCCTCTGCGACGCGGCCGTGGCCGACGACGTGGCCCAGGCGGTGGTGGGTGCCGGCCGCACCGGCAAGATCGGCGACGGCAAGGTCTGGATCACCGACGTGGACCGCGCCATCCGCATCCGCACCGGCGAGATGGGCGACGACGCCATCTGATCCGCCCGGGTCGGGCGCAGCCCGTCAACCGATGTCGATGGCAGGGCCGGTCAGCGTGACCGGCCCTGCTTCGCGCCAGGGGGCCGCTCCCCGGTCCGGCCGGGGCGCGGTGCCGGTCGGGGGCTCCCGCGGGTCGTAGCACCATCGATCACTGGCGCGCTGTCCCGGCGTCGGGCCGAAGATGGCGTCGTCCACCGACACCCCGATCTCCGGAGGAACCCGTGCACCAGCCCACCGAACAGCCTGCCGAGCGCCACCGCGGCCGCCCGTCGGCCCGATCGGTCGCGACGTGCTCGGCCCGCGCCGTCCCCGACCATCGGCCGTCCGCCTCCTCCGCCCGTTGCCGGTGCTGGCCGGCCTCGCCGCCCTGGGCCTCGTCGCCGGCGTCTACACGCTGGCCGCCGGCGCCATGGTGGGCTCGACGCCCCCGGGCCGGCGACCTCGCCACCGGTGCGTTGGCCACGGCCACCGTCACGCCGGCGATGCCGGTGCGGGCGGCGACCGGCGGGCCCACCGCGACCACCCTGACCACCGCGACCACCCCGATCACCGCGACCACCACGGTCGCCACGACCGCGGCGTCGTCGCCGGCATTGTCCGCTGCCGGCGACGACGCATCGGGACCGGTGCCGACCGGCGCAGCCGCCACTGCGCCGGTCGCACCGGCAGCTCCTGCACCCCCCGCGGCGGCCGCCGGGGTCATCGTGCCGACCGCCCCCGCGGCCCAGTCGGCGCTGGTGGCGACCGCCCCCACCGTCGACGACAACGGCGGCGACCGGGCCGACGACAGCGGCGGCGACCGGGCCGACGACCGCGGCGAGGATCACGGCGACGATCACGACTGACGGCGGCCGGCCGCGCCCGGGCCGGCAGTCACCTCGCCCCCGACGGGAGCCCTAGATTCGGCAGCGGCCCAACCTCGCCGCCGGCGCCAGCCGACCGGCGCCGGACTCCTCGGGGAACACCACATGGCGCAGCTGGTCCGCGACGACATCCTCGGCGACGAATCCCTCCAGGGGCTCGCCTTCTGCAAGGCGTACACCGCCCGGGTCGACCGGTGGCTGCGTCAGCTCTACGTCACCGCCACCGGCGCCCCCGATGCGGTGGCCCTCGTGGCCGTGGGCGGCTACGGCCGCAAGGAGCTCTGCCCCCACTCCGACCTCGACCTGCTGCTGGTGCACGACGCCCGGGTGGACGTCGGCGAGATCGCCCAGCGCCTCTGGTACCCCATCTGGGATGCGGGCCTGAAGCTCGGCCACGCCACCCCCACCGTGAAGGAGGCGCTGAAGCTGGCCGACGCCGAGCTCGACTCGGCCACCGCCTACCTCGACGCCCGCCTCGTGGCCGGCGACGCCGGCCTGGTCGACGAGCTGCTCGCCGGTGCCCGCAAGCAGTGGCTGAAGGGCGCCAACACGTGGCTGCCGAAGCTGCGTGATGCGCTCGCCCAGCGCACCGTCAGCCCCGGTGAGGTGGCGTTCGTGCTGGAACCCGACCTCAAGCTGGGCCGTGGCGGCCTGCGCGACGCCCACGCCCTGCGCTGGCTGGAGGCGCTCGAACCCGGCCTGCTCAAGGCCGACCGGGCGGTCTACGACGACGCCTACAACGTGTTGATGAACACCCGGGTGGCGCTGCACCGCCGCCTCACCCGCCCCAGCGACGTGCTGCTGCTGCAGGAGCAGGACGGGGTGGCCACCTCGCTCGGCTTCGCCGACGCCGACGCCCTGATGGCGGCGGTGGCCGGCGCGGCGCGCGCCATCGAGTGGCTCACCGACGATGCCTTCGACCGGGTCTCCCTCGCCGGGTCCAGGTTCCGGCGCCGGCCCCGCGAGCGCCGTCTCGGCAACGGCATCGCGTTGCGCGACGGGCAGGTCCACCTCGATGACGCCGTCAGCAGCGACCCGACGGCCGCCGCCAACCAGCTGCTCGACGCCGCCCTCACGGCCGCCCACAACGAGCTGCGCATCGCCCGGGGCACCCTCGAGCAGTTCGCCGCCGCCGACCTGGTCTTCCCCGACCCGTGGCCGGCGGAGGTGCGCGACCGGTTCGTGGAGCTGCTCCGCTGCGGGCCGCCGATGATCCCGGTGGTGGAGAGCCTCGACCACTGGGGCCTGTTCACCGCCATCATCCCCGAGTGGCTGCCGTGCCGGTCCCGGCCGCAGCGCAACGCCTACCACCGCTTCACCGTGGACCGGCACCTGTGCGAGACCGCCGCCGGCGCCGCCCACCTGGTGGCCCGGGTGGACCGCCCCGACCTGCTGGTCATCGGCTCCCTCCTGCACGACATCGGCAAGGGCTACCCGCCGCACGACCACACCGAGATCGGCATGGAGCTGGTGCGCACGATCGGGACGCGGCTGGGCTACGGCGCAGCCGACGTCGACGTGCTGATCGACATGGTGCGCCACCACCTCCTGCTGCCCGACGTGGCCACCCGCCGCGACCTCTCCGACGACGCCACCATCACCTCGGTGGCCACCGCGGTGGGCAGCGTGTCGACGCTGCGCCTGCTGCACGCCCTGACCGAGGCCGACTCGATCGCCACCGGCGCCGCCGCGTGGGCGATTGGAAGGCGGGGCTGGTGCGCGAGCTGGTGGACAAGGCCGCCCACGTGCTCGGCGGCGGCTCGATGGCCGACGCCATCGCCATCCAGTTCCCCACCGCCGAGCAGCTGCGGCTGATGAAGGAGCGGCAGCACGTCGTGCTGGTCGACGGGCACACGCTGACCGTCATCGACGTCGACCGGCCCGGCCTGTTCTCCAAGGTGGCCGGCGTGCTGGCCCTCGCCGGCCTCGACGTCCTCGCCGCCGAGGCCTACTCCGACGACGACGGCAACGCGCTGGCCAGCTTCCGGGTGGAGTCCCGCTTCGAGACGACGCTGCCGTGGCCCCGGGTCCGGGCGGACCTCGATCGCGCCCTGTCGGGCCAGCTCGCGCTGCGGGCCCGGCTGGCCGAGCGGGCCCGGATGTACGGCCGGCGCATCCCCAAGCAAGCGCGCCCGTGGGCGCCGTTCGACAACAAGATCCTCTTCGACAACGAGGCGTCGGCGTCGTCCACGGTGCTGGAGGTCCGCTCGGTCGACGCCATCGGCCTGCTGTACCGCATCACCACCGCCATGGCTGAGCTCAACCTCGACATCCGCTCGGCGAAGGTCCAGACCCTCGGCGACCACGTGGTGGATGCGTTCTACGTCCGCGACTCCTCGGGCAGCAAGATCACCGATCCCGCCTACCTCGCCGAGATCGAGCGGGCCCTGGCCCACGCCCTCGCCGGCGGGGTGTGAGCGTTCACCGTCGGCCGCCCGGCCGGCGGTGCGCCACTACGGTGGACGGCGATGGAACGCGTCACCGCACAGGACCTGATCCGCTGGAGCGAGGCACTGGCCGGGGTGGCGCGCACGGGCCTGGGCTTCACCGACAGCCTCTACGAGCGGGAGCGGTTCGAGGAGATCCTCCACATCGCCGCGGACATCCGCACGATGGCCGCCAACGAGCTGGACCCCGCCCACCGCGTCACCGAGTGGCTGCGGCTGGTCGGTCAGGGTACCGCTGGGTATGTCACGCCCAAGGTGGCGATCGGCGCCGTCGTCGGCAACGACGACGGGGAGCTGCTGTTGATCCAGCGGGCCGACTCGGGCGTGTGGCTGTACCCCACCGGCTGGGCCGACATCGGCTACTCACCGGCCGAGGTGGCGGTCAAGGAGGTGCGGGAGGAGACCGGCATCGACTGCGAGGTGCAGGGCATCCTCGGCGTGCTCGACGGGTTGCGCCGCGGCTTCACCAGCGTGCCGCTCTACTCGGTGGTGTTCCTGTGCCGGGCCACCGGCGGGACGCTCGCACCGCACCCGCTGGAGACCCGCGGCGCCGGCTTCTTCGCCGCCGATGCGCTGCCCGAACCGCTCGCCGGTAGCGGCAACCTCTGGGAGCTGATCTTCCGGGCGGTGCGCGGCGAGCCGTACGAGGTGTTCTACGACGAACCGCGGCCCGAGGTCTGGCGCCAGGGCTGAGCCCACGCAGGGCTCAGCCGGGGCAGGCCTGGGCTACTCCTCGGTGGCCTCGCGCAGGAACTGCTCGACCTCTTCCACCAACGAGGCCGGATCGCTCATCTCGTCGTAGCGCTGCTCGAGCTGGCGGACGAGGTCGGCCGTGTCGGCGTCGTCGGAGACGAGCGTGTTGACCTGCCGCTCGTAGGCGGCGGTGGCGATCTGCAGATCGGTGGTCAGCAGGTTGACCTCGAGCAGGCCGGTCAGACGCTCGACGAGCGCCAGCGCCGCCTTGGGCGAGGGAGCGCCGTGCACGTAGCTCGGCACGGCGGCCCACAGCGAACCCGACGGCAGCTCGGCCTCGGCCAGCTCGGTGTGCAGCACCCCGACGATGCCGGTGGGCCCCTCGTAGGAGGACGGCTCGAAGCCGAACCGCTCGCTGATCTCCTCGTCGGAGCTGCTGCCGTGCACGTCGACCGGGCGGGAGTGGGGCACGTCGCTGATCAGCGCACCCAGCGTGAGCACCATCGAGGCCTCGAAGCGACGGGCGATGCCGACCACCTGGCGGCAGTAGGTGCGCCACAGCAGCGCGGGCTCGGTGCCGTCGAGCAGGATCACGTCGCCCAGGCCGGGGACCCGGGCATAGGAGAACTGGTTGCGGGGCCACACGATGCTGCGCTGGCCCTCGTCGTCGAGGCGGACCTGCGGCCGGTGGGTGGTGAAGTCGAAGAACGCCTCGGCGTCCACCGTGGCCAGCGGCTGGGCCCGCCACCGGTCGACCAGGAAGCGCAGCGCGGTGGTGGCTGCATCACCGGCGTCGTTCCAGCCCTCGAACGCGGCGATGACCACCGGCGTCTCGAGCTGCGGCTGTGCGGACCACCGAAGATGCTCCATCGGCCACCACCCTATCGGCGGCGGCTGGGGCAGGTGGGAGCGGGCCGCGGCGGCGGTAGCTTGCCCGACCATGGAGATCGTCGAAGCGACCGAGGCCACCCCCGCCCTGGTGGAGGCGTTCGCGACGCTCATCCCCCAGCTGTCCTCGTCGAACCCCCCGCCCACCGCGGCGGAGCTCGCCGAGATCATCGCCGCGCCGGCCACCTCCCTGTTGCTGGCGGTGGAGGACGACGGCACCATCCTCGGCGGCCTGACGTTGGCCATCTTCCGCATCCCCACCGGTCTGCGGGCCTGGATCGAGGACGTGGTGGTCGACGACCGGGCACGGGGCAAGGGTGTGGGGAGGCGCTCAACCGCCGGGCCCTCGAGCTGGCCAAGGAGGCCGGCGCCACCACGGTCGATCTCACCTCGCGGCCCAGCCGGGAGGCGGCCAACCGCCTCTACCAGCGCATCGGCTTCGTGGCGCACCACCAACGTGTACCGCTACGAGCTCTAGTCCGACCGGCCGACCGGCCGACCGGCCGACCGACATGCCGATCTGCCGCCGCCGGTGCGGTCTCACAGCCAGATGAGCTCCTCGCCGTCCTCCACGGCGCGCTCGCAGGTCGGGCAGAACGGGCGGAGCTCGAGCTCGGTGCCGCAGGCGGCGTGGCGGGCGAGGTGCTGCCCGTCGCCGCCCTGGCGGGCGCCCCAGCTGCGCAGCACGGCCAGCGCCCCGGCCAGCTCCTGGCCGGCGTCGGTGAGGGCGTACTCGAAGCGGGCCGGCCGTTCCTGGTAGCGGGCCGCCCGCACGATCCCGTCGGCTTCGAGCGTCCGCAGCCGGCTGGTGAGGATGTTGGGGGCCACGCCGGCCACCTCCCGGGCCAGCTCGCCGAAGCGGCGGGGCCCGCGCAGCAGCGCGTCGACGATGTGCAGCGACCAGCGGTCGGCCACCCGCCGCAGCGCCCACGCCAGCGGGTCGGACCCGTCGTCGGTGGGCGGGGCGCCGTCGCCGTCGGGTCGGCCGACGGGCCGGGCGCGCCTCCCGTCGGGATCTGGTCGTGGTTCCGCGCTGCTTTGCATGGCGCTCTCTGCTAACTTGCAAACTGCAAGTCGCTAGTGACTTGCAAGTGACGATGGGGAGGACCCATGAGCGTACCGTCTGGATCGGCAGAGCTCGGACCGGTGGTGCGGGCCGTCGCCGCCCGCATCGACACGGCGGTGGTGGCCGTCGGCCGCGACCGCCGCGGCAGCGGCATCGTGGTGGCCGAGGGCCGCGTGCTCACCAACGCCCACAACCTGCGCGACCGCACCACGCTCGTCACCTTCGCCGGCGGGCGCACCGCCCAGGGGCGGGTGCACGGCAGCGACGGCGACGGCGATCTCGTCGTGCTCGAGGTCGACACCACCGGGGCCACGCCGCTGGCGGTGGCGGCCATCGGGGACGGCCCCGGCCTGGGTGACCTGGTGCTGGCCGCCGGGCGGACCGCCGACGGCCTCCGCTTGACCGCCGGCCTGGTGTCGGCCGTCGAGCGCAGCTTCGACGGGCCCCGCGGTCGGCGGATCAACGGCGCCGTCGAACACACCGCCCCCATGGCCCGCGGCTCCTCGGGCGGTCCGCTGCTGGATCGGGCGGGCCGCCTGCTGGCCATCAACACCCACCGACTCGGCGGCGGCTTCTACCTGGCGCGGGCGATCGACGCTGCGCTGGCCACCCGGCTCGCCGACCTGCAGGCGGGCGCGTCGATCCGTCCCCGGCGGCTCGGCGTGGCGCTCGCCCCGGCCGAGGTGGCCGCCCGGCTGCGGCGGGCCGTCGGGCTCGAGGAGCGGGCCGGGCTGCTGGTGCGCCAGGTGGCGGCGGGTTCGCCGGCCCAGCGGGCGGGCCTACGGGAGGGCGACCTGCTGGTGGCGGCCGGCGATCGGGAGCTGACCGGGCCGGCGGCGTTGCACGCCGCGCTCGAGACGCCCGGCAGCGAGCCGTTGGTGCTGGCGGTGGTGCGAGGAGCCGAGGAGCTGACGGTGACGGTCAGTTTCGAGGAGGGCGAGCAGTCGCCCGCCTGACCGGCGCGGTCAGCGCTCGAAGAGGCCCTTGCGCCGGCCGACCAGCCGGCGCGGGGCCCCGCCCGGCCGGCGGACCTGACGGCG
The DNA here is from genome assembly GCA_041394365.1 of Acidimicrobiales bacterium. Classification (GTDB taxonomy): domain Bacteria; phylum Actinomycetota; class Acidimicrobiia; order Acidimicrobiales; family CAIXPF01; genus CAIXPF01. The sequence continues at coordinate 193,547 of JAWKIM010000007.1, forward strand.
CGGTGCGGTCACGGCCACGAGGGCCCGCACCGCCATCACGCCCAGCGAGCCGCCGGCCAGCATCATGCCGGCTGCCACCAGGGCACCCGGGGCGGCGGCCGCGAAGCAGGCGAGCACGAGACCGATCACGACGCCGGCCGACGCCAGCAGCAGGGCGCGGTCGGCGCAGGCAGGCTCGGCGTTCGATCTGGTGGAGCGGCAGATCCCGGCGCAGCGAGCGTTCGATCACGCTCCAGGCGTACGCCTCGTCCGGGCTCAGGGTCTCATCGGGGCCAGAGTCGTGGGGCACCCACCTGTTGTCGACCGCTCGGCGGCCGCGATTGACACCCTTTCTGGCGGTCGATGCGGTCATGCTAGAACGCTCCCTATGGCCCGGATCCGGTGCACCAACTGCGGCGGGATGCACGCCAGCGCCGCCGAGGTGCGGCGCTGCTTCACCGCCGGCCCCTCCCCGGCCCCGGTGGGATCGCCCACCGGGGCGCCGGGCCGCGCCGGTGGCGCGGACCGCGAGGTCGCGGATCCCGGTGGCGAGGACGGGTGGCTGGCCGATCTCGACCGCTTCGTCGACGTGGACGCAGATGCGGACGTCGACCGCTTCGTCGATCGCGTCGTCGATCGCGTCGTCGATCGCGAGCCGGACCGTGGGGCGCCGGCTCGCCGCCTCCGTCCGGCCGGCACGCGTCCGGCGGCCGGCGGGCGGGCCGGGAGCCGGTGCGCGGGGCGGCCGGCTCGCCGCCGCCCGCCGAGGTGCGCACCACGCCGTGGCCGCGTCCGGCGGCGGCGTGGGCCGGGCCCGATGAGCTCGGCCGGGGCATCGTGCTCGAGCCCGGGGCCGAGGTCCCGGCGCCGTGGGCCGGTGCCCCCGAGCTGGCCGTCGGCCCCGACGTGACGATCGAGGTGGCGAACGAGCTGGCCCGCTGTTGGGCCACCCGCACCCGCTTCGTCGCCCGCTGGAGCGGCCCGCCGACCGCCGACGACCAGGACCCGTACCCGGTGCCCGACCGCGACGAGCGCACCCCGTGGGACCTCGGCGTCGGCTTCGAGCTGACCGCCGAGCGGGTGGCGGGCCTGCTCCGGCTGCACGCGGTCGACGCCCGCTCCGCCGCCGCGGCCCGCTACCGCCCGGCGGAGCTGGCCGTGGTGCGCCGTGCGACGCCGATCGACGGTCCCGGCCCCGCCGAGCTGCGGTTGGCGGACGGCACCGCGGCCGTGGTCGACGGCGGGCCGCTCGTCCCGGTGACCCTGGCCGCCGCGCCCGAGGTGGCCGTGGTGCCCGCCGCGCTGATCGAAGCGGGCCGGCTACGGCCGCTGGTGGGCGCCACCACCACCGCCGAGCTGGCCGCCGACCAGCTGGCCGCCGTGGGCCACCTCGGTGCCGGGGCCCGCATCATCGCCCCCGCCGGCTCGGGCAAGACGCGGGTGCTCACCGAGCGTGCCCGGCTGCTGCTGGCCGGTCGGCAGGTGCCGCCGTCGCTGCTGACGCTGGTGGCGTTCAACGTGCGCGCCGCCGAGGAGATGCGCAGCCGCACCACCGACCTGCCCGAGCTGCACATCCGGACGCTCAACAGCCTCGGCCTGGCCATCGCCAACGGCAGCGGGCCGTTCGCCGCCCGAGCGGACGGCCGGCGCCTGGCCACCATCGACGAGACCGACGTCCGCCGCATCCTCGAAGGGCTGGTGCGCTTCCCCCGACGGGCCGGCACCGACCCGGCCGCGCCCTGGCTCGAAGCGCTGGCCGCCGTGCGGTTGGGGCTGCGGCAACCCGCCGAGGTGGAGGCGGCCTTCGGCGGCGACGTGGACGGCCTCGCCGCCGTGCTGCCCGCCTACCGGGCCGAGCTCGACCGGCGCGGCGCGCTCGACTACGACGAGCAGATCGTCGCCGCCATCGAGCGCCTGGTGCGCGAACCGGCGGCGCGCCGCCGAGCCCAGCAGGTGTGCCGGGTGCTGCTGGTCGACGAGTTCCAGGACCTCGCGCCCGCCCACCTGCTGCTGGTCCGGCTATTGTCGGCCCCCACCTACGACTGCTTCGGGGTGGGCGACGACGACCAGACCATCTACGGCTACGCCGGCGCCTCGCCCGACTGGCTGGTCCGCTTCGGCGACTGGTTCCCCGGCTCGGCCGACCACCCGTTGCAGACCAACTACCGCTGCCCGCCGGCGGTGGTGGCGGCGGCGGCGTCGCTGCTGACCCGCAACCGCCACCGGGTGACGAAGGAGATCCACGCCGCGCCGGGCCGCGCCGCCGACCCGGCCGCGCTGGTGGTGCACCACGACCACGACGTGGCCGCCGCCACCTGTGCGGAGGTCGAGCGGCTCGTCGCCGGCGGCGTCGCCCCGGCCGACATCGCCGTGCTCACCCGGGTCAACGTCACGCTGCTGCCGGTGCAGCTGCGGTTGGCCGCGGCGGGCATCGCCACCACCGCCCCGTCGATGGCCAGCTGCTGTCGCGCTCGGGCGCCCGCGCTGCGCTGGCCTGGGTGGCGCTGGCCGCCACCGGGCCGCGACGCCGGCCGCCAGCGGGGCCACCGCACTGCCGGGCGGGTTGGTGGGCGACGCCGCCCGTCGCCCACCCCGGGGCCTGTCGCCCAAGCTGCTGGAGTGGATGAACGAGCAGCGCACCGTCGAGGGCCTGCGCCGGCTGGCCGGCCGGCTGTCCTCGGCCAAGGACGCCGACAAGGTCGAGCGCTTCGCCGACGACGTCGAGCTGATGATGGGGCTGGTGCGCGACGGCGGCGACACCCGCGGTGTTGCGGGCGGTGGCCGACCGCATCGGGTTGGGGGCGGCCATGGAGACCCTCGACCGGTCGCGGGGCACCGTCGACCGTTCCGCCCACGGCGATGATCTGGCCGCGCTCGAGGCGGTGGCCCACCTGCACCCCGACCCGGCCGGGTTCGGGGCGTGGTTGCGCCGCCAGCTGACCAACGCCCGGGTGCCCGCCGCCGATGGGGTGCAGTTGGCCACCGTGCACCGGGTCAAGGGCCGGGAGTGGCCCCACGTGATCGTGCACGAGGCGTCCGACGGGCTGTTGCCGCACCGGTTGGCGGTGGATGTGGAGGAGGAGCGGCGGGTCTTCCACGTGGCCATCACCCGGGGCTCGCAGGTGGTCCGGGTGCACGCCGCCGCCGATCGGCCGAGCCCGTTCCTGGCCGAGCTGGCCGCGCCGGGCTCGCCGCCCGAACCGCCGGCCGCCGCCATGCGGCCCGGTACCGGACCAGGGGGTACCGGACCGCGCGGTACCGGACCGAGCGGTACCGGACCGAGCGGTACGGGCGACGGGGGAACGTCGCTGTTCTCGTCGGCCGGCCGAAACCGGACCGCGGCGACCGCAGCGGGAGGGGCGGGCGGCGGGAGCGATGCCCACGCGCCCACCGTCGAGGCGCTCAAGGCGTGGCGGTTGCAGCGGGCCCGCACCGACGGGGTGCCCGCCTACGTCGTGCTGCCCGACAAGGCGGTGGACGACATCGCCCGCCGGCGGCCCTCGACGCTGGCCGAGCTGGCCCGTTGCCACGGCATCGGGCCCACCAAGCTCGACCGCTACGGCGACGAGATCCTCGCCGCCGTTGACGCCGCCCGCTGATCGCCGGCAAGACCTTCTCAGCGCACCGCTCGGCCGCCGAGCAGGACCGATTCGATCTGCAACGCGTCGTCGAGCACGACCGCGTCGGCCGGCCCGCCCACCGCCAGCCGGCCGAGCGCGGGTCGGCCCAACGCCGCCGCCGGCGAGCGGGTGACGTGGTCCACTGCGGTGGGCAGCGCCAGCCCGAGGGCGACCCGGTTGCGCAGGGCGGCGTCGAGGGTGGTGGCGCTGCCGGCGAGCGTGCCGTCGGCCAACCGGACGGCCACGCCGTCGCTGTGCAGGGCGCGGCCGTGGCGTTCGTAGCCACCCGGCGGCAGGCCGGCCAGGTCGAGGGAGTCGGTGACCACGAAGGCGCGGCGGCCGGCGGCGGCCAGGCTGAGCCGGACCACGTCGGCGGCCACGTGGACCAGGTCGGCGATGAGGCCGACGTGCACCCCGTCGCGGGCCAGTGCCGCACCCGGTAGCGACGGGCTGCGGGCGGTGATCGGCACCTGGGCGTTCCACAGGTGGGTGACCATGGTCGCGCCGGCGTCGAAGGCCCGGTGGGCGGCGGCGGCATCGGCCTCGCTGTGACCGAGCGAGACCACCACGCCGCGCCGCCGGGCCCGCTCGATCAACGCTCCGGCACCGGGCAGCTCGGGGGCCAGCGTGAGCACCGCCACCGGGCCGTGCCCGAGCAGCGCATCGAGCGCAGCGGGCTCGGCCGGGCGCAGCCACGCCTGCCGGTGCGCGCCCCGCTTGGCCGGGTTCAGGAACGGTCCCTCCAGATGGACACCGAGCGAGCGGGTGCCGCCGGCGGCGACGCTGGCCGGCTCGGCGGTGGCCTGCTCGACGGTGACCGCCACGGTGGCGAGGGCCGCCAGCGCCGGGCCGTACCGCTCGGGTGGGGCGGTGGGCAGGGTGGGGGCGCACCACGCCACCCCGGTGCGGGCCATGGCGGCCAGGGCGGCACGCAGCTCGGGCGGTTCGGCGTGGGTGAAGTCCACGGCGGCGAACCCGTTCACCTGGACGTCGACGAACCCGGGCACGGCCACCCCGCGCCGCCCGGCGGGGGAGGCGGCCACCGCGGCGATCGAGCCGTCGCCGGCGACGACCACGTCGCCCGCCACCAGCTGCCCGTCGAGCACGGCGGCGGCCACCCCCAGGCGCCGGGTGCTCAAGGCGCCACCCCGTCGCCCGACCGCGCCGGCGGACACGACGGCCAGTGCGCCAGGTCGCCGTGGAGCAGCTCGCCCGACCGCCACGTGGCCAGCACCGCGAGGTGTTCGACGAAGGCGGCGTCGACCGCCAGCGGGTCGGCGCCGAGCACCACCAGGTCCGCCGGATCGCCCGGCGCGGCCGGCCGGCTGACCGCCGCCAGCGCGGTGGCGACGTCGAGCCGTTCGTCGGGTCCCAGGCGACGGGTTGCCGCTGCGGTCACCTGCTCGAGCGGCCCCGGCGGCACCACCGGGGTGTCGGAGGAGAACCGCACGGCCACGCCCGCCGCCACCAAGGAGCGCAGGCGGTACAGCCACGCCTGCTCGACCGGCGACAGCTCGGCCCGGTACTTGGCGGCCCGGCGGGTGACGAACGTGGGTTGGGTCACCACGGTGATCGACCGGGCGGCCAGCTCCTCCAGCTGCTCGGGCAGGCACAGCCCGGCGTGCTCCACCCGGTCCCCCGGACCGAGGCCGCCGTCGAGGGCGGCCTGCAGCTCGTCGACGTCCACCGCGTGCACCGCCACCCGGAGGCCCAGCTCGTGCGCTCGGGCGGTGTGGCCGGCGATGTCCTCCGGGGCCAGGCGGGGCGGCATGATCTTGACCGCCTCCAGCCGCAGGCCGGGCAGCTGCGCACCGGCCGCGACGGTCCGCACCGAACGAGGCGCGGACCACCGTCCCGGCGACGGCGGACCCAGGAACCTCGGATCGACCATGGCCCGCACCCGCTGGGGCAGCGGCAGCCGGGCGAGCGCTCCGAGCGTGGCGCTGTGAGCGGGGGTGGCGTCGCACACCTCCACCACGCCCAGCGCCGCCAGCTCGGCACCCAACCGGGCGCCCTCGCGCCGCAGCCGCGCCCACTGCCGTTGGGCCTTGGCGGGCAGCGGCCCCCTCGACTCGGCGAACTGGCCCTCGCTCGTCGCCGCCCGCTGCCGTCCCTCCTCGTTGGCGAGGGTCAGGTGGCCCGTGCGGTGGTGGATGACCACGGGCGCGCCGCCGACGGCGCGCTCGATCTCGGACGCAGTGGGCAGCCGCCGCTCCCGCAGCTCGTGCTCGTCGAGGCCCCAGGCCCGCACGTAGGTGCGCAGCGCGTCGCCGCGCCGCCACGTGGTGGCCCCGACGTGGAGCCGTTCGAGCACCTCGGCCACCGAGGCTGCGCCGGCGAGGTCGATGCTGGTGCGCGCCGCCAGCGTGGCCAGCAGGTGGACATGCTCGTCCACGAACGCCGGGAGCAGCACCGCCCCGGCCGGCAGCACCACCGCGGCACGGCCGGATCGGCCTGGAGCGTGGCGGCGTCGACCAGCCGACCGTCGTGGACGCCGATGGCGGTGCGCGGCCCGCCGTCGAGCCGGCACGGGCCCTGCAGGACGAAGCCGCGGCCGCTGCCGGTGCTCAGGACAGCTTTTCCTCCACCAGCGGCAGCAGGTTGCGGCGGACGAGCTTGCCGGTGGACGTGCGGGGCAGCTCCTCGAAGATCAGGATCTCCTCGGGCCGCTTGAAGCTGGCCAGGTGCTCCTTGGCGTGCTCGGCGATCACCTCGGTGCCGACGCCCGGGCGCAGGACCACGGCGGCCACCACCCGCTCGCCCCAGGTCTCGTCGGGCACGCCGATGACGGCCGCCTCGATCACGTCGGGGTGCTCGTAGAGCACGGCCTCGACCTCCTCGGGGGCGATGTTCTCGCCGCCGCGGATGATCATGTCGCCGGAACGGCCCGACAGGAACAGGTACCCGTCCTCGTCGAGGTAGCCGAGGTCGCCGGTGTGGACCCAGCCCGAGCCGTCGACGGTGACCCGGGTCTTCTCCGGGTTGCCCCAGTAGCCGTCCATGGCCCGGAACGTGCGCAGCCAGACCTCGCCCGGCGTGTTCGGCGGCACCGGGTTGCCACCCTCGTCGCAGATCTGCACCTCGACGTCGTCGAGCACCTTGCCCACCGAGCGCAGGCGGCGCAGCTTGGTCTCCTGCTCGGCCTGGTCGCCTTCCCAGATCCGGTGGTCGTCGGGGTCGAGCACGGCCACGGTGGCGGTGGTCTCGGTCTGGCCGTAGGCCTGGGAGAAGGCCACGGTGCGGGGGAACACGTCGATCGCCCGGCGGATGACCGACGGCGGCATCGGCGCCGCGCCGTAGGTCACGCCCTGCAGCGAGGACAGGTCGGCCTCGGCGAAGCCGGGCTCGTCGAGCAGGCGGGCCAGCATGGTGGGCACCAGGAAGGCGTGGGTGACCTGGTGCTGCTGCACGGCCTTGAGCCAGTCGGCCCCGTCGAACTGCGACAGCATGCAGACCACCCGGCCCGAGTACAGCGCGATCATCGTGGAGGTCAGGCCGGCCACGTGGTAGAGCGGGGCGGCCAGCAGCATGCGGCCGTGGTCCTCGCCATCGGCGCACTCGTTGGTGCCCATGACGTAGCCGGTGATGGCGCCGTGCTTCAGCATCACGCCCTTGGGCAGCGACGTGGTGCCCGAGGTGTACAGCAGCGTGGCCAGCGCGTCGTCGTCCACGTCCTCGACGAGCTCGTTGGGTTCGGCCGCATCGCGCCGCGCCGCGTAGTCCCCGTCGAAGAGCAGGACGTGCTCGAGCGTGGCGGGCCGCACCGAATCGACCAGGTCCTGGTAGCGGGACTCGGTGACCAGGACCTTGGTGCCGGAGTCGGCCATCAGGTGGGCGGCCTCGTCCTTGCCGGCCCGGTAGTTCATCGGCACCACGGTGGCACCCAGCGGAGCGCTCCGAAGAGCACCTCGAGGAGCATGGCGCGGTTCACGGCGAGGATGCCCACCCGGTCGCCGGCGCCGACGCCGAGCTCGGCGAGGAGGCCGGCCGCCTGACTCACACCGGCGCGGAGCTCGCCGTAGGACACGGCGGTCCCGTCGACGTCGATCACCGCCGTCTGGTCAAAGCAGATCATGGAGGGCAGGTCGAGGAGCATGGCGACGTTCACCCCCGCGACGTTAACCCCCCTGCGACGCCTGCCACAGACCCGTGCATTTCGATACCTCTCAATGCCTGTCCGTCCTCGGCGGGTCGACCTCCCCGCGTCCGCGCCAATCCCCACCGTTGGGCGTGAGCCCGGCGTCGACGCCCGCCGATCGACCCCTGTGACCCGTGTGCGGAGCTGGACGGCCAACACCAGCGTGCGCAGCCGGATCCTGGGCCTGCTGTTCCTCCCGCTGCTGTGCCTGATGATCGTCGCCCTCGATCTGGTCGCCGCCCGCCGACAGAGCGCACTGGCCGCCGAGCGCAGCCGCGACCTGGTCACGGCGTACCTGGAGCTCGGCCGGCTGCGCGCCGGGGTGCAGCTGGAGCACGCCGCCACGGTGGGCCTGGTCCAGCTGCGCCTGGTCGGCCTCGAGCCCACCGACGCGGTGGTGGCCGTGCTCATCGGCTTCGACACGGTCGGGGCGGCGCGCGCCTACGCCGAACGCAACGACCGCAGCGTCGCCGTGCTGGCGGCGACGCTGCCCGAGCTCGACGTCATCGACGGTGCCCGCTTCCTCGAGGCCATCGACGCCCGCGCCGGCTTGGTGGACGAGCTCACCGGCCCCTCCGGCGGCGCCGACCCGCAGGCGCTCAGCATCCGCATCGACGACGGCTACGACACCGTCGAGGCGGTGTTGCGGGCCCTGCAGCAGCAGGTCCGCCGGGAGCTGTTCAACTCCGCCGCCGGTCGCGGCGGCGACTGGGACCGCCTGCGCAGCGAGCTCACCGTGGCCGACGACGTCGTGCTGTGGACCAACGCCATCACCACCGAGACGCGCCTGCTCACCGTGGCCGCGGCGGTGGGCTTCACCCGTACCGGCGAGCTCTACGAGCTCGGGGCCGCCCGCCAGGCGGAGCTCGACAGCGCAACCCGCCTGGCCGGCTCGTCGTTGCACGAGCTGGTGGCGGTGGATGAGGCGGTGCGGCGCACGTGGGAGCAACAGCGCAAGGCCGCCACCGACGCCGTCGGCCTGTCGCAGGCGGGGGTGGCCGACGCCGCCCCCTTCGTGGCGCCGGGCCCGGCCGTCCGGCTGGGCGAGCCGCGCGCAGGCGGGGTGCAGCTCGAGCTGGCCGCGGTGGCGGTGCCGGTGGCCACGGCCGGCATGGACCTCGCCGATCGCGGCCTGGCCGCCTTCGATGCGGTGGCCCGCCGGGCCGATGCCACCGTCGCCGGCCTGGTCGAACAGGCCAACCGCAGCACCGCGCTCAGCCTGGTGCTGCTGGCGGTGGCGTTGGCGGTGACCATGGCCCTCGCTGCGCTGACCAGCCGGGGCCTGACCGAGCCGCTCGGCCGGCTGACCGCGCAGGCCAATGCCATCCGCGACGGCGAGTTCGCCGTCGTGTCGGGCGCCGGCCCCGACCCGGGCCGCACCGCCGACCCGGGCCGCAAAGCGTCGGGGGCCGGCGGCGGCCCGGGCCTGTTCGAGCGGCTGCGTCGCCGGCGCACCCCGGCGGAGGTGGTGGTGGTCGGCGAGGCGCTCGACGAGCTGGCCGCCAACCTGTCGCTGCTCACCCGCCAGGCGGCGGCGCTCGGTGCCGGACGCCTGCACGACCCGGTCCTGGAGCGCTCGGTGCCGGGCAAGCTGGGGGCGTCGCTGCGCTCGTCGGTGTCCCGGTTGTCGGAGCTGACCGAGCGGCTCGCCCGCCAGGCCCGCCGCGACCCGATGACCGGCCTGGCCAACCGCTCGGCGATCGTCGAGCGGGTGGACGAGGCGTTGGCCCGGGCCCGGCGCACCGGGCAGGTGATCGGGGTGCTGCACGCCGATCTGGACGACTTCAAGGCGGTGAACGACGCGTTCGGCCACGAGCAGGGCGACGCCGTGCTGCGCATCGTCGCCCAGCGGCTGGAGCGCTTCGCCGCCGGCGAGCGCCTGTGCGGCCGGCTCGGCGCCGACGAGTTCGTCGTCGTCGTCGAGGACGGCGATGTGGCCACCTCCCTCGTCGCCCTGGGCCGGGAGCTGGCCACCGCGGTGCAGCAACCGCTCGAGATCGACGGGCGCACCTACCGGCTGTCGGTGAGCGTGGGGGTGGCCCTGTCGCGGGCCGATCAGGACGGTTCGGGACTGCTGCGCGATGCCGGGCAGGCGGCGGCCGACGCCAAGAAGCACGGCCGGGGTCGCGTCCAGGCGTTCGATCCGGCGGTGCAGGAGGCCCTCGAACGGCGGGGACGGCTGCAGCACGACCTGCGTCGGGCGATCGCCGCCGACGAGTTCGAGCTGCACCTGCAGCCGGTGATCGAGACCGCCACCGGCCGGGTGGAGGGGGCCGAGGCGCTCATCCGCTGGCGGACCGACGAGCACACGCTGCTGCCCCCCGCCGAGTTCATCCCCATCGCCGAGGACAGCTCGTTGATCGTCGACATCGGCCGTCTGGTGATCGCCCGGGCGTGCCGGCAGCTGGCCGACTGGGCCGCCGCCGGCCACGGCGACCTGCACGTGGCCATCAACGTGGGCGGCCGCCACGTCACCGAGGGCACCCTGGCGGCGGACATCCGCACCCAGCTCGAGCAGCATGCGGTGCCCGCCGAACGGCTGATGGTGGAGCTCACCGAATCGAACCTGGTGGCCGATCTCGAGGTGGCCGCCGCCGTGCTCGACGAGCTGCGGGCCCTCGGGGTGCGCGTCGCCCTCGGCGACTTCGGCACCGGCTACTCGTCGCTCAGCTACCTGCGGCGGTTGCCCATCGACGTGATCAAGCTCGACCGCTCGTACGTGAACGGGCTCGGCTGCGACGAGCAGGAGACCTCGATCGTGCGCAGCCTGGTGCAGCTGGCCGACTCGCTCGGGCTCGACGTGATCGCCGAGGGCGTGGAGACCCCGCGCAGCTCGAGCACCTGTGCCGGCTCGGCTACCGCTCGATTGCAGGGCCTGCTGGCCCGGCCCATGGCCCCCGCGCACTTCGACGACTGGCTGGCCGAACGCTCCGGTCCCGGGGGCGAGACCGCCCTCCGAGTCGCCTGAGGCCCCACCCCCCGGGCCCGAACCCCTGCCCGCAGGCGCCTGGCGTGCGGGGGCCGTCGCGCTCAGCCGGCCGGCGGGGGCCGGCGCGCTCAGCCGGCCGGGACCCACCACCACCACCGTGCTTCGGCGGCGATTCGACGTCGATTCGACGGCATCGACCGGTTGGGTTGGGCCGCCCACCGGTGGTGGCCACCACCTCCGGTCAGGCTGCACCGCCACACCGATGGTGGCCGGACTTCGTGTCTCACGACCAATTCCGAATCGACATCGAATCGAGCGCGACGGAACCCGCCCGGACCCCGGGCCTGGCACCCACCGACCCCCGGGCCTGGCACCCACCGACCCTCCGGCCTGGCACCCATCGACCGCAAACCACCGCACCGTTCAGCTGAGCGCCCAGCGAGCGGCGGAAGTGCTCGTCAGCCGGTGATCTCGACCACGCCGTCGGCCAGCAGCTGCGCCACCTCGTCGGGGTCCATGCCGATCAGCTCGGTCAGCACGGTGAACGTGTCCTCCCCCAGGCACGGCGCCGCCCTGGTCAAGCGCGCCGGGGTGGCCGACAGCACGGCCGCCACGCCGTCGTAGGGCACCTCGCCCATCACCGAGTGCCGCAGCGGCGCAATGCTTCCATGACGGACCTGCGGGTCGGTGTGCAACCGGGCCGGCGCCAGCACCGGACCGCACGGTATGGCGGGTTGCAGCCGCTCAGGTAGCTCGACCGCATCCCACCCGGCGCTCCAGGCGGCCAGCTCCGCCTCGATGCGGTCCTCGGCGGCCCTTGCGGCCGGCCACGGTGACGAGGGCCGGGTCGGTGGCCCGCCGGCCGGCCGAGCGCATCGACCAGCGCCGCCCACTGCCCGTCGTCCTCGCAGGCCAGCGCCAGCCACCCCTCCCGACCGTCGGCATCGGGCCGGCACGGCAGCACCACGTGGGGGCAGCGCTCGGGGTCGCGGTTGCCGGCGCGGGTGGCGACGTGGCCGTTGCGGTCCAGGTCGAGGAACTCGGGGCCGAGGAACTGCAACGCTGCCTCGAGCTGGGCCAGGTCGATGTACTGGCCCGCACCGGTGCGCCGGCGGTGGTCGATGGCGGCGGTGATGGCGGTGGTGGCGAAGCGCTGGCAGATGAAGTCGGTGTAGGCGCCGTACACGGTGACCGGCGGGCGATCGGGCCAGCCGGTGATGCGCAACAAAGCCCGACAGCGCACCCATCAGGTTGCGAAGCCGCGGTAGTCGGCCCGCGGGCCGGTCTGGCCCTGCATGCAGGTCGACAGCATGACGATGTCCGGGCGTCGGGCCGACACCGCGGCCCAGTCCATGCCCCACCCGCGCAGCGTGCGTGGCGTGAAGCTCTCGAGGACCACATCGGCCCACTCCTCGATGATCCGCCACACCACGGCGGCCTCGGGACGGGCCAGGTCCACGCCGAGGCCGGCCTTGGAGGCGTTCATGTTGGCGCAGAAGTGGCTGTTGTTGAGGCCGGGGCGGCCGTCGAGGAACGGCGGCGTGAGCCGCAGGATGTCGGGTCGGGCGGACGACTCCACCTTGATGACGGTGGCCCCCTGGTTGGCCAGGTAGCCGGCGGTCATCGGCCCGACCCCCACCCACGACAGGTCGAGCACCCGCAGGCCCTCGAACGGTGCGGTGTTGCCCTCGGCGGCGGCGGGCGCCGGAAGGCGGCGCGGCTCGGCGAGCACCTCGGCGCCGTGCTGGCCGATCCGGGGGGCGGGCGACGGTGCCCGCAGCGGGGTGGCGCTCAGCCGGGCCCACCGGCCGGGCACCGTGCCGGTGCCGTCGGGCAGGGGCTGGAAGAAGCCGCGGTCGGCCAGCTGCACGTCGTCGCGCAGGTCGGCAACGTCGCTCAGCGGTGCCACCAGCAGCCGGTCCTGCACCGCCCGCTCGTAGATCTCGGCCTTGGTGTGACGGGCGAAGAGGGCCTCGAGGGTGCCGCACACGCCGTCGAAGAACGCGGTGTCCATCGTGGCGAAGTTGACCTCGCGGAAGTCCATCGCGTCGGCTGCGGGGTCCACGGCGACGCCTTCGGCGTGGGCCCAGTCGAACAGCGTGCGCATGGCCGTCCCGCCGAGCTGGCCCCCGACGATCAGGGCGGCCACATGCCCGTCGGCGCAGGGCATCACCATGCGGAAGCGGGCGTGGCTGTACCCGGCGTAGGGCCCGACCCGCATCAGCTCCCGGTGCTCGAGCAGGTGGAAGGACTGGGCGTTCATCAGCGTGCGGATCCCGGCCAGCTGGGCGGCCACGTCGACATGCTGACCGGTACCCGACCGCGCGGCATGGTGCAGGGCGATGGCGGTCTGGGCGGCCGCTTCGGCGGCGGCGTGGCGGAACAGCTGCGGCGCGCCGATCCGCACAGGCCCGGTCCTCGTCGCCGGTGAGCCACTGCAGGCCGCACATGGCGCTGACGGTCAGATCGCTGGCGGCGTGGTGGGCATACGGTCCGAGTACGGCCGAAGGGGCTGATAGGTGACCACCAGCTGGGGGTTGAGGGCCAGCAGGCGGTCAGGATCAGATCAGGCTGTTCGAGCGTCCCGGTGGGGAACGATTCGATCAGCGCGTCGGCGCCGGCCTGCCGGGCTCCAGGAGCCACGTGCGGTCCCCGCCGTCGTGCAGGTCGAGCACCACCGACCGCTTGTGCTGGACCATGGCAAGCGCCAGCCGAGGTTGTGCTCGGCGTCGCCGGGGTGGCGGTGGTCAAGCGACCGCGGCGCCGGCCCAGGTCGCCGCCCGGCGGCTCCACCTTGATGACGTCGGCGCCGGGTCGGCGAGGATCTTGCCGCACAGCCAGCCGGTGTCGGTGCTCAGGTCGACGATGCGGTAGAGCGCCGTTCATCGTTCCTCCTCCGCGGGCAGGCCCCTGCCCTCCTCGGCGCCGGCGCCCGGGGTAAGCGCCTGGCGGCGGCAACCTGCGCTCGGCGGCCAGTCCTCGCTCAACGGCAGGTCCCCGCGACCCGAAGGAGCCCGTTTCGCGGCGCGCAGCGCGGCCGGCTCCATCGACGCCCACCGGGCCGCCAGCCCGGCGGCGGCGGCGTCGACCCCGGCGGCGTCGTCGCCCACGATGCGGTGCACGATGCCGCGGGCGAGCGCCTCGGTCGCCGGGATGTTGTCGGCGGTGAGCACCACCGGCAGCGCAGCGACGGGGCCGACGGCCCGGGTCAGGCTCTAGGTGCCACCGGCGGCAGGAGCATGCCCAGGCGGGTCTCGGGCAGGCCGACCACGGTGTCGGCGGCGGCCAGGCGCACGTCGCACAGCAGCGCCATCTCCAAGCCGGCGGCCAGCGAGTAACCGTGCAGCGCCACCACCACCGGCTGCGGCAGGGACCACAGCGGCCCCCGCGGGTCGCGGTCCCAGCGGATCCGACGGGCCTCGAACACGCTGTCGGCGGAGCCGAACTCGCTGAGGTCGGCGCCAGCGGAAAGTGCGCCAGCCAGCGGCAGCGAGCACCACCGCCCGCACGTCGGGGTGGTCGCGGGCGGCGAGGATCGCCTCGATGAGCGCGTCGCGGACGGCCACGCTGACGAGGTTGAGCGTCTCGGGCCGGTCGAGGGTGATGGTGGCCACCCCCTCGTCCACCTCGAAGCGCACCGGGTCCCGTTCCGGCTCGGTCATGGTCCGCACTCCTCCGGGGCGCCCGTCGGATCCGCCGGTCGGTGGGCGACCGGCGGTGGCAAGATGCGGCAGCCGTCGCTCGTCACGGTCCGGGCGACCGCCCGTTCGGCAGTGCCCCGCCAGCTCGCCGGCCGCCACCCAGATCGGCTGGGCGCCAGTTGCCACCGCGGCGAGCCCTGGCTGCGGTGGCGGTGGCGGCGCCGTGGAGGGTCACCTCGCCGGGCAGGCCGCCGCCCGGCGCGCCCGGCGCTCCAGGGTCGGCGGTGCCGAGGGCGGTGACCACGGCGAAGGGCGGCCTCCAGCCCGGCCGAGGGGATCGGGGTAGGCGCACGCCGCCCGGCGGGGCGCCGTCGAGGTCCGATGGCCAGCCCGCCGGTGGCGTGGGCGCCCCGCCGTAGGCCACCCAGCCGGCTTCGGCGCCGCCCGAGGGTAGGCGCGGACGCCCGTCGATGAGCCGCGGCCGCCGGCGCCACTGGCGTGGCCGGCGTGCCGGGTTGGAGGCCGGACCCGCGGGCTGAAGCTGTCCACGACGGCGTCGGCTTCGGTCACCAGCTCGAGCAGGGCGGCAGGCGCAGGCCGCGGAGGTCGAGGCTGCGGTGGGACTTGCCCCCGTCAAGGCGCCACGAACAGCGCCCCGGGGCCGGGCCGGCGGTGGCGGGCGCGCCGAGCGGCACCAGGCCGTCGATCCGGCATGGCGCCTCGATCTTGATCACCTGGCGCCGGCGGCGCCAGCAGCCAGGTAGCCAGCGGTCCAGCCCACATGGCGGTCAGATCGAGCACCCGGACGCCGGCCAGCGGCCGTCCCGGTCGGGCGGTGGGCCGCGGTCGCAACGGCGGGGTGTCGCAGCCGCAGGGACGGCCCGGCCCGGGGACGCCGGCGGTGCCCGACGGGGCCCGCAGCGGCGTGACCGGCAGGCGCCACGACTGGGCGGCAGCGGCGAACGACTCGGCGTCAGGGGCGGGGCCACCGTCGGCGTGGCGGCGTCGACGGTGGCGGCGAAGCGTTCGAACAGCTCCTCGTCGTCGGGCCCGGGTCCACGCACCCAGCCGCCACCGGGCCGCCGGGCAGGCCGGTGGCGTGGGCTGCGGTGCCGTGAGGTCGTTGGCCGCAGCGATGACCAGGGGGAGCAGCACGTGTCCCCTGACCAGGTCCTCGTCGAGTGCCCGGGCGCCGCCGCCCACCTCGAGCTCGGTGAGCCGGGCGGCCAGGGCGGCGGTGAGGTCCGCGGCCCGCTCAGGCGGCGGCGGGCAGCGCCGCCGGCGCGCCGGGTCGCGCCGCTGTCGCTGCGGGGCGCATGGCCATGACCAGCTCAGCGCCCGGCGAAATCGGCGGGTCGCTTGGCGAAAAGAAGGCGGCCAGGCCCTCGGCCCGATCGGCCGAGGTGGCCAGCAGCGTGTTGAGATCGCCCTCGAGGCGCAACCCGTCGCGCAGCGGCAGCTCCGGCGCCGCGGTGCACGGCCTCCTTGGCGTACTCGAGGGCGAGCGGTCCCAGCCGGCAGAGCTGCTCGGCCAGCGCGAGGGCGGCCTCGTCGAGGGCGCCGCGGTCGGCGGCGGTGCGCCACACCAGGCCGGCCTGCTGCGCGCGGCGTCGAGCTGATCGCCGAGCAGGATCGCCAGCGCGGCGCCGTGGCCGATGGCCCGGGGTAGCCGTTGGGTACCCCACCCCAGCACGGCAGGCCGCCGCCCGTGGCCACGTCGTCGAGCAGGAACCGGGCGTCGTCGGCGGCGACGACGATGTCGCAGGCGAGCACCAGCTCCAGGCCGACCGAGCGGCAGGCGCCGGCCACCGCGGCGATCACCGGCGCCCGGACGCGGGCGATGGCCGCAGCCGGGTCCTCGCCGACGGCGGGGGATCGAGTCGCCGCGACCGGCGCAGAAGTCCAGGCCGTGCGCCGTCAGGACGACGGCGAACGGCCGTTGCTCGCTGAGCTCGTGGGCGACGGCCGCCACCTCGGCGGCGTCGCGCGCTCCGAGCGTTCCGCCGGGCAGGGTGATGACGACCAGCTCGCCGCCATGGCGGCGGTCGACGTCCACCCGGACGGGTTGCACGGAGGCCTCAGTCGGCCGACTTGGTCTGCTTGGGCTGCACCTGGGTCATCTCGGCGCCGTTGACCTTCAGCGCACCGGAGCCCGGCTTGGTGACGAGCACCTCGATGCCGCTGCCCTCGTCGGTGTACCGCTTGCCGACCTGCAGGGCTCCGGCGCCGGCAGGATCGAACTCGATCGTGCCGTCGCCCCCCTTGGTGACGACGACCTCGGCGGTTCCGGTCTCGAACTTCAGGCGCTCCCCGGCCTTCGTGGGCATTGGTGACCTCAACTTCACACAACCTGGACGGCAGGAGACTAACGACCGGCGACAGGGGATTTTGCAGTCCGCCCTCCCGGAGCGCACCGGAGGGCGGACTGGGCACCGGAGGACGGCGGGTCGGTGGCCGCGTCGCGCCGGCCGGTGGTCGGTCCCCCTCGTGGGGGAGGTTGCCGTGGGGCACTCGCGCCATGGCAGGGCCCGGTGGGGCCGCTAGCGTGGGACGCGCATGTTGTCGCCCGCCGCCTGAAACAGGAGTGTGGGTCGATCACGGCATGAAGTTCATGCGCTACTGCGGCGTGTCGGTCTTCAACGTGGTGCTCGGCCAGACCCTGCTGCTGTTCCTTCTTCAGGTGGTGGGTCTGCGGGCGATCAACGCCAACCTCGCCGCCATCGCGGTGGGCACGCTGCCCTCGTACTACCTCGCCCGTCGCTTCGTGTGGGCGAAGACGGGCAAGCACTCGCTCACCCGTGAGGTGCTGCCGTTCTGGGGGCTCAACGGGCTGGGCACGCTGTTGTCCACGCTGGCCGTGCACCTGGCTGAGGCGGCCAGCAGGGGCAACTACCTGGCGGTGCAGTCGGCCTCGATCGCCGCCTGGTTCTCGGTGTGGGTGATCAAGTACCTCCTGCTCGACCGGGCGATCTTCCGTCACCAGCAGGCGCGAGCGGCGGCGAGGAAGCCGTCGCCGCGGCTGCTGACCACACGGCCCGGGCGGCCTGCCGCCGCCCGTGGGCGGCGCCGGTCGCCCGCTGCGCCGCTACGGTCGGCGGCATGACGCTGCTGGGATTGTCCGCCGACGAAGGTCCTGTCCACCACCCGAGCCGTGCGCAAGCGGCTCGACTTCGACCGTCCGGTCCCGCTGGAGCTGGTCACCGAGTGCGTGGCCCTGGCCCAACAGGCGCCGACCGGCTCGAACATCCAGGGCTGGCACTTCGTGGTCGTCACCGACCCCGCCAAGCGGGCCGCGGTGAGCGACATCTACCGGCGGGCGTTCGCCTGCTGGGGGCTCGCCGATGTACGCCGGCGCCATCAAGACCGGTGACGCCGACCGCGACATATCAGCAGGAGCGGGTGGGCTCCTCGGCCGACTTCCTGGCCGAGCATGGGCAGGCCCCCGTGCGCTCGTCATCCCCTGCGTGCAGGGCGGGCCAAGAACCCGGCGGCCGCCGCCGGCCTGCTCGGCGCCATCCTGCTGCCGGCGGCCTGGACTTCATGCTCGCCGCCCGCGCCGATGGCCTGGGCACCTGCTGGACACGCTGCACCTGATGCACGAGCAGGAGACCGCCGAGCTGTTGGGGATCCGTTCGAGTCGGTGACCCAGGCGTTGCTGACGCCGCTGGCCTTCACCAAGGGCACCGACTTCAAGGCGGCGAAGCGGCCCGATCCGTCGACGATCATGCACATCGACGGTTGGTGAGCCGGTGACCGACGGGCCCCGGCGGCCAGGCGGCTGAGCCGGACGTGCCGGACATGCCGGCGGTGCTGCGGGGCCACGCCGAAGGCGGCCCGGGGTTCATGCCCGCCGACGAGGGGCTGGCGCTGTTCCGCCGCCCACACGCTGCCGGCCCGTCTGACCGGGCCGTTGGTGAGATCGGCAGCTGCTGCGGCAAGTCGGCCGTCTACCTGGGGGCGGCGGCGTCCGCCACCGGGCGGGTGCTGTTCTGCGTGGACCACCACCGCGGGTCGGAGAGGAGCCAGGCCGGCTGGGAGTGGCACGAGCCCGACCTGGTGGACCCGGCTGCGGCCTGATCGGCACGCTGCCGCACTTCCGCAGCACCGTGCGCCGCCGGGCTGGAGGACGTGGTGGTGGCGGTGGTCGGGGCGTCGGCCACCGTGGCCCGC
This sequence comes from Acidimicrobiales bacterium, assembly GCA_041394365.1. GTDB lineage: Bacteria > Actinomycetota > Acidimicrobiia > Acidimicrobiales > CAIXPF01 > CAIXPF01. The sequence goes on from JAWKIM010000007.1 coordinate 212,024, forward strand.
TGGTGGGCGCCGGGGCGCGGCGCTGGTGTTCATCGACGGTGGCCACGGCGCGACCCGGCCACCGACTTCGAGCGGTGGGCGCCGCGGGTGGCGCCCGGGGGACGGCTGGTCATCCACGACGTGTTCCCCGACCCCGCCGACGGCGGCCGGCCTCCGTACGAGGTGTTCTGCCGAGGCGCTCGACAGCGGCGCGTTCGTGGGCGCAGGCGCTGGGCTGCGGCTCGCTGCTGATGTTGGAGCGGCTCGACGCCGTCCTGCGGCCGACCGCCCGGCCGCCGGGCCCGTGAGGGCGGCCGCGCCGCCGGTCAGCTGAAGGACACCCCGCACTGCTCGGCGGCGTAGGTGCTGAGGTGCTCGAAGGCGGCGGCGAACTCCGGCGTCTGGACCTTGGCCAGCTCGGTCTGCATCCGGACGCCGGCCTCGGCCAGCTCGGCCTGCTTCGACGGGTCAGTGGCCGCCGCTTGTGACTGGCGCGGCCATCTCGCTCATCGCCGGCCCGAGCGTGGCCAGCGACGGGCGGAGACCTGGAGATCGCCCTGGAAGCTCCTCCGGCGCGAGGCAGCGGCCGCGCTCAGCGCACCGGCGGCTTCGGGCAGGCCAGGACAACACCGCGGTGAGGTCGGCGGAGGCGGTGTCGCCGAGGCCGAACCGGTCGGCGGCCGCCTTGACCTCCACGCAGAACGGATCGTCGCTCATCGTCGTCGACCGGGGCGGCGTCGACCAGGCGGCGGTGGTGGCACCGGCGGCGGCGGTGTCGTCGGCGGAGCCTGCCGCGGAACGCCAGGCCCACCACGGTGGCGGCGATCGCGGCGCTGGTGAGCGCCCGGGCGAGCGGGTCGTCGTTCCATCTCGTCACCGTAGGGCCGCCGGTGCGCAACCGGCTCCATGCCCTGGTGATTTCCCCGAAAGCTTGGATCAGGCGCCGGTTCCCCGCTGCCCAGCTCCCGGGTCGATCGATCGGCTCGTCGCCGGCGGCGGCGGTGTTCCGGCCAGGTACAGCGCGGCTGCCGGGCTGGCGCCGGTGCGGGCGTCGGCCGTCGGCACGACCGCCGCGGCGGTGTACGTGGCGTGCTCGCCGTCGAACGTGATGCACCGGGTGGACCAGGCCCGTCCAGTGGTGGCCGCTGTCGGGATGGCGGTGGCCCTGCCGCTGAGCGTAGAGCGCCAACGCCCGCTCGGTGTCGCCGGCGGCCAGGTGGACGGCGCGCACTCGCAGGTCTCCGCGGCGGTGACCCACGGTTGGTCCACCACGCAGCACGCCGAGGTCGGCCATCCTGACGGTCCCAACCCGTCGGTGAAACTGCGCGGCGTCCTGACCCTGCACCGCGCCGACCAGGACCGGGTAATTACCAGTCCATGGCTAGCGGTGCTTAGGGAGCGAACGCCTCCGGGTGGTGAGCGATGACCTGCAGCAGCCGGCGCGAGCCGCTCTCCCAGCGAGGGCAGGCCTCGCCCACCACGGCGGCCCAGGCGCAGCCGCCAGCGCAGGCTGTGGCTGATGGAGGCGTTGCCGGTGAGCAGCGCGAACGTCCACGGTGTGCCCGTCCGCCATGGCAGGCCCCAGCGCGCCACGCTCGGTCTACACCCGGGCCCAGCACGAACTCCAACGCCCGGTCGATCATCGGCCAGAAGCGGTCGAGCAGGCGTCGGTCGCCGGTGAGCGTGTACGGGCACCACAGCCCGGTGGCGGGTAGGCGCAGCAGTTGGCGTCGAACTTGTCCTCCTCCACCCCGCCGGCCACGTAGTAGCGGTGCCAGGCGCCGTCGGGCCCGCTGTCGCCCGGCGAGCCAGTCGAAGGCCCGCACCGCCTCGTCGATCCGGCCGCCGACGGCGAGGGCCATGGCCGCCTCGGTGTGGTTCACGGGTCGGCGTGCCCGCCGGGAACCACGGGATCATCCCGTCGGGCAGCTGCCAGCGGGCGATGGCATCCACGGTGTGGCCGAGCTCAGCGGCGCTGAGCACGCCGAGGCACGTCCTGCAGCCACATCGGCCGCCCCCTCGACGGCGGTTCCGGCCAGGCTGCCGGTGACCGAACCGGCCGGGACGCCCCGCCGGGCGTAGACCACCAGCGACTTCGGGGCCACCGCGCTCATCGCCCGGTCGGCGGCTCTTGAGGTGACCAGCGGCCGCCGGACGATGTCCGCACCAGCAGCCGGTGGTAGGCGGCCACCAAGGCGGTGCTGCTCGTCGCCCACCCCGACCGCGCAGCGCAGCCACCAGTAGGGGGTGTGCAGGCCGTGGGCCCGGCCGGTGGCGAACGGTTCGAGCCCGGCCTGCGCCAGGCAGCGCAGCACGTCGAGCGTGTAGATCCGCACGTGGCCGCCAGCGGCCGCCGGTGCGTGGTAGGCGTCGGAGAGCTTCCAGCAGATGGCCTCGGCCAGCCAGCCGGGCACGGTGACGGCGATCGTGCCGCCCGGCCGGAGCACCCGGGCCAGCTCGGTGAGGGCCCCCGTTGTCGTCGACCACGTGCTCGAGCACCTCGGAGGCGATGATGCGGTCAGGCGCGCCGTCGGCGAACGGCGCCAGCGCGCCGAGCCCTGCACCGCGGCAGCGGTCGCCTCCGGCGGGCCTCGCCGGCGATCGCCATGGCCGCGAACGTGTTGGTGCAGGCCACCAGCTCGTCGCGGGCGAGGTCCACCGCCACCGCGGTGGCGCCGCGACGGAACCCCTCGAAGGCGTGGCGACCGAAGCCGGCACCGAGGTCGAGCAGCCGGTCGCCCGGTTCGAGGCCGAGGCGGTCGTAGTCGACGGTCAGCATCAGCGGTGCGGGACCGACCGGCCGGCGCCGGGCGACGAGGTGGCGGCGCTTGTCCTCGATGGTGCGGCGGTACTCGTCCGCCGTGCGGGCGGCCATGATCTTCCAGCTCCAGTTGTCGATCACCCGCTGGCGACCCCGGGCACCGATCCCGCTGCGCAGCTCGGCGGCGCGGCCCAGGTGGGCGGCGATGGCGGCGGCCAGCGCCTCGCTGTCGCCGGGCGCCACCAGCGACGCCGTGTCGCCGTCGCGGCCCACCACCTCGGGGATGGCGCCGCCGGTGGTGGCCGCCAGCGGCACCCCGCACAGCTCTGGGCCTCGATGGCGGGCAGGCTGAAGCCCTCGTACAGCGACGGCACGACCGCCAGCTCCGATTCGGCGTACAGCTCGATGATGCGCTGCTCCGGCACGCCGGTGACGAACGTGACGTGGTCCTCCAGGCCCAGTTCGGCGATGGTGCGGTCCGACGGGCCGCCGGGCTTGCGCCGCCCGATCAGCACCAGGTGGGCCTCGGGTCGTTCGACGCGGACCTTGGCCAGCGCCTCGAGCAGGAAGCGCAGGCCCTTGAGGGCCACGTCGGCCGGCGCAGTGATGATGCGGCCGGGCACCACGTCCACGTGGGCGAGCGGCGGAACAGCTTCCACGTCGACGCCGACCGGGATGACGCTCATGCGGCCGGGATCGACGGAGAACTCGGCCTGGATGTCCTTGTGGGAGTTCTCCGACGCGATGATGGCGCGCCGCAGGCGGCGGGCCACCACAGTCTGCATGCGGGTGAAGCCGTGCCAGCGGGCCTTGGACCACTTCTCGTAGCGGCTGCGGGCGTGCTCCATCTCCAGGCGCTTGTCGACGGTGATCGGGTGGTGGACCGTGGCCGATCACCGGGAGGCCAGCGCGCTCGATCCCCAGCAGGCCGTAGCCGAGGCACTGGTTGTCGTGGACCACGTCGTGGCGGTTCGCCACGTCGGCGGCCTTGAGGTGCCGCCACGCCCGCAGCGAGAACGAGAGCGGTTCGGGGGCAGGCCCGACATGAACACGCCGGCCTCCACCCAGTCCGGCCAGGTCTTCAGCTCCCACCAGCCCGGCATCCGCATCGGGTAGTGGTCGTTGTAGATGTCGAGGCTGGGCAGGCGGATCAGCGGGACGCGCTCGTCGAGGATGGGGTAGGGCTGGCCGCCGAGCACGTCGACGGTGTGGCCGAGGTCCACCAGCGCCTTGGTCAGGTGCCGGGTGTACCCCCTGGCCGCCCACGTGGGGCTTGCCCGGTAGCACAGGTAGGCGATGCGCAGCGGTCCGTCGAGGTCGGGCAGCGGTCCGTCGGGGTCGGAGCAGGGGGCCGGCGAGGCGCCCGGTGGGGCCGACGGGTTCGCTGGGGCAGGGCGTCTGCAGGGGGCGTCTCCGGCACAGGCGGCGCTAACCACTAGGGTCGGCAGGGCTCAGATGGCGGGCGGAAGCTACCGGGGGTAAGTACGTGCGAGCGGTGGTCCAGCGGGTCAGCCAGGCGTCGGTGACCGTCGACGGCGAGGTGGTCGGGGCCATCGGGACGGGCCTGTGCGCCCTGGTGGGGGTGACCCACGACGACACCGTGGAGGTCGCCCGCAAGCTGGCGGCCAAGCTGTGGCACCTGCGGATCATGGAGGACGACGACGGGGTCATGAACCGCTCGGTGGCCGACAGCGGTGGCGAGGTGCTGGTGGTGAGCCAGTTCACGCTCTACGGCAACACCGACCGCGGCCGGCGCCCGAGCTGGATCGACGCCGCCCGTCCCGAGGTGGCCGAACCCCTGGTCGACGAGGTGGTGGCCGAGCTGCGGCGCCTCGGGGCCACGGTGGCGACGGGCCGGTTCCGCACCGAGATGCGCGTGGCGCTGGTCAACGAGGGTCCGGCCACGGTACTGCTGGAGCTCTGACGCGGCTCACCGGCGCCGGTCATCCACGGGTGGGGCTCCGACGCCGGTCACCGTGCGAGGGGTGTGCAGTCAGGCCTGGCGGCCTCGCACCGAACCGGTCAGGCAGCCGGTCGCCGAGACCCACCCGGGACGGCCGGCCGACCGATCCGGGGCGGGCCCGACTGGCGGTCGCCCGGTTTCCGGACGGCGCGACCGCCGGGGTCAGCCGGTCGGGGCGCTCGCGGTGGCCTCAGCGGCGCGGCCCTCGTCCGGGTCAGTGGGCGCCGTCGCCTCCGCCGGACGATCATCCCGGCGGGCGGCCAGGTGGGCGCCCAGCAGCAACAGCCCGGCCACCGCCAGCGCCGGCCATGGCCCGAAGCGGACCGACCAGGTCAGACCCTGCCGGCGGGTGATCTCCTGCTGGAGCACCGCCGCCTCGCTGACGCCGGTGCGCTGGTGCACGGTGCCGTCGGGTCCCACCACCGCGGTGAACCCGGTCGGCGCGGTCTGCAGCACCCAGCGCCCGGTCTCGAGCGCCCGTAGCCGCGACGACGCCACCTGCTGGGACTGCACGATGGTCAGCCAGTAGCTCGACCCGTTCGTGGGGTTGAGCAGGATCTCACCGCCGTTGCCGATGGCGTCGCGGGCCCGTCGCTCGAAGAACACCTCCCACGAGATGACGATGCCGGCCAACCCCTCGGGGGTCTCCACGATCGCCGGTCCGGTGCCGGCCACCGCGTCGCTGGGCACCAGCCGGGACACGCTGCCGCCGGAGAGGGCGTCGACGGTGGCCCGGAACGGCACGTACTCGCCGAAGGGCACCCGCCGCACCTTGTCGTAGCGACCGAGGGTGGTGCCGTCGGGCAGCAGCACCACCGAGGCGTTGTAGAACCGGCCGGGGAAGGACTCCACGATGCCGGGCACCACCGGGGCGCCCAGCCGTCGGGCGAGGGCCACCAGGTCGGCTCGCTCGGTGCTGCCCTCGAACGGTCCGTCGACCGACACGACGTTCTCCGGCCACACCACCAGGTCGACCGGGCCCTCGACCTGGGCGGATGCCACCAGGTGCCGCTGGAAGACCAGGTTGGCGTCGGTGGTGACCGCCCGGGTGCGCTGGGGCCCGCCGCCTTGCACCAGGGCGATGTCGAGGGTGCCGACGTCCCGTCCGGCCGGGGCGACAGCGGCCACCGCCACCAGCCCGACCACGGCCGCCGCGGCCACGGCGAGCGCCCGACCGTGGCGGGCGGCGAGGGCGGCGAGGCCGGTGCCGGCCGCCACCGTGACCAGCGTCAGCAGCACGCCGCCGCCCACCCGGGCCACCGGGCCGAGGGGCGACGCGGCCTGGGTCATGGCCACCGTCGAGAGCGGCACGCCGCCGAAGGGGGCGACGGTGCGGGCGAACTCGGCCAGGGCCACCGCGGCGGGCAGGGCGAGCCAGGTCCACGGCCGTCGGGCGGGCACGAGTGCGGCCGCGGCACCGACGTAGGCGCCGAGCACCAGCACCGCGACCGGCCACGCCGGCGCGCTCATGTCGAGGATCCACACGGTCGAGGGCGCCATCCAGGCCACCCCCACCAACCAGCCGCGGCGGAACCGACGCCACCGGCCGGGCGTCTCGACCAGGCCGGCGAACAGGGCGAACCCGACGAAGGCGAACGGCCACCACCCCCACGGCGGCAGGGCGAAGGCGATGCAGCCACCGGCGAGCAGCGCGCGCAGCGCGGTGGTGGCTCGTCTCATCGCCGCCGAGGCTACGGCGTCGTGCGGCGGTGGGTGGATCGCGCTGCCGTCCGCCCGGGCGCAGGGACCGCTTCAGCGGGGGACGGTCACCGGCGGGTAGTCGATGCCGAGCGGCGGCACGGGCTGGCCCACCTCGTCGAGCAGCTGCAGGTGCACCACGATCCGGTACGCCGCCGAGCCCGGCGGGTGGCAGGCGAACAGCGTGGAGGTGTACGCGGCGGTCTGGTCGGCGATGCGCACCTCTTCGGGCGTGACGATCTCCGTCCCGGTGACCGAGTAGGTGAACGTGCCGCGGTCGGTGCTGTAGACGACGGCGTCCCCGGGCTGCAGCAGGTCGAGGTTGCGGAACGGCTTGCTGTAGGTCGTGCGGTGGCCGGCGATCACGGCGTTGCCGAGCTCGCCGGGCGAGGCGGTGCCCGGCCAGTGCGACGGCCCCCGGTTGATGGCGGTGAGGGTCATGCCCTGCTGCAGGTCCTCGTCGAGGCCGATCGCCGGGATGCTGATGCGGCCCACGACCACCTCGGGGGTGTCGGCGTAGGGATCGTCGGGCAGCAGGTCCGGCGTCGGCAGCGGCGACGTGGTGGTGGGCGCCATGGCCGCCGCGGTGGTGGTGGGGGCGGCGGTGGTGCTGGTGGTGGGCGACACGGGCAGGGCGTCGAGCAGCGACCGACCCTCGTCGAGGCGCCCGGCCGCGGTGGTGCTCGGCGGCGCCGGCACCTCGCGCTGCGGGTCGCCGCTGAGCTGCAGGTCACGGGAGCCGGCGGTGGCGCTGCGCGTCCACCACAGCTGGCCGGCGACGAAGGCGACCACGGCGAGGGCCACGAACAGCGTCACGTGGTGGCGGTGCACCGCGCCCCGGCGGGGGCGCCCATGACGGCCGTGATCGTGCATGGATCCATAGGTAGCAGGCGAGGCGAGCCGATCCAACGGCGCGGCGACGCATTGGTGGCGGCGAGCGCGGTTCGCCCCGCCGATGGGGGCCCGGGCCGGTTCAGCCGCCGAGCAGCCGGGTGGCGGCCCGGCGACCCGAGGTGATGCAGGCGGGGATGCCGAGGCCGCGCAGGCTGGCGCCGGCGAGGACCAACCCCGGTGCCCGCTCGGCCAGCTCCGCCTCCCAGCGGTCGACCTGCTCACGGTGGCCGGGGCGGTACTGCGGCAGGGCGTGCAGCCAGCGGTGCACCCGCCAGGCGACCGGTTCCGCTTCGATGCCCATGAGCTCCGCCAGCTCGGCCCGAACCGCGGCGAGCAGCTCGGTGTCGGACATGGCCACGAAGCGCTCGTCGTCGCTGCGGCCCACCGACGCCCGCAACCGCACCAGCCCGTCGGCGCCCAGGTGGGGCCATTTGGCCGAGGCCCATGAGCAGGCGGTGAGCAGCCGCCCCGCCCGTCGGGGCACCAGGAACCCGGAGTAGTCCAACGCCACCGGCACGGCGGCGGCCTCGTAGGCGAGGGCTACCACCGCCACCGAGGCGTAGCGGAGGCCGGCCAGCCCGGCGGCCACGGTCGGGGCCAGCTCGGCCAGCAGCGCAGCGGTGACGGGCGCCGGCGTGGCCAGCACCACCGCGTCGGCGTCGAAGGCCGCGCCGTCGTCGGTGTGCACGCGCCACCCGCCATCCGGCCCCGGCGCCAGGGAGGCGACGGCCGTACCGAGTCGTAGGTCGGCGCCATCGAGGGCGTCGACCAGGGCGGTGACCAGCCGGCCCATACCACCCGGTACGGCATGGAAGACCGGCGGCCGGGTGGCGCCCGGCTGCGGAGCCGGTACCAGGGCCCGGGCGCCGCGGACCAGGCTGGCGTCGCGGCGGGCGGCGGCCAGCAGCTGGGCGCTGAGCTCGTCGGCCCGGCCGGCGTTGACCCCCGACAGCAGCGGATCGACGAACACGTCGAACGCCTCGTCGCCGATGCGGCCGCGCACCAGCTCGCCCACGGCCACATCGCCGTCGAGGGCCGGGTCGCCCGCGGCCGGCGGGCCCTCGGGGCGGGCGAGGTCGGCGGCGACGGCCCGCAACCCGGCCTCCGACAACAGCCCGCTGGCCGCCACCGCCTCGAGGTCGGTGGGCACGCCGAGCAGCAGGCCCTCGGGCAGGCGCCGCAGCGTGCCCTCGTGCACCACGGCGGCGACGCCGATGGCGGGGCTGATCAGCTCCTCGGCCAGGCCGAGGTCGTGGCACAGCTCGAGCGCACCCGGCACGCGGGCCAGGAACATGTCGGCCGACTCGTCCACGTCGATGCCGGCGAAGGCGGTGGTGCGGAGCTTGCCGCCCGGCCGGTCGGCCGGGTCGACCACGGTGACCGACGCACCGGCGGCACAGGTCGAGCGCGGCGGCGAGGCCGCCGATGCCGGCACCGACCACGACGACGGTGCGGGCTGGTTGACCGGTGCTCACGGGGGCCTCCTCAGGGCTGCGGCAGCGGCTGGCTGTGCACGAAGTCGGCCAGGCGGGCCAGCACGTCGGGGTCGGACTCCGGCAGGACGCCGTGGCCCAGGTTGAAGATGTGACCGGGATGGTCGCCGTTGCGGCGCAGCACGTCGGCCGCCTCCTCGCGGGTGGCGTCCCAACCGGCCAGGATCACCGCCGGGTCCAGGTTGCCCTGCAGTGCCGTACCGGCCGGTACCGCGTGCGGGCGGCGTCGAGCGGCACCCGCCAGTCCACGCCCACCACGTCGGCACCGGCGGCCGCCATCAGGCCCAGCAGCTCGCCGGTGGTGACGCCGAAGTGGATGCGGGGCACGCCGAGATCGGCCACCGCATCGAACACGGCGCGGGTGTGCGGCAGCACGTGGCGCTCGTAGTGGGCGGGGTGGAGCGCGCCCGCCCAGCTGTCGAACACCTGCACGGCCGCGGCGCCGGCGGCCACCTGCGAGCGCAGCGAGGCGATGGCCTGCTGGGCGAGGCGGCCGAGGAGCTCGGCGAAGAGCTGCGGGTCCCCAGCATCATCGCCTTGGTCTTGGTGTACGTGCGGCTGGGGCCGCCCTCGATGAGGTAGCTGGCCACCGTGAACGGTGCGCCGGCGAACCCGATGAGCGGCACCGGCAGCTCCTTGACCAGCAGCCGCACCGTCTCCACCACGTAGGGCGTGTCGGCCTCGGCGTCGAGGGGGCGGACCCGCTCGAGGTCGGCCCGGGTGCGGAAGGGCACCTCGGCCACCGGTCCCACGCCAGGCTTGATGTCCACGCCGAAGCCGACGGCGGCGATGGGGACCATGATGTCGGAGTAGAGGATGGCGGCGTCGGTGCCGTAGCGACGGATCGGCTGCAGCGTGATCTCGGTGGCCAGCGCCGGGTCCTTCACCGCCTGCAGGATGGAGCCGGTGCCGCGGATGGCGCGGTACTCCGGTAGGGAGCGGCCCGCCTGGCGCATGAACCACAGCGGCCGGTGGGTGGGCCGCTCGCCACGGCAGGCGGCCAGGAAGGCGGCGTGCTGCGCTCGCCCGTCATGGGTGCACCGCCACCGGCTCGACCAGTTGGGCCAGCAGGGCCGGGTCGGCCTCCAGGCGTTCGGTCACGCTGCGGTATGCCTGCTCCGCCACCGAGGGCCGGTCCACCCCGCCGCCAGCGGTGCGGAAGGCGGCGGCGTCGGCCGGCGTCGGGCGCAGCGCGAGCACCGGCGTGCCGGCGTCACGGATGCGGCGGGTCTCGGCGGCGAGCACGGCGAGATGGTATGCCCGGTAGGCGGCACCGGGTGAGGGCCTGCGACCCATGTTCCTCCAGTCCTCCGGCCCTGCCAGGGGTGCGGACACCACGATGGCGTCGTAGCCCTAGGCCCGGGTGAGGTCAGCGTTGGTCATCGACCACACGCCACCGTCGACGTAGTCCTCGCCGCCCACCCCGACCGGGCTGAACACGCCGGGGATGGCCGACGAGGCGGCCACCGCCTCACCCACCCCCAGCGGCGGGTGGTCGTCGCGGCCGAACACGGCGCGCCGCCCGTCGCGCAAGCGCACCGCGCACACCCACAGGGCGGCGTCGGGCCAGCTGTCGTGCACGGCCTCGTGGCGGCGTTGCATGGGGCCGGCGGATCGCCGGCCGCAGGGCAGGGCGCCGGCCACGGTGAGCCCGGGCCGCGGCGGCCAGCGCAGCAGCCCACGCAGGGCGGTGGGCACGGCGGCGGGCAGCGGCAGCGCCGGATCGGCCAGCTCGCCGCTGTCCCAGGCCCCGCCGGCAGCCGGGCGACCAGGGCTTCGGCGTGGTCGGAGAGCGGGCGGCCGAGCGTGTGGGCGTAGTGGTCGGCGGGCGACAGGCCGGCCCGCAGCAGCGAGGCCGCCCCGGCGCCGGCGGAGGTGCCCACGATCAGTTCGGCGGTGCGGGCGTCCCAGCCGGCGTCCTGCAGGGCGGCGAGCACGCCGGTGTGGAAGGCGTAGCCGGCCACGCCACCGGCGCCGAGGACCAGGCCGATGCTGCGGGGCCGTTCGGCGGCGGGGGCGGCGGCGTCCGCGGCGGCGTCCGGGCTGGTCGGGTGCTCGATCGGGCTGGTGGGCGGAGGGTGGGGGCCGGTGTCGGGCACCCGCCGATGTTAGGGGCGTGGGGGCCCGTGGCCGGGTGTTGCGGTCGGCGGTTGCGCTCGGGCGTTGCGGTCGGGGGTTGCTCGCCGACTCCCCCAGCTCGGGGAAATCGGGGTGCCTTCCCCCACCTGCGGGATCGCCGTTCCTCCAGCGCCGCGGGCGGGGCGCCGTTGCTCGTGCCAGTCCGGTTCGTTCGGCGGAGCACGAGTGACACCCTCTTCCTCTCCACAGCGGTTCAACACCCGAGGTCGGTTCGGCCGTTGGGCGGCGCGCACGGCGTTGCTGTCGCTGTTGTTCTCCGCCTGCGCCACCGGTCACGTGGGCGACAACGTCGGCAACGTGGGTGGGCCGTTCGCCGTGGGATCGGGGACCGACGGCGGTACCGGACAGACCGCAGGGGACGCCGCCGCGGTGCCCTCGGCCTCCTCGCCGGCCGCGGTCGGCACCGAAGGGGTCGGCGCGCCGCCCGGGGTGCTGGCCCGCACGGCGGGCGATGCCACGTCGGCCGGTCCACCCTGCGAGGTGGGCCCGGTGCCCGCCCGTTTCGACCTCGACCGCTTCTACACCCAGGCGTGCGTCGTCGACGGCTTGCCGGTGGTGGCCTCGGCCGAGGTCGACGGCGCCTCGCTGCAGGCCGCGGGCGCCATCATCGAGGGCATGCTGGCCAACCGGCCCGACCTGGCCCGCCGCATGGCCGACCGCGGCTTCCGCCTGGGGGTCATCGGCGTCGATCAGCGGGCGGTGGACCTGCCCGAGTACCGGGATCTGCCCACCAGCTACCCCGACACCGATTGGGACGCGGCGCGGGCCTACGGGGCCACGCCCCGGCGGCCGCTGGCGGCGGCGCCCGAGGAGAACCTGCTGTGCTCGGCGGAGGACACCTATCCGGGCCAGTCGGTGCTGACCCATGAGCTCGGCCATTCGGTGCTCGACATGGCGGTGCTGCCCGACGATCCCGATTTCGCCGACCGCCTCCGCGCTGCGTTCGACGTGGCCAAGCGGATGCCGGTGTACCGCGACACCTACGCCATGACCAACGCCGACGAGTACTGGGCGGAGGGCGTGCAGGACTACTTCGACGCCAGCCGGCCGGGGTACGGGGCCGGCGGCGGGGGCGACGGGTACGACGGGCCCATCTTCAACCGGGAGACGCTGCGCGAGCAGGACCCGGTGCTGTTCGCGCTGATCGTCGAGGTGTTCACCGACGTCGAGTTCAGCCCGAGCTGCCCGCTCGCCGGCTGATCGCCATGATGGCCCGGGCGGTCACGAGCCCTCGATCAGGTTGATCTCCCACAGGACCTCGTCGAGGCGGTCCCCGGCCGACACCGCGCCGTACCGCTGGGGATGCTCAGCGGTGACGCAGGACGCCAGCGGGGCGAGGACCGTCCACGGGGTGGGGTGGCAGAACTGCACCACCGAATGGCGCTCCCCGGGCTGGTCGGCCCCGGCCACCACCCGGTGGATACCGGTGGGTATGAGCCCGTTGGTCAGTTGCTCCAGCATCATGCCGGTGTTGATGATCACCCGGCCCTCGGGCGCCACCGCGTCGACCCAGCCGTCGTCGGTGCGCACCTGCAGGCCGGGGGCGGTGGCGCGGGGCAGCGCGGTGATGAGGTTGATGTCGCCGTGGGCGCCGGCCCACTCGTGCTGGGCGCCGGGGGCGAGCGACATCGGTGGGTAGTGGATGGCGCGGGTCAGGGTGGGGCCGTGTCGCAGCGACGCCTCGAAGAAGTCCTCGGCCGCGCCCAGGCCCACGGCGATGATGCGCAGGAACCGCCGCTGCAGGTCGAACACGCGGTCGTGGAAGCGCATGAGCACCTCGCGGCTGCCGGGCACGGCGGCCTCGGGCAGGACCTGCTCGGCGTAGCGGTGCGGGTAGCGGGTGCGCAGTGGGTGGTTGCCGGGGATCTCGGCGCTCCAGTTGAGCATCTCCTTCCAGTCGGCGTGGTCGGAACCGGCGGCGGTCTCCACCAGTAGGCCGGTGTAGCCGGTCTGGCCGTGCGAGCCGGGGGCGACGAAGCGGGCCTTCGTGTCCGCCGGCAGGGCGAAGAACTCGGCGAGCATGCCGTAGGCGTCGTCGAGCAAGGTCTCGCCGAGGTCGTGGGAGGTGTAGACGAACCCGTTGGCCAGCGAGCGCAGGACGCCGTCGACGGTGGCGCGCCGGCTGGTGGCGTCGCCGCGTTCGAAGGCGAGCAGGTCGACGTCGAGGATCTCGGAGCCGGACATGGTGCCGACGCTATTGGCGCAGCACCAGGCCGCGGTAGCCGTCGCGGAAGCCGGCGGTGCGCAGCAGCGGGGCCAGGGGTGACTCGCCGGCCGGGTCGCCGTCGATGCGGGTCAGCTCGATCTGGCGGTAGCGGCCGCGATCGAGCAGCTGCTGCAGCGCGGTCGTCCAGCGGTCGTCGTCCGTGGCCGCCGGGAAGGTGAGCAGGCTGCGACCCGAGCGCTCCAGGTAGGCCAGGGCCTCCCCGCCGGCCAGCAGCACGTGGGCGCCGGCGGCGCGGGCGGGTCGACCGCGGCTGTCGGGCCAGGGCAGGGCGGCGCCGAAGGGCTGGGCCGGGTCGGTGGCGGCCAGCACCAGCACACCGTCGTCGCGGGCGTCGTCGGGGTCGGTCTCGCGGTGGGCGCGCAGGCGGTCCACGGCGCCGGGCACGGCGAACTGGGCGGCGCCGAGCCCCTCCACGAAGTAGCCCCGACGCACTTGCCCGCGCTCCTCGAGCGCTTTGAGGACCGGGTACACGCCGGCGAAACCGCCGTGCGCGCCCTCGCCCAGCGCCGCCTCGCGGGTGAGCACCCCATAGCGCTCCAGCAGCTGCAACGCCCGGGCGGTGACGGCCTCGGTGGGCGACGGCGGCGGTTGCAGCAGCGGTGCGACCAGCGACCAGCGGCCGGCGGCCGCCGGAGGTCCGGTCCGGGTGAGCCGGCCGAGGCGGGGCCGGGACCGGCCGCGCTGGCGGTCGTGCCGGGTGGTGGTGCGGGTGCCGGCGCGGCCCACGAGCGCCCGCACCGGGGCGAGCGAGTCGTTGGTGACCAGGCCCGCCCACACCAGGTCCCACAGGGCGGCGAGCACCGAGGCGTCGTCGTGGGGTTGGCCGCTGCGCTGGGCGGCGGCCACCAGCTCGCCCCAGAAGCTCGCGCCCCGGGTCGACAGCTCGGCGAGCAGGGCGTGGTGCAGCGGATCGTCGGGGGAGCCGGCCCCCTCGGGCGTGCTGCCGCCCGGGCCGCCGCCGGCCACCGCGGCCTCGGCGCCGAGCAGCAGCGCGGCCTGGTCGCGGAACACCAACCGGACCCGACCGTCGTTGGAGCCGATGGCGCCGGCGCCCACCCACACCAGCTCGCCGGCGGTGCAGAGCGCATCGAGGTCGGCGGGGCGGTAGCGGGCGAGGCGGGTGGCCAGCACGTCGGCCTCGAGCACACTGGCCGGTATGGCGGCGCCGGCGAGCACGGCCAGCGCATCGGCCAGGGCGTCGACACCTCGCGCGCCGCCGCCCACCCCCTGCCAGACCGGGAGGAACCGGGCGTAGGCGGCCTGGGGGACCGGTTCGATCTCGCGCCGCAGCGCGGCCAGCGAACGGCGCCGGAGCTGGCGCAGCACGTCGGCGTCGCACCACTCGCGCTCGGAGCCGCCGGGCCGGAACTCGCCGTGCACCACCCGGCCCTGCTGGGCGAGGGCGTCGAGGGCGGGCCGGGCCCGCTCCGGCGTGATCCCGAAGCGCCGGCCCAACTGGGTCACCAGGAACGGCCCGTGGGTGCGGGCGAAGCGGGCCACCAGCTCCACCAGCGGCTCGGCGACCGACTCGGTGAACGCCGCCGGCAGACCGATCGGTATGGCGCAGCCGAGGGCGTCGCGCAGGCGCCCGGCGTCGGCGGCGTCGGCCAGGTGCGCTTGCCCGGCGATGGTCACCTCGATGATCCGGTGCTCGGCCAGCAGCGCCTCGATCCAGGGAGCCGGGTCGGTCTCGCTGCGGGCGTCGAGCTCGGGACGGGTGAGCGGGCCCAGCAGGCGCAGCGCGTCCCACAGGTCCTCGGCGTGGCGGGCCCGGCGCCGCTCGCCGAGCAGCTGCAGGTCGACCTCGAGGTCGGCCAGCGCCTGCGGATCGAGCAGCTCGCGCAGCTCCTCGGCGCCGAGCAGGTCGCGCAGCAGGTCACGGTCGAGGGCCAGCGCGGCGGCGCGGCGCTCGGCGAGGGGCGCATCGCCCTCGTACATGTACACGGCGATCCAGCCGAACAGCAGCGAGGCGGCGAAGGGCGACGCCTTGGGCGTGTCGACGCTGACCATGCGGATGCGCCGGGAGCGCAGGTCGGTGAGGACCTGGCGCAGCGCCGGCAGGTCGAACACGTCGTTGAGGCACTCGCGGGTGGTCTCGAGCAGCAGCGGGAAGGCGGGGTAGCGGGCGGCTACCGCCAGCAGGTCGGCCGCCCGTTGGCGTTGCTGCCACAGCGGCGTGCGCTGATCGGGACGGCGGCGGGGCAGCAGCAGCGCCCGGCCGGCCGCCTCCCGGAAGCGGGCGGCGAACATGGCGGTCTGGGGGAGGGCGGCCACCACCGCTTCGTCGATGTCCTCCGGTTCGATGCGCAGCAGCTCGGTCGGCAGGTCGTCGGTGGCTTCGGGCAGGCGGATGACGATGCCGTCGTCGGACCACATCATCTCGGGGTCGTAGCCCCAGTGCTCGGCCAGGCGGTTGCGCAGCGCCATGCCCCACGGGGCCAGGACCTGGGCGCCGAAGGGGCAGAGGATGCACACCCGCCAGTCGCCGATCTCGTCGCGGAAGCGCTCGACCACGATCGTGCGATCGTCGGGCACCACGCCGGTGGCGTCGGCCTGGTCCCGGAGGTACTGCAGGGCGTTGGAGGCCGCCCACGGGTCGAGGGCGTGGTCGCGTTGGAGCAGTGCGAGGGCGTCGGCCTCGTCCATGGCCCGGATGCGGCGGGTGAACTCGCCGATGGCCAGGCCCAGCTCGAGCGGGCGGCCGGGGCCGTCGCCGTGCCAGAACGGCATCTTGCCGGGTTGGCCGGGAGCGGGGGTGACGATCACCCGGTCGAACGTGATGTCCTCGATGCGCCAGGTGGAGGCGCCCAGCAGGAACGTCTCGCCCGGGCGCGACTCGTAGACCATCTCCTCGTCCAGCTCGCCCACCCGGGTGCCGTCGGGCAGGAACACGCCGTAGAGGCCGCGGTCGGGGATGGTGCCGGGGTTGGTGACGGCCAGGCGCTGGGCTCCCGGCCGGGCCTTGACCACGTCGGCCAGCCGGTCCCACACGACACGGGGGCGCAGCTCGGAGAACTCCTCGGAGGGGTAGCGACCCGACAGCAGGTCCACCACGTTGCGCAGCTGCTCGTCGGACAGCTCGGCGAAGTTGGCGGCGCCGCGCACCGTGCGGGCGATCGTGTCGAGGGGCAGGTCGTCGAGGGCGACCATGGCCACGATCTGCTGGCACAGCACGTCGAGCGGGTTGCGGGGGTAGCGGGTGGCCTCGATCTGGCCGTCGCGCATGCGCTGGGTGACCACGGCCGCCTCGATGAGGTCGGCCCGGTGCTTGGGGAACAGCTTGCCCCGGCTCGGTTCGCCCACCTGGTGGCCGGCGCGGCCGATGCGCTGCAGGCCGGCCGACACCGCCCCCGGCGACTCCACCTGGATGACCAGGTCCACCGCGCCCATGTCGATGCCCAGCTCCAGCGAGCTGGTGGCGACGAGGCCCTTGAGCCGGCCCGATTTCAGCTCGTCCTCGATGAGCAACCGGCGTTCCCTGGACAGCGAGCCGTGGTGGGCTTTGACCAGCTCGTGGGCGGGGTCGGCCACCGAGGTGCCCATCGACTCGCCGGCGCTGAAGGTCAGTTGCTCGGCCTCCAGCTCGTTGAGGCGGGAGGCGAGCCGTTCGGCCAGGCGGCGGGCGTTGACGAAGATGATGGTCGAGCGGTGCTGCTTGACCAGCTCCAGCAGCCGGGGGTGGATCGACGGCCAGATCGAGCGGCGGACCGGGCCGGCGGCCAGCGGGCCCGACGCCGGTTCCTCGAGCAGCTCGCCGAGCTGGGAGAGGTCCTCGACCGGGACGACCACCTCCAGCTCCAACGGTTTGCGCACCCCGGCGTCGACGATGCGGACGGGCCGGGGCGTGGGCCGGTCGGCGCCGGCGGTGGTGTCGAACCCGCCCAGGAAGCGGGCGATCTCGTCGAGCGGGCGTTGGGTGGCCGACAGCCCGATGCGCTGCGGCGGTCGGGCGGTGACCCGGGCCAGGCGTTCGAGGGTGAGGGCCAGGTGGGCGCCGCGCTTGGTGGCGGCCAGCGCGTGGATCTCGTCGATGATGACCGACTCGACGTTGACCAGCGTCTCGCGCGCCTGCGAGGTGAGCATCAGGTACAGCGATTCGGGGGTGGTGATCAGGATGTCGGGCGGCTGGCGGACGAGCGTGTGGCGCACGTCGGCCGGGGTGTCGCCGGTGCGCACGCCGACCTGGGGGACGTGGTGCAGCGCGGTGCCGAGGCGCTCGGAGGCGAGGGCGATGCCGTTGAGCGGGGCGCGGAGGTTCTTGTCGACGTCGACCGCCAGGGCCCGTAGTGGCGAGACGTACACGATGCGGGTGCGGGCCTTGGCCGGCGGGGGCTCCGTGGTCATCAACTGGTTCAGGCCCCACAGGAAGGCGGTCAACGTCTTGCCCGAGCCGGTGGGGGCCAAGATGAGCGTGTGCTCGCCGCCGGCGATGGCCGGCCAGCCCTGGGCCTGGGGTGGGGTGGGCGCGGTGAAGCTGCTGCGGAACCACGCTGCCACCGGTTCGGCGAACAGGCTGAGCGGATCGGGCGAATCGTCGAGGGCCACCGTGCTCCACCCTACGCAGGGGGTGTGACGGTGTTGGTTGGTGCCTCGCTGTCGCTCGGCACGTGCCGGCTGCTCGCTGGCGCTCCCGACGCCGGCCTGGCGCCCTCCCGGGTGTTGAGCAGCAGGGCTCCCAGGTCTCGGTGCGGCGCTAGCGCCGACCGCTATCCGGTGATGTCCCGCGAGGGTGCTTGGTCAGTTGGTGCCGACTGCTCGCTGGCGCTCCCTGACGCCGGCCGTCACGCGGCGAGGTCCCGCGGAAGGTGGCTGCGTCGGAGCCGGGGTCGTCGGCGGCAGGGCGCGGTGTCGTTCCTGGGCGCGGCGGTTGGACGTCCCTTCCCCGGTCGCCCGCATCACGTTTCTCCGGTGACGAATTCGTGCCACGTTGCGGGAGGTGGTCATCCGACCTGGTGGCTGATCCGTTGGTGATCCAACCCTGTGTGCCGGACCCAACACGCCGGCGGCCATCCGTTTCGTCACCGGAGAAACTCGATGGTCCGTGCGGGTGGGTCTGCCGGGATCGCTGTCGGTGCGGTCAGGATCCGGCCGCCGTCGACAGGCCTTCGGTCACCCGCATCACCTTGCTCCGGTGCTCCGGTGCTCCGGTGCTCCGGTGCTCCGGTGCCCGGTGCTCCGGTGACGAATCGGTGCCGGGCGCTGCTGTGACGAAGCGGGCGACACCACCCCGCGAGGCCCGATCCACCGATCTGGTGGGCGGGCCGCTGTCGCTACGCCCGGAGGTGCTCGGCCCAACACGCCGGCGGCCATCCGTTTCGTCACCGGAGAAACTCGATGGTCCGTGCGGGTGGGTCACCGGGCCGCGTTGGTCGCTCCGAGCGTCGGACGCTCGCCGACGGCTCCGTTCCCGGGCGGCTCGGGCGACGGCGGGCTAGGGTCCGGCGCTCGGAGTGCGCCGCCTGGGCGCGCACCGAGAACCGACACCGAAACCGGGGGACCCGCCATGAGCTTCCACGTCACGCTGGAGCTGACCGCCACCGACGGCCGCGCCGACGAGCTGCTCGCCGTGTTCAAGAAGCACCTGGTCGACACCCGTGCCCGTCAGGGCTGCGAGTTCGTCACCGTCCACCAGGACCGGGCCAACCCCCACCAGATCCTGCTGATCGAGCGTTGGACGACGATGGAAGATGATCAGGCCTACCGGGCCTGGCGCTGGCGACGGCGCCATCAAGGACATGAAGGGCCTGGTCGCCGCACCTCCCGTCCTGCGGTACTTCGACGACTGCGACGCCTGATCCGGACGGCCCGCAGCGCCGGCGCCGGCGCCGGCGCCGGCTCCGCTGGCTCAGCAGTCGAACCGCACCATCGCCACCACCAGGTCCTCGTAGCGCGGGTCCGCCACCTCGGCCACGACCTCGAACCCGTAGGCGGCGTGGAACGCCAGCGATGCATCGTTGCGCGGCCGTACGTTGACCTCGGCCACCACCGGGCAGGCGGCGCTCGCCCGGGCGTGCGCCACCACGTGGTCGTACAGCTGCCGGCCCAATCCCTGCCCGCGTGCCGACGCATCCACCGCGATGCGGTCCACGTAGAGGAAGCGCTCGAGCCGGTCGGCGTGCCAGCGGTAGTTGGGGCTGTCGTAGCTGCCGGCTTCGCGCAGTGTGATCACGAACGCCACCACCGCATCGTCGACGGTGGCCACCGTGAACTGCTCGGCATGGGCCAGGAACCACGCGAACTTCTCGGCGGTGGCGGGCCCCACCGCCGGCAGGTTGGCCTGGTTGATGGCCAACGCCGCCGGCAGGTCCGCCAACCCGGCCGCCCGCAGCGTCGCGCTCACCGGCTGCGCACCACGGTGCCGGGATCCACGTTGGCCCCGCACACGATCACGCCCACCCGCTCGCCCCGTGCCGGACGGTAGGCACCGCCGACCAGCGCGGCGTAGGCGGTGGCCCCGCCCGGCTCGGCCACCACCCGGGCCCGCTCCCACAGCTGGCGCTGGGCCTCGACGATGTCCTCGTCGTGCACGGTGAGCGACACCGCCAGCCGGGCCGCCGCCTGCTCGTAGGCCAGCATCCCGAGGCGACGGGCGCCGAGCGAGTCGGCCGCCACCCCGGCCACCTCCACCTCGACCGGTCCGCCATCGCGCAGGGCGGCGTGCAGCGCGCACGAACGCTCCGGCTCCACCGCCACCACCTTCACCGCCCGGCCGTACCACGCCAGCGTGCCGCCGAGCAGCCCACCCCCTCCCACCGCCACCAGCACGGTGTCGAGCTCGGGCTCGTCCTCCCACAGCTCCATCGCCACCCCGCCGGCCCCGGCGATGGTGGCGTCATGGTCGAACGGATGGATCTCGAGCGCGCCGGACTCGGCAGCGCGGGTCCGGCAGGCGGCTGCGGCGTCGTCGTAGATGGCGCCGCCCACCACCACCGCGGCGCCGAGCGCGGCGATGCGTTCCCGCTTCACCGTCGGGCTGACCTCGGGCACGAAGATCTCGGCCGGCACGCCGAGCTCGCGGGCCACGTGGGCCACCGCCAGGCCGTGGTTCCCGCCCGACGCCGCCACCAGGCCGGCCGCCGGCAGCGAACCCGGGTGCGACAGGGCCACATTGGTGGCGCCGCGCACCTTGAAGCTGCCGGTGTGCTGCAGGCACTCGAGCTTGAGGACGGTCTCGCCGTCCAGCGCCAACGTCGGCGTGCGTCGCACCCGGCCGGCCACGCGCTCGGCCGCCTCGCGCACCTCGGTTCTTCCGATCATGGGGCTCCCGCCGGTGTCGCATCGGGCCCCGTCGGCGATCGGGCCACCCCGGCATCCGGCCGGCTCCGGCATGCGGACCACTCTGGCACACGAGGCGTTGCGGGCCCGGGGCTCACTACGGTGGCACCATGCCCGAGGGCGACACGATCTGGCGGGTGGCGGCGCGGCTTCGCCCGGCGCTGCTGGGCCGGTCGTTGCGCCGCTTCGAGGCGCCCAGGCTGGCCGGGCCCCGACCGCGGGCCGGCGCCGACGGCACCACCGTGCAAGCGGTGGAAGCGGTGGGCAAGCACCTGCTCATCCGCTTCGCCGACGGTGTGCAGTTGCAGACCCATCTGCGCATGACCGGTTCGTGGCACCTCTATCGCATCGGGGAGCGGTGGCAGCGCCCGGCCCACCAGCTGCGGGTACGCCTCGACACCGACGACTGGGTGGCGGTGTGCTTCGCCGCGCCGGTGGTCCGTACCGATCGGTTCAACCCCTCGGTTGAGGTCGCGATCGATCGCTCGCCACCGGTGGCCCACCTCGGGCCCGACCTCGCCGGGGCCGACGTCGACATCGACGGGGTGCTGCGTCGGGTCGACGCCCAACCGGTCGAGCGCCCGGTGCTCGACGTGCTGCTCGACCAGCGCGTCGCCGCCGGGATCGGCAATGTGTACAAGAACGAGCTGTTGTGGTTGCACCGGCTGGCGCCCACCACCCCCATCGGGGCGATCGATCCGGCGCGACGCCGGGCGCTGTACGCCGACGCCCACCGGTTGCTGCGGGCCAACCTCGGGCCCGGTCCTCGGGTGACCGCGCCCGGCGTACCGGGCGGTGTGGCCGTCTACGGCCGGCGCGGACGGGCCTGCCCGCGCTGTCACAGCCCCATCCGATCGGCGCGGTTGGGTCAACCCCCTCGATCGACGTACTGGTGCCCGACCTGCCAGGCCTACCCCGCAGCGTGCTGAGGCATGCGCTCATCGTGACGATACGCTGACGCCCGGACGCGGGGCGCAGCATGAGAGCGCGCCGGTCCGGCTCGGAACGAGGAGACGGGATCCGCTTGGTCGAACGGCGACGGGGCACGGAGCCGATCCTGCTCTTGGCGGTGTTGCTCGGCATGGGCGTCGCCTGCCTGGCGGTGGCGTTGTGGCAGCGTGACCTCACGCTGGCCGCCGAGCACGCCGCGGTCCCGTGGCTGGTGCTCGTGGGCGTGCTCGTCATCGGCGACCGGGTCGACGTGGCCATCGAGGTGCGCGACCACGCCATCGCCGTCACCCCCGCCCACGTCGTGCTGGTGTTCGGCCTGTTCGCCGTCGACGCCCCCGAGCTGGTGGCCGCCCGGGTGGCCGGCGGGGCGCTCGCCCTGGCCCTGCTGCGCGACGAACGGGACCCGCTCAAGCTGGCCTTCAACGTGGCCCTCTACCTGTTCGAGGCCGCTTCGGCCTGCGCCGTGGTGCGCTACGCCCCCGGCTGGAGCGCCTCCGCCCTCGAGCCCGGCGACTGGGCGGTCGTCTTCGGGGCCATGGTGCTGTACACGACGGTCGCGCTCGGCCTCATCCTCGCCGCCATCGCCCTGTCGAGCCGGCCGGCCCCGGCCGATGCCGCGCCGTCGGTGGGCTTCTGGCGGCCGTGGCTGCTCGCCGTGCTGGCCGAGACGGCCAACGCCGCCCTCGGTCTGGTGGCCGCGGTGCTGTGGCAGGCCGCGCCCTGGGCGCTGCTGCTGCTGGCCCCACCGGGCATCGTCACCTACCTGGCCTACGTCGGCTACAGCAGGTTGGCGGGCCGCCACCAGTATCTCGAACAGCTCTACGACTTCGCCGGCAAGATCGCCCAGACCGAGGACATCGACGCCGCCATCGAGGTCACCCTGCGGGAGGCGGCCGACGTGCTGCACGCCGGCAGCGCCGAGGTGCTGCTGCTGTCGGGCGGCAAGGTGGTGCGGTGGCGGGTGCTCGAAGCGGGCGGGCCCGTGGTCTCGCCGACCACGCCGGCCTGGGAGATCGACCCGGTGCTGGTGGCCACCGTCGAGCAGCGGGAGGCCACCTTCCGGCTGCACGGCCGCGTCAGGGCGGGCCACCGCCACGGCGACGTGCTGGCCGTCCCCATGCTGGCCGGTACGTCGTTGCTCGGGGTGGTGGCCGTCCGCGAGCGCACCGGGACGTGCTCCCTGTTCGACCGGTCCGACGTCCGCGCCCTGCGGGCGTTGGCCAACCACGCGGCCATGGCGCTGGAGAACCTCCGCCTCATCGAGCAGCTGCGTGACGAGGCCCACGAGCGCGAGCAGCTGGCGCTGCACGATGCGCTCACCGGCCTGGGCAACCGTCGCCTCTTCCACCGCAGCCTCGCCGAGGCTCTCGCCGACGGGCCGCACGCCGGCGCCACCGCCTTGCCGCAGCCGCCCGACGAGCGGCCGGAGGCGGGTTTGGCCGTGTTGCTGGTGGACCTCGACGGCTTCAAGGACGTCAACGACACCCTCGGCCACGACGCCGGCGACCGGCTGCTGCAGGCGGTGGCCGCCCGGCTGAAGACCTACGCCGGTCCCGGCGCCCTGGTGGCCCGCCTGGGCGGCGACGAGTTCGCCGTGCTCGTCTCGCCCTGCACGGTGGAAGAGGCCTCCCGTCTCGCCGACCGGCTGTTGCGGGTGGTGGAGCAACCGGTGCGCATCGACGGGTTGCAGCTGGTGGTCAGCGCCGGGGTGGGGGTGGCCTGCGCCCCCGAGCACGCCACCGACGAGTCGAGCCTGCTGCAGCGCGCCGACCTGGCGCTGTACGCGGCGAAGGCCCGGCCCGACGGGTCGGTCGAGGTGTTCCAGCGGGCCCACGGCGAGTCGAGCGCCCGGCGGTTGACGCTGGCGTCGGACCTGCGCCACGCCCTCGAGCGCGGCGCGCTGGACGTCCACTACCAGCCGCAGGTGGACCTGGCCACCAACCGGGTGGTCGCCACCGAGGCGCTGCTCCGCTGGCGTCACCCCGAGCTGGGCGACATCGAACCGTCGGAGTTCGTGTCGGTGGCGGAGCACCTCGGGCTGGTGGACCGCCTCACCCGCTTCGTGCTCGACCGGGCGATCTCCCAGGCGGCCGCCTGGCGCCGCGACGGGCTCGACCTGGAGATGGCGATCAACATCTCGGTCCGCAACCTGCTCGAGCCCGACTTCCCCGACCACCTCGCCGCCGTGTTGGAACGCTACGGGCTCGCCCCGCAGCGCATCACCCTGGAGATCACCGAGACCGAGCTCATGCACGAGGCGGGCCGCTCCGAGGAGGTGTTGGCCCGGTTGCACCGCCTGGGCGTCGGCCTGTCGATCGACGACTTCGGCACCGGCTACTCGTCGCTGGCCTACCTCAAGCGGCTCCCGGTGGCCGAGCTCAAGCTCGACCGCTCGTTCGTCCGCGACCTCGCCCGCGACGCCTCCGACGCCATGATCGCCCGCACGGTGATCGACCTCGCCGGCAACCTCGAGCTGCGGGTGGTGGCCGAGGGCATCGAGGAGGGCGACGCCTTCGACGCCCTCGTGGCCATGGGCTGCGATCGCGGCCAGGGCTACCTGCTGTCACGACCGCTGCCGGCCGAGGCGCTGTGGGCGTGGGCTCGGGGCCGGGCCGACCTCCTGCTGGCCTGACCCGACCCTCGCCTCTTAACCCTTGGCGATCGCCTCGGTGAGGCCGGCCATCTCCAGCGCACAGGCCGCCGCCTCGGCCCCCTTGTTGCCGGCCTTGGTGCCGGCCCGTTCGATGGCCTGCTCGATGGTCTCGGTGGTGAGCACGCCGAAGATCACCGGCACGCCGGTGTCGATGCCCACCTTCGCCAGGCCGGCCGCGCACTGCCCGGCGACCAGCTCGTAGTGCGATGTGGCCCCGCGGATCACCGCGCCCAACGCCACCACCGCGTCATACCGACCGGTACGGGCGAGCTGGGCGCACACGGTGGGCAGCTCGAAGCTGCCCGGCACCCACACCACCGTGGTGTCCGCCTGGGCCACCCCGCTGCGTCGCAGCGTGTCGAGGGCGCCGTGCAGCAGGCGCTCGGTGATGAACTCGTTCCAGCGGGCCACCGCCACGGCGATGCGCCGGCCCTCGCCGGCCAGCGATCCCTCGATGATGGTGGGCCCGGCGCTGTCGATGCGCTGTTCCATGTCGTTCCCTTCGTGGCTGCGTTGTTGGCGGACGGGTCGCCGGTGGCCGGCGACGGGGAGGTCAGGCTCGGGGGCCGAGCAACGGCACGCGCTCGGCGATGGTCAGCCCGAAGCCCTCGAGACCGCCGTAGCGGGTCGGGTTGTCGCTGAGCAGCCGCAGCTGCTGCACGCCGAGATCGACCAGGATCTGCGCGCCCACACCGAACTCGGCCCGATCGTCGATGCCGGTGGCGGCACCGTGGGCGTCGCCGGCGGCGGCGAGGTCGGGGTGGCGGGCGATGGAGTCGAGCGACTGGGGCAGGCCGCCGCCCCGTGCCTCCGGCCCCTGCAGGTAGACGATGATGCCCCGGCCCTCGCCGGCGACCGCGGCGAGGGCGGCGTCCAGGCTGGCGCCGCAGCGGCAGGCCAGCGAGCCCAGCAGGTTGCCGGTGACGCACTCGCTGTGCACCCGCACCAGCGGCGCGGGCCCGTTGGCGACGTCGCCCATGGTGAGCGCCAGGTGCTCGCTGCCGTCGAGATCGCTGCGGTAGGCGGTCGCGGCGAACGTGCCCCAGCGGGTGGGCACCGATGCGCTGGACACGGGGTGCACGAGCCGTTCGGTGCGGCGGCGATGGCGCACGAGGTCGGCGATGGTGATCATCAGCAGGCCGTGGCGGCGGGCGAAGACGGTCAGCTCGTCGAAGCGGGCCATGGTGCCGTCGTCGTTGACCACCTCGGCCAGAACGCCCACCTCGCCAGCCCGGCCAGCCGGCGCAGGTCGACGCCGGCCTCGGTGTGGCCCTGGCGGATGAGCACGCCGCCCCGCCGCGCCCGCAGCGGGAAGATGTGCCCGGGTCGGGCCAGGTCCCCCGGTCGGGTGGCGGCCTCGGTCAGCAGACGCAGGGTGTGCGCCCGATCGGCGGCTGAGATGCCGGTGGTGACGCCCACCGCGGCGTCGACGGAGTCGGTGAAGGCGGTGCGATGCGATTCGGTGTTGCGCTCCACCATCAGCGGCAGGTCGAGCTCGACGCAGCGCTCGGGGAACATCGGCGCGCAGATGACCCCGGAGGTGAAGCGCACGAAGAAGGCGAGCTTCTCGGCGGTGGCGAACTCGGCCGCCATGATCAGGTCGCCCTCGTTCTCGCGATCCTCGTCGTCCACCACCACGAGGATCTCGCCCCGCCGGAACGCCTCGATGGCGGTGGGGATGTCGGCGAGCACGCTCGCATCGCGGGCCCCGTCGGGCGCGGCCTGCGGTGCTTCGCGGTGCTGCGCCGGTGCCCCGGCGTCGTCACGGGCCTGGTCGAGGTTCGCCACTGCCACTGTCGTCCCCATTCATCCGGCCCGGTACGGGCCCACCCGGCGCTGTGACCGGGGGTGACGACGGGATGCGGCAACGACGCCATCGCCGACCCGGACGGTCCGACGGCACGGACCGCGACGGGCGCGATGGCGCCAACCTGCTGCTCCCATCCGGACTTTTACCGTCGGCCCCGGAGTTCCACCGGGTCGGCCCCCGCCCGTCGTGCGGACGAGCAGGGGTTCGCGGGCTGTGACCGCCGGTCGGGACTTGCACCCAACCCCGCAGCGCTTGGCTTTTCTGCTGTTTGTTCGAAAGATACGCCGTCGGTGGCGGTCCGGGTCAAACTTCGGGCGCGGCAGGCGGGACGTTGCCCATGATGCGGGTGACCGACACCTCGATGACCACACGATCGGCGCGCGCACCGGGCTGGCGGTACCGCGCTGCGTACCGCTCGACCGCCTCGGCGACGGCGTCGGCGTCATCGGACACCCGGGCCATGCCCTCGAGGGTGACCCAGCGCCCGCCGTCGACCTGGCAGATCGACGCCCTGACCCCGCCGGCCGCCGGCCCGCCGCCGGCCCGCACGTTGGCGACCTTGCGCGACGGCTCGAACGTGATGACCCGGGCCAGGCGCCGGGCCGGCTCGTAGGTGAAGCCGACCGGCACCACGTGGGGGGAGCCATCGGGGCGGAGCGTCGTCAGGGTCGCCAGGTGCCGCTCCTCGAGGAACGCGCCCAGCGCGGGGCCCGGTGCGTCGGGGTCGAATCGGTTCGCCACGGTTCGAGCGTAGGAGCGTTCCACGGTGTGGCCGGCGGCACCACGCCACCGTTGTCGACACGTTGTCGATAGATGGCTGCTCCCGTGATCGATCCACCACATTTCGTGGCATATCCAGGTAGAACGTCTCGGTCGGACCGATCACGGGGCCGTATGCTTGACGCCATGTCCTGTCCCTCGTGCGGTGCGCAGACCCCGGTCGGGAGCCGGTTCTGTCCGTCGTGTGGGCACGGGTTGACGGGACATGGTGACGAGCGGCGGGTGGTGACCGTCCTGTTCGGTGATCTGGTCGGGTTCACGTCGCTGGCCGAGACGATGGACCCCGAGGCCGTCAAGAGCCTGGTGGACCGCGGCTTCGAGCGCCTCGTGCGCGACATCGTCGAGTTCGGCGGGCGGGTTGACAAGATCCTCGGCGACGCCATCGTCGCCCTGTTCGGTGCGCCGGTGGCCCACGAGGACGACGCCGAGCGGGCCGTGCGCGCCGCGCTGGCCATGCAGAACACGATGCGGGCCTACGCCGCCGAGGTCGGGGCCAACATCCAGATGCGCATCGGGCTCAGCACCGGCGAGGTGCTCACCGGCGCCATGCGCGCCGGCGGCGAGTACACCGCCATGGGCGATGTGGTGAACACCGCCAACCGCCTGCAGTCCGCCGCCCGCCCGGGGCAGGTCTACGTGGGCCCGCTCACCTACCACGCCACCCGCGACGTGATCGGCTACGAACCGCTCGGTCCGGTGCAGGCCCGTGGCCGGGAGGAGCCGATCGACGCCTATCGGGCGGTCGACGTGCTGCTGCTGCCGGGCCGCCGTCCCCGCCTGCGCCAGACGCCGCTCATCGGCCGCGATCCCGAGTTCGCCCTGCTGCGTTCGGCCATCTCGCTGGCGTACACCCAGCGGCGCACGCTGCTGGTCATGCTCCTGGGCGACGCCGGGGTGGGCAAGACCCGCCTGGCCGACGACGTGGCCTCCTGGGTGGACCGGGAGAAGGGGGCGCGCATGCTCGAGAGCAACTGCGTGCCCTACGGCGAGGCGAACATCTGGTACCCGATCGGCGCGGCCCTGCGGACGCTGCTCGACGTACCGGATGGTACGTCAGCGGTTGACGCTCGGGAGGCCACCGTCAAAGCGGTGGCCAGCCTCCTGCAGGTCGATGTCGAGGCCTCCGCCATCGGCCACCTGGCCTCGAACCTGCTGTACCTGATGGGCTACCAGTCGGGCCGGCCGGTCGACCCCCAGCGGGCGCGGGAGGAGGCGAGCCGGTCGCTGATCCAGGTGCTGGAGGCCGCCACCGCCACCCAACCGGTGTTCTTCCGCCTGGCCGACCTGCACTGGGCCGACGATCTGGTGCTCGAGGTGCTCGACGAGGTGATCGACGGCCTCGGCCGCAACCCCTTCGTGCTGGTGGCCACCGCCCGGCACCTGCTCGACGCCCGGTGGAAGCCGCGCACCGGACGGCACAACCACCTCATCGTCAACCTCGACCCGCTCGACCAGGTGGCGGCCAGCCAGCTGCTGGACCAGCTGCTCGTCACCGAGATCGACGCCGACACCCGGCGCATGCTGCTGGCCCGTTCCGGCGGCAACCCGTTCTTCCTCGAGGAGCTGGTGGCGCTGCTCGAGCGCCAGGGCGGCGGCGCGCTGAGCACCATGGCCCCGCTCAGCCCGATGGCGGCCGCCGCGCCGGCGCCCACCTCGGAGCTGCCCGAGACGCTGCGGGGCCTCATCGCCGCCCGGCTCGACCGGCTGGAGCCGGAGGAGCGGGCCGTGCTCGACAACGCCGCCGTGCTCGGCCGGGCCGGCACGCTGTTCGCCCTCGAGACCATGTCGCAGGTCAGCGGCATGGCCGGAACCTGGCGGGCGGCGTTCGACGTGCTCGTCGACAAGGAGCTGCTCAACCTCGCCGGCGACCGCTGGTCGTTCCGCTCCGACGTGTTGCGCGAGGTGGCCTACGGCATGCTCACCAAGAGCGAGCGGGCCCGGCGCCACGCCGAGATCGCCACGTGGATGGAGGACCACCTCGACGAGATCGAGGGCGACGTCGGCGTGATCGACCGGATCGCGCACCACTACGCCCAGGCGGCCACGCTGTCCAACGAGCTGTCCTTCGGTGCGGCGCTGCCGGGCACGCTCACCGAGAAGGCGCTGAGCTGGCTGGCCGAGGCCGGGCAGCGGGCCATGCACGGCGAGGTGTACGTGCTGGCCGCCCGGCTGTACTCGCAGGGCCTCGAGCTGACCGGCCGGGATCCGTCGTCCCAGCGGCTGGAGTTCCTGCTGGGCCGGGCGGAAGCGCGCTTCGGGCTGTTGGAGATCACCGGCGCCCACGCCGACGTGGAGGAGGCGATCCGCGTGGCCGACGTGCTCGGCGACCGGCTGGGCCGCACCCGGGCCTGCCTGGTGGCCGGCGAGATCATCCGCCGCAAGGGCGACATGGAGCTGGCGGTGCAGACGCTCGAGGGTGCGCTGGCCGACTTCCGTGAGCTCGCCGACCGGCCGGGCGAGGCGGAGGCGCTGCGGCTCATCGGCATCACCCGCCAGTACCAGCGCCAGTTCGTGGAGGCGGAGGCGTCCACGTCGGCGGCGCTGGCCATCTTCCAGGAGCTGGACGATCCGCGCGGTGCGGCGTGGGCCTTGCAGACGCTCGCGTGGATCTCCTACCTCGTCGGTCGGGTGGCGGAGGCGGAGAAGCGCATCGACGCCTCGGCGTCGGCCTTCGTGGACCTGGGCGACACCGGCGGCTTGAGCTGGGCCAACGCCCTGTTGGCCTTCACCCGGTTCCACCAGGGCCGGTTGGTCGAGGCGGAGGGTCTGGCCGAGGAGATCCTGCCCGACGCCCGGGTCCGCGGCGACCGCTTCGGCGAGGGCATGATGCTGCTGCTCACCGGGCTGGTCAGGCTGTGGTCGGGCCGCACCCAGGCCGCCATCGAACGCTCGGAGGAGGCCAAGGCACACTACGCCCGGGTGGGTGACCCGGTGGGCCAGCTCCAGGCCCAGGGTGCGCTCGGTCGGGCGCTGGTGGCCGCCGGCGAGATCAAGCCCGGGTTCGCAGCGCTGGAGGAGGCGTTCGAGTTCCCGGCCCGCGTCAACCCGCCCCGGGGCGTGTCGGCCGCGGCCACCGTGTGGACGGCCACCGCGCTGCACATCGGTGACGTGCTGCGGGCGCAGGAGCACCTGGCCGAGATGGTGCGCGAGGACGAGCTCGGCATGCCCTCGGAGTGGGACCGGGCCGGTGCGCTCGGGTTGTTCCACCTGCAGCGGGGCGACACCGACGAGGCCGGCGCGGTGCTGCGCTCGGCGGTGGAGGAGTCGGGCGTCGACGGCCCGCCCGCCCTGATCGCCACGCTGGCGCTGGTGTCCGTGGCGGCGGGCGACACGGTGTCGGCGCTGGCCCACGCCGATCGAGCCCACGAGTCGACCCGCTCCACCTACCTGGACATGGCGTACTCCTACATCGCCGCCGGGCTGTCCCACGCCATCCGGGGGGACTTCTCGGAGGTCATCGCCGCCTTCGCCGCCGGCCGCCAGGAGGTCGACCTGACCGGTGACGTGGTGGCCCAGGCGATCGTTCGGCTGGCCGAGGGCCATGCACTGTCGGCGGTGGGGGCCACGTCAGCCCGCTCGGTGGCCCGGGAGGCCGACCGACGCCTGCTCGACCTCGGCATCGACGCCGCCGGGTGGTCGGCGGTGTTCCGCGCCGCCATGAGCCGGCGCATCGCCACCCCCGCCACCCGCTGACCCGATGTCCGGCCGGCGCCGAGCAGGCCGTCAGCCGTGCATGCCGCCGTCGACGACGAACTCCTGGCCGGTGCAGTAGCTGGCGTCGTCGGACAGCAGGAACAGCACGAGGCGGCCGACCTCCTCCGGCTCGGCGGTGCGGCCCAGGGGCACACCGCGCAGCATGCGCGGCATGTCGAAGTCCTTGGTCATCTCAGTGGTGATGATGCCCGGGTGCACCGAGTTGACCCGGATGCCCTTCGGGCCGAGCTCCTTGGCGGCCACCTTGGTCATGCCCCGCACCGCGAACTTCGAGGCCGTGTAGGCCATCGAGCCGAAGATGCCCTCGAGGCCCGCCACCGAGGAGATGTTGACGATGGAGCCCGACTCCTGGGCGAGCATGGTGGGCGCCACCGCCTTCATGCCGAGGAACACGCCCGTCTGGTTGACGGCGATCACCCGGTTCCAGTCCTCGAGCTGGTAGTTGGTGAGCCGGCTGGCGTGGAGGATCCCGGCGTTGTTGACCAGACCGTCGATGCGGCCGTGGCGGCCGAGCACATCGGCCACCATCGCCGTCCACGCCGACTCCGAGGTGACGTCGAGGTGGGCGTACTCGGCGCCCATCGCCCCGGCGGCGCGCTCACCCTCCTCGTCGAGCACGTCGGCCAGCACCACGGTGGCGCCCTCGGCGAGGGCGAGGCGGCCCTCGGCCGCACCCTGCCCGCGGGCGCCGCCCGTGATGATGATCACCTTGCCATCGAGTTTTCCCGAACCGGAATCTGCCATGGCAGGGCTTCTAGCACCTCGGCGGTCAGAGGCCCCCACCGCCGGCCGTACCGACCGGTACGGGATCGGGGTGCGGGGTGCCCTCCACGTTGAGCCGGGGCAGCACCCGGTCGAGCCAGGACGGCAGCCACCAGTTGATCTTGCCCAGCAGCTCCATGGTGGCGGGCACCAGCACCATGCGCACCACGGTGGCGTCGAGGAAGACGGCGGTGGCCAGGCCCACACCGAACAGCTTGATCTGGCGGTTCGGCTCGAGCAGGAAGCTGCCGAACACGAAGACCATGATGGCGGCGGCCGCCGAGATGACCCGGGCGGTGGTGGCCAGGCCGTCGGCCACCGCGCTGGTGTTGTCGCCGGTGCGGTCGAACTCCTCCCGCATGCGCGACAGCAGGAACACCTCGTAGTCCATCGACAGGCCGAACACGATGGCGAACATCATCATCGGCGCCCACGCCTCGATGGGGGCGCCCTCCCCGATGCCCACCAGCTGCTTGGCCCAGCCCCACTGGAAGATGGCGACGACCACCCCGTAGCTGGCACCGATGGACAGCAGGTTCATCACCACCGCCTTGAGCGGCACCAGCAGCGAGCGGAACACCGACATCAGCAGCAGGAACGACAGGGCGAGCACCGCACCGAAAAGATGGGCAGCCGCCGGCCGATGTAGTCGGCGAAGTCGATGTTGGAGGCGACGATGCCGGTGAGCGGAGCGTCGACACCGGTGGCGGCCTCGATCGGGTCGATCACGTCGTCACGCAGGCGGTGCACGAGGGCCTCGGTGGCCTCGTCCTGGGGTGAGGTGGTGGGGATCACCTGCCACAGCGCCAGCGGCGACCCGGGCGGGGTGAGCGGCACGGCGGCGGCCACCCCCGGATCGGCGGCCACGGCCTCGGTGAGCTGCTGGACCACCTCGGTGTTGCCGTTGGGTTCGGCGGCCAGCAGCAGCGGGCCGTTGAAGCCGGGGCCGAAGCCGGCGGCGAGCAGGTCGTACGCCTTGCGGGTGGTGCTCTCCTCGGGGAAGTTGCCGTCGTCGGAGAAGCCGAGCCGCAGCGAGAACACCGGGATCGACAACACGATGAGCACGCCCAGACCGATGCCGGCGGCCAGCCACGGGTGGTGCTGCACGACGCGGCTCCAGCGGAACCCGACCGTCTCCCGCATGGGCTTGGGCTCGCGGCGGGGGATCTCGCGGCGCAGCCACGGGACCACGAACGACAGCAGGATGATCACCACGGCGGCACCCACCGCCAGCAGCGAGAGCACGGGGATGCGCAGGCCGAGCCCGAACAGGGCGATGGCGAAGAGCACCGCGCCGGCGAGGCCGCGGTAGCGCGTGATCTCCCCCCGGGCCTTGGCGAAGCCGAGCAGGGCGGGCAGCAGGGTGATGGAGGCCACCATGGTCATGGCCACCGTGATGGCCGCGCCGTAGGCCAGGCCGCGCACGAACGACAGGCCCATGAGCACCATGCCGAGCACCGAGATCACCACGGTGATGCCGGCGAAGATGACGGCGCGGCCGGCGGTGCCGATGGCGGTGACCGTGGCCTCTTCGAAGCTGAGGCCGCGGTGCACGCCCTCGCGGTAGCGGGTGACGATGAACAGGGCGTAGTCGATGCCCACGCCGATGCCGATCATGGCGGCGAGGATGCCGGTGAAGTCGGGCATGTCGGTGAGGTGGCTGGCCAGGGTGAGCAGGGCGACACCGGTGCCCACCCCGGCGAGGGCCACACCGATGGGCAGGCCCATGGCCAGCACCGAGCCGAACGAGATCAGCAGGATGAGCACGGCGAAGGCCAGACCGAGCGTCTCGGACTCCGGCGGTTCGAACTCGGCGAAGACCTGGCCGCCCAGCTCCACCTGCAGGCCGTCGACCGCGGGGATGGCCTCCTCGGTGTCCTTGGCCAGGCGCAGGAAGTCCGCTTGCTGCAGGTCGAGCGAGAACTGCACCCGGGCGAAGGCGAGCTTGCCCGCCTCCGGCCCCTGCTGGGCGATCTGCGCCGCTCCCTCGGGGCTGTAGGGGCTGGTGATGCCGGTGACGCCGGCCATGGCGCCGACCTCGTCGAACATCTCGGTCATGGCCGTCTGGACGGCCGGGTCGTCCACGCCGTCCTCGGCCAGGAACACGATCGTGCCGTCGAAGCCGCCACCGGCGGTGCCGGTCTTGGCCAGCAGGTCGAAGCCGCGCTGGCTCTCGGTGCCGGCCAGCCGGAAATCGGTGTGGTAGGCGGAGCCGGCGACCCCCTGGGCCACGCCCAGGAGCACGAAGATCGCCACCCAGACGCCGAGCACGAGGCGTCGGCGGACGTAGCAGAAGCGGGCGAGGCGTTCGAGCACGAGAGCTCCCCAGATCGGGTTGGGCGTGGCGGTTCCGAGGAGACGCCGCGGCGAACGGCGCACATCGAGGCTACGCAGGGGTGTGACAGCGGGAAATCGTTTCTCTGTGACGTCGGTCATACGGCGGGGTACGGCCGGCGAGGTGTTGACGGATCGGGTCCGCCCACCTCATCGGCGCCCGCCCGCCGTTCTACGACGACCGGGTCGCAGCGGTCTTCTCGATTCCTGCGAACCTGCCGACGGCCCGCGTTCGGCGCGGGCCGCGGGATCCGCCGTGCCGATGTCGGCGATCGCCCTACGTCGGGTGGGGGTGTTCCCCCAACGTTGTGAATGCCGGTGTCGCCCGTTGACATGAAGCCCCGTTACTCACAGACTTCCCGGCTGGTCACCCGTACCGTCAGGGATGTGGCAAACCACTACCTGAGCATTGGGTTCCCGGCGTCCGGTCGCATGGATGTCGTCGAGTTGTTGCGCCGCGTCATCACCGAGGGGTCGAGCGAGCCGTCGCTCGATGGTGGCCGCCACATCCGCTTGCACGATCACGCCTCGGGCGCCCGGGTGAACGTCGTCCTCGACCAGGCCGCCATGGTCCGGTCGGCCAAACCGTCCTACGCGCCGCCGCGCCCGCAGCGCATCCGGGCCCGTGTCACCGGGCTGCACCCGGCGCCCGGCAACCCCGACGCCGATCTGGTGCAGCTCGCGCCGGCCAACGTGGACTACCCCTTGGCCGTCGAGCTGGAGGACGGCGCCCGGGGTGCGTTGGAGCTGCCCTTCGGGGAGGAGGCCACCCTCGAGGTGGTCGGCTTCGCCCACTCGCTGGAGAGCTACGCCGACGAGGCCGCCTACCGGGCGTCGGGCATGCCGCTCGGTACGCGGGCGGTGCTGCCGGCCGGGCTCATGCCGCTCCCGGGCGAAGAGGGCGAGGCCGCACCGTTGCGGGCCGAGGCGCTCGTGTCGGGCGTGGTGCAGGAGGCGACGACCGTGCGCAACGAGCTCGGCGGCGGCGAGTTCCTGCACCTGGTGGTCGACAGCGACGGGATCACCCTCGACGTGGTGGTGGCGCCCGAGGCGGTCGACGGGCCGCACCCCGCCCCCGGCCACATCGTGACCGGGTCGCTGTGGTTCGTCGCCCGGCAGGCCGAACGGGTGCCGGTCGGCGCGGCCGAGCCGCCGGCGGAAACCGGTGCGCTCGACGTCAGCGTCGCCGCCCGCCCCGGCCGCCCCCGGCTGTTCCGCAACTGGGGTTAGCTCAGAGCCGCTCGAGCGCCTTGGCGGCGATGACGCGGCCGATGGCGAAGCTGGCGGTGGCGGCGGGGGACGGGGCGTTGACCACGTGGATCTGCCGTGCCGTCTCGGCGAAGGCGAAGTCGTCGAGCAGCGCACCGTCGGGCCCGATGGCCTGGGCCCGCACGCCTGCGCCGGTGCGGATCAGGTCCTCGTCGCGCACGTCGGGCACCAACGCCTGCAGTGCCTTGACGAACGCCTGCTTGGAGATGCTGCGCCAGATCTCGCCCAACCCGGTGCGCCAGTAGTTCTTGGCCAGGATCCGTGAGCTGCGGGCGGTGAGGATCTCCCGCAGGTCCCCGAGGTCGACGTCGCCCCAGGAGTAGCCCTCCCGGGCCAGGGCGGGCACCGCGTTCGGCCCGCACTCGACGCCGCCTTTGATCATGCGGGTGAAGTGCACGCCGAGGAACGGGAAGCGGGCGTCGGGCACGGGGTAGATCAGGTTGTTCACCAGGTG
Organism: Acidimicrobiales bacterium; assembly: GCA_041394365.1. Lineage (GTDB taxonomy): Bacteria > Actinomycetota > Acidimicrobiia > Acidimicrobiales > CAIXPF01 > CAIXPF01. The sequence goes on from JAWKIM010000007.1 coordinate 247,180, forward strand.
CCGGCGGGAGGGCACCAGCGAGTAGTACTCGCCGCGGAACGGCATGATGCGGATGTCGGTGCGGCTGGTGGGCGAGAGGTTGGCCACCCGGTCGGAGTGCAGGCCACCGCAGTTGATCACCACCTTGGCGTGCACGTAGTCGCCGTGGGTGGCCACGACCACCTGGTCGTCCTCCTCGGCCAGGCCGGTGACGGCGGTGTCGAGGCGGATCTCGTGGTCGGCGCTGGTGAGGTCGTCGGCCAGCCAGTCGCACAGCACCGGGTAGTCGACGATGCCGGTCGAACGGACGCGCAGCGCGCCGAGCCCGGCGGCGTGCGGTTCCAGTTCGTGCAGCTCCTCGAGCGAGATGCGCTCGGCCGGCACGCCGTTGTCGGCGGCTCGTTTGGCCAGCATGTCGAGCTGGGGCAGCTCCTCGGGCTGCACGGCCACGATGACCTTGCCGCACAGATCGAACGGCACGCCGCGGTCGGCGCAGTAGCGCTGGAGCTCCTCTTTGCCCTCGACGGTGAGGCGGGCCTTGAGCGAGCCGGGCTTGTAGTAGATGCCGGAGTGGATGACGCCCGAGTTGGAGCCGGTCTGGTGCCGGGCGATGGTGGGCTCCTTCTCGAGCAGCACCACGCGCAGCTCGGGCCGGGCCGCGGCGATGGCCCGGGCGGTGGTCAGCCCGACGATGCCGGCGCCGACGATGGCCACGTCCATGCGGGGGCGCAGGCCGTGCTTCGGACGAGGAGGGACCCAGTCGGACATGGTGTCCCAGCCTACGGCGCAGCGAGCGCCAGCGAGCCGCCGACTACTCGTACGAGATGGCGTCGAGCACGTTGAGCTTCGACGCCTGGAAGGCGGGGATGAACCCGGCCACGACGCCGGCGATGGCGGCCAGCACCAGGATGATCACCAACTGCCCGTACGGGATGGTGATGACGCTCATCACGCTGGCGGGCAGGGCGGCGGCGATGGCCACGCCGAACACCAGGCCGAGCACCACGCCGAGCACGGCGCCGAACAGCGACACCACGATGGACTCCGCCCGGATCATGCGGCGGGTCTGGCGGCGCTGCTGGCCGACCGCCCGCAGCAGACCGAGCTCCCGGGTCCGTTCGTACACGGCGAGCATCAGCGTGATGAAGATGCCGAGCACGGCGATGACCAGCGCGATCAGCAACAGGGCGTAGATGATGATCGTCGTCTGATCGATCTGGTCCTCCTGCTGCTTCTGGAACTCGGCCCGGTCCTGCAGCTCGACGTCGGGGTACTCGTCGGTGATGCGGGTGACCGCGGCCTCGCCCTGTGCCCGGTCGACGCCGTCGGCCAGCGTGAACCCGCCGAACACGTCGAGCTGCACGTCGGGCGGGAACGCCTCCTCGAACAGATCCTGGGAGATGATCCAGTTGGCGTTGGTCACGGCCGTGCCGAACACGCCGGTCACCTCGAGCTCGCGCTCGCCGAGGGGGAACGTGACCGACACCGGGCTGCCGACGGTGAGGCCGAGGTCCTCGGCCGCCTGTTCCTGCACCAGGATCCCGTCGGTGGGGATCTCGGCCGACGTACCGCTGAGGACGTCGAGGTTGACCACCTCGTCGAGCCCGGTGGCCTGCACCGCCTGGACGGACTTGGTGTCCCCGTCGATGCGGACCTGGCCCTGGCGGAACGTGGTGACCTGCTCGGTCTCGGGCAGCTCGTCGAGTTGGCGGGCGAGCTCGGGGGTGAACCCCACGAAGTTCCGGGCCTGCACGAAGTAGTCGGCCGAGATGCCGGTGCTGAGCTGCTCGGAGAACGTGGCCTTGAACGAGGCGCCGAGCACACCGACCATCGCCACCAGCGCCACGCCCACCATCAGCGCCGAGGCGGTGGTGGCGGTGCGGCGCGGGTTGCGGGCGGCGTTGCCCTGGGCCAGCCGGCCGGTCACGCCGTAGACGGCCACGAACGGCGCCGACAGCGCGGTGGCCACCGGCTTGGCCACCACCGGGCTGATGGCGGTGGCCCCCAGGAACAGCAGCAGCGCACCGGTGCCCATGATGGTCAGGCGGGGCGCGGTGCCGTCGAACGAGCCGAACAGGGCGTAGAGGAAGGCGATCAGGCCGATGGCGGCGAGCACCGCACCGGTGATGGTGCGGGCCTTGATGGAGTCCGACACCAGCGAGCCGCCGTCGCGCATGGCCGTCACGGGTGGCACGCGACCGGCTCGCCAGGCCGGCACCAGCGACACCAGCGTGGTCACGCCCATGCCCACCACGAACGCCACGATCCAGGTACCCCCCGACAGCACCAGCGGCGTGTCGGGGAAGCCGCCGCCCTGCGACGTGATGAGCAGCTTGAGCAGTGCCGCGAACACGATGCCCATGCCGGTGCCGATCACCGACGCGAGCAGGCCGATGCCGAGCGACTCGGCCAGCACCGACCGGGTGATCTGCCCGTTGCGGGCGCCGATGGCCCGAAGCAAGCCGAGCTCCCGCACCCGCTGGCCCAACGTGGTGTTGAACACCACGTTGATGATGAAGCCGGCCACGAACAGGATGACGAAGGCGAAGACCAGCAGCACGGTGCGGATGATGTCGATGATCTGGCCGAAGCTCTCGGAGAACTCCTGGCTGAACTGCGAGCCGGTGATCGCCTCGTAGCCCTCGGGCAGCAGCTGGGCCACGCGGTCGCGCAGCTCCACCTCGTTCACGTCGTCGGTCGCGGTGAGCGATACCGCTTGGTATTGCCCGGGGATGTTGGCCAGTTCCTGGGCATCGGACATCTCGAACAGCATGAACAGCGACCCGGCGCCCTCGCCGAAGCTGTCGAAGCCGACGACGGTGAACTCGCCCCCGTTGCCCACCGCACGCACGGTGACCATGTCGCCGATGGCGATGTCGTAGGTGTCCGCCGCCGCCTGGTCGATGGCGATCTCGCCCGGGGCGGTGGGGCCGCGGCCCTCGGTGATCTCGAACGCGCCGTCGGGGCGATCAACCCAACCGAAGCCGAAGATCGGGGCGCCGGCGGTGGTGATGGCCTCGCCGTCGGGTGCGGTGATGGACGCGAGGAACTGCACGTTGCCCTCGGCCACGGCCACGCCGTCGACCGCGGCCAACTCGTCGAGGAGGGACTGCGGGATGGGGGCGCGGGAGGCGCTGGCGGCGTCGTCGCCGCCCAGTGCGTCCACCGAGCGCACGAGCACGTCGAGGTTGGAGGTGGCGCTCGTGGCTATGGTGTCGAACGTCTTGCGCAGGGTGTCGGACAGCACGAAGCTGGCGGTGACCGCGCCGACGCCGGCGATGACGGCGAGCGACGTCAGGCCGAAGCGGATCCAGCGGGCGCGCAGCGAGCGCAGCGTGAGCTTGCCGATGATCACCGCTCAGTCCCCCATGGCCCGCATGGCCCCGAGGATGGACTCGGCGGTGGGGCCGCGCAGCTCGTTCACGATGCGCCCGTCGCCCAGGAACACCACCCGGTCGGAGTACGACGCCGCGGTCGGGTCGTGGGTGACCATCACGATGGTCTGGCCGAGGTCGCTGACGGCGTGACGCATGAAGGCCAGGATCTCGCTCGACGAACGGGAGTCGAGGTTGCCGGTGGGCTCGTCGGCGAAGATGATCTCCGGCCGGCTGGCCAGCGCCCGGGCCACGGCCACCCGCTGCTGCTGGCCGCCGGACAGCTCCTTGGGCCGGTGCTTGAGGCGGTTGCCGAGCCCGACGGCGCCGATGACCGAGTCGAGCCAGCCCTGATCGGGTTTGCGGCCGGCCAGGTCCATGGGCAGCGTGATGTTCTCGATGGCGTTGAGCGTGGGGATCAGGTTGAACGCCTGGAAAACGAAACCGACGCGGTCGCGCCGCAGCTCGGTCAGCTGCTTCTCCGACAGCTTGCTGATCTCGACGTCACCGACGAACGACGCCCCGGCGGTCAACCGGTCGAGGCCGGCCATGCAGTGCATCAGCGTGGACTTGCCCGACCGGACGGGCCCATGATGGCGCTGAAGTGCCGCGCTCGAAGCCGACGGTCACCTCGTTGAGGGCGAGCACCTGAAGGTCTCGCCGCTGCCGTAGACCTTGACGGCGCGGTCGGTGCGGGCGGCGAGCGCCACGGTGGTGGTGGGGAGGCAGGCGGAGGGGCGGGAGGCACGGCCATGGGCGCCACGCTAGGACCTCCGGCCGGTACAACCGGGTCAGTGGACGGGGTGGGGTGCGGGCTGGGGGCGTTCGTCGTGCATCGGGGTGCAGCGTCGTCGCCTGTCGGGCCACAGCTCAATGGGGATCACCCTGAGCCACCCCTGATCATGCGCTCGTGACCATCTCGCCGTCCCCGACCGTTGCCCTGCGAACGATCCTTGCCTGGTCCGGACATACCAGAACCGCACGGTATGAGCGCGAGGACGCCCCGACGCCGTGGTGGCGCCGGGGCATCGTCGGGTTCCCGCGAAAGGTGTGATCAGCGGCTCGGTGTGGCGGTCACCCGCCGAACACCTGGGCCACCCACAGGCGGCCGGCATCGGCCTTGACCACGATGCCGACCCGGCTGAACCGGTCGTTGACGAGGTTGGCGTAGTGGCCGGGGCTGGCCACCAGCGCTTGGTGGATGGCGTCCACGTTGGGGCCGTAGCCCACGTTCTCGCCCACGATCATCCAGCCCTGGGCCAGTTCGTCCTGCAGGTCCTGGTGGGCCAGCGTGCCGCTGCCGATCATCACGTCGACCTGACCGTTGGCCGAGGCCACCAGCCGGCTGTCGCCACTTAGCGGGGCCAGCCCGAGCGAGGCTCGCAGGGCGTTGGTGGCCTCGAGGAACTGCAAGGCGTGGCCCTCGAGCGCAGCCGACGCATCGACGGTGGTGGGCGGCGCGGTCGGTGCCGGCGGCGTGGTGGGTGCCGGCTCGGTGGGCTCGGGCGCGGCCGGTGCCGCCGGTTCGACCGTCTCCATGGCCGACGGCACCACCGGTTCGGTGGGCGCGGGGCCCTCGGTGGCCGGCGGTGCGGTGCTCTCGGGCGGCGGCCCGGGGTCGGGCGCCGCGGTGGTCACGGTGGTGGAGGACACCGCCGTGGTCGGCGTGCTCGCCGGGGTGCGGCCCAGCGGGTCGGTGGGGGTGCCCCCGGTGTCGGTGCCGTCGAGGACAAGCGTCGTGGCGGCGACGGTGGACCCGGTTGCGCCGTCGCCCCCCGCCCCTCCTTGCGTCGCGTCGCAGCCGGCGAGGAGCAGCAGGGCCAACGCAGATCCGAGCACTGCCCGCCTCGGCATCGGCCTCGGCCTTCTCGTCGGTCTCGTTCCCATAGCTGCCACTGACTGTGATCTTTCGACCACAGCGACACGACGGGACGGTGGGCCTAGCCCGAACAGGCCGCGCTACGGTCCCCAACCTGCAGGAACATGCGGGGGAGGAACCGTGACAGCAGCCAGCAACGACGTCGTCGGCATCCGCGCCGGGTCGGTGGGCGAGTGGCTCAGCCAGAACATCGAGGGCGCCAAGGGGCCGTTCACCTACGAGTTGCTCGCCGGCGGCCACTCCAACCTCACCTACCGGGTGCTGGGGGCCGACGGCACCGCCTTCGTGCTGCGCCGGCCACCCACCGGCGCCGTGCTGGCCAGCGCCCACGACATGGCCCGTGAGCACAAGATCATCTCCGGGGTCGGGCGCACCTCGGTGCCGGTGGCGCGGGCGTTGGGCCTGTGCACCGACACCGAGGTGAACGATGCGCCGTTCTACGTGATGGACTTCGTCGAGGGCGTCGTGCTCGACGAAGCGGTCAAGGTGGACGAGCACTTCCCGGCCGGCGAGCAGCGCCTGGCCATCGGCAGCTCGGTGATCGAGGTGATGGCCGCGCTGCACACCGTCGACCCCGACACCTGCGGCCTCGGTGATCTCGGCCGGCGGGACGCCTACCTCGCCCGCCAGCTCAAGCGGTGGCGCACCCAGTGGGAAAGCTCCAAGACCCGCGAGCTGCCGGCCATGGACGAGGTGGCCGACGGGCTGGAGGCGGCCATGCCCGAACAGGTGGGCGCCGGCATCGTCCACGGCGACTACCGGCTCGGCAACCTGATGGTGGGCCGCGACGCCCGGGTCGCCGCCGTGCTCGACTGGGAGCTGTGCACCCTGGGCGACGTGATGGCCGACGTGGGCTACATCATGAACAACTGGGCCCAGCCCGGTGAGCCCAACCTGATCACCCGCGGCGCCGCCGAACCACCGACCGAAGCCGGCGGCTTCCAGAGCCGTGAGGCGTTCCTCGATCGCTACGCCGAGCTCACCGGCCGTGACGTGTCGAACGTCGACTACTACCGGGCGTTCCAGTACTGGCGGCTCGCCGCCATCGTCGAGGGCGTCATGAGCCGTTACCTGAAGGGCGTCATGGGGGCCGAGGCCGACATCGACACGTTCCGCAACCAGATCGACGGCCTCGCCCAGACCGCGCTCGAGCTGGTGCGCAGCTGGGACTGACCCGGCCCGCTCAGGGGCGGATCACGATGATGTCGATGGCCAGATCCAGCGCGGCCTCGGCCAGATCCTTGCGGGCATCCGCGGTGTAGACCTCGAGCCCGGCGTCGCGGCCCTCGGCCACCACCGCCTCCACGGTGAGGCGCCGGCTCTCCGGGTCGACGTCGCACTGCACGCGCTGCACCACGCCCTCGTGGCCTCGGTCGAGCCCGATGGCGATGCGCAACAGCCCGGCCATCACCCGCACCGCGTGCTGGTCCAGCGTGGACAGCGCGGCGAACTCCGGGTGGCTGCGGGCCTTCGGTGCGCTCTTGCGGTGGTAGCGGGCGATCTGGGCGATCAGCTCGATCTCGTGGCTGGTGAAGCCGGTGAGCTGATCGGTGTTGCGGATCAGGTAGTAGCTGTGCTTGTGGTGCGAGTCGTGGGCGATCATGCGCCCGCAGTTGGCCAGCAGCGCGCCCGCCTCGAGCAGCTCGGCGTAGCTCTCGGGCAGGCGGTGCTCCACCGCCGTCTGCGCGAACAGCTGCAACGCCAGCTCGGCGGTGTGGTGGGCGTGGTCGGTGGCCGGGTCGGTGCTGCGCAGCAGGTGCTCCACCCCCGCCCGCCGCAGGTCCGACAGGTGGTGCAGCGGGTCGAGGTGGGCGTGGTGCTCGCTCTGGCGGGCGGTGTCGAGCAGCGCGCCCTCGCGCAGCGCATAGGCCGACACCGTGAACGACTCGATGTCGAGCACCTCGGCCAGCGTGTCGAGCAGCACCGCGCCGGCGGGCAGGATGTCGGCCCGGCGGGCCTCGATGCCCGGCAGCCGCAGCCGCTCCTCCGGGGTGGCGGCGTCGAGCAGCTGCTGGGTGACCTTGGCCAGCTCGGCGCGGCTGACCGTGGCCGAGTTGATCGACTTGGGCGCCGGATCACCGCGCAGCAGCGTGGCCATCACCGCCAGGTTGTGGATGGTGCCCGACGAGCCGACGGCGATGTCGAAGGGTGGTCGCGCAGCTCGAGCGGTGTTGACCAGGAAGCTGTGCAGGTAGCGACGGGCACGGTCCGCCCGCCGTGGCGACGTTCGCCCGGCGGGGAAGAGCGGTCGGTGAGCCGGATGGCGCCGAGCTTGTGGCTGCGGGACCAGTCGATGTGGGGGCCGTGACCGGCGAGCACCTCGGTGCTGCCGCCACCGATGTCGATCAGCAGCAGGCGCTGGTTGAACACCGGCAGGGCCTGGAGCACGCCGAGGTGGATGAGCCGGGCCTCCTCCGTGCCGGAGATGACCTCGACCTCGATGCCGGCCTCCCGCCACGCCCGCTGCAGGAAGACCTGCTGGTTGTGCGCCTCGCGCACCGCGCTGGTGGCCACCGCCCGCAGGCGGGCCCCGTTGATGTCGGCCACCTGCCGGAAGCGACGCAGCGCCGCCACGCCCCGATCGATGGCCTCGTCGGTGAGGTGCTTCATGTCGCCGGAACCGGAACCGAGCCGCACCATCTCCTTCTCGGAGGCCATCGTCTCGAACCGGCCGTTGGGCAGCATCCGGGCGACGACGAGGTGGAAGCTGTTGGTGCCGAGGTCGATGGCGGCGAGCACCTCGCCGATGCCGTCGCGCTGGGCCGCATCGCGGCCGACCGTCGCACCCCCGACCGCGGCGCGTCGTGCCTCGCTGCCGGTGTTGGTGCCGGTGTCGTTACCTGCCACGGCGGGACCTCCCGGGCACCGACCCTATCGGCGCCGCCGGGTGGGTCGCGAGCGAACACCGTGCCGCCCGACGTGCCGTTCGCCACGCGGCTTCGCTGCGCTCAGCGGTGCTTGTTGCTGGGGGCTGCGCCCCCAGACCCCATCTGCGGTCGGCTCGCTGGCGCTCGCGCGACCGCCGGCTTCGCTGCGCTCAGCCGTCCTTGGTGGCGGCGGGGAGGGTGGAGGCGGTGGTCTCGGGCTCGAGCTCGACCGGGCTCTCCTCGAAGATCGGCAGGTCGTCGTCCACGCCGGTGTCGTCGGTGGGAACGCCGGTCGTGGAGGTGGCCGACGCGCTCACCGGCGCGGTGGTGGCGGTCAGCGCCGGGTTGGGCACGATCAGGTCCTGGCCGGCGAGCAGGCGGTTCGCATCGGTCAGCGGGTTGAGCTTGAGCAGCACGTCGACGGTGGTGCCGAACCGGGAGGCGATGCCGTAGAGCGTGTCGCCCGCCGACACCTCGTAGTGGACCGAGCCGGGCAACGAGGTGGTCGTGGGCGGCAGCGTGGTCGTGGTGGGCACCGGCCCGGCCGCCACCGGCTCGCTCGGCGCCCCGCCCGCCGGCTCCACGTGCACCGTCTTCGGTGTGGGGATGGCGGCCAGATCGGCCCCGCCGCAGCCGGTGGCGGCGAAGGCCAGCGCGGCTGCGCCCGACGCGATCACGGCGCGCGAAGAGAAGGACCGCCGGCTCATCGCCGCCCAGTATCGCCGTGCCGGGCCGCCCCGCGGTGGACCGCGCAGCCCCTCGACCCCCGTCATCCCTCCGGCGCCGCACGTCGGGCCCACACCGCGAACAGCGGATCGCCCGGCAGCCCGGCGTTGCAGTGCGCGGCCTCGGGGGCGAGCCAGCCACTGGAGCGGCGGAAGTACTCGGCCACCAACTGCACGTGGAAGCGGTCGTCGCCCGCCAACCAACCACGGATGGCCTTGGTGGGGAAGCACCGGTTCGAGAACGTGCAGGCGAACACCCCGCCCGGGCGCACCACCCGGGCCACCTCGTCGAACACCTCGAGCGGACGGGTCAGGTAGTCCACCGAGACGGTGCACACCGCCGTGTCGAAGTCACCGTCGGCGAAGGGAAGGCGGGGCTGCGCGTTGAGGTCGTGCACCACGGCCTCGTGAGCCGCGTCGTTGCGGGCCAGTTCCTCGGCGTTCATGCCCAACACCACCAGCCGGCGGGGGCGGACCGGCAGGTGCGAGATCCAGCTGCTGCACAGATCGAGCACGTCGCCGCCCACACCGAGCGATCCGTAGAACGCCGAGACGGCGGCGATGGCACCGTCGTCGATGTGCCTCACCAGGCGGGGCTGGTCGTAGAACGTCGCGTCGTCGCCGTCGTCGATGCGGCTGAAGAACCCCTCGGGGAACTGGGCGTAGCGCCCGTCGGGTGCGGCGGCCGCAGCGTCGTTCAACGCAGCGCGGCGGCCAGCGCGTCCACCATCTGGCCGATCTCCGCCTCGGTGATGACCAGCGGCGGGCAGAAGGCGATGGCGTTGGTCAGCGGCCGGGCGATGACCCCGGCGGCCAGCATGGCGTCGCGCACCGCGTAGACGTCGACGTCGGTGGCTGTCTCCGCCGCCCACACCGCCCCCACACCTCGGGTGCCCACCAGCAGGCCGTCGTCCACCAGCGACTGCAGCCCGTCGCCCAACAGCTTGGCGATGATGCCGGCCCGCTCGAAGAGGTGGTCCTGCTCGTAGACGTCGAGTGTGGCCAGCCCGGCGGCACAGGAGGTGGGGTGGCCGGAGTAGGTGTAGCCGTGGCGCAGGATGAACTCGGGATCGCTCTCCAACACGTCGCACACGGCGCGCGACACGATCACCCCACCGAGCGGCACGTAGCCCGAGGTGACGCCTTTGGCGAAGGTGATCAGGTCGGGGGTGACGCCGAAGTGCTGGGCGCCGAACCACTGCCCGAGCCGGCCCCAGCCGCAGATGACCTCGTCGAAGATCAGCGGCGCGCCGTGCTGGTCGCACAGGCGGCGCAGGCCCTGCAGGTAGTCGGGCGCCGGCGGGTTCACCCCGCCCGCGCCCTGCACCAGTTCGGCGATGATGGCGGCGATCTCGTTGCCCGCTCGGCGAACAGGCGGGAGGCGGCCTCGATGTCGTTGCCGGGCGTTCACCACGCCGGGCACCAGCTCGCCCCAGCCCTCCTTGTTGGCGGCGATGCCCTGTACCGACGTACCGCCCAGTGCGGTGCCGTGGTACCCGCCGCCCCGGCTGACCAGGATCTGGCGCTTGGTGTCGCCGCGCAGGTTGGCCACGAGGCGGGCGAGCTTGAGCGCGGTGTCCACCGACTCCGAGCCGGAGCAGGTGAAGAACACCCGCGGATCGTCCATCGGGGCGATGGCGGCGATGCGGGCGGCGAGCTGCTCGGCCGGCTCGTTGGTCCACGGGTCGAACGTGTTGTAGCAGGCGAGGCTGTCGAGCTGTTGCTTGGCGGCGTCGATGATGCGGCGGTTGCCGTGGCCGGCGTTGCAGTACCACAGCGAGGCCATGCCGTCGATGTACGCCTTGCCGTCGCGGTCCCACAGCGTCGAGCCCTCACCCCGCACCAGCGTGATGAAGTCGCCGGCGTCCTTGGCCGGCTTGGCGAAGGGGTGCAGGAACGCGGACGTCGTCATGGGCCGATGCTAGCCCCCGCTCCCACCGGCGGTGGCGGCCGGGGCGGGCGCCGGCGGACCGGCCCGCAGGTCACCGCGGTAGCCCGGCGGGAACGTGCGGCGGAGCTCGTCGTCGCTGGGTTCGTGCGGGTGGCGGGCCTCCGGCGGGAGCAGCTCGCTGATGGCCGCCATGATGCGCTCGGTGTCCCGCCGGGCGCTGCGGCCGGCCAGGTGCATCGGCTCGCCCACCACCACCCTGACCAGCGGCGGATCGAGCACGTCCAGGCGGGGTAGCCGGCTGGAGCGCGGCCACACCGCCTCCGTGCCCCACAGGCCCACCGGGACCACCGGGACGCCGGTCAGGCCGGCCAGGCGCGCCGCCCCGATGCGGCCGCGCAACACCGGATCGAAAAACGCCATACCCCTCGGTATCGTGCCCTGCGGCATGATGGCGACCACGTCGCCCGCCGCCAGCGCCTGGGCGGCCGCCGCCAGCGGTTCGTCGCTGCCGCTGCCGCGATCGACGCGGATGCCGCCGAGGGCCCGGGCCATCGGTCCGACCACCGGCGCCTCGAACACCTCCTTCTTGCCGAGGAACCGGCAGGTGCGCCCGGCGCGGGCCAGCAGGAGGGCCACCGCGGTGGGATCGAAGTAGCTGCGGTGGTTGGCGCAGAGGATGAACCCGCCTTCGCTGGGCAGCCGCTCCATACCGACCAGTTCGAAGCGGGCGTTGGGCACCAGCGACGGCTGCAGCAGCGGGCGGGCCAGCTCCTGCAGCTCACGCCCGAACAGCTTGACCACCCCGGCCGGCTTGTCGAGCCACCGCACCGGCCAGCCCCGAAGGCCGGCCAGCACGGCCAGGCGCGGGTCGGGGTTGACGGCGGTGGGGTGCGCCACCGCATCGAGCAGCGGGGCGTCGAAGAAGCTGTCGGAGTAGGCGCTGCTGGTGCGCAGCGATACGCCCGCCTCGGCCGCCCAGGCCCGCACGGCGTCGAGCTTGCCCCGGTTCCAGACGAACGGGCCGTCGACCGTGCCGTCGAAGGCCCCGTCGCGCTCGCCGTACCGCGTGCCGATGCACACGTCGAAGCCGAGCGCCGCGGCCAGCGGCGCGGCCAGGCGTTGCGGTGTGGTGGTGGCCAGCACGAGCACGTCGCCGCGGGCGCGGTGCTCCTCGAACAGCACGCGGGCGTAGGGGTGGACCTCGCCGGTGAGCTCGGGCAGCGCGTCGCTGGCCGCGGCGTCGACCGCGTCGGTGCGCCACCCGCGGGTGCGGCTGACGGCCAGCCGGGTCAGGCGCATGGTGAGGTAGGTCTCGCCCAGGCCCCTGAACAGCCCGAACAGCACGCGGGCGGCGGCCTGGTTGTCGCCGTCGACCACCCCGTGGCGTTGCAGGGCCCGATGGAAGATCGGCCACGACGCGCCGTCGAGCAGGGTGCGGTCGAGATCGAACACGGCGGCGGACCTGCTCACGCCGTGACGATAGCGCCGTCCCCGGGTCGCAACGGAGGGGGAGCACCCTAGAATCACCACGCAGCCGAGCGATGCGGACACGTTCGGCGGTTGAGCCGGTTGGGGCCGGAACGGGATGGGAGTTGCACTGGTGAGCCCGGCACGCCCGGGCCGCAGGAACCGCACGGCGCGGGCGCGCCTGGTGGCGGTGCTGCTGGCCGCTGCCGTGCTCGTGGTCGTGCCCGCCCTCGACGGCGACGACCCGGCTCCCCGGCCCGCCCCGGCCACCGTGCGTCCATGGCGATCGCCCGACCCGCGGGCGCCGAGCCGGCCGTCGCCGGCCACCACCGCGCCACGCCGGCGCGACTGGACCAGACCCGAGGTCGCCCTCGGCCTGGTGGCGGCCGACGCACCGCTGGCCCCGTTCGACGGGCCGCCGCCCGCAGCGGTGCCCGGTCCGATCGACGCGGGACGGGGTGCGCCGTCGAACGACGATGCCGACGGCGCCGCGCCGACCGAGGCCGTGGGCGCGCCGGTGGCCGGTGCTGCGTCGACGGCCGCCGGCGATGGGAGCGCCGATGGCGAGCGGCGATCGACCGCAGCGGCCGGCTCGTCGAACCCGTCGCGGCGGGTGGCCGTCGCACCGACGGTCACGTCCGTGCCGGCCGCCCGTCCACCGTGGGCGGCCGCCCCGGCATCGTCCGGGCCGGCGACGGGCGGGCCCGCGGTCGGTGCGACACCGGTCGGTGCGGCACCGGACGGTATGGCGTCGGGCGGTACCGCACCGGGCGGTACCGCACCGGGCGGTACGGCACCGGGTGGCACGGCCGGCTCGACGCCGGCGACGGGATCGCCGTCCCCGTCGCCCTCGCCACCGTCCTCGGCCGGCGACGGCACCGGGGACACCGGGATCGGCACCGCCGATCGCACCGCGGCGGTGGGCGACGACGAGCAGGCGCCGGCCACGCACCTGGCCTTCCGCCGGGGTGAGCTGTGGCTGGTGGCGGCGTCGGGGCGTCTCGACGTGGTCGACGTGGCGCCGGCGGCCGGTCAGGTGGCCAGCGTCGAGCAGCCGGCCCCGGCCGAGGTGGTGGTGCGCTTCGCGGACGGCGCGACCAGCGAGCGGATCACGCTCCGCCTGCGCTCCGACGGTTCGCTCGAGGTCGGGGCGTCGCCGGAGGGCGCCGATCCGGTCCTCGTCGCCGTGCTGCAGGCTTCGACGCATCCGGCTCCGGCGCCTTCCGTGCCCGCTTCGCCCGAGCCGGACGAGGCGTGACCTCCGGTCCGGGCGGCGGCGGCTCCGGCGGTGCGGCGGCCAGCAGGCGGGCGTAGGCCGCATCGAGCGCTCGCACCAGGGCATCGGGTTCGGCCACCGCGGCCGGATCGATGTGCACGCCGAGGTAGGCCCGGTCCACGTAGGACATCATCGTCAGGTTGAACGCCGTGCCCGCCACCGGGCCCACCGGGTAGGTGGCCAGCACCTGGGCACCGGCGATGAACACCGGGAACGGTGCCGCCCGCAGGTTCGAGGTGGCGAAGTCCACCGCCTGGGCCTGGGCGCGCGCCAGCCGGGTGACCAGCGACGTGGGCAGCAGGTTGATCAAGCCGGACAGCGTGGCCAGCAGGCCGCCGCCGGCACTGACCTGCTCCCGGCCGGCGGCGAGGGCGTCGGAGACCAGGCGGGCGAACGGCGCCAGCTCCGTCCCGGTGCCGGCCTCGTCAGTACCGGTGGGTATGGTCACCTTGGCGGGGGTGAAGGCGTTGCCCGCCGTCTCGGCGTCGTGGCGGGTGGAGACCACGAACGTGATCGTCACCTGGTCGAGCGTCAGCCCGGCGTCGCGGTGCACGGCGGCGGCGGCGAGGGCGGCGCCGGCCACGAAGAGGTCGTTGATGGACACCCCGAGGGCTTTGGCCGCCGCCCGCGTCCGTTCCAGATCGACCGACAGCGATCGCAGCACCCGGCGCCGGCTGCGACGACCCCACAGCGGCGACTGCGCCCCCGGGCCGTTGGGGTCGAGCTGCGACAGCGTGTTGCGGACGGTGGCCCAGGCCTCCTCGCCCCATTCCGGCACCCGGGCCGGGTCGGCCGCCGCCAGCATGGCGTCGGCGGCGAGTCGACGGAGCAGGCCGGCCGGGCGTCGGGCGGCGTCGGCCGTGCCGCCGAGCAGCGTCCCCAGCAGGCCGACCGGACCGCGGTCGGCGTCGGGCGCCGGACCGGTGCCATCGGGTGCGCCGGCCTCGGTGGCGGTCGTGGGTGGCGCCGGTTCGGGCTCCGGGCCGGCGGCGCGGGCGGCGAGGTCGGCGGCCAGCACGGCCTCGAGGTCCACCGGCGGTGGCGCCGGCACGTCGCGGCCGAGGTCCATGTACTGCTCGGCCAGGCGCACCGCCGCCGAGGCCGTCGGTGAGGCTGTGGTGCAGCTTGACCACCAGGGCGCCGCGGCCGTCGGCCAGCCCGTCGAGCACGAAGAAGCGCCACAACGGCCTGGTGCGGTCGAAGGGTTCCTCGAGCAGCCGGGCCGCCAGATCGAACAGGGCGGCGTCGTCGCCGGGGGCCGGCACGGCCACGTGCAGCAGGTGGTAGCCCAGGTCGAACTCGGCGTCGGGCTCCCAGGTGGGGGCGGTCAGGCGGCCGAGCTGGGGCGATGACCCGGCGCAGCCGGGGGATGGCCGCAACCGCGGCGGCCAGCTTGGCCCGGAACCGTTCGACGTCGAGCGGCCGGTCGGTGATGGCGACGGTGCCCATGGTCGACGCCAGCCACGGGTCCTTCTCGATGTTCCACATGAGCGCCTCGGCGTCGCTCATCTGCTGTGAGAACTCGACCGCTCGCTCGCCATAGGAAGCCACGTCGTCCTCCTCGCTGACCGAGCCGCCACGCTACTGGCGCCCGACCGCCACCGACGAACGGCCCGCCCGATGTTGGGGCCCCATCCGGGAGCGCCGAAGGCGCCAGCAAGCACAGCGGAGGCGCCAGCAGGTACCGCCCGGCATGGGGTAGGGGCCCCGTGCTCGGGAGGAGGATGGGTTGGGGCCCCATCCGGGAGCGCCGGAGGCGCCGGCAAGTACGGCCCGGCATGGGGTTGGGGCCCCGTGCTCGGGAGGAGGATGGGGTTGGGGCCCCATCCGGGAGCGCCGGAGGCGCCGGCAAGTACGGCCCGGCATGGGGTTGGGGCCCCGTGCTCGGGAGAGGATAAGGGTTGGGGCCCCATCCGGGAGCGGCGAAGCCGCCAGCCAACACGGCCCGGTATGGGGTTGGGGCCCCGTGCTCGGGAGGATAGGGTTGGGGCCCCATCCGGGAGCGGCGAAGCCGCCGGCCAACACGGCCCGGCATGGGGTTGGGGCCCCGTGCTCGGGAGGAGGATGGGGTTGGGGCCCCATCCGGGAGCGGCGAAGCCGCCAGCCAGCACGGCCCGGTATGGGGTTGGGGCCCCGTGCTCGGGAGGAGGATGGGGTTGGGGCCCCATCCGGGGCGGCGGAGGCGCCGCGAGCACGGCCCGGTATGGGGTTGGGGCCCCGTGCCGCCGGCAAGTACCGCGCGAAGCTGGGGTCATGGTGTTCGTCGGGATCATCGCTGTGGCCGGTCTGGTGCTCATCGTTTTGGCGGCCGTTCGCAATCGAAAAAGCCGTGACCAGGAGTTCTGATGCGACGAAGGACTGATCGCGCTCACGAATTGACGACGAATTCAAGTTCGATTACTGTGCAGATCGTCACAGCGAGCCAGGAGATCCGCAGGGGTCGCCAGCCTCGTTGAGGCTTCAGTAGGCGGTGGTTCTCTCGGCCGGGGGGAGAGAGAACCACCGCCTCTTCCTTTTTCCCGTTGCCTGCTCCCCGGCGTCGCGTCGCAGCGGCCGCAACCCCGGCGACTAGCTTGCCCGCCGTGGCCGATCGCCTCCGTCGTGCACCTGCCGGCCGCTTGCGCATCGCCGCTCGGCGGGCCGCTGTCGACCGGCTGCACGACGCCTGGGACCGTTTCGGCGTCACCGCCTCGGTCCATGCCGGAACCCGACGGGCCGGTCGCTTCGCCCACTTCGGCGAGGGCAGCCTGCTGTGCTTCCCCTGGACCGCGCTCTACAACGAGGGCGCCATCCGCATCGGTGCCGGCACGATGATCGGCCCGCTGGTCAGCCTGTCGGCGGGCATGGTGCCCGGCCAGCAGCTGCTCAGCGACGAGGTGGTGCGCATCGGGGATCGCTGCCTGATCGGCCGGGGCAGCTCGATCGTGGGCCACTTCAGCATCGACATCGGTGACGACGTCTACACCGGCCCCAACGTGTACATCACCGACCAGAACCACGGGCTCCACGCGCTCGACGAGCCGATCGGCCGCCAGTGGCCGGCCCCGGAGCGGGCGGTCCGCATCGGGGCCGGATCGTGGCTGGGCACGGGCACCGTGGTGCTGCCCGGTGTGACGATCGGGCGGGGGGTGGCCGTCGGCGCCAACAGCGTGGTCACCGCCGACCTGCCCGATCTGGCCGTCGCCGTCGGCGCCCCGGCCCGGGTGATCCGGATCCGGGGCGCGACGGAGCCGCCCGCGACGGAGCCGCTGACGGCTGAGCCGCCTACAGCAGCTTCCTGACCTCCTCCGCGTAGCGGGTCAGCTGCTCGTCGGTCTTGGCGTAGGTGTCGCCGGGGAAGTTCGGGAACAGGCACAGGTCCTGCAGCCCCAGCTCGTCGCGGTAGCGGGCGATGCCCTCGGCCACCTGCTCGGGCGACCCCACGATCCACGTGCGGTTCTCCAGCGACTGCTCGAGGGTGGGGATCAGACCGGCGGGGGCGGGCTTGCCGTCGTCGCCCATGTAGCCCCGGCTCCAGCCGTAGGGCCCGAGGAACTTCCAGAACTCGTCGTGGCCGGGACGGGCCGACGCCACCGCCTCCTCGTAGGTGTCCTCGATGCGGATGTTGACCACCAGCATCCGCTTGTCGCCCGGGGCGAGGGCGCGGCCGTGGGCCTGCTCGTAGACCTCGCCGAAGCGGTCCCACCACTGCTTGATGAAGCCGTGGTGCTTGAGCCAGAACACCCCGCCGTAGCCGCGCTGGGGGACGGCCTCGAGCGTGGGCGGCGACGTGACCGGCTGCCACCACTCCACCGGGTGGCGGGGACGGGGCACCAGCGTCAGGTGCTCGACGAAGCCGCCGCGGTCGGGGATGCCGGGCGGCGGGAACGTGAAGTGCTTGCCGTGGTAGCTGAACTGCTCGTCGGCGAACGCGGCCTCGATCACGTCCATCGCCTCGCCGAACTGCTCGCGGTTGAACGCGTCGGCGTCGATCATGTCGGGGTTGTCGAAGCTGCCGACCTTGGTGCCGAGCGCCTCGGCCTCCCGGGGGACGGTGCCGCGGCCCACGCCGAGGATGCCCCGCCCGCCGGAGATGTTGTGCAGGTAGGCGAAGTCCTCGGCCAGCTTCAACGGGTGCCACTGGCCGACGACGTTGAACATGGTGCCGATCTTGATGCGCTTGGCCCGCTCGGCCAGCGTGGCGCCGAAGAGGATGCCGTTGGGCACCACCTCGTAACCCTCGTACTGGAAGTGGTGCTCGGTCAGCCAGAACACGTCGAAGCCGAGCTCGTCGCTGCGCACCCCCATGTCGAGGATGCGTTCGATGGCGTGCCAGATGTGCTCGTTGCCGTACCGGCGATCGGTGGGGGCGGGGGGACCGGCCCCAGCGTCGTCCATTTCCACCCCACCGAAGACGAAGACGCCGGTTCGCATGGGCGTCGAGGCTAGTTGCGGCCCTCGGCGGCGGCCCTCACGGGAGCGCCGATCTGACGGCTTTCCGCGCTCACCGCAGCGTGATCGGGCCCTTCGGCGTGTCGAGCAGGGCCGACAGGCCCGGTTGCGCCCCGGCGGTGAGGGCGACGGGGTCGCCGGTGCGGGCGAGCCACGGGCGCAGCCGATCGGCATCGGGGTGGGTGGCGCGCAGCTCGACCAGCCGCACGCCCTGGGGCACGTCCGCGCTGGGGTGGGGGCTGTCGAGCCAGTCGATGAGGAAGGGCACCACACCGCCGTGGGGGATGTCGGCGTGGGTGGCCAGCCGCCAGCGCAGCAGCACGCCGTCGGGACGGGCCCGCTGCATGTCGAGCGGATCACCGGGGTCGAAGCCGTCGCCGCGCAGCTCGGCCACCAACTCGGCGAGTCGGTCGGTGGCGACGGCGTACCAGACCAGGGCGGGCGCTTCGAGGCGGTCGATGCGGAACGGCAGCGGCGTACCGGGCGGTACCTGCTGGGCGGGGTCGGGGCCGATGACCTCGAGGTAGGTGCGGCCGCCCAGCCCGAGCAGCGCGTTGTGGGTGCCCCGGCCCACGTGGCGGCCACCGGGCACGGCTCGCACACCGAGCAGCTCGCTGAGGGCATCGACGGTGCCGTCCAGGTCGGGGGTGGCGTAGACGAGGTGGTCGATGACGGCGGCGCCCATCGCCGCACGGTAGCGAACGGCGGCGGACGGCGACGGCGCGCGCCCGGGGGCTCCGGGAACATGCCGGTGCGGGCGCGAACTGTTGGACGGCGTCGCCGGGCCACTACGATGCGCGCCGTGGCTCGACAGCATCGACTGACCCGCTCCCTCCTCCTCGCCGCCGGCATCGGCGCGGCCGCGACGACGATGGTGGCCTGCGGTGATCCGGTGGACACCGGCGAACTGCCCCGCGTGGGGGGCGAGCGGTTCGAGGAGATCCGCTTCCAGGAGCTGTACCGCCCGCCCTCGGCCACCTCCAAGGGCCACACCACCGTGGACCTGGTGCAGACCGAGTCGCTGAGCCTGGAGAAGTCCAGCCCCGAGCAGGTGGTCAAGACCTACGGCGAGGTGCTCACCGCCAGGCTGGACCGCCGTGCAGGAGCCGACGGTCAAGCGGGATCAGAGCTGGTACGGCGCCTGGACGAAGATGGGCCGCAACATCGTGGTCACCGCCGAGTTCGGCACCGCCACGGAGGAGGCGCCGAGCCGCCCACCGAGTTCCAGCTCGCGTTCCAGCGGCCCACCAAGACCGATCAGATCACCGGCGTCGGGAACGACCCGATCGCCGGGTGATCGCCCCGGTCGGTCACGCATCGACCGGCTGCTGCGGCCGTCGACCCGTCACGGGTTCGGCGGCCGTGTCGCGTCGGGGCTGCTCAGCCGGCGAGCAGCTGGGCGACCGCCTCAGCGCCGTCGGCATCGGTGCCGTCGAGCAGGGTGCGCGCCTCGAGCCACAGCGCCCTGGCCTGGTCCACGTCCCCGGCGGCCTCCACGCACTGGCCGAGCGTGACCAGGGAACGACCCAGCCCGGCCGGGTCGCCGACTGCGCGGTAGGCGGCCACCGCCGCTTCGGCCTCCGCGGCGGCCTGGTCGAAGCGGCCGAGGGCGACGTGGGTGGCCGCCACGCCGGCCTGCAGGCGGGGCAGCTCGTCGGTGTAGCCGAGCCGGCCGGCGAGGCCGCGGGCGTCGGAGAGGGCGCCCAGCGCATCGGGCCAGCGGCCGAGCAGCTGGTAGACGAGCGCCAGGCGCACGGTGGCCCGGAACACGGCGGCTTCGTCGCCGAGTCGGCGGAAGTGGCCGAACACCTCGAAGCACACCGGCAACGCCTCGCGCGGTCCCGAGCAGCGCAGCAGCACCTCGGCCTGCAGCTCGAGCTGCCCACCAGCCGGGCTCGTCGGTCCGGCGGGCCAGGCAGACGGCCGCGGCCGCCCGCTCACAGGCCAGCTCCCGGCGGCCGAGATCGGCGGCGAGCTCCGCTTGCAGGCCCACGAGGGTGGCCATGGCCAACGGCTCCGGTGCCGGGCCGGCCACCTCCTCGGCGCGCTGGGCGGCGGTGAGGGCGAGCTCCAGCTCGCCGAGATCGCGGTGCATGACCGCGATGTTGCCCTCGACGCGGCTCTGGGCGGCGTCATCGCCGAGGCCGTCGAAGAGCTGCGACGCCTGGCGGGACAGCAACATGCCCTCCCGCGGCTGGCGGGCTTGGCTGAACAGCACCCCGGCGTTGGCCAGGGCCTGCGCCCGCAACGCCACCTGACCGATCCGCTCCAGGCAGCGGGCCGCCTGCTCGTACTCCTCGGCCGCTTCCACGACGGCGCCGGCGGCGGTGAGCAGCGGCGCCAACGAGAGATGGGCCTGCGCCTGGCGGGCGGCGTCGCCGGCCACCTCGGCCTGCAGCACCGCTTCACGGGCGGCGGCGATCTGCTCGGCGGTCACGGCAGCTCAGGCTAACGGGCCCTCGTCACGGCAGGCGCACCGCCGGGGCGCCGCGGTGGCGAACGGTGGTCATCGCTGCCGCGCCATGTCGGAGGGTGCGCCGCGGGCTCGTCCCTCGGCCTCCCCTTCGGGCTCCGCCGTCGCCGGTAGGCTGCGCCCCGGAGAGCCGTTGTGTCCGATCACCTGAGCGAACGCGTGCACGAGGCGTTGGCGGAGGCCGGTGCGGTCGCGCATCGGCTGGCCCACCACTACATCGGGACCGAGCACCTGCTGGTCGGCCTGGCCCGCGTGGCCGGTGGCGCGGCGCGAGACGGGTTGGCCCGGTGCGGGCTCACCGCCGACCGGCTGGAACAGCAGGTGGAGGACCTCCTCGGTCGTGGTGTGGCGCCGCTCGCCGTGCAGCCCCCGCTCACGTCGTCGGCATCGCTGGCCCTCGAGCGGTCGCGCTGGGAGGCCCGCCAGCTGGGCCGGACCACCGCCGACACCGATCACGTGTTGCTGGCGTTGCTGCGGCTGCCCACCAGCACCGCGGTGAGCGTGGTGAACGGTGCGGGGATCGAGACCGAGCAGGTGGAGCTGGCGCTGGCCGACACGACGGCCGGTTTCACCCCGGTCGATGCCGGGATCGACCGACCCGACGGTGTCGTCCTCGTCAACGGGCGCGCCGCCGATGACGGCCTCCCGCCGGTGGCCGATCGCGGTGACCGCGAGCTCGAACCGCTGGCCATCGTGGTGGCCCGCCTCAGCCGTGAGGTGTCCGAGCTGCGGGCTGAGGTGGCGGCGTTGCGCAGCCGCATCGAGCCGCCGCCGGGCGATGCCTGAGCCCGGTGGCGGCGCCCCCAGCCGGGAACCACGGGTTCGCCGGGGGTGCCGCCCCGCTCAGCGGCGCTGACCGGTGAACAGCACGACGGCGTCGCCGGACGGCGCGAGCCGGCCGGCCGCCGCCAGCGCCAGCAACCCGGCCAGCCCGGCGGTGCCGGTGTGGTCGGCGTCGATGCCGGTGGCGGCCCGACCGAGCTCGTTGGCCCGGGCCAGCTGCTCCTCGGTCACCACCACGGGACCGCCGCCGCTGGCGTGCATGGCATCGACCAGCGCCCGCCAGTCGTAGGTCTCGTCGTCGAGGATCCCGCCGGCGATGCTGTGCGGCGGTTGCTCCCACGGCCACATCACCGAGCTGCGGTGACGGGCGGCGTGCGCCAGCGCCGCCTCGAACGATCCGGCCGCCGCCGCTGCCGCGTGGACCAACCGATCGGCCCGTTCCAGCGGCGCGGCGCCGGTGGTCTGCACGCCGTGGAGGGCGGGGAGGCGGTCCAGGCGGCCGCGCTCGACCGCCCGGCGCAGGCCGAGCGCCACCGACGCGCCGAGCGCGCCGCCGCCCACCTGCACCGCCAGCACGGCCGGCGCGGCCCCGGCCGCCCGGAGCTGGTCGGCGAGCTCATAGCCGAGCGTGGCCGCCCCGTCGAGGGTGAGCCCGTTCTGCGGGCCCTGCGCGGCGAAGGGCAGGGCGCCGGCACCGACGGCCTCGAGGAAACGGGTGAAGCACGGGTCGCCGCGCTCGCCGGGGGCCCGTGGGCACACCGTGATCGCCGCCCCGAGCCCGTCGAGCCGCTGCAGCACCGATGCGGCGGCGTCGGGCGGGACGAACACCTCGAGCGGGTACCCGGCGGCGGCGGCCACCACCGCGGCGGCCAGGGCGGCGTTGCCGCAGGAGGAGATGGCCAGGCGCGGCCTCGTCTCGTCGGCCCGCCCGGTGTCGGCGGCACCGCCACGGGCGCGGGCGGCCGCCACCACCCGCAGGTGCAGCGCCAGCCCGAAGAGGTGGCGGCCCTTGTGCGAGCCCGACGGGTTCACCGTCTCGTCCTTCACCCACACCCGTCCGGCGGCCCCCGCCGTACCGAGCAGTGCGGCGGCCGGCACCGGGTGCAGCGGGGTGGTGCGGAAGCGACGACCGTCGAGCCGATCGATCGCCGCCTGCAGCTCCTCGACCAGGGCCAGGTACCCGGCCTCGGCACCGCCCCACGCCCGGTGCAGCCGGTAGGCGTGCAGCATCGTGCGGTACCGAACGAACGGGTCGGCGTCCTCGGCGGGCGCGTCGTCGGCCCAGGCGTCGAGCGGCGGCTCCGGTGGCGACAGCACGTGGTCGATGTCGTCGCCCGGCCGAGCCGCGGCGCAGCGGAACGCGAGCGGGTCGTCGCTGGCGGCCCCGCAGGCCGAGCACACCAGCGCCAAGCCGGTCGGGAGGCGCAGCGGTGCGCTCACGGGGTGGCGACCATCCCCGTCTGCTCGTTGAACGCGGTGATGAGCTCGTCCCATGCGGCGACGGCGGGGCGCAGGGAGCGCCAGAACGATTGCTGGCGCCGGGCGTCGAAGTGCTCGAGCGACACGCCCTGCTGCTCGACCCACGTGAAGTAGCCGAGGTTGAAGATCCGCTCCCGGTCCTCCGCCGTGCAGTCGATGAGGTGGTCGGTGTCGGCGCCGCACAGGTGCTCGCCCACGATCGCCGCCGCGTGGGCGGTGTCGAAGCCGTCGGGGTAGTGCCGCTCGAGGTACTTCGATCGTTCGGACCCGTACAGTTCCGCGCCGTCGGTGGCCACCGTGATGATGGCGTCGTCGGGGCCCAGGCCCCACGCCTTGGCCATGCGGATGGAGGCCAGGATGTTGCAGGTGCTGGAGAAGCCGAACGCGTCGAGCACCTCCACCAGTGCCGCCGGCACGCCCAGCCGGTCCACCAGGTAGCGCCGGCCCACGTCGGTGTTGAACACCACGTCGAGGCCGTCGGTGGCGCGGTCGGACACCCCCACCACGGCGTCGGTGTTCAGCACGTTGTGGATCAGCGGGATGTGCTTGTCGCCGATGCCCTGGATGTTGTGGGCGCCGTAGCCGTTGCGGAGCATGGTGGGGCACTCCAGCGCCTCCACCGCCACGATGCGGCTGCCGTAGCAGTCCTTGAGGTGGTCGCCGGCGGCGATGGTCCCGGCCGACCCGGTGGCCGACGTGAAGGCCGCCAGGCGGAGATCGCGGCCGGACGCAGCCCGGGCCGCCTCGAACGCCCGGCCCAGGGCCGGCCCGGTCACCACCAGGTGGCCGAGGTGGTTGGCGTACTCCGAGAACTGGTTGAAGATCCGGTTGGCGGGATCGGCGGCCAGGCGGTGGCAGGCGTCGTAGATCTCCTTCACGTTGGACTCGGTGCCCGGCGTGCGGATCACGTCGCCCTCCTCGCCCGTCCACCGGGCGAGCCAGTCGAAGCGCTCCTGGCTCATGCCCTCGGGCAGCACCGCCACCCCCCGGCAGCCCATCAGCTGGGAGATGGCGACACCGCCCCGGGCGTAGTTGCCCGTCGACGGCCACACCGCCCGCTGGGTGGTCGGATCGAACCCGCCGGTCACCACGTGGGGCACCAGGCAGGCGTAGGCGGCGAGCACCTTGTGGGCCCGGATCATCGGGAACAACCGGCCCAACACCACGATGATCGGGCTGGCCACCCCGGTGAAGGACGGGGGCAGCACCACGTGGGCCGGCACGTCGACCAGGCCGTGGCGGTCCATGGCGTTGAACCAGTGCACCCGCCACAGGTTCGCCGGGTCGGCGGCGTCGGCGTCGACCCCGGCCAGGGCGGCCCGCCGCGCCGCCGGCATCGATGCGGGGTCGGCCAGCTCGGCGAACGTGGGCAGCGAGATGCGCCGGGCCCGGAACCGTTCGACGGTGCGGGCGTGGACGTCGGCGTCGGTGATCGACGTGGGCAGGACGGGCAGGCTCATGGTGGCGCCCAGGGTAGGCACCGGTGCCGGCCGGGCGGCGCGCGGGGCGTCCGCGCCCGCGGGCCCGGTGTCAGACGCCGGTCAGCCGCGCACGATGGTGGTGGCGAAGAAGCCCCGGCCGAACGTGCCGATGACCACCCGGCCGGGCGCGGCCGGGTCGAAGGCGACGGTGGCGACCCGCAGCATGGGCAACCCGTTGTTGTACGGGGTCCAGGTGGTGCCGCCATCGTTGGACTGGAGCACGCCCACCGAGGAGATCACGTCGTGGTAGGGGTGGTCGTTGGTGGCGACCAGCAGGTGCTGGGGGTCGGTGGGGTCCACGGCCACGTCGTGCGCCGTCGGGTTGTCGAGGATCTTCGTCCACGAGATGCCGTCGTAGCGCCACAGGCCGGCGTCCTCGCTCCGCCATACCGCGGCGTACAGCCGGCGGCTGACGGGGTCGATGGTGAGCCGGACGGCGTTGCGGGGGCTGCCCGCCAACCGTTCGAAGCCGGCCGCGTCATCGGAGTAGTACACGCCGTCGGCGCCGGCCACGAACAGCCGCCCTCCGCCGCCGAGGTCGGCCGCCAGCTCGCCGGCCCGCAGCCTGGCGCCGGCCTCCACGTAGGTCCGGCCGCCGTCGCGCGACACGTAGACGCCGCCGTTGCCCAGCGCCACGGTGACCACCTCGGTGCCGTCGCTGCGGGGGATGACCTCGACCGCGCCGAGCTCGCCGACGGTGGCATCGCGCTCGGGCAGCCCGGCGGCGGCACCGGCCACCACCTCGAACGTGCCGTCGGCCTCGATGCGGGCGACGCCGCCGAAGATGCTGTTCTGGCCCAGCAGCACGTAGCGGCGGCCGGGGGCCACCCGGCTGTGGGCGGCGTCGAGGCACCCGCCCCACGGGTTCGACGCCGTCAGCGGGCGGGACCAGCGGGCGCCGCCGTCGCGGGTGATGAGCGGGTTGGCGCCGTCGAAGCCGCACAGCAGCAGCTCGTCACCCGACGGCGAGAAGATGGCCCGGTTGGCCACCAGGCCCGAGTAGCCGCGACCGGCGCTGGTGCCGTCGCTGAACACGTCGCTGGTGATGTCGCGCCAGCGGCTGCCGCCATCGGTGGTGGCCAGCACGAACTCGGCGTTGCCCACGTAGGCGGTGTCGGCGTCGGTCGGGTCGACGGCCAGCGCGGTGGCGCTGATGGGCGTGTTGTAGGCGGTGGGCGGGCGGGCGATGTTGCGGGAGCCGACCACCTCCGCCCAGGTGGCGCCGCCGTCCTTGCTCCGGTACACCGCCTCGGCGCCGTAGGCCAGGTTCGAGGTGAGCAGCAGGTCCGGGTCCACCGGGGACACCGCGATCACCGGGTAGTTGGGGGCGAAGAACACGCTGGTGCCCGCCGACATGCGCAGGTCGAGCCCCGCGGAGGAGGCCTGCCAGGTGACGCCGCCGTCGAGCGACTTCCACACGCCGCCGGGCACCACCTGGCCGCCGACGTCGGCGGCGCCCAGCGAGACCCAGGCGATGTTCGGGTCGGTGGGGTGGGTGGCGAGGCCGCGCACGTTGCGGTCGGGCAGGCCGCCCTCCTCCCGGCTCCAGCTGCGGCCGCCGTCGACGGAGCGGAAGATGCCCTCGTTGAGGACCGCGGCGAGCAGCGTGCCGCCGGCCGTCCAGGTCACGTCGACGATGTTGGTGTCGGCCAGCGAGCCGATGGCCTGCCAGCCGGCGCCGTGGTCCAGCGACTCCCAGACGATGCCCCACCCGCTTGTGCCGGGCGCGTTCCACTCGCGGTGGGACCCGCCGAAGGCGAGCAGCCGGTCGGGGTTGGCCGGGTCGAACAGCACCTTCTCGATCGGCGCCGAGTACCCGATGTCGCGCAGCGGGCCCATGCCGTTGCGGCGCAGCTCCCACGTGCGGCCGCCGTCGACCGACACGTAGGGGCCACCCATGGTGCCGACCCACACCTCGTCGGGCAGCGTCGGGTGGAACGTGAACTCGGCCATCTCGCCGTTGCCCAGACCGAAGGTCGGTTCCCAGGTGGCCCCGCCGTCGAAGGAGACCCCGACGCCGATCAGGTCACCGCCGACGAGGAGGTGTTGCGGATCGGTGGGGTTGACCGCCAGGGCGGTGACGTGACCACCGACGCCCGGCTCGCCGAGCGCCTCCCACCGCGGCTCGGCCGGTTTCTCGGGTGGTGCGGTGGCGGCGGTGGTGATCGGGGCCGCGGCGGTGGTCGTGGTCGGGGCCGACTCCTCGAAGCGGGCGCGGTCCGAGATCGGCGTGCAGGCGAACACCAACACGCCGAACGCAACGACGGCAGCGATGAGGAGATGGATCCGACGACGACGCAACACCGGCACAGGGAGGGAGGGGGAGGGTGAGAAGAGAGAGGCGAGACGTGGGGCTCGGGCGATCGGGTCAGGTCGGGTGGACGCCGACCACGGCGCTCGGGCCGATCATCGGCCCCGCAGCAGCTTGTAGGGCGAGCGCAGCTTCTTGAGCAGCACCCGCCGGCAGCGGCGCTTCTCGGCCGGGGCCAGGTCGGAGGCCTCGATGGCATCAAGGTACCCGCCGATGATCAGCACCGGGAAGTAGTCGAACTTGCGGGAGGCGTCCGACCAGCCGGCCAGCGACTTGAAGCTCGCCGCCCGGGTCGAGGCCTTGGCGTGGCAGCGCCGGGCGAACAGCTCGTCGTCGAGGCGGACCATGCGGCCCTTGAGGGCCATCTCGGCCAGGAACACCTTGTCGGCGCCGTAGTAGTTCGGCAGCAGCATCGTCTGGCGCACGTCGGCCGTGCGGGCCAGGCCGAAGATGTCGAAGAACACCGTCAGCCGGTTGGCCACCGCATCGAGGCGGACGTGGGGG
This sequence comes from Acidimicrobiales bacterium, assembly GCA_041394365.1. Lineage (GTDB taxonomy): Bacteria > Actinomycetota > Acidimicrobiia > Acidimicrobiales > CAIXPF01 > CAIXPF01. The sequence continues at coordinate 274,100 of JAWKIM010000007.1, forward strand.
TACGGCGAGGCCAGCATCGGCACGGCGTCGTCGTCCTGCACGAGCCGTTCGATGAACCCGTCGGGGTCCAGGAAGCCGTTTCGCAGCGGGATGAGCGGGTCGCCGTTGCGGTCGATGTAGCCGGTCTTGCTGTGCACGAGCGACACGCTCGGGTCCCGCTCCAGCAGGTCGACGCACAGCTCGAGGTACTTCGCGTCGCAGCGATCGTCGTGGGCGTGCCAGCGGAAGTACTCGCCGCGGGCCAGCGCGAACGTGCGGTTGTAGTTCGGGTTGGCGCCCAGGTTGTGGTCGTTGCGGTAGTACCGGATGCGGTCGTCGTCGGCCATGTAGCGGCGGACGATTTCCTCGGTAGCGTCAGTGGAAGCGTTGTCCGAGACGATGATCTCGAAGTCGGTGTAGGTCTGGCCGACCAGCGACTCGAGGGCGTCGGCCAGGAAGTTCTCGCCGTTGTAGACGGGAAGGCCGATGCTGACGGTCGGACGGTGCGGGTACGCCATCGTTTCTCCTCGTTCAGTTGCCACTGATGGCCGGTCGGGACGACGGCGGCACCATGACAAGTTGCCTACAGGGACGGGAGAACTGCGACGTGGCTGGCGACAAGCCCCTCCGAGTGCTGTACATGCTGCCGGATTTCGGCGTCGGGGGCGGGCAGGTCATCCTGCTCCGCACCGTCGTGGCTGCGCAGGCGCAGGCCGGTGAGCATGTGGTCGTCGCGTTGCGCAGCGGACCCATGAAGGCACAATACGACGCCGCCGGCGTCGACACGTTGGTCCTGGGCTCCGACACGCTGCGTGATGCACCGGGGGCGGTGCGCAGGTTGGCTCGGTTCATCCGGGAGCGCCGGATCGACATCATCGTGTCGCTCAACACGCCCGAGGACCGGACGTTCGCCCAGCTCGCCGGGGCGATGACGCGCGTGCCCGTCGCGATCTGGTTCATGAGCGTCGCCATCCCACTCATCAAGTTTCCTCCGCCAAGGGGCCGGGAGCTCGCTTTCGCCAAGCGGTTGGTGCTCTTCGGCCCGAATGTGGTGTCCGTGCGTCGAGCACGGGCCCTGATGAGTCTGTCGGACTCGGTGAGCGAATCCTTCGCCCATCATTTACGTCTCGGTGTCGATCGCTTCTCCCTGGTGCCCCCGGGCTTGCCGGACTCGTTCTACGAGCCTCCGCTGGATGCGGCGGAACTCAACGCTCTTCGCGGTTCCCTGAACTTGCCACGTGATGCCGGTCCGATCGTGTTGAACGTGGGGATGTTGATCGACCTCAAGGGGCAGCAGGAGCTGGTCCCGGCCTGGACCGATGTGCGCGCCGCTCTACCTGGGGCGACGCTGCTGCTGGTGGGCGACGGTGAGAACCGACCGCTCCTCGAGCGGACCATCGCCGAGTGGGGGTTGGGCGACAACGTCCGCCTGCTCGGCCACCGTCAAGATGTTGCAGCCCTGTTGCAGCTGGCCGACGGCCTGGTGAGCGCCTCACGTTCGGAGGGGTTCGGCATGGCCGTGCTCGAGGCCATGGCCGCGCGCAAGGCGGTCGTGGCGGTGCACACGCCGGCGTTCGACGAGTTCGCCACCGACGGCCGCTCGGCGGTGTTCGTGGAGCGACAGGACCGGACGCTGCTGGCCAAGGCCATCATCGACACGTTCGGCGATGCCGACCGCGTCCGCGAGCTCGGCGAGGCGGCCCGGGCCGACGCCGAGCGGTTCCGGGCCGAGCGCACCGCCAAGCTGTTGCTCGACGTGCTGCACCGGGCGGCCGGGCGCACCCGCTGAGCGTCATCGCCATGCCGATGACGGCTGCTTCCGGCCGGGGCCGGCGATCGTGGCCCCGCCGGCTCAAGGCACGCGTGTGCAGGTCGGTAGCGTTGTCGAGGACGCCGAGGCCCCCGATGGAGGACCGTTGACACGCACCCCTGCCGCCCTGCTGAGCGAGCTGGAACCCACCGCCGCCCGATTGGTCGAGCGCCACCTGGCCAGCTCCAAGGAGTGGTTCCCCCACGAGCTGGTCCCCTGGAGCCGCGGCCGGGACTTCGAGCCGGGCGGGTCCTGGTGCGCCGACGACGCCGACCTGGACGGCGCGGTGCTCGACGACGCCGCCCGTTCAGCGCTGTACGTCAACCTGCTGACCGAGGACAACCTCCCGTACTACTTCAACGACATCGACCGGGTGTTCGGCTCGATGGACACCTACCGCTACTGGACGCGGCGCTGGACGGCGGAGGAGGGTCGGCACTCCATCGCCATCCGCGACTACCTCACCGTCAGCCGGGCGATCGACCCGTGGGAGCTCGAGCGGGCCCGCATGGTCCAGGTCACCGGGGCCGAGACCCCGAAGCCGACCGGCCCCCAGCACGGCTTCTGCTACCTCGCCATCCAGGAGCTGGCCACCCGGGTGTCGCACCTCAACACCGGCAAGGTGCTCGGCGATCCCGCCGGGTACAACGTGATGGCCCGCGTCGCCTTCGACGAGAACCTGCACTTCATGTTCTACCGGGACATGGTCGGCGCCTGCCTGGAGGTCGACCCGTCGGCCACCGTGGTCGCCCTGGCGGAGGTCGTGCGCGACTTCCAGATGCCCGGCGTCGGGATCCCCGGCTTCGACCGCCATGCCCAGGTCATCGCCCGCGCCGGCATCTACGACCTGGTCAACCACCACGACCGCATCGTGCAGCCGCTGGTGCACAACACCTGGCGCATCGGCGAGCTCACCGGGCTCGACGATGCGGCCGAACGCGCCCGGGAGCAGCTGTTCAAGCAGGTCGACCGGCTCGGCCGCCTGGCCCGGCGCCTGGAGCGGCGGCGAGGTGACCGCACGGAGGCCGATCCGGTGGGCGCCCTCGCCTGACCCTGCCGGCGGCCGCGCACCGGGACCGGTGTCGCGGCCCGCCGCTCAGCGGTGTCTCAGCCGAGCCGCCCGGCGGCCCGCGCCGCCTCGGTGGCGGCCTGCAGCTGCCCGTCGATGATGTCGAGCCCGCCGTCCCAGAACGTGGGGTCGGCCAGGTCGCAGTCGACGATGGCGGCCAGGCGCTCCGGCGCCATGGACCCGCCGGCCGCCAGCAGCTCGAGGTAGCGGGGCACGAACTCGGCGCCGCCCTCCTCATAGCGCTTGTACACCGACAACGCCAGCAGCTGCCCGTAGGCGTAGGCGTACACGTAGCCCGGGGTGTTGATGAAGTGGGGGATGTAGCTCCACCAGGTCCGGTAGTCGTCGGTGACCTCCACCGCGTCGCCCAGCATCGCCGTCTGCGTCTGCGCCCAGTAGGTGCCGAAGTCGTCGATGGACAGCTCGCCCACCTCCCGGCGGTGGGTGTGGATGGCGTGCTCGAAGCGGTTCATCGCCGTCTGGCGGAACACGGTGGCGATGGCCCCCTCCACGCTCTCGGCCAGCAGCGCCAGGCGTTCGGCCGGGTCGGTGGTGTCTTCCAGCAGCCGGCCGAAGGTGACCGTCTCGCCGAACACCGACGCCGTCTCGGCCAGCGTGAGCGGCGTGCTCATGTGGAAGATGCCCTGCTCGCGGGCGAGGTAGGCGTGCAAGCCGTGGCCGAGCTCGTGGGCCAGGGTGAGCACGTCGCGACGCTTGCCCGTCCAGTTGAGCAGCAGGTACGGGTGGTGCGAGGGCACCGTGTAGGCGCAGAACGCACCCGGCCGCTTGGCCGCCCGCACCGGTGCATCGATCCACGCCTCGTCGAAGAAGCGGCGGGCGGCGTCGGCCAGCTGCGGTGAGAAGCTGCCGTAGCTGTCCAGCACCAGGTCCTTGGCCGCGCTCCAGCCGAACGGCTGCTCGGAGGAGGCCACCGAGGCGCTGCGGTCGTAGTCGGCCAGGCGGTCCAGACCCAAGATGTCGGCCTTGGTGCGGTACCAGCGCTGGGGGATGTCGTAACGGCGCACCACCGCCTCCACCAGCGCGTCGACCGAGGCGTCGGAGGCCTCGTTGGCCAGGTTCCGACTGGAGAGCCACGTCGGGTAGCTGCGCAGCCGATCGTCCACGGACTTGTCCAGCAGCAGCGTGTTGAAGATGAACGCACGGGTCCGCAACCCGGGGGTCAGGCCTTCGGTCACCGCCCGGGCGGCGTCGCGGCGCACCTCGCGGTCGGGGTGGGAGAGCAGGGCGAGGCCCTGCTCCAGCCGCACCGTGCCGTCCTGGCCCGGCAACCGCAGCTCGATGGCCGAGATGAGCTCGCCGAAGAGCCGCGACCAGGCCGACGACGACGTCTGGGACTTCTCGGTGTCGATCCGCTCCTCGGGCTCGCTCAGCAGGTGGGGGCGGTAGCGGCGGGCGGCGCGCAGGTGGTGGGCGCAGAACGACAGGCGGGCGTCGGCCAGCACCGCCTCGGCGGTGGCGTCGTCGAGGGCGGCCCATTCCAGATCGAAGAAGATCAGCTGGGTGGACAGCGCCGTGGCCCGCTCCTGCACCTTGGCCATCAGCGCACCCTTGGCGGGATCGGCGGTGTCGGTGGCCACCTGCAGGCTGGCGTAGTTGCCGGCGCGCGACAGCGCATCGTGCAGCTCGGCGGTGGTGGTCATGACCGCCACCCAGCCCTCGGCGTCCAGCTCGGCGAGGCGGCCGCGGTAGCCGGCGATGACGCCGGTGAGCGCCTCCGCCCGGTCGAGCAGGTCGTCGACCGTGCCGTCGCCCAGCAGCGGCTCGAGGTCCCAGGCGGCGTCGGCAGCGGTCAGATCGGCTTCGGTGAGCGACATGGGGGCCACACTACCGACGGCCCTGACGGTCCCCGCTCGGGGTGTGCGGGCGGCCGCGGCGACCGACGATCAGGCGAACGACGATCACGCGAACGACGGCGGGGGACCGGCGGCGTCGGGCGGCGGCGGCGGGGGTTGCTCGGTCACGGTGACCGCCAGCACGGTGCCGTCGAAGGTCAGCCGGTCGACGGCCGGACCACCGCTGTCGGCGTCGCCGGCGAATCGCCACAGCACCAGCTGGTTGTCGAAGCCGTGGACGAGCGTGTCGCCGTCGGCGCTGAAGGCGAGCGGTGGCGGGCCGGAGGGAGGCCGCAGCGCCGACGGGCTGTCGACGGGCACGACCGCCCCACTGCTGCGGAGATCGAAGATGCGGGCCACACCGTCGGCGGCGGGGCCGGGAGCCACCACCGCGAGGCGGGAACCGCTGCTGTCGAACACGCCGGCGTTGCCGAAGGTCCACGTGCCCAGCACGTCCTGCGGGCCCAGGTCGACGGCATCGGGCTCGGCCACCGTACCGCTCAGTACGCTGCAGAGCTGGAGGGCGCAGGTCACCCGGGCCACCGCGGCACCGCCGGAGGCGAGGTAGCGGCCATCGCCCAGCTTCGGGCCCGGCGCGCCGTCGGGTCGCAGGAGCTGCAGCGAGCCGGCGAAGTCGACCACCAGGCCGTCGTCGGTGGCGCCCTGCACCGAGGCGCCCGACGGCAGCACCGACCTCGGCCCTTCGACCACCTGGCCGGCGCCGTCGAGGATGACGATGTCGCCGGTGGCCGCCCCGAACGGGACCAGCGCGGCCCAGGCCCCGCTCGGCGGGGCGACGATCCAGCGGTCCTGGGCCACCCGCTGCTGATCGGTCATGGTGGCCCGGTCCACCGAGAACACCTCGCGGCGGTTGCCCACCAGCACGATGTCGCGCAGCGCCACCACCTGGCTGACGAACCACGGCGCCACGTCGAACTGCAGGGCGGCGAGGCGGGTCCGGCCGCTGGCCAGATCCAGCTCGATGAGGCTCTCGTCCTCGCCGAGGGCATAGAGGATCCCTGACATGCCGGGCGGTACGGGAAGGGTGCCCTCGCTGACCGGCGGGCGCTGCTGGGCGGCGGCCGGCGCCACCGTGGTGGGCGGCGCCGACCGCGGTGGCTCGGCGACGTCGCGGTCGAAGGCGATCACCGCGGCGATGGCGGCGATCACCAGCGCCAAGGCGAGCGTCCAGCGCCACCAGTCGGTCTCGTTGCCGCTGCTCCGGCGCCGACCCCGTCGATCGGCCGTTCCCCCGACGGGCACGGCGCGCCCGGAGCCGGCCGCCGGCCCGGTCCCCGGGCCGGGCGCCGGACGGACGCCGAGCGGGGGCGCGGTCGGGGGCGGCGGTTGCACCGGCTCCACCGGCACCACCTCGAGCTCCCGACGGTCGTCTCGTCGTCCCACCGTCAGGCCTCCACATCCGGCTCGGCGCCCACCGCCACCGCCCCCACGAAACCGAGCGCCTCGTGGGGGGAGAACGGTTGCATGAACTGTCCGGCCCGCACGTCGCGCACCAGCCGGGACAGCGGGCTGGCTCCGGTGTACCCGCTGCCGCCGGCCAGCGACAGGGCCCGATCGACCACCGCCTCGCTCAACCGGTTGACGTTCAGCTTCGCCGTCTGGAAGTCGGCCATGAACGCCCGGGCGGTGGGCTCATCGATCGGCGCGCCGGCTCCGGCGGCGCCGGCCACCTCGTCGGCACGGGCGCCGAGCGCGTCGACGACCGCCTCGAGGGCGAACCGGTCGGTCAGCAGCTGGGCCAGGCCGTGGCGCACGGTGGCCCGTTCGGCCAGGGGTTGCGCACCGACGCGCGTGGCGCCGGTGGCCCGCTGCAGCGCCAGTTCGCAGGCGGCGGTGGCGATGCCGGCCATGGCGGTGACGTTGCCCACGTTGCCGAACGCCCGGCCGCACAGCGCCGCCGGGCTGAGCACACCGTAGGGGCCGCCCGGGCTGACCAGGGCGCCGGGCGGCAGCGACACCTGCTCGAAGCGGACCACCCCGCTGCCCGATGCCCGCATGCCGAGGCCGTCCCAGTCGTCGACCACCGTGATGCCGGCCGTTTCGGCGGGGACGATGGCCTGGGCCAGCCGGTTGTCGTGCGCCCCGCCCACGACCCGGGCGTTGACCGAGAAGTGGGTGGCGGCCGGCGAGCCGGTGGCGAACACCTTCGTGCCGTCGAGCACCCAGCCGCCGCCGGCGGCGGCCTGCAGCGTCGCCCGCGGGTGGAAGAAGTTGGTGCCCGCCTCGGTGACCGCGGCACACAGCCAGGCCCGTCCCCGGGCGATGTCGGCCAGCAGCGGCGCGCGCGCCTCGTCGCGGGCGCGGGCCAGGCTCCAGCTGGAGCTGAGGTGCATGTGCACCACCAGCGCCAGGGAGCCGTCGGCGGCCGCCAGTCGGTGCACCACCGCCATCACGTCGCGCAGCTGGTCCACCCCGAGCCCGCCGAGGTCGGCCGGCACGCAACAGCCGGCGAGGCCACCCCGGCGGACCCCGTCGAGCAGGTGCGGGTCGAAGCGGGCCCGCCGGTCCCGTTCGCCGGCGCCGGGCGCCCACTCGGCGGCGAGCGCCTCGGCCAATGCACAGGCGCGCTCCCCCGCCGGGGTGACTGCAGCGGGGTGCCGGCGCACCGCACCATGATGACCGCCCCGGCCGCCGGTCGCTACCCCCTCGCCGTAGCGCCGTTAGCAGATCGGCCCCCCGCCGGGCGGGCCGAAGCGGGCGGTTTTGCCGAATCTGGGTGAAATTTCCCCTCTCCACATGGGGGAGCCCTCCGCACCATGACGTCGACCAAAGCGGGCCTCCGGCGGGAGGCGATCGAATCGTCGAGGCCTCGGGCGAGGCGGAAGAGGAACCCACATGATGGAGCGGAAGCGGTCACGCCGGGCGAGGTTGACGACGCTGGGACTGGGCACCACGGCCCTGGCCGGTGTCGTGTTCGGGTTGGGTGGCGGCACCGCCGGGGCGACCTACGCCGCGTGTTCCGGCTCGCAGATCTTCGATGTGCCCGGGATGCAGGGCTTCGAGCTGTACGACGTGCCCCGCTATGACGTTCGCACCTTCGAGCTCGGGTTCTCGCTGGTGCCGGGCCGGTACGACATCACCACCTCGTCCTTCGACGGGTACCCCGGCCGCAAGGACCTTCCCGTCGAGGAGCAGGAACCGTCGGAGCGGTGGTGGGCCGAGTTCCTCGACGCCGACGGCAACGTGGTGGGGGCCCTGCCCGGGCCGACGACGGACCTGCCCGACGACACCGACGTGGCCGAGGTCGTCGACTGGTTCGAGGACGTCGAGCTCAGCGGCACGGCGACCTCGGTGCGCTTCGTGCTCATCCGCGACACGTCGACGCCCATCTACCCGGGTGGCACCGCGGTGGCCGGTTCCGAGTCCTCCTTCGACGTGCAGGGCCAGCGGTCCGGCGGCAAGGGCGGCTGGGACGGCAAGGGCGGCTGGGACGGCAAGGACGGGAACGGCTGGGGCGGCGACGGCGGCTACGGCGACCACGACGGCGGCGACGAGGAGGGCGACGATCACCCGATCGACGAGCAGCCCGACCGGCAGCGGCCGCTCAACCTGGTCCACGTCGGTTGCGTCGGCTTCGAGCTCCAGCAGGACCCGCCGGTGACCACCCAGCCGGAGACGCCGGCGACGACCCAACCCACGCCCACCACCAGCACGCCGGTGACCGTCGTGACCACCACGCCCACCGTGCCCAGCACGACCACGTCGGTGGTGCCGGTGATCGTGTCGCCCGCCACCCTCCCGTTCACCGGTGATCACACCGGCCTGCTGGCCGCCATCGGCGCCGGCACCGTCGCCGCCGGCGCCGCCCTGCTGCTGCGGGCCCGCCGGCTGTCGGCCTGATCCCATCGGTGCGGCCCGCGATGGGCCGGCACCTCTCCCTCCCACCTTCGTTTGGCACCGAACGGTCGGGATGACCCCGGACGAGGGGGCGGTCTGCGGGCCGCCCCTCGTCCGCGTCCGCCACGGCGTCCGACCCGGTGCCCGCGGCCCGCTACGGTGCCGACGATGCGCACCGTGATCACCGGAGGAGCCGGCTTCCTCGGCGCCCGGCTGGCCATCCGCCTCCTCGAGGCGGTCGGGACCCCGCAGGACCCGGCCGACTCGCGACGGGTCATCATCGCCGACCGTCCGGGCACCGCCCTGCCGGCGCTGCTCTCCGAGCGGGGGGACGACCGGCTCGAGCTGGCCGAGGTCGATCTGACCGGACCACCCGAGGAGCTCGACGCCCTGGTGGACGGGGCCGACGCCGTCGTCCACCTGGCGTCGGTGGTGTCCGCCGACGCCGAGGCCGACCCCGACCGGGCGTGGCGGGTCAACGTGGACGGCGGCCGGGCGCTGTTGCGGGCGTGTGCCGGCCGGGCGCCGGGCTGCCGGTTGCTCGTGGCCTCGAGCGTGGCCGTGTTCGCCGGGGGTCCGGGCCCCTCCGGCGACGAGACCAAGCCGCGGCCGCAGTCCACCTACGGCATGACCAAGGCGGTGCTCGAGCTGCTCGTCAACGAAGCGACGCGGCGGGGCGAGATCGACGGGCGCATCGCCCGGCTGCCGACGGTCACGGTTCGGCCGGGGCGGCCCAACCTGGCGGCGTCCTCGTTCGCCAGTGGGGTGTTCCGCGAGCCCCTGGCCGGCGTCGACTGCGTGGTGCCGGTCGAGGAGGGCGTGACGCTGGTGCTCATCGGTGCCCACACCGCGGTGGCGGGGCTCGATGCCCTGCTGCGGGTGCCGGCGGATCGACTCGGGCCCGATCGTGGGGTCAACCTGCCGGGGCTGTGCGTCACCGTCGAGCAGATGATCTCGGCTGCCCGGACGGTGGGCACCCGCCGCGGCCTTCGCCTGGGGGCCATCGCGGTGCGGCCCGACCCGGCGATCCAGGCGATCGTCGGGTCGTGGCCCGCTCGCTGGGACGCCCGGCAGGCGCTCGCGCTGGGGCTGCCGGCCGACGGGTCACTCGAGGCGGTCATCGAGCGCTACCTGGACGACCTGCCCGCCTGCTGATCCCCCGGGGTCGGTGCGTCGGGTGCCGACCCGAGCGCGGCTGGGCCCGGTCCGCAACGCGAACCGGGCCCGAAAGCGGCTGAGCGGCCCGGGGGGACAGGTTCCCGGGCCGCTCCGCATCCGCCGTCGAAGGAGGCGTCTCCGCCCGTTGACGCCTGCCTTCGGTGCTCATGGAACCGACCAGGGTGGTCGGATTGGATGGGTCATCCGGCCCAGCGTTCGTTCCTCCACCGGGGGGAGGGGGTTCGGGGCGTCGACGGGCTGCCCTGGGGCTCGAGAACGCATGGCTCGAAGACGCATGGCCCGAAGACGCGAGGACGGGTCCGGGCGCATCGCCCGGACCCGTCGACAACCGCCGCTGGGACCCGCCCGCACCGGTCCCGGTGGGGGATCCGCCTGCCGTGCCTCCAGTCAACCCCGCCGACGGTCCGTTCGGCACTGAGTTGAACTACCTGCGCTTTCGCGATCGGGTGGGGCGCCGGCCACAAGGCATTGCGGCCAACGCCGAGGGCCGGGAACGCAGTGCGCCCGAAAACGCCGAACGCCGACCACCGGGGGGACGATGGTCGGCGTGGCCGTCACCTGGCGAGCAAAGGGGGGTTCGCTCGAGCCAGGGACCGTCGGCCCGTTGGGGGGAACGGGCCTGACGTCTTGATCAGCGGTTGGATTCGCGCTTGGCGCAATCGGCGCAGTACGGCGCCGACTTCCAGCCCTGGGCGGTGACGTATTGGACGACCTGGCGGCCGCAGGTGCACAGCTGGGCCAGGGGACGGGACTTCGTTGTCGCGTTCGCCATGGTGGCTTTCTCCTTGGTTCCGGGGGCGTTGGTCACCATGCCCTCCGCTTCGTGGCGACAAACTATGCGATCGTGAACACAAGCACAAGGGCAGTTGGGCCTGGTGTGACCCCTGGCCCTTGGTCCCGGCGAGGATCCGTCGGCGATGCGCCGCGAATGTTGACCCTGCGTGGTTGTAGCATCACTTTCCCCTCGCTTCGGGTGCGGGGATAGCGTGCGGCGGTGCTCGTGCTGGTGCTCGGCGGTGCCCGATCGGGGAAGTCGGTCTTCGCCGAGCGCTGGGCCACCACTGCCGCCGCCCGCGCCGGTACCGGGGTCACCTACCTGGCCACGGGCTGGGCCGCCGATGCCGACATGGCCGAGCGCATCGCCGCCCACCGCCGTCGCCGACCGTCCGGCTGGAGCACCGTCGAGGCGGCCGGGGCCGCGCTCGTGCCCTCGCTGGCGCGCTCGCCGGGCACCGTCCTGCTCGATGCCCTCGGGACCTGGCTGGCCGGCCACCACGACTTCGCCGTCGACGCCGGGGAGCTGTGCGACGCGCTGCGGGCCAGGGCCGGCGACACGGTGGTCGTGAGCGACGAGGTGGGCCTCGGTGTCCATCCGGAGACCGCCGTCGGTCGGCGCTTCCGCGACGCCCTGGGCGAGCTCAACCAGGCCGTCGCCGCCGTGGCCGACCGCACGGTGCTGGTGGTGGCCGGGCGGGCGGTCGCCCTCGGGCCGTGGGAGGACCTGCTGCCGTGACCGGTGGTCGGCCCCGCCGGCCGGTGGCCGCCCTGCGGGCGGCATGGGGCCTGCTCACCGTGCTGGGCGGGGCGGCGCCACCCCACCCGGGTGCCGCCGGGGCCTACGGTGCGGTCGGCGCGGTGCTGGGGGCGATCATCGGTGGCGCCTGGTGGGCGCTGGCCCAGGTGCTCCCGCCGCTCGTGGCCGCCGCCGTGGTGGTGGCGCTCGACGCGGCCCTGACCGGCCTGCTGCACCTCGACGGCCTGGCCGACTGCGGCGACGGGCTGCTGGCGCCCATGGACCGCGAGCGGCGCCTGGCGGTGCTGCGCACCCCCGACATCGGCGCGTTCGGTGCGGTCGTCGTCGGGTTGGCGTTGCTGCTGCGCACCACCGCGCTGGCGTCGATGCCAGCCTCCCCCGTGCTGCTGATGGCCCTCTACGCCGCCTCCCGCGGCGCGGCGGCGGCGATCGGCGCGACCGTGCCCTACGCCAGGGCCGGGGTGAGCCTCGGTGGCTCCTACGCGGGGCGGTCCGCCCACGCGGTGGGCGCCGTGGTCGGGGCGGCGCTGGCGTCCGGCACCGCGGTGCTCGGGGGTTGGACGGCGCCGGGTGGGGGCTGGGCCCTCGCCCGGGCGGCGTCGATCCTGGCCGCGGTGGTGGCGGGGTGGTTGGGTGCGGCGGCGGTGGCGGCGCTCGCCCGGCGCCGGCTGGGTGGCTACACCGGCGACGTGCTGGGCGCCGCCATCGTCACCTCCGAGGTGGTGGCGCTGGTGGTCGCCGCCGGGCTGGGTTGAGCCGGCGCTCAGGCCCCGGCGGCGTCACCCGGTCGGTCGAAGTCGCGCTCGTAGCGCCAGTCGTCGCCGTCCATCCACAGGCGGTGGCGGGTGCCCGTCGCATCGAGCTCGCCGCTCAGGTGGCCGGCATCGCCCGCCCACAGCAACGCCTGGCGGCCGTCGTCGTGGCGGACCATCCGGGTGACGAACACGTCGGGCTGCCGGCTGCGGATCCGCTCCAGCGCGTCACCGGTCGAGGTGAACCCGGCCAGGCTCAACAGCGTGACCCAGGTGGGCGGGATCATCTCGATCTCGCCGGCGCGCCGGCGCCGCATGGCCTCCGCCGGCCGGATCCACTCGTGTTCGTGGATCTCGCCGTTGTCGATGGTCACGTCCTCGCCGGTGGCCGCCCCCACGAAGAACCAGGTGTTGAACCGCTTGGGCGCCTGGGGAGGTGGGCACCAGCGCGACAGCACCACCAGCGAGGCGGGGTCCAGGGCGAGGCCGGCCTCCTCCTGCGCCTCCCGGGCGGCGGCCCGCCGGGCGGTGGCGATCTCGTCATCGGGGTGCGCCGGGTCAACGTCGCCCGGGTCCACCCGCCCACCGGGGAACACCCAGGCGCCACCGGCGAAGGCCAGCGAGGCGTTGCGGCGCACCATCAGCACCTCGAGACCGTCGGCGCCGTCGCGCAGCAGCAGGACGGTGGCCGCGGGGACGGCGTCGGTGGCGAACGCGGGCTCGGTCATGACCGGGCAGTCAACACCTCAGGCCTCGGCGGCCGCCAGAACGGTCTCGAACTGCTCGGTGGTCAGCTCCCCGGCCGCCCGCAGCTTGACCGTGCCGTCCGCCCCCACCGCCACGTAGCCCGGGAACGACGCCAGCCCGGCCGCCGTCAGCGCGGCGTTCTTGTCGTCGTCGGCCAGCGTCGGCACGGGCCAGTTCTCCCGCTTCAGCCACGGCGCCGGCGGGAAGTTGCCCTGCTGGGGCAGCACCCCGGTGGAGACGGCGTAGACGTCGACCGTCTGCGGCATCCCGTTGGCGGCGAAGTACTGCGTCAGGCGGGGCACCTCCTTCTGGCAGTGCTCGCACCAGTGGGCCACGAACATGATCACCTTCGGGCGGCCGTCATCGGTGATGGCCAGCGGCGCCGAGTCGGTGACCCGTGCGCCGGTGAAGGTCGGCATCGCCCGGCCCACGGCCGGATCGGCACCCGAGGCCGGCAGCGCCGGCAGCGCCGCGCCGGAGACGGTCACCGGGGCGGTCACCGCCTCGGGGCCGCCGTTGGAGATCGGCGGCAGCGAGCTCGGGGTGATCGCCGGCGCGGTGGCGGCGGTGGTGGAGGGGTCGGCGGCGACGGTGGTGGAGGTGGCCGAGGTGTCGCCGTCGTCGCCGCGGCGGGAGAGCAGGACGACGGCGACGATGGCGACCACCACGGTGGACACCACCGCCAGCACGAGCGAGCTGCGCGGCCTGCGCTGCGGTTGGGACGGTTGGAAGCTCACGGGACGAGGTCCTCCTGGGCCGGTCGGGTGCGGCCGACGAGCAGCAGCACGCTGATGAGCAGGAACCCGCTCAACGCCATGAACGGGATGGTGACGAAGCCGAACTGGTCGACCTCCTTGGCGGTGCACGGCGCTTCGAGCGTGCAGAACCCCGAGGTCTGGGCCGGGAACCGCTGCAGTTGGTAGTGGTAGATCGAGATGCCCGCCCCCAGCACCGACAGCGGCAGCGCGTACTGCCAGGCCGACCGGTCGCGGCGCACGGCGGCGATGCCGAGCACCAGCGCCTGGGGGTACATGCAGATCCGCTGGAACCAGCACAGCTTGCAGGGCGTGAACCCCGCCACCTCCGAGTAGTACAGGCTGCCGGCGGTGGCGACGGCGGCGATGGCGAACGCGAACCACGGGGCGGTGGCGGCGATGTCGAGGCGCAGGTTGCGCAGCGGAGCCGCCGGCACCGCCAACGTCAGGACCCCGACGAGCGCACCGGCCATCGCCGCCAGCGCCAGTAGCGCGAACAGCAGGTTGAACGAGGTCACGTCCACGGGCGTGCAGCCTACGGAAGTGCCGGCCCGATGGTGCCGCGGTCGCAGGACCTGGCCCGGCGGCGGTCTTCGCCGGCTCCGCACCGCGTCCTAGCCTGCACCGACGATGACCCACCCGGTGGCCCGGCGGACCTTCGTGATCGAGCCCGCGCTGGCCGGGCGCCGCCTCGACCGGGCGTTGCACGCGCTGTTGACCGGCTCCGGGGATGAAGGCGGCGCGGCGGCGCCGACGCGCGCCGCGGTGCAGCGCCTCGTCGTGCGCGGTGCGGTCACGGTCGACGGCCGGGTCGAGCGCCGGCCGTCGGCGGTGGTCGCTGCCGGCGCCCGGGTCGCCTGCCGGCTGCCGGCCGCCGGGACGGGTGGGGATCGGCCGGCGCCGGTCGCCCCGGCCGCGCCCGATCCCGACACCCTGGCCGCCCGGGTGCTCTACGAGGATGGCTGGCTGCTGGCCATCGACAAGCCGGCCGGCTTGCCCACCCACGCCACCATCGACCCGGCCCGCCCGCACCTCGTCGGCGCCGTGCAGGCCATGCTGGCCGCCCGTGGGGGCGAGGCGGCGCCGCCGGACGCGCCCCTACGTCGGCGTCCACCACCGGCTCGACGTGGACACCAGCGGCGTGGTGGTCTTCAGCACCTGAACGCGACGCCAACGCCGGCCTGGCCCGATCCTTCGCCGAGCGGGAGGCGCGCAAGGTGTACCTGGCGGTGGCCGCCGACGCCGGACGGCCATCGCGCCGGATCGGGGAGCGCTGGACGGTGCGCAACCACCTCGGCCGCACCAGCGACCGGCGGGAGCGCGCCCGCTACGGCCCGGTCCGCTCGGGCGGTGATCGGGCGGAGACCACGTTCACGCTGCTCGAGCGGCGCCCGGGCCGGCGGGTGCTGCTGCAGGCGGAGCCGCACACCGGTCGCAGCCACCAGATCCGGGTGCACGCCGCCGGGGCCGGGCTACCGCTCGTCGGCGACGTGCTCTACGGCGGCCCGCCGGCTGCCCGGGTGCTGTTGCACGCCAGGGCGCTGTCGCTGCCGCACCCCGTCACCGGCGCCGAGCTGGTCCTCGAGGCGCCGGTGCCCGCCGAGCTCACCTGAGCGGGTGGGGGACGGCGAGGGTGGCGCCCTGGGGCGTGGTGCGCTCGCAGCCGGTGCGCTGGCACACCCCGACGCCGTCGAGGAACGCGGTGGTGTTGCTGCACCCGCCGTCGGCGTGGCGCTGGTAGTTCACCGAGACCGATGGCGGCTGGGTCGGCCGACCGGCGTCGTCGAAGGCGACCGGGTCCGACCAGCGGACCGCGGCGGGCGGGTCGTCGCAGCGGGCGAACACCTCCGACCACATCATCAGCGACGTCAGGTGCGTGCCCCCGGCGTGCAGCTCGCGGACGACCACCGCCCGCCCGGCGCGGGGGTCGAACAGCGAACCCCGCCAGCTGCCGGGGCGGTCGGGGCTGCGGTCGATGCGCAGCCGGTAGGGGACCGCCGGCGACCACGGGTAGTCCCGGGTGTGGGGGTTGCCCAGCGACCCCGGCAGGGCGGACGTGCTGCCGTCGAGCTCGCCGCCGCCGTGGCGGTAGCCGCCCCAGTTGACCGCGGTGCCGCCGGGGTAGGACGGGTGCCACTGCAGGCCGAGGTGCGCGCCGCCGTAGGGCCGGGACCCGTCGGTGAAGTTGGCCTGCAAGGCCCAGAAGTACAGCTCCTGCACCCGCGGCGGCTGGATGACCTCCAGGGTGACCTCGGCCGCCGCCCACTCGCCGGGCAGCGACCAGAACAGGTGCAGCGACGACGCGCCGTTCCCCGACGGGGGACGGCCGGTGACCCGCTCCCGGACGGCGGCGGGGCCGGCACCGGCGGGATCGTCGGCCCCGAGCAGCCGCCGCAACCAGTTCATCGCCCGCAGGCTAGGAGCCCACGCGGCCGGGGCGGTGGTCGACCGGGCCGGGAGAGGTGATCGGGTGGCGTGTCGACCAGTAGCGTCCCGCCCGTGAAGAACCGACTCAAGGAAAAGTGGAAGGCCGGCCAGCCGACCTACGGTGCCTGGCTGTCGCTGGCCAGCCCGATGGTGGCGGAGACGGTCGCCCTCGCCGGCTTCGATTACGTCTGCGTCGACATGCAGCACGGTACGGCCGACTACGAATCGACGGTGGCCATGCTCGCCGCCATGCGGGGGGCGGACTCCACGCCGATCGTGCGCGTGCCCTGGCTGGAGCCGGGCATCATCGGCCGGGTGCTCGACGCCGGCGCCCTGGGTGTGGTCATCCCCATGGTGAACTCCCGCGCCGAGGCCGAGCTGGCGGTGGCCTCGTGCCGTTACGCCCCGGCCGGCGCCCGCAGCTTCGGTCCCGTCCGGGCCGGTATGGCGTTCGGGGCGGACTACTTCGCCACCGCCAACGACGAGATCGCCTGCATCCCGATGATCGAGACCCGCCAGGCGGTCGAGCACGTGGACGACATCCTGTCGGTGCCCGGCGTCGACGCCGCCTACGTCGGTCCCGCCGATCTCTCCATCACCTACGGCCTGCCGCCGGGGGTCGACAACCCCGGCACCGTGTTCGACGAGGCGATCGAGCAGATCGTCGCCTCCTGCAACCGCCACGGGGTCACCCCCGGCATCCACTCGATCTCGTCGCTGGCCGCCAAGCGGGTGGGCAACGGGTTCCGCATGATCACCGTCTCCAGCGACCTGCAGGCGTTGGGCGCCGGGATGCGCAACGACGTGAAGGTGGCCAACGAGGGCGGCGGTTCGGCGTCCTCGGGCAAGATCTACTGATGACCCGTCGGGCGCAGCCGCACCGGTTGCGCCCGCACCGGTCTCCGTCGGGGAGTTGAGACCATGCCGCTCGGTACGAACGATGACACCAGCCCGGCGGGCGGGCGCGCCATGCCGGTCGGTACGGTGTTGACCACCCACGCCGGCAGCCTCGCCGAGGCCGCCCGAGCTCGATCGGCTCTTCGCCGCCCGCAGCCGCGGCGAGGCGGTGGACGAGCGGCGCTCGTCGAGCCGGTGCGCAGCGCCACCGATGACGTGGTCGCCGCCCAGCTGACGACGGGCCTGCACGTCATCGACAACGGTGAGGCTCCCCGCGAGAGCTTCTTCACCTACGTGCGCGATCGGCTCTCCGGGTTCGACGGTGAGCCCAGCCACCGCCCGTTGATGGCCGATCGGCTGGCGTTCCCCACCTACGTGGCGCTCAAGCGGGCGCAGTCCTCCGGCGAGGACCGGGTGTCGGCCATGTGGGCGCCGTCGTGCTGCGCCCTGGTGACCCATCGTGGTCCCGGCCCGCTGCAGGACGAGCTCGACGCCTTCTGCCGCCGCGCTGGCGGCGGCCACCGCAGGGGGCTGCACCGGCCACAGAAGACGTTCGTCACCGCCGCCTCGCCCGGCATCGTGGCGGCGGCCATGGACAACCGCCACTACTCCGACGACGGCGCCTACATCGACGCCGTGGCCGAGGCGATGCCGCCCGAGTACCGGCGCAGCGTGGAGGCCGGCCACGTGCTGCAGATCGATGCGCCGGACCTGGCCATGGAGCGCCACACCCGCTACGCCGACCGGCCGCTGCCGGAGTTCCTGGCCTTCGTGGGGCGGGTGGTGGCCGCCATCAACCGATCGGTGGCCGGACTGGACCGGTCCCGGCTGCGGCTGCACGTGTGCTGGGGCAACTACGACGGGCCGCACCACCTCGACGTCGCCCTGCAGGACATCCTGCCGGCGCTGCTGGAGGCGGAGGTCGGCTGGCTGGTGCTGCCGTTCGCCAACCCCCGCCACGCCCACGAGTACCGGCTGCTGTCGCAGCTGCCGTCGGGCGGCGAGCGGGCCATGGGCGTGGTCGCCGGGGTGATCGAGACCACCCACAACTACGTGGAGCACCCCGAGGTGGTGGCCGACCGGCTGCGGCGCGTCCTCGATGTGGTGGGCGACCGGGAACGGGTGCAGGCCGGCACCGACTGCGGCTTCGCCACGTTCGCCGGTTACGGCGACGTGGCCGCCGAGGTGGTGTGGGAGAAGCTCCGGTCCCTGGTGGTCGGTGCGGCGATGGTGGGGGCCTGACGGTGGCACCGGCCGACCGGATCGAGGAGCTGCCCTCCGGGCTCATGCGGCGGCCCGACGGCACGGTCAGCTGCTGGTGGCCGGGCGCGGATGACGCCTACTGCCGCTACCACGACGACGAGTGGGGCCGCCCCGTCGGCGACGACGTGCGCCTGTTCGAGAAGCTGTGCCTCGAGGGCTTCCAAGCCGGCCTGTCGTGGCTGACGATCCTGCGCAAGCGGGACAACTTCCGGGCCGCCTTCGCCGGTTTCGACCCGGCCACGGTCGCCCGCTTCGGCCCGGCTGATGTGGAGCGGCTGCTCGGCGACGCCGGCATCGTGCGCCACCGCGGCAAGATCGAGGCGGCCATCTCCAACGCCGGGCGGGCGCTCGAGCTCATCGAGGAGGCGGGGTCGCTGGCCGCGTTCCTGTGGTCCTTCGAACCACCGGCGTCGCAGCGGCCCGACGTGTGCGATCACGCCACGCTGCTGACCATGGCCAAGACCCCGGCGTCGGAGGCCATGTCCAAGGCGTTGCGCAAGCGGGGCTGGCGTTTCGTCGGCCCGACCACGATGTACGCGCTCATGCAGGCCATGGGCATGGTCAACGACCACGTCGAGGGCTGCTCGCTGCGGCCGGTGGTGGAGGCCGATCGGGCCCGCTTCACCCGACCGGCCTGAGCCCGCCCCCCGGCCCCGGCCGGCGGCGCCGGGCTCAGCTCGGCAGCGGGTTCTCCCGGCCGTACACGGTGACGTAGGGCAGGTAGCCGAGCGAACGGGCGGCGGCGTCCACCCGGGGGGCGTCCCACCAGGGGGCGTAGTCGAGGGCGAAGATCGGCTTGCCGGCCGCCTGGTGGTAGGCCAGCTCGCCGATCTTCTGGTTGCGGTAGAAGTCGTCGCGGGGGGTGTTGCCGTCGAACCACCACAGCCCCTCGATGACGGTGCCGTCGATGTAGTTCATGTACGGCTGGTCGCAACCGGTAGCCCACCCCTCCGGTGAGGTCGAGATGTCCATCCAGAACAGGTCGAGCGCGTTGTTGACGACCAGCTTGAACTCGGGGTTGCGGGCCTTGGCGTGCTGCGCCAGCGAGCACACGGTGATGGCCGCCTCCAGCTTCTGGCGCCAGTCCGGCCCGCCGGGGTAACCGGGGTACCAGTACGAGTCCACCACGTCGAGGAAGGCACCGTCGAAGCCTTGGTCGATGATGCGATCGAGCGTCTGGTGCAACAGCGAGTGCCACTCGCTGTTCCACAGCTCGGCGTAGACGTTGTTGCTCCACCAGGGGTTGGTGCCCACCGCCCACGCCGGGGGGTTCGCGTTGTAGGACGGCTGCCAGTACCACTCGCTCTTCTGCGCCTCGCCCACGCTCATGTACGCCAGCAGCCACTTGGAGAGCTTGCCGGCCTCGATCTCGTCGCGGGTCCACTCCCGGCCGGTGTTGCTGTTGTGGCGGCCGATGATCACCATGTCGCGCACCGAACCGCGGATCTGGGCGATGCCGCTGGCGTCGAAGGCCGCGTTGTTGATGCCCCAGGACTGGACCTCGTTCCAGGCCGGGCGGGGCGCGTAGGGCACGGCCGCCCCCACGTCCGGCGCCGGGGTCATGGTGCCGCCCAGCGCGGCGGTGGTGCCGAGGGACGCGGCCAGCAGCAGGGCGCGGCGACGGTTGGTGGTGGCACGGTGCACGGACAGCCTCCCGGCTCGGCTGAAGGTCCCGGCCGCCGCCGGGCGAAGTGGTTGTGACGGGAAGATTACCGTCGTCATGCGATCGTGACGAGGCTGACGGCGCTAGAACCCGCCGCAGCGTCACCGTCGCCGCGCCGGGCCACGCCGCCGGCGATCGGTAGTGTGATGGCGATCTCACGGGTGAAAGGACGCCGCCATGGGTTGGTTCGGAGCCAAGTTGCAGATGCCCGCACCGGAGGAGGCCCTGCCCGGCCGCTCCGTGCAGATGCCGGTGGCCGCCCGGCACCAGGTCCTCGGCACGCCGATGACCCCGCCGTTCCCCGACGGCATCGAGGTGGCCTACTTCGGGATGGGCTGCTTCTGGGGCGCCGAGCGCAAGTTCTGGCAGACGCCGGGCGTGTACAGCACCGCCGTGGGCTACCAGGCCGGCTACACCCCCAACCCCGGTTACGAAGAGGTGTGCTCGGGCCGCACCGGCCACAGCGAGACCGTGCTGGTGGCCTACGACCCGGCCAAGGTCAGCTTCGAGCAGCTGCTGGCGGTGTTCTGGGAGGGCCACGACCCGACGCAGGGCATGCGCCAGGGCAACGACGTGGGCACGCAGTACCGCTCCGGCATCTACACCACCAGCGACGCGCAGCTCGAGGCGGCCAAGCGCTCGGCGGAGGTGTTCGGCACCCGCCTGGCCCAGGCCGGTTACGGCCCGATCACCACCGAGATCCTCGAGGCCCCCACGTTCTTCTACGCCGAGGACTACCACCAGCAGTACCTGCACAAGGTGCCCAACGGCTACTGCGGCCTGGGCGGCACCGGGGTGAGCTGCCCGGTGGGCCTGCTGGCCGACTGAACCCCCGCGGCTGCGGGGCGGCGGCAGGTCGCTACTGTCGACGAGGGGTCCCGCAGTACGCTGAAACGGCTTATGAACGCGCCGTCAGACTCCGCCAGCACGCCGTACCCGCAGGTCCCCGTCCGCGCCGACTACCCCGCCATCGAGCGCGCCCTGCTGGCCCGCTGGCAGCACGAGCAGACCTTCGAGCGCTCGGTCGAGCAGCGCCCGGCCGATGACGAGTACCTGTTCTTCGACGGCCCGCCGTTCGCCAACGGCCTGCCCCACTACGGCCACCTGCTGACCGGCTACGTGAAGGATGTGGTGCCGCGCTACCAGACGATGCGCGGCCGCCGGGTGGAGCGCCGCTTCGGCTGGGACTGCCACGGCCTGCCGGCCGAGATGGAGTCGGAGAAGGAGCTCGGCGTCTCCGGGCGGCGCAACATCATCGACTTCGGCATCCAGAACTTCAACGACCACTGCCGCACGTCGGTCCTGCGCTACACCGAGCAGTGGCGGAACTACGTCACCCGCCAGGCCCGCTGGGTCGACTTCGACGACGACTACAAGACGATGGACCTCTCCTACATGGAGAGCGTCATGTGGGCGTTCAAGCAGCTCTACGACAAGGGCCTGGTATACGAGGCGTACCGGGTGATGCCCTACTCGTGGGGGGCGCAGACGCCGCTGTCGAACTTCGAGATCCGCCTCGACGACGCCACCCGCCCCCGCCAGGACCCGGCGGTCACGGTGCTGTTCACGCTCGACCCGCGGCCGGAGGACCCGGGCGTGATGAAGATCCTGGCGTGGACCACCACGCCGTGGACGCTGCCGTCGCACCTCGCCCTGGCCGTCGGGCCCGAGCTCGACTACGCGATCTACCGCGAAGGGGACGGCACCCACTACGTGCTCGGCGAGGCCACCGTCCCCAAGTACGAGAAGGAGCTGCGCGACGCCGTACTGGTGGGTACGGTCAAGGGCGCCGAGCTGGTGGGTCGTACCTACAGCCCGCTGTTCCCGTACTTCGCCGAGCGCAAGGCCGACGGCGCGTTCCGCATCCTCGCCGGCGACTTCGTGGACACCAGCGAGGGTGTGGGTGTGGTGCACATCGCCCCCGGCTTCGGTGAGGACGACCAGCGGCTCTGTGAGGCCAACGGCATCGAGCTGGTCGTGCCGGTCGACGACGAGGGCCGCTTCACCGACGAGGTGCCCGACTACGCCGGCATGAACGTGTTCGAGACGAACACGCCCATCACCCGCCGCCTGCGCGAAGAGGGCAAGCTGGTGCGGGCCGACAGCTACACCCACAACTACCCCCACTGCTGGCGGACCGACACGCCGATCATCTACCGGGCGCTGTCGAGCTGGTACGTGGAGGTCACCGCCTTCCGTGACCGGTTGGTCGAGCTGAACCAGGAGATCAACTGGATCCCCGGCCACGTGCGCGACGGCGCCTTCGGCAAGTGGCTCGAAGGGGCGCGCGACTGGTCGATCTCGCGCAACCGCTTCTGGGGCGCGCCGATCCCGGTGTGGCGCAGCGACGATCCCGAGCACCCCCGCATCGACGTCTACGGCTCCATCGCCGAGCTCGAGCGCGACTTCGGGGTGAAGGTCACCGATCTGCACCGGCCGTTCATCGACGAGCTGGTGCGGCCCAACCCCGACGACCCGACCGGCCGCTCGATGATGCGGCGCGTGCCCGAGGTGCTCGACTGCTGGTTCGAGTCGGGCTCGATGCCCTTCGCCCAGTCGCACTACCCCTTCGAGAACAAGGAGTGGGTGGAGGCGCACACGGCGGATTTCATCGTCGAGTACATCGCCCAGACCCGCGGCTGGTTCTACACGATGCACGTGCTGTCGGTGGCGCTGTTCGACCGGCCCGCGTTCCAGAACTGCATCTGCCACGGCGTGGTGCTCGACGAGGACGGCCGCAAGCTGTCCAAGCGGCTGCGCAACTACCCCGACCCGGAGGAGGTGTTCGAGACCATCGGCTCCGATGCGCTGCGGTGGTTCCTCGTGGCCTCGCCCATCCTGCGCGGCCTCGACCTGCGCATCGACCGCGAGGGCGCCGGCATCTCCGAGGTCGTCCGCCTGGTGCTGAACCCGATCTGGAACGCCTGGTACTTCTTCACCCTCTACGCCAACGTCGAGGGATACCGGGCGGTCTGGCGCACCGACTCCGAGCACCTCCTCGACCGCTACGCGCTGGCCAAGACCCGGGCGCTGGTCACCGGCGTGACCCGCCGCCTCGACGACTACGACCTGGCCGGTGCCTGCGGCGAGATCGCCGCCTTCCTCGATGCCCTCAACAACTGGTACATCCGCCGCTCCCGGGAGCGCTTCTGGGGCGGCGCCGGGGCCGAGGTGGACCGCGACGCGTTCGACACGCTCTACACGGTGCTGCACACGCTCACCCGGGTGGCCGCCCCGCTGCTGCCGTTCCTGTCCGAGGAGGTCTACCGGGGTCTCACCGGCGAGGACTCGGTGCACCTGACCGACTGGCCGGCGGCGGACGACCTGCCGCACGACGACGCGCTGGTGCGCAGCATGGACCGGGTGCGGGAGGTGTGCTCGGCCGCGCTGTCGCTGCGCGAGGCCCGCAACCTGCGGGTCCGCCTGCCGCTGGCCCGCCTCACCGTGGCCGGGCGAGACACCGCCGAGCTCGAGGGCTACCGCGCCCTGATCGCCGACGAGCTCAACGTCAAGGAGGTCGCCTTCTCCGACGATCTCGCCGCCTTCGGGCAGTTCGTGCTGCGCCCCAACGGCCGGGTGCTGGGCCCCAAGCTCGGTGGCGACGTGCAGAAGGTCATCCGGGCGGCCAAGGACGGGCAGTGGGCGGCCAACGACGACGGCACGGTCGCCGTGGCCGGGCACGTGCTGCAGCCCGGCGAGTTCGAGCTGGCCCTGACCGCGCCCGACGGTGCCGCCACCGCCGCCCTGCGAGGCAACGACGCGGTGGTCAACCTCGACGTGGAGGTGACCGACGAGCTGCGCTCGGAAGGTGTCGCCCGCGATCTGATCCGGCTGGTGCAACAGGCCCGCAAGGACGCCGATCTGGCCGTGACCGACCGCATCAGCCTCGTCGTGCAGCTCCCGGCGGTGGTGCAGGCGGCCGTGGACACCCACCGGGCGACGGTCGCCGACGCGGTGCTCGCCACCGAGCTGCGCTTCAGCGACGAGGCCCAGGCGGTGACCGCCTCGCTGGATGAGCAGCCGGTCAGCTTCACCATCTCGGTGGCGGGCTGATCGGGGCGATGCGAGCGGTTGAGAACGGCTGCATCCAGCAGCCGTGGGTGCTGCGAATGAATGGGCGGTGGACGCACGAGCAACGTTGCCGGGCCCGGCGAGGCCCCTTGCGCCGGTGGGAGGGCGCGGCGCGGCGCTGCTCGTCCCCGCTCGCCGTGCCGGCGTGCACCCTGATGCTGCGCCGCACCCCGATGCCGCCCTCCGTCCCGCCCCGGTCGGCGTCCGATCGACGGTGGGTGGTCACGTGAGCCCGCCGCCGGCCGCGGCGGATGCGGTCGATCTGGAGCGGCGCTTCGCCGCCGGCGACGCCGATGTCGTCCGGGCGGTGTACGAGGCCCACAGCGCGCTCGTCTACAACCTGTGCCGCCGGGTGGTCGGTGACGCCCACGCCGCCGATGTCAGCCAGGAGGTGTGGGTGGCGGCCTGGCGCAGCGCCGCCCGCTACCGCCCGGAGTCGGGCTCGCTGGCCGGCTGGCTGGTGGGCATCGCCCGGTTCAAGGCGATCGACCACCTGCGCCGCAGCGCCCGGAGGGCGGGGGTGCACGATGGCGGTGACGCCGCCGAGCGCCTCGACCGCCTGGTCGACGATCGCAGCGGCGAGCTGCCCGCGCCGGAGCGCATCGCGGAGAAGCTCCTGGTGGCCGACGCCCTGCGTCAGCTGGAGGCCCGCCCCCGGGCGGTGCTCGAGCTGGCGTTCTACTCCGACCTGACCCATCAGGAGATCGCCGAGCGAACGGGTGTACCGCTCGGTACGGTAAAGAGCGACATCCGTCGCGGCCTGGAGCGGCTGCGGCGCCACCTGGAGGGCTTCGATGCTGCCGATCGACCCTGACGGCGCGTTGTTGCGGGCCCTGCGCCCGGCGGGCGACGGCGTCGGGTCGCCCGCGCCGGACGGCCACGACGGCGCCGGCGACATCGGCTTCGACCCCGGCCTGCTCGGGCGCATCGGGCGGGCCGCCGCCGACCTGCGCGACGAGCCCGATGACCTCGCCCCGCCGGCGGATCCGCCGCCGCACCTGTGGCACGCGATCGCCGCCGAGTTGGGCCTCGCCGACGCCGGTGATGTGCCGTCACGGCCGGGGAGGATCGGGTCGATTCGCTCGATTCTGTCGATTCGCTCGATCTGCGCGGCGCTGCCGTTCGCGGGCCGCCGTTCGTCCTGCCGGCACGCCCGGTGCCGAGGCGCCGGTCATCCCGTTGGCACCGCGCCGGCGGGCCAACCCCCTGCGCTGGATGGTGCCGGTGGTGGCGGCGGCTGCGGCCCTGGTGGCGGTGGCGCTGGTGGTCGGGGGTGATGACCAGCGCGACGTGGTGGCCGAGGTGGCCCTGCAGCCCCTCGAGGGCGACGGGTCGGGCCAGGCCACGGTGGTGCTGCTCGACGACGGCGGCCACCAGGTCGAGGTCAGCGAGCGGTTCGAGCAGGTCCCGGAAGGCAGCTACGTCGAGGTGTGGTTGATCGACCCCGAGTCGAACCTCGAGCGGATGGTGTCGCTCGGGGCGATCAAGGGCGACGGCACCTACGACCTGCCCGATGGCATCGACATCCGTCAGTACCGACTGGTCGATGTCAGCATCGAGCCCGCCGACGGCGTGCCGACCCACTCCGGCCGCTCCATCCTGCGGGCCGAGCTGCCGCTGCCGCCGGCCTGAGCGCCATCCTGATCGGGTGAACGATCGCGACCCCGGGCACCCGGACGCGCCGCCGCCGGCCGCTGAACCCGCCCACCGGGCCGACAACCCGTGGACGACGCTGTCGAGCCGCTCGGTGTACCGCAACCCGTGGATCCACGTCCGGGAGGACCAGGTCCGCAACCCGTCGGGTGGGCGGGGCATCTACGGGGTGGTCGAGTACCAGAACCGCGCCGTCGGCGTGATCCCGGTCGACACCGACGGACACACCTGGCTGGTGGGCCAGTACCGCTACACCCACGACCGCTACGAGTGGGAGATCCCCGAGGGCGGCTGCCCCGCGGGTGAGGAGCTGCTGGAGTGCGCCCGCCGCGAGCTGCGGGAGGAGACCGGTCTGGTGGCCGCCCGCTACGAGCTGCTGCTGGGCGAGCTGCAGCTGTCCAACTCCACCAGCGACGAGCGGGCCTGGCTGTACGTGGCCGAGGGCCTCACCCAGCAGAACGCCGACCCGGAGGAGACCGAGGCCCTCGAGCTGTGGCGGCTCCCGCTGGCCGAAGCGGTGGCGATGGCCGCCGACGGCCGCATCCGCGATGCGATGAGCGTGGCCGGGCTGCTGCGCCTGGGCTTGCGCCTCGGGCTGGGCGTGGGGCGCTGAGCGCCCGTGGGGTGATGAGCGCCGCTCAGCGCCCGGGGGCGGTGGCCGTGGCGGGTGTGGTGCCGTCGACCGTGGTGCCGGGGCCGCCGGCCTCGGGGGTCAGGCGCGGTCCGGCCACGCACTGCGAGGACAGGAAGCGTTCGGCCAGCGCGCTGCCCGCGGCCGCCATCGCCTTGCAGCTGTCGGTCACCCACGCGGCCTCATCGCAGCCGAGGGCCAGGCGACGGTTCTCCACCGCGTCGAGGTAGGTGCCGATCTGGCGGATCACCGCCGGGTCGAGCCGGTTGGCGTCGTCCGCCGACAGGTCTCCCAGCCCGGCGAACATCGGGGCCAGGGAGCCGGCGAGGGTGGTGCAGTCCTGCACCGCGGCCACGTCGGTGGTCACCACGGTGGCGGAGATGGTGGGCAGGGTGCTGAGCAGAGCGGGGCTCGAGGCCTCGCCGCCGCAGGCACCGGCGAGCAGCCCGGCCGCCAGGGTGACGGCGGACGCGAAGAGGCCGGCGGGCGAGAACCGCCGCGCCGGCCCCTTGCTGATCAGCTTGCTCAGCACTCCGCGGCCATGGCGTTCACCATGGTCTCGGCCAGGGCGCTGCCCTTGGTGTCGATGGCGTCCACCGCGCCGCACAGGGCCTTGGAGGCGTCATCCTCGCTGCAGTCCAGCTCGGAGGCCTTCTCCTCGATGGCGGCGCCATCGCGCTCGAGCTTGGCGGTGAGGTCGGCGATCAGGCTCGAGCTCTCCGGATCGGTGCCGGCCTGGGCCAGGTCCTCGGCGGTCATGGCGCCGGCGTTGTCCACCAGCTCCTGGAACGCCTCGGTGAAGACGGGCTGGGCCGCGGCGACGAGCTCCTCGCAGCTCTCGGCGTCCTCGATGGAGCCCACACCGGAGCTGCCGCTGTCGGCGGACGCCTCGGTGCTGTCGCCCGATGCCGACTCCGAGCTGGAATCGTCTCCGCCGCAGGCGCCGAGGGCCAGCAGCCCCGCCAGGGTCAGGGCCAGGAAGTTGCGTCGCATGGTCGTGTTGCCTCCAGATGTATCGACCGCAGTTGTATCGGCGCCCGCCGGCCAGACCTGAGCGCCGATGGCAAAGGTGGGGTCAGGCTACGGAGAAATACGCTGTTTTCACCCTGGGCGCCGCCCGTTGACGGAGATCTTCGCTGCCGCGAATGGATTTGACGCCGCATCGTTTGCGACACCCTGCGAGCGGCTGGCTGTGGGAGCCTGGAAGACCTGGCCACCGATGCGGCCGTAGGTCATCGGTTTGCGCGAGTACCACATCGTCTTGATGCTCACGAGCTCGCCCGTCTGCGGTGCGTTGATGATCTCGTCGTTGCCGATGTACATGCCCACATGGCTGGGCGGTTCACCGTAGAACACGAGGTCGCCGGGCTGGAGATCCTCGTAGCTGATGCGGATGGCGTCGTCGCGCTGGTAGTCGGCGGGACGGGAGATGCGGATGCCGGCCTGGGCGTAGGCCCAGTACATGAGCCCCGAGCAGTCGAAGCCCTGCGAGGGGCTCGAACCGCCCCACACATAGGGCACGCCGAGCTGGCTCATGGCCGCGCTGAGGGCGATGGCCGCCTCCGGTCGGATGCCGGGCGGCGGTGTGTAGGCGACCGGGGCCGGTGTGGGTGCCGGTGCCGAGGCAGCGCCCAGCGTGGCGGGCTGCGCGGCGGCGGCCGCCCGGGCGGCCTGGGCAGCGGCCGCTTCGGCCTCGGCGCGGGCCGCTTCGGCTGCCGCCGCCTCCTCCGCGGCCCGGCGGGCCTCGGCCTCGGCGACGAGGTCGGCCAGCCGGCCGTTGGCCTGCTCCAGCAGCGTGGCGGTGGTGGCCTCGAGCTCGGTCGCCTCCCGGCGGGCCTGCTCGACGCGCTCCATCTGGGCGGCGGCCACCCGTTCGGCCTGGTCGAGCTGCTCGCGCTGGCGGTCGAGCTGCTGGTGGGCGGCGGCGAGTTGGTCGAACACCGCCTGCTCGTCACCGGCGGCGGCTTCGAGGTAGTTCAGGCGGCGGTCGGCGGTGGTGGAGTCGGCGCCGAAGAAGCCGTCGAGGTCCCGTAGCGAGCCGCCTGACACGTAGGCGGCGACGGCGTAGTCCTGCAGCTGCTTCTGGGCGACCTGCAGGGCCTGCTCGTGCTCCTGCAGCGAGGTCTGGTTGGCGTCGACCTGGGCCTGGGCGGCGTCGAGGTCGGCAATGGCGCGGTTGTGCTGCTCGGCCAGCTCGATGAGGCGCTCCCGAGCGGTGCCCAGTTCGGCGGCGAGGCGATCGGCCTCGGCTTGGGCGCTCTCGATGTCCTGGGCGCCGACCGGGCCGAAGGCGGCGCGGCCCAGCAGGAGGGCGACGAACGTCAAAACGGTGGTCAGCGTCCGGTGCAGGTGCCTGCGGGGTGCACGGGTGCGCCTCGCAGGGCTGGTGAGGCCGCTCATGGTTGCAAAAGCGTGACACACGATGGTGGGGGTCGGCAACCACCGTGCGCTGCGGACGGTGCGGCTCAGCCCGGCCCTTGGCGCTTGATCAGCGAGTAGACGTAGGCATCGACCAGGCCGTGCGGCAGCCGCAAACGGTCCCGCAGACGCCCCTCGCAGGTGGCGCCGAGCTTGTCCGCCACCCGTTGGGAGGCGACGTTGTCGGTGGCGATGAGCAGCTCGACGCGGCTGTAGCCCAGCACGTCGAAGGCGCAGCGGATGAGCAGGCGGGCCGAGCGCACCGCCACGCCGGCACCGCGGGCCGAGGCCCTGGTCCAGTAGCCGAGCTCCACCTTGCCGTTGCGCACATCGGCGCTGTGCAGCCCGACGCCGCCCAACAGGCGGCCGTGCTCGTCGAAGACGTGCAACGGGTGGGAGGTGGTGTCGTTCACATCGACGCTGCACCACTGGTCGGCGTCGGCCGGCCCGTAGTCGATGGTGGCCCAGGCCAGGAAGCGGCCGATCTCCGGCTGGGACTCGCGCACCGCCTGGACCATGGCGGCGGCGTCGGCTGGGCTGGGCCGGCGCAGCACGAGGCCCTCGCCGCGCAGGGTCAGCTCCACGCGCTCACCGGGCGGGGCGGCCGGGGCGCCGGGGGGCTCGACAGGAGGGGAAATCGCTGGTCACGCAGGGCGGAGCCTAGCCGCCGGCCGGTCGTCGCTCGGCGTCAGCCGATCCGCCGCGCCCGGGCGGTGGGCGCCGGGGCGAGCACGGCCAGCAGGTCGGCGGCCAGCCGGTCGAGCGCCGGGTCGTCGAGGTCCGCCACGGTGACCCGGATGGCGGGTGGGCTGGCCATGCGATAGGGCTCGCCGGCCCGGGCCCACCAGCCGCGGCCGGCGAGCTCGGACAGCACGACGGCCTCGGCGGCCACCGGGATCCACACGTTCATGCCGGAGCGACCCATGGCGTTCACCCCGCCTTCGGCGAGGGCATCGCACAACCGGGCGCGGCGGGCGGCGTAGGTGCGTGCCGCGTGGGCCAACCGCGCCTCGGTGCCGGGGTCCTCGAGCAGCGCCAGCACGACCCGTTGCAGCAGGCGGCTGACCCACCCGGTGCCGAGCTGCTGGCGGCCCTCGACGCGCCCGAGCGTGACCGGGTCGGCGGCGAGGAAGGCGAGGCGCAGGTCCGGTCCGAGCGACTTGGCCACCGAGGCGATGCTCGCCCAGCGGGCGCGATCGGCGGTGACGAGCGTGCGCCGGGGCGCACCGGCCACGGGCCCGGCGTGGTCGTCCTCGACGATGAGCACGTCGGGGTGCCCGGCCAGCACGGCCCGCAGCGCGGCGCCGCGGGCCTCGCCGAGGACGGCCCCGGTGGGGTTCTGGGCGCGAGGTGTGACCACGACGGCCACGGCGCCATCTCGCAGCGCGGCCTCCAGCGCCTGGGGGAGCGGGCCGTCGGCGTCGACGGCCACCGGCAACGCGACGAGGCCCAGGGCGGCCACCAGATCGAGCACGGCCGCGTAGGCGGGGTCCTCCACGGCGATGCGGTCACCCGGCCGGCAGTGGCTCAGCAGGACCCGCTCCACACCGTCGAGGGCGCCGCCGACCACGGCGCAGCGCACCGTGTCCGCGTCGGGGAGCCCCGGTGGCATCGCCCAGCGACGGGCCCAGGGCTGCAGGGCGGGCTCGACGGCGTCGGCGCCGTAGAGGACGGCCTCGGTGTCGATGCGCTCGAGGGCCGGGCGCAGCGGGCACAGCAGCGCCGGGTCCGGCGAGCCGCTGGAGAGGTCGCGGGCGTCGGCCGGCAACCGTGAGGTCGCACCGGCCGCTCGGCCCCCATCGGTGGCCAGCGGCGGGCGGGCGGCCACGAACGTGCCGGCCCGGCCCCGCCCGACCACGACGCCCCGCCCGTTGAGCGTGCGGTAGGCGGCGGCCACCGTGTTGGCGGCCAGGTCTGCGTCCTCGGCGAGCTCGCGAACCGGTGGGAGCCGGTCGCCGGGTCGCAACGCGCCCTCGGTGATGGCGCTCGACCAGCTCCACCAGCTGGCGGGCGGTTCGCGGTTGTCCTCGCAGCCAGGCTGTGCCCATACTGTCCCAGATCATAGTCCTTTTCGTAGCGGTACAAACGCTGCGTGCTGGAGTCCCAGGAGCGACCGATGAGCGATGCCGACCGAACGCCCGGCGCGAGCGAGCCGACCTCGGCCGCCGGCCGTGCCCCGGCGCCCAGCGACCGGAGCGGGTGCGGCGGCTGCCGGAGCGGGCCGCCTACGAGCGGGAGCAGGTCTGCGCCATCCTCGACGAGGGGTTCGTGTGCCACCTCGGCTTCGCCGGTCGTGACGGGCGCCCGGTGGTGATCCCCACCACCTACGGGCGCGATGGCGACACCGTCTACGTCCACGGTTCGCCGGCCGCGGGCATGGTGCGCAGCTTGAAGGGCGGGCTCGACGCCTCGCTGGCCGTCACCCTGGTCGATGGGCTGGTGCTGGCCCGCTCGGCGTTCCACCACTCGATCAACTACCGGTCCGTCGTGCTGTTCGGCACCGCCCGGGAGGTCACCGAACCGGCGGAGAAGGCCAGGGCGCTCGACGTCATCGTCGAGCACATCGTGCCGGGTCGCCTGGCGGGGCTGCGGCCCAACACGACGAAGGAGGTGGCCGCCACCTCGGTGCTGGCGTTGGGTTTGGACGAAGCATCGGCCAAGGTGCGCACGGGCCCGCCGGTGGACGACGCTGAGGACATGGACGCGCCGATCTGGGCCGGCGTCCTACCGATGGCCCTGCGCCCCGGTGATCCGGTGGCCGATGTGGCGAACACCGCGCCGCTGCCCGACCACGTGGCGCTACCACCGCCCGGGAACCGCGAGCTGACCGACGGCGCAGCCGCACCGGGTCCCCTCGCCTGGCCCCGCGCGGGGACGCTTGGTTCAGCTGAGCAGCGCCTGGTTGACCGACAGGTCGAGCCGGCGACGCTTGCGATCGATGCGCAGCACCTTGACCAG
Organism: Acidimicrobiales bacterium; assembly: GCA_041394365.1. Lineage (GTDB taxonomy): Bacteria > Actinomycetota > Acidimicrobiia > Acidimicrobiales > CAIXPF01 > CAIXPF01. The sequence continues at coordinate 305,617 of JAWKIM010000007.1, forward strand.
CACCTCGTCGCCCGGTGTGACGACCTCTTCGGGCGCGTGCACCCGGTACTCGGCCAGCTCGGTGACGTGCACGAGACCCTCGGCACCGTCGCCCACCCGTACGAAGGCACCGAAGTCGGCCAGGCGGGTGACCACCCCGGGCAGGATCATGCCCGGCTCCAGCGTGGTCAGCGGGTCGGGGGTGAGGGCGCGGATGGACAGGCTGAGCTTCTTGCCCGGCTTGACCGCCAGGACCTTCACCTCCACCTCCGTGCCGGGGGTGACAACCTCGTCGGCGCGCTCCACCCGTGCCCAGGAGAGCTCCGAGAGGTGGACCAGCCCCCGTACGCCGCCGATCTCGACGAACGCGCCGAAGTCGGTGAGCAGCGACACCCGGCCGCGGTGGACCTGACCGGCGGCCAACGTGGCGGCGAACTCGTTGGCCTTCGATCGCTGGCTGCTGCGCAGCAGGTTCCGCCGTGACAGCACGATCTTGTCGTTGGCGCGGTCGGCCTCCTGGACGAGCGCTTCGATGTCCTGGCCGACGAAGCTCGACAGGTCCTCGACGTGGTGCAGGTCGACCTGGGAGGCGGGCAGGAAGGCGCGCGTGCCCACGTCGACCACGAGGCCGCCCTTGACCTGTCCGGTCACGCGGCCGGTCAGTGGACGCCGCTCCGCCTTGGCCGCCTCGACCAGCTCCCACGCCCGCTGCTTGAGCGCCCACGCCCTCGACAGCACGATGCGACCCTTCGGGTCATCGCGGATGAGCACGGCCGCTTCGACGCCGTCGCCGACGGCGAGCAGCTCCGTCGGGTCCATCTGGCCGTTGGCGGTCAGATGGCGCTTGCTGATGACGCCGGTGGACCCGTCTCCCAGCTGGAGCACGGCCTCGTCCGCGCTCACGCTCACCACCCGACCCTCCACGATCTGACCGCTGTGCAGGCCGGTGGCCGTGCGCTCGACCGCCGGTGCCGCTGCGCCTTCCGGGGTGGCGGTGGGCTCGGCGGTTGCGCCGACCTCTACCGCGGGTTCCTCGGTTGCGGCGGGTTCCTCGGTCGGAGCCGGTTCCTCGGTCGGAGCGGTTTCCTCGGTCGGAGCGGGTTGGTCGGCTGCGGCCGGCTCGTCGGTTCCCGCGCTCTCGTCGGGCGTGACGGGCTCTGCTGCGGGGGCCGTGTCGGTAGCGGCCGGCTCGTCAGGGGTGGTGGGTTCCCCGGTGCCCGCCACCGTGCCCGCGGCGGCATCGACGAGCGCCGGCACATCGGCGGTGGAGCTCTCGCCGCCGTCCGCTGAGCCCTCTTGGCCGGCCGTCGTGTCGATCGGGTCCATTCGTCCCCCAACTCGAGAAGAGGGCGCGCTGCCCGTGCGCCCCGGCTGCATCCGTTGATGCGATTGGGTTCCATCATGCCCGCAATGCGGGGCCCTGTGCTTGCGGGCCGGTCGAACGCCGCTTCCGGCGCCGGGCGGGGGTCCGGCCGCCGCAGGCGTGCAGCGCCCGCACCAGCACGGCGGGCTCATCGCTGTCGGCCGTGAACGTCCGGCGATCGGCGAGGTGGGCCCAGTACTGCTCGAGGGCTTCCGGTGTCCCCGGCGGGACCCGGGTGCCCTGTTGCAGGCACCAGAGCACACAGCGGCCCCAGACGAAGTCGAACACGCGGGCCTTGCTCCATCGCTGTGGGGCGAGGCCCTCGCGTTCATCGCGGGCGAGGGTGCCGAGGACGGCGGTCATGGCGTCGACGTCGACGGCCATGCCGTTCGCCAGGGCCCAGGTCCGCACGGCGAGCAGGTGGCGACGAAGGTCAGGGTCGGTCCGCCGGATCTGATCGAGCCGGTTGGCGGCCCCGACGGCGGGGTGGCTTGATCTCATGGCGCCATCATCCACGGGGGGTGTGACAGCGAAGCCCGCCCGCCGGCGACGTTGGCCGGTGGCCGAGACAGTGTGGTTGGGTGAGCGCGTTGGGTGGCTGACCGGCCAGGTGAGGACGGGTTGGCCCATACGCGCGCAACGCGGTCGGGGGGCGGTTTCTGACTGCGTTCGGCTCGCCCCTTCGCGCCTGCGGTGAGATCCGCAGGCCGGCCGCTCCGACTGGGGGGCACAAAGGTGCCAGCGCCGACCGACGGCTCCGCAGACTGACGGCCATGAGCAAAACTTCCCGGTCGCTTGACCTGGACTTTCGCGCTCTCGTTGGCTGGCGTCGTGACCATCTCGCCGCCCCGCCGCAACCCGACCGACGACGCCGCCATCGAGGAGCTCGCCGCTCGGGCGTGGTGCCGGGAGCAGGTCCGCTCGGGCAACTGGGTGTTGCGCGCCGCCGATGGGTTCACCGCCATGGCCAACTCCGTGGCGGTGCTCGGCGACGGCTCGAGCGACGGTGCGGATGCACCACCGGTGGGTGAGCGCATCGCCGAAGCCGAGGGCTTCTACCGTCGGCGTGGGCTGCCGGCCCGCTTCCAGCTGGCCGAAGGCGATCGGCACGCCTCGCTCGCCGATCAGCTGCAGCGGCGTGGCTACGCCCACGAGGACGGCGAGGACGGCACCTGGTTCCGCTGCCCTTTGCGGAACTTGCGATCGGTGGCCCCGGCCGAGCGTGACGGACGGGTGGTCGTCTCCGAGGCCCCGTCCGAGGATTGGTGCGAGCTGTGGTACGGCGCCCAGGGCCTGCCGGCGGAGGGTCGGGACGCGGCCTTCGAGCTGGCCTGGGAGCTCGAAGGCCGGTGGGTGTTCGCCGGCCACGTGAGCAACGGCGAGCTGGTCGGGGTGGGCCTCGCTCGGCTCGATGGACCCTGGCTGGGCATCTACGGCCTGGGCGTGCGGGCCGACCGGCTTCGTCGGGGCAGCGGCCGTCGGATCGTCGGCGCCCTCGCCACCTGGGGCATCGCCCTGGCCGCCCAGACCGCGTACGCCCCCGTGCCCGATGCCGCCACCGGGGCGGTCGGGCTCTTCGAGGCCCTGCCGTTCACCGCGGGCGGTCGCTACCGCTTCATGGTGCGACCGCTGGGCTGAAACCCTCGCGGCCGTCGGGCTCCCGTCGCCGCGCTCGTCCCCCGGAACGGACTGATGCCCGAGGCGTTGTGGGCGCCTCGGGCATCAGCCTTTCGGGTGGATCTTCCCGCCTGACCCTCCGATCGCTGCGGTGGGGTGCTCCGGCCGCCCTCCGGGGCACGCCACCGCCGGCGGGTGGTGCCGACCTCGCCCAGTCGGCCGGCTTGGTCTCAGAGGTCGAGGTCGAGGTCGTGGTCGCTGGGGCTGCGCCCCCAGACCTCATCGCCGGCCGGCTCGCTGGCGCTCGCTCGGCCGGCCGACCTCGACCTTCCGGTCGGCTTGGTCTCAGAGGTCGAGGTCGAGGTCGTTGCCGTCGGCGTCGTCGAGGTCGACTTCGGTGACGTCGAGGTCGGCCTGCAGGTCGAAGGTGTCGTTGTCCTCGAAGATGCTGTTGTCCTCGAAGTGCGACGAGATGTCCATGTCGAAGGTGTCGTTGTCCTCGGTGACGGTGTTGAAGCTGTCGTCGATGGAGAGCTCGGTGGTGTCGTTGTCCTCCACCAGGGTGTTGAAGCTGTCGTCCACCGACACGTTGCCGGAGTCTTCGACCGAGTTGTCGGTGTTGAAGCTGTCGTCGATGTTGAGGCTGTTGTCCTGGATGGCGTTGGCGTCGTTGTTGTTGCCGAACACGAAGTTCTGGGGGCCGGTGGCGTCGTCGGCGTCGATGTCGATGTCGCCGAAGGTCTGGTTGCCGTTGCCGTTGACGACCTGGGCGTCGCCGCCGTCGGTGTCGATGTCGAGCAGGTCGCCGGAGCCCATGTTGACGTTCTCGCCTTGGATGTTGGTGGCGTTGCCGCGGGCGGCGAAGGCGCCGACGGTGGAGTCGTTGAGCTGGGTGTTGCCGTCGCCGACCACGGAGTGGTCGAGGTCGACGTCGTCGCCGGCCATGATGCCGGTGTTGACGCCGGTGTTGAAGGCGGAGCGGTCCACGTCGCCGTTGACGGCGACGCCGCCGCCGGAGGCGATGACGGTGTCGCTGTCGATCCGCTGATCGAAGTCCACGTCCTCGCTGCCGGAGAGATCGGTGATGATGACCTTGTCCATTGTTCTGTCCCCTTCGTGTTGCGCAGCTTCGCTGCTGTCGTGCTTTGTTGGTGTCGTTCGCTGCCGTGTGGCTTGCTGAAACGAACGGTACGCAAGGGCCGCTGATACCGGATCGGGGCCACCCCCTATTCGCCGGCCGGCCTCATAGGGGCACCCGCCGGCCCCCGCGCCGCTACCGTCGGGCCATGCACGAGGTTGCGCCGATCCCGTCGAGCACCGGTGACCGTGCGGCGGCCACCGCCGCGGCCATGACCGTGCGGGAACAGGCGCTGCTCACCACCGGCGCCGACAACTGGCACACCCGTCCGCTGCCGCGCCTCGGGGTGCCCGCCCTGCGCTTCAGCGACGGTCCGAACGGGGTGCGCGGCACCCGCAGCGACCACGGCCCGACCTCCGCCGCGTTCCCGGTGGCGGCCGCGCTCGGGGCGACGTGGGATGTGGACCTCGTGCACGAGGTGGGCGCGGCGTTGGCGGTGGAGGCGGAGGACAAGGGCGTGGACGTGCTGCTGGCGCCCACGCTCAACCTGCACCGCCACCCGCTGGCCGGACGGAACTTCGAGTGCTTCTCCGAGGACCCGTGCCTGGCGAGCCGCATGGCGGTGGCGTTCATCAGCGGCGTGCAGCGAGCCGGCGTGGCCGCCACGGCCAAGCACCTCGTGGCCAACGACAGCGAGGTCGACCGCTACACCATGAGCTCGGACATCGCCGAGCGCGCCCTGCGCGAGGTGTACCTGGCGCCGTTCGAGGCGGCGGTGCGCGAGGCGGGGGTGTGGGCGGTGATGACCGCGTACAACCGGCTCAACGGGGTGGCCTGCTCCGCCGACGCGTGGCTGATCGAACAGGTGCTGCGCAGGGAGTGGGGCTTCGACGGGCTGGTGATGTCGGACTGGTTCGGCACCTACGAGCGGCTGGGGCCGGCCCGGGCCGGGCTCGACCTGGAGATGCCGGGTCCCGGCCTGCACCTGGGCGTCGCCCTGGCCGACGACGTCGCCGCCGGGCGGCTCGATCCCGCGGAGCTGCGGGCCAAGACGGAGCGCTTGCTCGGGCTCATCGCCCGCACCGCCGGACGCCGGCCGGAAGCAGACCGCGATCGCCCCGAGCGCAGCGTCGATCGCCCCGAGGTGTGGGCGTTGGCCAGGCGGGCGGCGGTCGGTTCGATGGTGTTGCTGCGCAACGACGGCGTGCTCCCGTTGCGGCGGGCGGACGCCGCCAGGGTGGCGGTCATCGGCCCGAACGCCAGCCCCGGCCAGGTGGGCGGCGGGGGCAGCTCGCACGTCCGCCCGCACCGGGTCAGCGAACCGCTGGCCGCGCTGCGCGAGTACTTCGGGCCCGGTGTCGAGGTCGTGCACGAGCCGGGGTGTCGCACGAACCGGTTGTGCCCGGTGCTGGCTCCCTGGACCTTCAGCGTCGAGACGTTCGCCTCGCTGGAACCGTCGGGCGAGCCGGTGGCGGTGGGCGAGGTGGACGAGATCGGCGCCGATCTGGCCGATCCCGACCTGCCGGGCGTGGACCCCCAGGCGTGGAGCCAGACCTACCGGGCAGCATGGATACCGAGGCGTTCGGGCCGGCACACGTTCGGCATCACCGCCATCGGCCGCAGCCGCGTCTTCGTCGACGGCGAGCTGGTGGCCGACAACTGGACCGACCCGCAGCCCGGCCACACCTTCTACGCCAACGGCTCCACCGAGGTGCGCGGCAGCGTGGAGCTCGAGGCGGCCCGGCCGGTGTCGTTGCGGGTCGACTACCAGCGCGACCAGGTGCTCTACCCGGGCATCCGCCTCGGTGTGGAGGAGCCCGATCCCTACGACCTGTTCGACTGGGCGGTGGAAGCGGCCCGGGCGGCGGACCTGGTGATCATGGTGGTCGGCAGCAACGCCGAGTGGGAGACCGAGGGCACCGATCGGGTGGACCTGCAGCTGCCGGGCCGGCAGAACCAGCTGGTGGACGCCGTGCTGGCCGCCAACCGCAACACCGTGGTGGTGGTCAACGCCGGCTCGCCCACGGCCATGGTGTGGGCCAACCGGGCGGCGGCCGTGCTGCAGGCCTGGTACCCCGGCATGGCCTTCGGCGAGGCGCTCGTCGACGTGCTCTCCGGTATGGTCAACCCGTCGGGCCGGTTGCCGACCACGTTCCCGCACCGGTTGGAGGACCACCCCGCCTACCTCAACTACCCACCCGAGGGCGGGCGGATGGCGTACGGCGAGGGCGTGTTCATCGGCTACCGCGGCTTCGACGCCAGGGACATCGAGCCACAGTTCCCGTTCGGCTTCGGCCTGTCCTACACCACCTTCGAGTACGGCCCGCTGACCGCCACGTTCGATCCGGTCGGCCGGCGGGTGGTGGCCGAGGTCGAGATCACCAACACCGGCGAGCGCGCCGGTGCCGAGGTGGTGCAGCTCTATGTGAGCGACGAGGCGGCCACGGTGAGCCGGCCGCCCAAGGAGCTGCGCGCCTTTCGTCGGGTGGACCTCGAACCGGGTCGGTCCGAGAAGGTGCGCTTCGAGCTCGACGAGCGGGCGTTCGCGTTCTGGCACCCGCGGACCGCAGCGTGGACGGTGGAGCCGGGGCGCTTCGGGCTGCTGGTGGGCTCCTCCAGCCGCGACATCCGCAGCCGTGCTGCCGTGTTGTGGGGATAATCGTTCAGGCCGGCCATGGTGGCGCCGAAGCGAGACCCGTGAGCGACGAGCACGACCGCCTGCCCGACAATGTGATCTCGTTCATCGTGGTGGCCCGCCACAGTGGCATGAGCTTCGAGCGGATCGCCTCGTTGATGAACCGCATCGGCCTGCCGGCGGCGTGGGGGCTGCTGGTACGGCTCCACGGTGGCTCGCGTCGCCAAACGGCACCTGCCCTACGGCTGCGGGGCGGCCCGTCCGGCCTCCCGCCGGACCGCTCCCCGGGCCCGGGCCAACTAACGCTCGTCGAGCTCCAGCAGGCGACGCGCCTGACCGACCCAGTCGTCGCGGTGGATGCGCCCCTGGAACTCGCCCAGGGAGGCGTCGAGCGCATCGATCTCGTCGCGGTTGAGCACGGCGAGGTGCTCCAGGCTGCGCACGCCCCGGCGGTGCAGCGCCCGTTCGAGCTTCACCCTGATGCCGGGGATGGTGCGCAGCGAACCGCCTTCGGCTGCCCCGCCCGCAGCTGCCGGCACCGACGGCGCCGTTCCCGCATCGTCGGGCTGGTCGAGCGGCACGTTCGAGGCGAGCAGGAAACCCTGGGTCGCGCCCCAATCGGTGTCGGTGTCGGTCACGTCGCGGGGCACGGGCACCGCCACCCGGCGGCCCCGGGCACCGGCGCCGCCGGTCCCGATGACGCCGGCCTCGGTCGACGCTGGCGCGGGGGCGCCGGCGGCGGGTGGCGTGGCCGACCCGTTCGAGTGGTCGCCGTTGAGCACGGCGCGCAGGTCGGCCACCTCCTCGCGAGCGAGCGCCAGGTCGCTGCGCAGTCGCTGCAGCTCCTCCTCGGTGGGCAGGTGCGACGGCGGGCGCTGCGCCCACCACCCCCACACCAGCCAGCCGGTGCCGAGCCCGATGCCGGCCGCCAGCAGCAGCCACACCACGATCATCATGGCCAGCGAGATCATCAGTCCCGCCTCCGGTCGACCACGGTCAGCCCGTCGCGGGCGGCGGCCCGGAGCAGCCGGTCCACCACGGCGCGGTCGGCGGAGGCCCGGGGCAGCCCGTCGAGGGTGAGCGTGCGCCCCTCGAGCTGCACCGATCCGGCGACGAGGTCCTCCGGCAGGCGTTCCAGCACGGCGACGAAGTGATCGACGTCGCCGGTGACCCGGTCGTCCGCATCGGCGCGGGCGGCGCGGATCTCGTCGATGAGGCGGCTGCCGCCGACGGTGGCACCGGCCGCGGCCAACACGGCGTCCTTGAGGGAGCGGGTCGGGAGCTGGCCGCGCAGCTCGAGCCGCCCGGCCCGCAGCGTGGCGGTGATCACCGGCACGGCGGGGTCCGAGTACGGCACGCCGGCGGCGTCGGCCGGGGTCACGATGACCACCGCGCCCACGCCGGGCACCGCGTTGGCCAGCTCGGCCACGGCGCCGGCGTCCTGCTCGGAGCGCAGCCCGCTGATGCGCACCCCCTGACCGTCCGCCTCCACCACCAGACCGTCGTAGCCGGCGGCTCCGAGCGCAGCGGCGGTGCGCTGCTGCAGGCGGCGTTCGTAGCGGGGCACCTCCACCGCCACCGCGGCGACGCACAGCACGAAGAGGCAGGCGCCGGCGATGGCCAACGTGCGGCGCCGCCGGACCGGCAGCCGGTCCTCGTCGGCCAGCTCCGGCAGACCGGCCGATCGGGCGGTGTGCTCGAACAGCTCGCCGATCGGTCGCTCCACGGCATCTCGGAAGGGGTTGATGGACAGCTCGGTGGTCACGGTGCTCCGTGCGGCCGGCTCGGCCGGGTCGATCCCGTCCACCCGATGACTCCGCCGAGAGCCGCGCCGCCCAGTCTGCTACACGGCGGCCTCGGATGCGCCCTTCGGCCAGGTCGGCGACGGGCAGATCTCAGTGGGGTCGGCGGCGCGGCGCCCCCACCATGGGCAGGGGTGTGCCGTGGCGCAGCAGTTCGCCGGCGATCTGCAGACCGACGCCCACCGCGGTGAGGATGCTGAAGGTGGCGGCCGCGGCGGCCGATCCCAGCAGCCAGGTGGCGGCGTGCCCGTCGGCCGGGACCCGGGCCAGGGCCAGGTAGCCGGTCACCAGTAGGTCGACCAGGGCGAACGCACCGGCGAACCAGCGCACCTGCCGTCCGATCGCACCCAACACCGTCATGAGACCCATGGAGCGCCGCACGGGCTCTCGGGCCCATGAGGCGATGGGCTTGGTCCATCAGGGGGACGGCGCCGTCGAGCGCCCGGTGGGCAGCGGCGGCCGCGGCGCCCCGATCAGCGCCCGGGCCGGGTCAGCGGTCGCGGGCTTCGGCGGCGAGCTGGTCGAGCACGAGCCGATCGGTGGGGAACGCCAGCTCGGGGGGCTCCGCAGGGTTGAACCATCCGACCGCATCGAGATCGTCGGCCGCCTCCAACCGACCGCCGACCGCCGTGCCGGCGAACCAGATGCCGACGGTGTGCTGCGCCGCGTTGTGCACGTTGCTGTGCACCGCCAGGACGCGACCGAGCGCCACCTCGAGCCCGGTCTCCTCGAGGAACTCCCGCACCGCCGCCTCGTGCACCTCCTCGTCCCACTCGACGTACCCACAGGGGATGCACCACTGGCCGGCGTAGCTGCCGCTGCGTCGGCCGAGCAGCACCCGCCCGTCGTCGTCGCGCAGCACGACGGCCACCCCGACCGCCGGGTTGTGGAACGTGATCGACCCGCAGGCCCCACAGACCGGTCGCCAGCGGTCGCCGCGACGCTGCGCGCCGAGCGCGCCCCCGCACCGCCGGCAGTGGCGGGCGTCGGCCGGGCCGGGCACCAGGTGCAGGTCGGACGCTTCCATCGGTTCGCTCGGCATCACGGGCCAGCCTTGCACAGCTCGACGGCCGGCCGGGCCGGCGGCCCCGGCGCGCCGGGTCCCGGCGGGTAGCCTCGACGGCCTTGGAGCTGTGTGACCCGGAGCCGCAGGCCATCGAAGCCGCCGCCGCTGCCCTGCGCGCCGGGCGCCTGGTGGCCTTCCCCACCGAGACCGTCTACGGCCTCGGTGCCGACGCCACCAACGGCGGCGCGGTCGGGCGGATCTTCGCGGTGAAGGGCCGCCCGCTCGGCCACCCCCTCATCGCCCACCTGGCCGACGCCGACGAGCTGTCCCGGTGGGCGCTCGAGGTGGGTGCGGACGCCTGCCGCCTGGCCGCTGCGTTCTGGCCGGGCCCGCTGACGCTGGTGGTGCGCCGCGGTCCCGGCATCTCCCCGGTGACCACCGGCGGGCGGGACACCGTGGGCCTGCGGGTGCCGGACCACCCGGTGGCCCGGGCGCTGATCGAACGCAGCGGCGTGCCGGTGGCGGCGCCGTCGGCGAATCGCTTCGGGCGGGTGAGCCCCACCACTGCGGCCGACGTGCTGGCCGAGTTGGGCGGTACCGAGGTGGCGTGCGTGCTCGACGGCGGTGCCTGCCGGATCGGTGTCGAGTCGACCATCGTGGAGGTGCTCGGCGACGAGGCGGTGCTGCTGCGCCCCGGCGGGGTGCCGGTCGAGGCGATCGAGGCGGTGCTCGGCCGTCCGGTGGCGACGGCGTCGGGCCCGGCCCGGGCCTCGGGCATGCTCGCCTCGCACTACGCCCCGGCGGTGGCGGTGGAGTTGGTGGCCGACGCCGCCTCGCTGCCCGAACGGCTGACGGCGCTGCTGGCCGCCGGCCGGCGGGTGGCCGTCCTCGGCGGCTCGCCGGCCGCGTCGAGGACCGACGGGGTGATCCGCCTGGGTGACGTGGGCGATACCGACGGGTACGCGCGCCTGCTCTACCGGCGGCTACGGGAGGCCGACGAGAGCGGGGCCGAGGTGCTGGTGGCCGTCCTGCCGACGCCGCCGGCCTCGGTCTGGCGGTGCGGGACCGGCTGCGCAAGGCCGCCGCCCCCGCCCCTGACCACGCCGCTCAGTCGTCGATGTCGTTCTCGTTCTGGCGGATCGTCTCGCCGCCGTCGAACAGGATCGTCTGGCCGGTCATCCAGCTCGCCCCGGCGGCCAGGAACAGCGCCGCTTCGCCGATGTCGGACGGCTCGCCCAGCCGCTTGAGCGGGTAGATCTCCGCCACCTTGGCGCCGCGCTCGCCCTCCCAGAGGATCTTGGCGAAGTCGGTCTTGATCAAGCCGGGGGCGATGCAGTTGACGCGCACGTTGGGGCCGAGCTCGGAGGCCAGCTGCTTGGTCAGGTACACCATGGCCGCCTTGAACGTGCCGTACACGCCGAGCTGGCTCGAGGTCAGGAACGCCCCGGCGGAGGCGATGTTGATCACGCAGCCGCCCCGCTCCCGCATCGACGCCCGCCAAGCGGCCTGGGTCCAGGCGAACGGGCCACGCAGGTTCACCTCATGGGTCTTGTCCCAACGCGACAGGTCGCAGTCGATGGTGGGGCCGGCGTAGGGGTTGGTGGCGGCGTTGTTCACCAGGATGTCCACCGAGCCCCAGCGATCGAGGCAGGCCTGCATGCACGCCTCGGCGTCCTCCGGCCGGCCGACGTGGGCCGGGAACGTGGCCACGTCGCCGCCGAGGTCGGCGAGCTCCGCCCGGGTGGCCTCGAGCGTCTCGGGCTTCCGGGAGACGAGCATCACGTTGCCGCCCGCCTCCGCGTAGGCCTTGGCGATGCCCTTGCCGATCCCGCGCGACCCACCGGTCACCACAGCCACCTTGCCGTCCAAGCGAAGTTCCATGGCCGGGCAGCGTAGGTTCTGTGCCCGTGAGCCCGCCCATCGTCGCCGTGTCCCGTCAGCTCCCTGCGCCGTCGATCGAGCCGCTGCGCGCCGCCGGCTTCGAGGTGCGCTACCGCAACGTGGACGCGCCGTGCCCCCCGGAGGAGCTCCAGGCCCTGGTGGCCGGGGCCGACGGCCTGCTGTGCCTGCTGTCCGAGCGCATCGACGACGCGGTCCTGGCCGCCGGTCCGGACCTGCGCATCGTGGCCAACATGGCGGTGGGCTACGACAACGTCGACGTCGACGCCTGCACGGCGAGCGGCGTGCAGGTGACCAACACCCCCGACGTGCTGACCGACGCCACCGCCGATCTGACGTGGGCGCTCATCCTGGCGGTGGCCCGCCGGATCGGCGAGGGTGAGCGGCTGGCCCGCACCGGCCGGTGGGCCGGGTGGCGGCCCGGCGAGCTGCTGGGCATGGGCCTCGACGGGAAGGTGCTCGGCATCTTCGGCATGGGCAAGATCGGTCTCGCGGTGGCCCGCCGGGCTGCCGGGTTCGGGATGTCGGTGATCTACCACAACCGCCGTCCGGTCGAGGGCGACGCCGCCGATACCGCCGAGTACGTCAGCCGGGCGGAGCTGCTGGCCCGGGCCGACGTGCTGGTGCTCAACGCGCCCTCCACGCCCGAGACCCGCCATGCCATCGATGCCGCGGCGCTGGCGGCGATGAAGCCGACCGCCCTGCTGATCAACACCGCCCGCGGGCCGCTGGTCGACGAGGCGGCGCTGGTGGACGCCCTCACCACCGGGCGGATCGCCGGCGCCGGGCTCGACGTGTACGAGCGGGAGCCGGAGATCCACCCGGGCCTGTTGTCGCTGGACAACGCCGTGTTGCTGCCGCACCTGGGCAGCGCCACCGCAGGCCCGTGGGGCGATGGTGCAGCTGGCCTGCGACAACCTGGTGGCCGTGCTCGGCGGCGGGGCGCCGGGTGACGCCGGTGAACTCGTTGGGCTGAGCCGCGGAGGCTTCCGGCGGCACAGCCGGTACGTTGAGCGCCCATGTCGGGTCGAACGAGACCGAGCGCTGGGCGCCGCGCTGGCGGTCCCTGCCATTCTCGTCGGTATGGCGGCCTCGGCGCGCCCAGGTCATCGCCGATCCGCCGCCTGCGGCCGACGGCGATCGTGGGCCTGGGCGACAGCTACCTGTCGGGCGAGGCCGCCGGGTCCTACGTGCCGGTACCGACACCGCGGACAACGCCTGCCACCGGTCGACGTTGTCCCTGCTGTTCCTGCCCGCTCGACGGCCCTGCCCGGCCCCATTGGCGCGGACGATGCGGCAGGCGGGAGCGTCAACCTGGGCCTGCTCGAGGGCGACCACCGAGGCGGTGCGGACCACGGGCAGCTACGGCGAGCCGCCGCAGCTCGACAGTCTTCGAGCGGTGCTCAGCAGCCACGAGGTGCGCGCCGTGGTGGTGTCGGTCGGCGGCAACGACCTGCCGGCTTCAGCACCATCATCCGCGAGTGCGTGTTCGCGTACCTGCCCTTCGTGGAGGACTGCAACGGCGCGGTGGCGGCCCGCCTGCCCGGCCTGCTCGCCACCGTCGGGCCGCAGGTGGGCGCGGTGCTCGACGACGTGCGCGCCGTGCTCGACGGGCCGGCTCCGACGCGGCGGTGATCCTGCTGTCCTACCCCTCGCCGGTGACGGAGAAGATCCGCGATCCGTGGTTGCGGGCCCTGCAGGGTTGCCCGTTCACGTCGACCGACCTGGCCTACGCCCGCACCGGGTTGACCGCCGACATCGCCACCGCGTGGTCGGCGGTGGCCGCCGCCCACGACGCCCGCTACCTCGACCTCAGCCGCTCGCTCGAAGGCCATGAGGTGTGCGCCGCCGGGGCCACCGAGCAGACCGAGTGGGCGAAGGGCATCTTCGTGAACACCGCCAGATCCGCAACGGGTTGGGGGCGAACCTGGTGTCGCAGTCGCTGCACCCCAATGCCACCGGCCACGCCCAGCTCGGTCGGTGCCTGCGGCGGTTCCTCGCCACCGACGATGCCGCTGCGCAGTGCCTCGCCGATCCCGACGATGGCGGCAACCTCACCGCCGTGACCGTGGTGCCCGGGCCGTCGGACGGCGCCTGAGCCGGGATCGACCGATCAGACGGCGGTGAACTCGAGGCCCCGGCCCAGGCCGGTGTCGAGCCGCAGCCGCCCGCGGTCGATGCGGAACATCGGGCCCGCGTCGAGCACCTTCACCACGAACTGCTCGACCCGCAGGGCGTCGCCCTCGCAGGCGCTGGGTGAGCTGCAGCGGCCCGTCCAGCCGCAGGAGGCCCTCGGCGACGGCGACGGTGCCACCCGCTGTTGCAGCCGGCCGTTGATGGTCAGGACGTCACCGTCGATCTGCAGGGTGGCAACCACACCGCCGTCAGGTACGGGACCGGTGCTCTCGCCCTCGAGCAAGGTGGCGAGCTGCCACTGCACGCGAGCGATCAGGCCGTCCGCTCCCGTGCTCACGGCCGCCGCCGAGGTGGCGGTGCGACGGTCGTGTCCTGCAACGCTCCACGGCGCCGGTGTCGGTGGCGAGGCACGCCGGCGGTGGCGGCGGTCTCCAGCGGGGTGGCGTCGTCGCTGGCCGCAGGCGACGAGCACGCCGCTGGCGTCAGCGCCAGCGCGGCGAGCGGTGTTCGCCGTCGGTCGGCGGGGCCGTGGCGATCGCGTCGGGTCTCCATCGCTTCGACGGTAGGGCGGTGGTGCGCTTCCCCGCCCATGCTGGGGAACGACACGGACGCGCTGTCGTGGACGCCGGGCTCGCGATGGCGGCGGGTGGGCGCGGCCACTCCGTTCAGCGCCCGCCGGCGTAGCCCTGCATGCCGCGCGGGTTGGCCGCCGCCCGTAGGAAGCCCTCGGCGGGGCTGAGCACGGCCGACAGGCTGCCCTCGGACCACGGGTGGGCGGCGGACACCCGGTGGCCCCGCTCGCGCAGGTCCTCCAGCACGGCGTCGCCGAAGCGCTCCTCCACCAGCAGCCGCTTCGGGTAGGCCGGGCGCGGCCAGAAGCTGTCGGGCCAGTGGGCGCTGCGGAAGGCGGGCGCGTCGATCGCCTCCTGGAGGTTGTAGCCGCCGTGCACGTAGCGCAGGAAGAACGCCAACTGCCACTGGTCCTGGCCGTCGCCCCCCGGGGTGCCGAAGGCCAGGGCGGTGCGGCCGCCGTCCCGGGTGGCCAGGCTCGGGGTGAGCGTGGTGCGCGGGCGCTTGCCGGGCGCCAGCGCCGAGGGGTGGCGCTCGTCGAGCCAGAACATCTGGGCCCGGCTGCCGAGCGGGAAGCCGAGCTCGGCGATGTGCGGCGAGGACTGGAGCCAGCCGCCGCTCGGGGTGGCCGACACCACGTTGCCCCAGCGGTCGGCCACGTCGAGGTGGCAGGTGTCGCCGCGCACCGGTCCGGAACCGGCGGCCTCACCGCTGACCCGGGTGGCCCATTCGCGCGCCACCTCCTGGCGGGCGACGGCGGCGTCGTAGTCGAGCGCGTGACCGTGGCCTTCGACGATGCCCGGCCGGTAGTCGGCCGATGCGGCCGAACGGTCCACGAGCGCGGCCCGGGCGGCGTTGTAGGCCGGCGACAGGAGCACGTCGAGCGGCACGCGATCGGTGTTCGGATCCCCGTAGAACGTGTCCCGATCGGCGTAGGTCAGCTTCATCGCCTCGGTGACGAGGTGGACGAAGTCGGCGCTCAGCGGGTCCACGTCGGCGATGCCGAGCTGATCGAGCAGCGCCAGCCCCTGCAGCAGCACCGGCCCCTGCGACCACGGCCCGCACTTGTAGACGGTCCAGCCGGCGTGTTCGAAGCCGACCGGGTCCTCGTAGGCCGGTCGGTAGGCCGCCAGGTCCGCCGCCCGCAGCACGCCGGCGTTGGTGTTGCCCACCCCGTCGCCCGCCGGGGTGCGCACGAACGCGTCGATCGTCTCGGCGACGAACCCCTCGGACCACTCGGTGATCGCCCGCTCGATCTGCTCCGCCCGCTCACCGGCCCCTTCGCCGGCGGCGAGCAGGCGCTCCCACGTGGCCGCCAGCGCCGGGTTGCGCCACCGCTCGCCCTGGCGCGGCGCCGTACCGTTCGGCATCCAGTACGCCACCGAGGTGGGCCAGTTGCCGGTGAACAGGGCGTGCGACCCGCGCACCGCCGCCTCGGTGGCGGCGGCGATGGGCCAGCCGTCTCGGGCGTAGCCGAGCGCCAGGGCGAGCACGTCGGCCAGCCGCCAGGTGCCGTGGTCGCGCAGCAACGTCAGCCACGCCGGGGTGGCGCCGGGCACGACGGCGGCGAGCAGGCCGCTGCGCGGGATGAGCTCGAGCCCTTCGGCGCGGTAGTGGGCGATGGTGGCGGCCGCCGGCGCGGGACCCTGGCCGCACAGCACGCGCACCGGTGCGTCGTGCCCGGCGCGCAGCATGATGGGCACGTCGCCGGCGGGGCCGTTGTTGTGGGGCTCGACCACGTGCAGCACGAAGGCGGCGGCCACGGCGGCGTCGAACGCGTTGCCCCCCTGCTCGAGCACCGACACCGCAGTGCCGGTGGCCAGCCAGTGGGTGCTGGCGGCCAGGCCATGGCTGCCGAGGAGCTCCGGACGGGTGGTGAAGGTGGGGGCCATGGTCGCCGAGCTTCGCACACCCCCGGCGTGTTCATCTTCACGAAACAGGGCCGAAACCTGCCCTGCTTAAGGTCCGTGGCGCCATGGATGTCGAAATGGTGCGCTGGCCTTCCCAACGACAACGCAGGGACCAACTCGCCTCGGCGCGCCTGCCCCGGCTGCTGCTGGTCGAGCCCGACGCTCCTGCGCCGGTGGCGATCGATCCCCTCGAGGACTGGGTGCGGCTCCCGGTGGATCGCAACGATCTCCAGGCCCGCATCGACGCGTTGTCGGCCCGGGGCCGCGACGCCGGGCTCAGCGCCCCCCGACTCGACGAGTGGGGCGTGTTGCGCTTCGGCGGCCGCCAGGTGACGCTCCCGCCGCTCGAGGCCCGGCTGGCGGTGGTGCTGGTCGATTCCTACAAAGGCGTGGTGCGGCGCGATGACCTGACCCGGGCGGGCTGGCCCGGTGACAACCCCGGGCGCAACGCCCTCGATGTCCACATCCTCCGGCTCCGGCGCCGGGTCGAGCCGCTGGGCCTGTCCATCCGGACGGTCCGCTCCCGTGGGTACCTGCTGGAGCCGGCGAGTGCCTTCAGCCGGGCCTCGGGGATGGAAGGATGAGGCGGCGTTCCCCCGGGATCGCCCCCTGACGCCGCAGAACCGCCTTCGGGCGGTGTCGCAACCACGTATTGGATGACGGATGAGCGAGAGGAGAGCTGGATGCTCCACATGGTGACCGCGGTGATCAAGCCGCACATGTTGGAATCGGTGAAGGACGCGTTGCGCGGTGCCGGCGTGGCGGGTCTGACCGTCACCGAGGTCAAGGGGTTCGGTCGCCAGGGCGGCCACACCGAGACCTACCGCGGTGCCGAGTACCAGATCGATTTCGTGCCCAAGGTGAAGGTCGAGATCCTCTGCGAGTCGAGCGACGCCGAGAAGATCGCCGAGCTGATCGCCACGTCGGCCCGCACCGGCAAGATCGGTGACGGCAAGATCTGGATCGCCCCGGTGGACCGCGCCGTGCGGATCCGCACCGGCGAGATGGGCGCCGACGCCGTCTGATCCCGGAGCGCCGATCCAGTCCCCGGCACCGGTCGGCGGCACCGTCGGGTCCCCTGATGGGGCAGGACGTTGGTCCCCTCCGGCGTCCGCACCGTTCGACCGATGCCGACCACGTGCGAGGACTCGTCGGCTCCCAACAGGTTTCGTTGTCCAACCGGCCGTCGCGCCGGCGCCGCCAGGGCGCCGGGGTGACGGCCTGGTTGGTTTTCTCGGGCAACGTGGCGCTCGTGGTCCTCGCCGCCCTGGCCATCACCCGGGTGCTCGAGCTGGTGTTCTGATCGCGGTGCGCCGGCCGCACGCCGCGCCAGCCGTGACCTCGTCCGGTGAACACCGGCGCCTGCCGATGACCGTAGCGCCGGGTCGTTCACTAGCCTGCTCGCATCCCCGTACCTCCACGAGGGCGGGGGCGGCACGAGACGGCGGGCGGCACGAGAGCAGTGGGGTGCGACGCGATGCGCAGGCGCGACAAGCGGGCGGCCGGGGTTGCGGCGACGATGGCGGGTCTCGCCACGATCGCCGTCCTGGTCCCGGTCACCGAGGCCCAGGCCCAGCCGAGCGGGATCTTCCCGTCGGCGGAGCGGGTGGTGAACGTGGGTGCCGACCGGCCCCCGGTCACCGGCGATTTCGATGGCGATGGCCGTGGTGATCTGATCTTCTACTCGGGCAACCCGGATGCCGACGGCATCTGGTACGGGCGTTCCGATGGCAACGTGGACCCGGCCGTGCTCGGCGCCGGCTTCGGCTACCGACCGATCGTCGGGGACTACAACGGCGACGCCGTCGACGACGTGTTCTGGTACGACCTGGGCAAGTCGGCGCCCGGCATCGTCTGGTACGGCCGCCGCACCCGTGGCTTCTCCCCGGCGCTGGCGCCGGCCACGCCGTCCGACGCCACGGCGGTGGTCAGCGACCTCAACGGCGACGGCGCCGACGACCTCTTCTTCTACAACCCGACCGGTGAGGATTCGCTGTTCACCTCGACCGGCACGTCGTTCGTGACCGAGACGGCCTACGTGGCCGGCGACTACGACATGGTCGCCGGTGACTTCGATGCCAACGGCGCCGGTGACGTGGTGCTGTACGACCCCGCGGTGGGCGACGCCATCCTGTGGTGGGGCAGCCGGACCGGCCGGGTGGGCGGCGTCACCTTCATCGGGACCGGGTTCCAGTTCCGAGGCGGCGATCTCAACGGCGACGGCGCCGCCGACCTGCTGTGGTACCGCCAGGGTGAGGGGTCCGACGCCGTGCTGTACGGCCAGCGCAACCGGTCCTTCCTGGGGGCGCCGGTCGATGCCGGCGGCGACTTCACGCCGTTCGTCGGCGACTTCGACGGTGACCGGCGCGATGACGTGTTCTTCTACCAACCCGACCGGGCCGAGGACCTGATCTGGTTCTTCCGGCCACGTTCGATCGACGGGCTCGACGTCTCCTCGGCCGTGTCGGGCACGCCCACCGTGGTCGACCTCAACGGCGACGGCGCCGACGACACGCTGTTCCACACGCCCGGGTCCGGCTTCGCCACCTGGTGGTTCGGCGGGTTCCGGGCCGGTGCCGGCACCCCGACCCTCAGCGTCACGCCGCTGGTGTCGGGGCTGGACAACGTGTGGGAGATCGCCTTCGCGCCCGAGGGGGCCATGCTCTACACCGAGAAGGGCGGCCGCCTGTCGGTGCGCCTACCGGACGGTACGGTACGGCAGCTGGCCGCTGACTTCGGCGATCTCCTGGTGAGCAGCGAGACGGGTCTGATGGGCCTGGCCGTCGATCCGAACTTCGCCGCCAACCGGCGGATCTACACGTGCCAGGGTGCCACCGGTCAGATCAAGGTGGTGGCGTGGACGGTGGACGCCGGGTTCACCAGCGCCACGCGGGTCAACGATCCCCTGGTGGGCGGGCTGCCGATCAGCTCGGGTCGCCATGGTGGCTGCCGCCTGCGCTTCGACGCCGGCGGTGCGCTGCTCATCGGCACGGGCGATGCCGCGGTGGGGACGAACCCGCAGGATCTCACGTCGCTGGGCGGCAAGGTGCTGCGGGTCGACGCGGCCACCGGTGCCCCGGCGGCGGGCAACCCGTTCCTGGCCAGCGGCAACGCCAACACCCGGCTCGTCTACACCTACGGCCACCGCAACGTGCAGGGGCTGGCGGTGCGTCCCGGCAGCGGCCAGGTCTTCTCGGTGGAGCACGGCCCCGACCGCGACGACGAGGTCAACCTGCTCAGCGCAGGGGCGAACCACGGGTGGAACCCGGTGCCCGGTTACAACGAGTCGGTGCCGATGACGGCGTCGGGCGCCACCCCGGCCCGCTGGTCCTCGGGCGTGCCCACCGTGGCACCGAGCGGGGGCCGCGTTCCTGTCAGGGTCGTCGTGGCGTTCCTACGACGGCGCGCTGGCGGTGGCCACGCTGAAGGGTTCGGCGCTGCGGGTGCAGTTCTACGACGCCGCCGGCACGTTCGGCGGCGAGGTGCTGCCGGCGCAGCTCAACGGCACCTACGGTCGCCTGCGGGCGGTGGCACAGGGTCCTGATGGTTCGCTGTACATCGGTACGGGCAACGACAACGGCGCCGATGTGATCCTGCGGGTGACGCCGGACCTGAGCCGGTTCAGGCCGATCGGGTGGTGAGCGGTGAGCGATAGGCACCGCTCGCCACCAGCTGTCCGATGCGGGCCACCACGTCGGCCAGGTCGGCGGGGTAGGTGACGCCCATCCAGTCGGCGTCGGTCCGGGCGACGGCCACCGAGCGGCCGGCGTGCACCGCTGCGCTGATGACGGTGGGCAGCTGGAACTCGGCCTTGGGGTCGTCGCCCTGTTCGGCCAGGAACCGTTCCCAGGCGGTGCCCAGCTCGGTGAAGATCGACGGGCGCAACCCCCACAGGTTCATCGAGACGGGGGTGTCCTCGGCGAGCTCGGCGCCGGAGTCGTGCGAGACGATGCGGCCGTCGACCCGTTCGATGGCCAGGTTCTCCACGATCGAGGTGAGCATGCCGTCGGCGCCCGTGCTGCACACCGCGCGACACGGTGCCGGAGGCGGACAACGTGCGGGCCAGCCGGTAGGCGACGAGGTAGTGGCGATCGGCGAGGGTCGACGGCGTTGCGCAGCGCCTCGGCCAGTCGGCCGAAGGCGGCGGTGCCGTAGAAGTCGTCGGCGTTCACCACTGCGAACGGCCCGTCGACGGCGTCGCGGGCGGCCAACACCGCATGGCCCGTACCCCACGGTTTGGCGCGGCTCGGTCCGAACTCGTCCTGGAACACCAGGCGGAGCTGAGGGCGGGGCCGTGGGTGGCCCGAAGGTGCTCGGTCACCAGCTGCTCGAGGTCCCGCCGGACGATGAGCACGATGTCGTCGAAGCCGGCAGCGGCGGGCATCGTCGATGGTGTAGTCGAGGATGGCCTCGCCCGATGGGCCGACCTCGGCGACGCTTGGTGCCCCCGAAGCGGGAGCCCAGTCCGGCGGCGAGGACGACGAGGGCGAGTTCGGTCACGAAGGATGAAGGATACGGGGCCGTTCCGTGGTTACGACGCGCCAGGCCGAGCCAGCGCCGGTACACCGATGCGCACAGCTCGAGCTGGGAGAGCTCGACGTACTCGACGGCGGTGTGGGCGTTGTCGATCGATCCGGGGCCGAACACGACCATCTGCTTGGCGAAGCCGTCGTAGCGCAGCGCGTTGGTCCCGTAGGGGGCGACCTCGGGGGAGGTGCCGGCCCAGGAGGCGAGCTTCTGCACGAACGGTGATTCGGGCGGCTGGTAGAACGCCGGCGAGCCCATGTAGGCCCGGGTGATCTCCACCGGGAGGGGGCAGGCCCGTTCGACGAGCTCGATGAGCTGGTTGGCCACCTCCTCGTTGTCCTCGCCGGGCACGATGCGCCGGCCCACGGTCACCGTGCAGCTGTCGGGGACCACGTTGCCGCCGGTGCCGCCGTTGATGACCGACACGGTGAGCGTGCCGTTGCCGACGGCCGTGGTGGGGGTGAGCGCCTGCAGGCGGTGGTGCTCGGCGTCGAGGGCCATGATCAGCTTGGCCGCCGCCACCACCGCGTTGCGGCCGAGGTGGGGCTGCGCCGAGTGGGCGGCGAGCCCTTGGACCACGATGTCGAGGGCGACGCCGCCCTTGTGGCCGTGGATCGGTGCGCACATGGTGGGTTCGGCGACGATGACCTCGTCGGGGGCGAGGCCGCGGGCGGTGGCCCATTCGCGGAAGCCCACCGCACCGAGCAGGCCACCCGCCTCCTCCGAGATCGAACCGACCACCAGCAGGTTGGGTTCGAGGCGGCGGCCCTCGGCCCGGGCCGCCTCCAGCACGGCGAGCATCACGCCCATCGAGGCCTTGGTGTCGACCGCGCCGCGGCCGTAGACGCGACCGTCGGCGATGCGGCCGTCGAACGGATCGCCCTCGCAGTGCTCGACGGTGACGGTGTCGGTGTGCACGTCGAGCACGCACCAGCGGTCGGTGGTGCCCTCCCAGATGCCGTAGACGTTGGGGCGACCGTCGATGACCTCGACGGTCTCGACGAGGTCGGCGCCGAGTTGGCGGAACTGCTCGGCGAGCATCTCGGCCAGCCGGGTCTCGCCGGGCTCGCCCGCTCGGGGGCCGGCTTGCAACGGGTTCACGCTGGGGATCTGCACCAGCTTGCTGACCCAGGTTGCCAACTGCTCGCTGGAGGGGTGTTCGCTCGCCACCGTCATCGGCCTACTCTTCCACGCCGCCGTCGTCTCTGCGTCGCCGTGGTTCGGGCGGCTGGCGTCGGGGCTACCCTCTTCGCCTATGAGCGCGATCCTGTCCACGTTCCTGGCCCGTACCCCGCAGTCGGCTGCCCGGCAGGATCGGGCGGCGTCGGTGATGCCCTTCGGCGACACCCGTACGACCACGTACCACCCGCCGTACCCGCTGACCATGGCGTCCGGTGAGGGGGCGTGGCTGGTCGATGTGGACGGCAACCGCTACCTGGATCTGTTGGGGAACTACACGTCGCTGGTGCACGGCAACGCCTACCCGCCGATCGTGGAGGCCGCGCAGCGCCAGCTGGCCCGGGGCACGGCGTGGCCCGCTCGCAACGACGCCCAGGTGGAGCTGGCCGAGCTGTTGACCTCCCGGGTGCCGTCGGTCGAGCAGGTGCGGTTCTGCAACTCCGGCACCGAAGCGACGATGCTGTGCGCGTACGTGGCCCGGGCAGTGACCGGACGGCGCAAGGTGTTGATGGCGCGCTACGGCTACCACGGTTCGTTGGAGGGAGTTCAGGTGGGAACGCTCACGGCCATGGCGGGCCGAGATGGTACTGGCCACCCATGGCGACGTGGACGACTTCGGCCGGGTGCTCGACGAGCGCGGCGGCGAGATCGCCTGCATCCTCCGAACCGGTCATGGGCTCCGGTGGCCTTGCCGCGAGCGCCAGGGGCGTTGGCCGCCATCGCCGAGCGTGCCCGTCGGGCCGGGCGTTGTTCGTCGCCGACGAGGTGATCACTTTTGCGCCTGGCGGTGGGCGGTGCGCAGGCGCTGCAGGGCGTGGTGCCCGATCTGACGGCGATGGGCAAGATCATCGGCGGCGGGTTCTACGGTGGGGGCGGTGGGCGGTCGAGCCGACTTCCTGTTGGCGGTGACCGATCCACGGGCGCCGAAGTGATCCACTCGGGTACGTTCAACGGCAACCCGGTGAGCGCCTGCGCCAGGGTGGTGTCGGTGCGGGAGTTGACCGCCGAGCGCATCGAGCGGATGGACCGCTTGGCCGAACGCCTGGCGGCGCGCCTGGTCGGTGCGGCGGCGGCGTGGGCGGGCTGCCGTTCTCGGTGCGTCGCCAGGGATCGTTGTTGCAGTGCTTCTGCAGCGTCAGGAGCCCGCCGCCAACGCCACCGTTCGGATGCCGATCTGGCCACCGCGCGCTGCACCTGGCGGCGTTGAATGAGGGCGTGTTCTTCGCCCAGGGCCTGCTGGCGCTCAACACCGTGCTCGACGAGGCGTTGGTCGACGAGGCGGCGGATCGCATCGGTGCTGCGATGGAAACGGTGATGGCTGAGCAACCCGTCGCCGTCGACTGACCCTGGCGCTGCCGTGCTTCACGGTATGGTGCCGATCGGTAGGTCGGGGGCAGGGCTCGATCCGCCGGACGTCTGCTGATCCGAGCACGCTGCATCGAAGGTCGGGGTGGCGCTGTGCAGCACCGGTGGCGGGGTGAGGCCGGTGTGGGAGGCCCTCCGCCGGAGAGCAGAGCGGGTGCTCGGCCGACCAGGGTGTCAGGCGAGACCCTTGCGCTCAGTTCGATGTTGATTCAGGAATTGGTCGTGAGACACGAAGTCCGGCGACCATCGGTGTGGCGGTGCCGCCTGACCGGAGGTCGTGGCCACCACCCGGTGGGCGCCCGAACTGGCTCGGTCGATGCTGTCGAATCAACGTCGAATCGCCGCCGATGCACGGCGCGGGAGGTTGCCGGCCGGCTGAGCTTGCCCGGCCGCAAAGGCGGGTGCCAGGCGTCAGGCGGGGCTCCAGGCACGCCGGGGTGGTGCGGACCCGGGAAGCGCCGACGGCGGGCGGGTCCCGGGCCAGCAGGGGGCGACTGGCGCCGTCAGGCCGGCGTCGGGAGCGCCAGCGAGCAGCCGGCACTGGGCGATCAGGTCACCTGCGCGGGACGTCACCGGATGACGGTCTGCGCTGGCGCCGCCTGGAGACCTGGGGAGCGGTGCTGTTCAACACCGGGGGCGGCGTCAGGCCGGCGTCGGGAGCGCCAGCGAGCAGCCGGCACTCGCCGAGCGACAGCGAGGCGACCAACAAACACTGTCACAGCCTGTGCGTAGATTGAGCGGGTGGAGTTGGGGACGGGAGATCCCGCGGCCGTTGCGCCGCGCCTGATCAGCAGCGCCGCCGGCCTGGCGCCCTTCGCCCGGGCGGTGGCGGAGTGCGTCGCGCTGGCGGTCGACACCGAGACCCACATCGGCACCGGCCGGCTCCGGGTGGTGTCCGCCGCCACCCGCGATCCGGCGGGCATCGAGCGCGCCTGGGTGATCGACGCCCGCGACACCGATCCCACCGCGCTGGCACCCATCCTGGCCGGGCGCATCGCCGCCGGGTGGAACGCCAACTTCGACGCCGCCGTGCTCGACGCCGCCGTGTTCGACCCCGCCGGCACGCCGGCGTTGCGGCGCCTGCGTTGGTTCGACGCCATGTTTGCCGACGCGCTGCTCCACCAGGGCCGCAGCGGCTTCGCGTTCTACCACGGCCTGGCCTGGGCCGCCCGCCACTACCTCGGCGTCGAGACCGAGGGCAAGGGCACCGTCCAGCTCAGCTACGACCTCGACAGCGATCTGTCGGCCGCGCAGATCGCCTATGCCGGGGCGGACGCCGTGACCACGCTGTGGGTGGCCGACCGCATCGGGGCCGCCGTCCGCGCCGCCGGGCTGTCGGAGGTGGCCGGCCTGGAGATGGCCGCCCGGCCGTTCCTTGACCAGCTGAGCCGGCGGGGCTTCCCCTTCGATGCCGACGGCTACCGCGCCTTCCTCGCCGATCAGCAGACGGCGCTGCACCGCTGCGAGAGCGAGCTGGCCGAGCTGACGGGCGGCGGCCAGGGGAACCTGTTCTCCACCGAGGTCGAGCCCACCTGGAACCCGGCCTCGGAGGCCCAGGCCAAGGTGGCGCTCAACCGCCACGCCGCGGC
Organism: Acidimicrobiales bacterium; assembly: GCA_041394365.1. Lineage (GTDB taxonomy): Bacteria > Actinomycetota > Acidimicrobiia > Acidimicrobiales > CAIXPF01 > CAIXPF01. The sequence continues at coordinate 330,272 of JAWKIM010000007.1, forward strand.
CGACGTCCACGCCTACTTCGCCCGGGCGGAGGGACGGGCCCGCGGCCTGGAGCCGCACGATCCGCTCACCGCCACGGTGCTGGCCGAGATCGGGGGTCCGGTGGCCGGCGCACTGCTGCGCTACCGCCACCACGCCAAGCTCGTGTCGACCTACGGCGATTCCCTGCTGGCCCACGTCGGCGCCGATGGTCGCATCCGCCCCCAGTACCTGCAGGTGGTGGGCACCTCGACCGGCCGGTTGGCGTCGCGCTACCCGAACGCCCAGAACCTGGCGCCGGAGACCAAGCCGTTCGTCCGCCCGGCCGACGGCCGCGTGCTGGTCCATGCCGATCTCTCGCAGGCGGAGCTGCGCTGGATGGCCCAGGTGTCGGGCGACCGGGCGTTGCAGGCGGCGCTGGCCGACGGCGGGGACGTGCACGTGGCCACCGCCGCCCGCATGTTCGGCGAGGATGTGGCCGCACTGCGCGAGCGCGATCCGGCCCGGTACGGCGAGCTGCGGGCGCGGGCCAAGGCGATCAACTTCGGCATCCTCTACGGGCTGGGCGCCCGGGCGCTGGCCCGCTCGCTGTCCCGGCCCGGCGCCGAGGTGACCGTGGAGGCGGCGCAGCAGCTGCTCGACGCCTACCTGGCGGCCTATCCGGGGGTGGCCGCCTGGCTGCGGGGCCACGATCGCGTCGTCGACGAGCTGGCCGCCCACCCGCCGCCGGTCGACTGGGCGCGCAGCTTCGAACTGCTCGACGGGTTCGACCGGCTCGGCGCCCGGCAGAAGGCGTTCAAGGCGCAGCACAACCGGGCGCCGTCGCTGGCCGAGCTGCTCGAGGACCCGGCGCTCGGTCCGCAGGAGCGCGTCCGTTGGCTGGCCGGCTTCCACAGCGCGGTGGTGCTCACCGCCGATGGCCCGCCGCTGGGCTGGGAGACGCGCACGCTCGCCGGTCGACGGCGGCTGTTCGACGTGGGCCTGTGGGGCGTGCTGCGCAGCGCGGCCGTCCGCGCCGCGCAACGCAGCGATCCCCGTTGGGCGGCGCTGCGCGACGCGGTGGCCGACGAGCACGGCGTCCGGCTGGCCAACGGCGCGGGGCCGTTGAGCGAGGCGGAGCTGCAGCGCATCTTCGACGATCGCCCGCTCCGCCTGGCCCTGGTGCAGCGGGTCGGCGTCGAGTTGGGCGTCGCGGCGCGCGACCAGCTGCTCGATCGGGCCCTGGCCGACCGCATCGCCGTGCTCGGCAACGCCCATCGCAACGCCCCCATCCAGGGCGGTGTGGCCGACGCCATGCTCGCCGCCTTCGGGCGGTTGTGGCGCACGCTGGCCGATGACCCGGAGGTGTGGCCCACCCAGACGGTGCACGACTCGGTGGTGCTGGAGTGCCCGGCGGAGCGGGCGGCGGAGGTGGCCCGGCTGTTGCACGACGCGCTGGCGGCGGCCATGGCGCGGTTCTGCCCCGACGTCGCGGTGCGGGTGGATGTGGACGTGCGCCGCTCGCTGGCCGAGGCGGTGGGCGAGCCGCTCGAGCTCACCAGGTCGCCAGCAGGGTCCGCAGCGCGGTGACGAAGGCGATCGGCTGATCGACCATCAGGTGGTGGCGGGCGTCGGGGATGGTCACCGACGGCCGGCCGCCGAGCAGTTCGTCGAGCCGACGCGCCCGCTCGGCCGGCACCACCCGGCTGTGCTCGCCGTAGATCGATGCCACCGGACATGAGGCCCGCCCCAGCTGCGGCAGGGTGACGCTCAGCGGGTGCTGGTCGGTGCGGGCGAACAGGCGCCAGTCGAACTTCCACGCCCAGGCGGTGGCCTCCGCCGGCGAGGGGCGGGTGGGGTCGGACGGCCCACCCGGGCCCACGGGGCGGACCGAGTGGCGGGCGATGTGCGCCACGTACCACTCGTTGGTGCACGGCTGGCGGGGGATGAGCTTGAACCGTTCGATCGCATCGTCTCGGGAGGGGTAGACGATCCGGTTCTGGAACAGCCGGCTCGACCGGTCGCGGTCGCCGCCGCTGGCCCCCGAGGTCGCACAGCACCACGCCGCCGATCCGGTCGGGGTGGCGCAGGGCGGCGGCGGCCACCACCCCGGCACCGAGGCTGTGGCCCACGAGCACCGGCGGGGCGGTCGCCGCCGGGCAGGCGTCGGCCGCCACGGCCATCACCTCGTCGGCCCATTGTTCGGTGCCATACCCGTCGGTCAGCCAGTCGGAGTCCCCCATGCCCGACAGGTCCGGGGCCACCACGCAGTGGTCGGGCAGGAAGAACGGGGCGAGCGGCGCCCACCACCGGGCGTTGGCCCCGCCGCCGTGGACGAGCACCAGGGGCGGCGCGCCGGCGTCGCCCCAGCGCAGCCAGCGCAGCGCTCGACCGTCGGTCAGGGTGGTCCCCGTCTCGGGGGCCACGGCGCAGTTGGCGCGGAACCAGCCCGGGGCGTCAGGAGCGGGGTTCGCTGCGGTCGAGTCGCTGGTCGTCATAGGAGACGGGATCCTCGATGGGTTCGAGATGGGTGAACACGGTGAGGCCGGCCACCGCCGCCCGCAGGTCGTGCTCGAGCTGCTCGAGCAGGTCGTGGCCGCTGGCCACCGTCCAGCTCCCGGGGACGAGCACGTGGACCGACACGAACCGGCGGTGGCCCGACACCCGGCTGCGCAGCGCATGGAACAGCACGTCGGGCCGCTCGTGGCGGGCGAGCACCTGCTGGACGGCCTGCAGCTCGTCGGGTGGCAGCGGCGGGTCCATCAGACCGCCGATCGACTGCCACAGCACCTGCACCCCGATGCGCACGATGTTCACACCCACCGCCAGCGCCACCAGGGCGTCGAGCGGTTCCCAGCCGGTGATCGCCACCAGCAGCACGCCCACCAGCACACCGGCGGAGGTGACCACGTCGGTGAACAGGTGGTGGGCGTCGGCCGACAGGGCGCGGGAGCGGTGCCGGCGACCGGCTCGCAGCAGCACGAGGGCGACGGCACCGTTGACGGCGGCCGCCACCATGCTGACGGCGAGGCCCACGCCGAGCGATTCCAGCGGCCGCGGTCGCAGCAGCCGGTCGGCGGCGCTCCACACGATCAGGGTGGCGGCCAACACGATCATGAGCCCCTCGGCCGCGGCGGAGAACAGCTCGGCCTTGTCGTGGCCGTACTGGTGGTTCTCGTCGGGCGGCAGCGCCGCCACCTGCAGCGCCACCAGCATGAGCACGGCGGCGGCGAGGTTGACGGTGGACTCCATGGCGTCGGAGAGGAGGCCGACGGAGCCGGTCACGCCCCAGGCGACGAACTTGAGGCCCATGGTGGCCAGTGCCGCGCCGATGGAGAGCCAGCCGAAGCGGGTCAGGTCCCTGGCCGCGGGGGCGGCCTTCGATCCGAGCGCAGGCATCGGTTCAAGTATGGCCGCCGGGCATGGTCGCACCCGACGGGGTCAGCACGGTCACCACACCACGGCTGCCGTCCACCTCGATCAGGTCGCCGTCTCGCAGCCGGCGGGTGGCCGCGGTGGCGCTGACCACCGCGGATGCCGAGCTCGCGGGCGACGATCACGGCGTGGGACAGCACCGCGCCCACGTCGACCACCACCGCAGCCGCCGGCACGAACAGCGGCGTCCACGCCGGGTCGGTGATGGGGGCCACCAGGACCTCGCCCGGTTCCAGATCGCCCTGGGCGGGGTCGGTCACCACCCGGGCCCGGCCGCGGGCGAGGCCGGGGGCGCCGCCGATGCCGTGCAGTTCGTCGCCGGCGGCCAGGGGCGCGCCGTGGGCGACGTCGTCGCGGCGTGCCCACTGCTCCCAAGGGGGCGGCTCGCCCTCGAACACGAACGGCGGGATGCGCTCGGCCAGGCGGCGTCGCATGGCCCGGCGTTCGGCGATGGCGGGCGCGAAGGCGGCGGGGTCGGCCAGGTAGCGGTCGAGCTCGTCCTCGACCACGAACCAGATGTCGTCGTCGGCGGCGTCGGGCTGCCCGGCGGCGCGGGCGGTGGCGGCGCTGCGCCGGCCGAGCTCGCGCAGGATCAGACGGACCACGCCGATGGCCCGCACGATGGTGGTCTTGGCCTGTTCGCGTCCCTGCAGGTACCCCGAGCCGCGGTCCAACACGAGGCGGACCTGCAGCCGCACCAGCGGCCCGGCCCGGCGGTCGAGCTCGGCCCGGGCGGCGGCGCGGTCGGCGGCGAGGGCGGCGTGGCGCTGCCGCGGGTCGTGGGTGGCGTCGGCGAGGCGCATGCGGTCGATCAACGTCAACGCCAGCTCCGGCCGGGTGCCCCACACCTCGGCCGCGCTCTCCCACTCGTTGGGCCCCCGCGAACCGAACTCGGCCAGGAAACTGTCGAACCGGGCGAGGAACCCCGCGGCGGCGGCATCGGCGCGGAGCCGGGCCGCCAACCCGGCGATGCCGTCGTCGAAGTGGGCGGTGAGGGCCGGCTCGGCGGCCACGAGCCGGCCGAGATCCCACAGCGCCAGCGAGGGCGCCGCCGACGCCACCTCGCCGAGGCCGGCGATGAGGCGCAGGCCGAGGCCCTCGTCGCCGAGCGCCTCGCGGCACAGCTTGACGACGGCCGCAGGGACGCCGGCCTGGTTGGTGACGTGGATGTGGTGGCGGAACAACTCGGCGCCGAGCTCGATGCCGGTCTGCAGCTCGGCGCGGAGCCGGTCGGTGCCGGCGTCGGCCGGGGGTGGCACCGAGCGTTCCCAGGCCCGGACCCGGCGTTCGTCGATGGCCAGGCGGCGCAGCTCCCGGTCGGGCCGTCGCAGGCTGCGGGCGATCCAGCGGGCGCCCCGCAGCGCGGCCCGCACCGAGCGGTCGCCCCGTACCTGTTGGTATGGCGGTGCGTCGGACAGGCCGAACACGGTGCGGTCGACGTCGGCCGGCTGTGCGCCGGCCAGGCGGCGCACCCCACCCGGGCGAAGGAGAGGTTGAGGTAGGCGTAGCCGCCGAAGACGCCGGAGGTGATCGCCTGCTCGCCGGCCAGCTCGGCGTGGCTGAACAGCCCGGTGTCGACCATGGCGTCGATCCAGGCCTGTTCGGCCCGGGCGATGGCGGTGCTGAACGTGAGCGGGTAGACGACGTCGGGGTAGACCTCCCCGGCGTTGCCGCGGGTGTAGACGGGGAAGCGGGTGCTGGCGGCGGTGCCGACGTACGTGGCGCCGGCCACCGGCTGCCACGGGCTGGGAGCCATGGGCTCTGGCTGGCACAGCACCGACGCGGGTGGAGACCCGGCCGGTCGTCGGGTGCGTGCGCCGCCGCCGGCGGTGGGCCACGCTGGTGGGGTGCCGTTGTCGTTCCCCATCCTGCCCATGCGGGCGGTGTCCGGGGAGCTGCCGCCGTCGCAGGACGACGCCCGGTGGGCCTACGAGGTCAAGTGGGACGGCATGCGGGTCGTGGCCTGGATCGGTGCCGACCGGTTGGTCAGGCTGCAGTCGGCCCGGCCGAACGAGGTGACCACCACGTTCCCCGAGCTCGCCGGCCTGGGCGGCGCCACCGGTGGCCGGGCGGCGGTGCTCGACGGTGAGGTGGTGGCGATCGACGAGTCGGGTCGGCCGTCGTTCGGACGGCTGCAGCACCGCATGCACGTCGTCGAGCCGGCCAAGGTCGCGGCCCGGGCGGCGGCGGTGCCGGTGGCGTTCCAGGTGTTCGACCTGCTGGCCTTCGACGGGCACGAGGCGGTGGGGCTGCCGTACCTCGATCGGCGACGGTTGCTGGCCGAGGTGGTGGAGCCCGGGCCGTCGTGGGCGGTGCCGGCCCACCACCTCGACGACGGTCACCGTTTGCTCGAGTCGGTGCGCGCCCTCGGCCTGGAGGGCCTGGTGGCGAAGCGACGGGACTCCACCTACCAGCTCGGTCGCCGCTCGCCGGCCTGGCGCAAGATCAAGGTGCGCCTGCACCAGGAGTTCGTGGTGGTCGGCTGGTCGCCGGGGGAGGGCCGCCGGCGCGGCGCCTTGGCCGCCTTGGCGCTGGCCGCCTGGGACGGCGACCGGCTGGTGTACACCGGCAAGGTCGGCACCGGGTTCAACGACGCCGAGCTGGCCCGCCTGCGGGCGTTGCTCGCCCCGCTGGAACGGCCCGATCCGCCGATGGGCGCGGTCCCTGCCGAGCTGCGCCGCCAGATCGTGCACTGGGTGGAGCCCACCGTGGTGGTGGAGGTGGCCTTCGGCGAGTGGACCGGCGACGGGCTGTTGCGCCACCCGTCCTACCTCGGGCAGCGCACCGACAAGGACCCCCGCTCGGTGACGCGGGACCCGTAGCCCGTGCCGCACCGGTCGGGAGCGGTTCAGCCCCGCTCCGCCCGCCAGGCCGCTTCCAGCCGGCCCAGCTCGGTGGTGGGCGGCGCCGCCACCCACGGCCACACGTTCTCGGCGATCGCCCGCCAGTCGGCGATCGATCCGAGCTGGCCGAGCAGGGCGTACAAGCCGAGGTTGATGCGCTGGATGAGCACGAAGGACGCCGGCACGGTCGTGTGCCGGGTGACCGGGCTCGACGCGTCGAACGTCTGGCGCACGGTGGCCGACGCGTAGTCGGTGCTCCAGGCGAAGGTGCCGCGTTGGGACACGAACGTGTAGAAGTGCCCGAAGAACTCGGCCACCTGCTCGGTGCTGACCGGTGCGCCGGGGGCCAGCAGGCCGGCCCGTTCCACCGCCCGGCGGAACGCCTCGTGGTCCTGGTTGATCACCATCTCGGTGACCATGCCCCGGAAGGTGGCCACCTCGTCGTCGCTGAAGTGGCGGACCAGGCCGAAGTCGAGGAACGTGATCGAGCCGTCCCGGTCGAACAGGTAGTTGCCGGGGTGGGGGTCGCCGTTGAAGGCGTGCAGGCGGTAGAGGCTGCCGAACACGAAGCGGAACATCGTCTCGCCGATCCGGTCCCGCGTCGTCTGATCCCAGCCGAGCACCTCGTCGAAGGTGGCGCCGGCGGCCAGTTCGGTGGTGAGCACCCGGGCGGTGCTGTGGGCGGGCACCACGTCGGGCACCCGGATGAACGGGTGGCCCCGGTAGGCGTCGGCGAAGCGGCGCTGGTTGGCGGCCTCGATGCGGTAGTCGAGCTCCTCGGTGATGCGGTCGCGCAGCTCGGCGGTGATCGGCGCCACCTCGAGGCCGGGGAAGGCGAGGGCCAGCGCGCCGAACAGCAGGTCGGCGTTGCCGAGGTCGGCGGCGATGGCATCGGCCACCCCCGGGTACTGCACCTTGACGGCCACGGCCACGCCGTCCCGGGTGATCGCCCGGTGGACCTGCCCGATCGACGCCGCCGCGATCGGTTGCGGGTCCCATTCGGCGAAGACCACGCCGGGCGGTGCCCCGAGCTCGGCCTCGATCACGCCGGCGGCCAGCTCCGCGGACATCGGTGGCGCATCGGCCTGGAGCTGCGACAGCGCCAGCCGCAGCGGCTCGGGCAGGCCGTGGTCGAGGTAGCTCGCCATCTGCCCGATCTTCATCAGCGCGCCCTTCATCTCGCCCAGCGTGCGGGCGACGTCGGCGGCGGTGCGCAGCTGCAGCTCCTCCTGCAGCTCGATGCGCCGTTCGGCCGAGGCGAACAGTTGCCGGGCGCGGCTGACGGCGGTGGCGCCGCCCACCCGGGCCGACAGGGCGGCGACCTCCACGTTGCGGGCGGCGCGGGTGGTGGTGCGCACCGGTGCACCCGTACGTCCGGTACGCCCGGTGCGCCGGGCCCGCCGGCGACGCAGCAGGGCGGCCGCCGTGCCCACCCCGGCCAGCACCGCCAGGAACGAGGCGCGGCGGGCGCGCCCTGATCGCTCGGCGCGCCGGTTCATCGCAGCGCGAAGTAGCCGGGCACCTGGTGGTGCGGGGTGTCGAGGTACACCTTGGCCTCCGGCGGACCGCAGAAGCGGCCGTGGCTCCAACGGATCTCCACGTGGCCGGCGACGTCGGCCGAGCCGCCGTCGTGACGGTCCACGACGGATGCGTGCCACGAGACCCGCGGTTGGCCGGCGGCCTGCGGCGCCAGCTGGAAGCGGCGCAGCACGTAGCGCTGCCGCCAGTCCCAGGGCGTGGCCACCCGTAGCCGGAGCTGGCCGCCGGCGCCGGTGCCGAGCACGAAGTAGGGCGCGCTGCCGATGCGCAGCAGCCGCCACAGCATCTGCTCGCGCACCGAGGCCCGGTCGAGCGCCTCCTGCCAGCGGCGGGCCGAGGCGTGGGCGACGGCCACGCACAACGCCCGGTAGAGCGGCCGCAACCCGATCGGCCACTGGCCCCGCAGCCGGTGTTTGAGCACCGTGCGGTGCGACGCATCGAGGTCGTGCACCAGTTCGGGCAGCTCGTCGCCGCCCAGGTGGTGGCGCACCGCGTGGTAGAGGGCCTGGTACTCCGCCGGTGCGGTGAGCGCGTACCAGTCGGGGCCTCGCCGGCCCTGACCGCCGGTGAGGAGCCGGTCGAAGAGGTAGGCGGGGGCGGCGTTGGTCAGGATCTGCGAGAGGTACTTGCAGCTGACGAGGTAGACGTGGTCGATCCGCAGGTCGGCGGGGACCACCTCGTCGCCCGGGGCGCGGTGGCCGCCCTTCCACTCGATCAGCACCGGCCGGCGGCAGCGCAGGCCGTCGGTGGCGGCGAGGAACGCCTGACCGTTGGCGAAGGCGGCGCCGAACGCGTCGGGCAGGCGATGGCCGACGTGCAGCCGTTCGAGGCGTTCCCAGGTCTCCTCGTCGAGGCCGTGCAGCTCGGCCGGACGGGCCCGCAACGCCATGGTGATGCCGGGGAAGCCCAACATGCCGAGGCCGGTCACGGTCTCGGTCACGGTGGTCCGGTCGTCGCCCATCGGCGCCCGATGCTAGGGAGCGGCGGCTCGCCCCCGGGTGGACCGGGTCAGCGTCCGGCGGCGAGGCGGTACTCGGCGAGCCAGGTGTGGGCGTCGGCGGCGGACAGCGGCGGGCTCCACAGGCAGCCCTGCCCGCTGGGCACCGCGAGCTCGCGCAGGGCCTCGGCGGTGGGCGCCGTCTCCACGCCCTTGGCCACCAGCCCGAGCCCGAGGGACTGGGCGACGGTGACCATGGCGGCCACCACCGCGGCGGCGACGTGGTCGGTGCCCACCCGTTCGCTGAGCGAGCGGTCGATCTTGAGCACGTCGGCCGGCCAGGCCAGCAGGTCGGTCAGCGGCGCGGCGGCGGTGCCGGCGCCATCGAGGGCGAGCTGCACGCCCAGGGCGCGCAACGCCGTGGCGGTGCGGGCGGTCACCGCCGCCTCCTGGCGCACGGTGGCCTGGGACAGCTCCAGCTGCAGGGCCCGGGGGGCGACACCGTGGCGTTCGAGCGCCTCGGCCACCAGCTGCTCCAACGCGCCCGACAGCTCCCCGGCGCGCACGTTCACCGCCACCGTGAACTCGTCGTTGACCAGGCCCTCGTCCTGCCAGCGGCGTCGTTGGGCGAGGGCCCGGTCGAGCACGTGGCCGGTCAGCGCGGTGGCGAGGGGGCTCGAGCTCAGCGACGGCAGGAACTGGCTGGGCAGCAGCAACCCGGCGGTCGGGTGCTGCCAGCGCACGAGGGCCTCGACGCCCTGCACCTGGGTGTGGTCGAGGGACAGGACCGGTTGGTAGGCGACGCTGAGCTGGTCGGTGCCGAGCGCGGCCTGCAGGTCGGCGCGCAGTCGCAGGTGCTCGGCCGGCGGCGCGTGGCGGTCGCGCTCGAGCTGCAGCACCCCGCCCCGCCGGTAGCGTTTGGCCGCGGCCACCGCGGCGTCGACCTCGCCCACCAACCGGTCCGCCTGCACGGGACCGTGGTGCTGGACCACCCCGACGGTCGCGGTGAGCCACATGGGCCCGATGGGGCTGGGCACGGGCTGGTCGAGCGCTCGGCGCAGCCGTTCGGCGGTGGCCAGCAGATCGAGGCCGGGCGGTGGATCGCTCACCACGACGGCGAAGGTGGGCCCGGCGAGCTGGGTGACGCAGGGGAGCGGGCCGTCGCACGGCTGCCCGTCGGGGCTCGCGCCGGCGGGGGCCTCGGCGTCGCCGGCGGCCGCCGCAGCCTGCAGCCGACCGGCGATGTCGGAGAGCAACCGGTCTGCCCCGCGGCGGCCGAGCGCTGCGTTGACCTCGCGGAAGTGGTCGATCCCGATGCCGATGAGGGACAGCGCGGTGCCGGCCCCGCTCCCCGCCCGCTCACGCAGCCAGCGCTCGAGCGACGGCAACGGCGACGAGGTGGTGTCCGGCTCCGCTTCGGGGAGGATCTCGAGGGGAGCCGGCAACATACGTGGTGTTATGTAACGCCAAAGATCGCCGTTCTTCGAGCCGCGAGACGCGCAATTCGAGATGGCGCGTTCGCGTCACGACCGGGATGGAACCGGTGTACCGCTCAGCGGTCCTGGGGCGGGGCGATCAACCCGTGCCGGATGGCGACGCTGACCGCCTCGAGCTTGGAGTGGGCGCCGAGCTTGCCCAGCACGTTGCGGGTGTGGTTGCGCACCGTGTTGATGCTCAGGTGCAGCCGCTCGGCGATGGCCTGGTTGGTGAGCCCGTCGCCCATCAGCTCCAGGACCTGGCGCTCGCGCTCGGTGAGGGTCTCCGACCGGCCCCGGTCGTGACGCAGGCGGGGCAGCACCCGCCCCACCGCCCAGGCGGGGAGCACGGCCTCGCCCCGGCGCACCGCTCGCAGCGCCCCCAGCACCTCGCTGAGGTGCTGGTCCTTGGTGAGCACGCCGGAGCAACCGGCCTCGATGGCGTCCATCACCAGGCGCTCGTCGGCCATGGCGGTGAGCACGACGATGCCGGCGTCGGGCAGCCGCCGACGCAATCCCGCCACCAGTTGCGAACCGCTCGAATCGGGCAGGCGGTAGTCGACGATGACGATGTCGGGCTCGTGCTCGTCGGCCAGCGCCACCCCGCCGGCCGCGGTGGTGGCCGTGCCGCAGACCGACAGGTCGGCCTGGGTGGCCAGCGCGCCGGCGAGGCTCTGGACGAACACGGCGTGATCGTCGATCAGCAGCACCCGGGCGGGCACATCCTCGCTGGGCGCAGGCCGACTCACCGGCCCAAGTGTGCCAGACGCATCCCGATGGCATGCAGACGCAGGTGGCCGGCGGCACACCGCGTCGCACTCCGAGCCGCCTAGGTCCCGTGGCCCCTCAACCCGGATCCTGAACCGACCGATGAACAACACGCATCAGCCGTCGGAGAGGAGAGGGAGCCCCATGCCCACCAGGGTTCTCAGCTTGCGTTCGAGAGTGGCCGTCCTCATGGCGGTCCCGCTCGCGATCATCGTGGTCTTCGCCGGTCTCGCCACGATCCGTCGCTTCCAGGCGGTCGGCGACGCCAACGAGCGCCGCGACGATGCGGTCGCGGTGATGGACGCCTCCGGCCTGGTCTCGGTCCTGCAGACCGAACGCGGGCGCACCGTGCAGGTCCTCGCCGGCCTCGGCGAGGACCTCACCGCTCGGGACGAGGCGCGCGCCGCCACCGACGCCGCACTGGCACCGTTCAACGATGCCGTCGATCGGTTGTCGGGCACCCGGGCCGAGCCCTATGCGGACGTCCGGGCCGCGCTGGGCGAGCTCGCCGCCCTGCGCGCCGGTGCCGACGCCGGGTCCGTGTCGGCCGTGGAGACCGACGCCGCCTACTCGAAGCTCATCGACGACCTCCTGGTGGCCAACGGCACCGTGGTGCAGGAGCTCGGGCTCAGCGGCCACATGGCGCATGACGCCGCTGCGCTCGACGCCGTGGCCCGCCTCGCCGAGACGGTGGCGGCCGAGCGCGACCTGCTGACGCCGGCCCTGGCCGGCGGCGGCTTCGCTGATGACGGCCGCGACCGCCAGGTCGGGCTGCTCGCCCGGCGCGACGAGCTGGCGCGGCTGTTCCGCCAGCTGCTGGCCGCCGACGAGGACGTGGTCGCCCTGCAGTCGAGCCTGGACGAGGCGACGACCCCGCTGATCACCGAGGTGCGCGCCGGCGCCCTGGGCGGTTCGTTCAGTGCTGATCCGGTCGCCTGGTACGACGAGATGTCGGCGCTGCGTGACAGCGTGGCCGCCATCGACGTGGAGATCAGCGAGCACCTGCTGGGTGATCTCGACGAGCTGGCCTCGTCGGCCTCGACGCAGCGAACGCTCTACCTGCTGCTGACGCTGGCGGCGGTGGCCGGCATGGTCGGGGCGTTCGCCGCCATGGACCGCCTGATCCGCCGCCCGCTGCGCCACCTGGTCGACGAGATCAACGAGGTGGCCCGGGTGCGGCTGCCCGAGGCGGTGGCCGCCGCCATCGATCCCAACGCCGAGCCCTACGAGCTGTACCGCATCGGTGGAGGCGGCACCCAGGAGCTGGAGCAGCTGGCCGAGGCGTTCAACGAGGCGCAGCTGCAGGTCGTGGGCCTGGCCTCCGACCAGGCGACCATCCGCCGCAACGTCGGCGAGATCTTCGCCAACCTCGGCCGCCGCAACCAGAAGCTGATCGCCCGCCAGCTGTCCTTCATCGACCGGCTGGAGAAGCGGGAGCAGGATCCGGAGATCCTCGAGAACCTCTTCCGCCTGGACCACCTCGCCACCCGGATGCGCCGCAACGCCGAGTCGCTGCTGGTGCTGGCCGGTACCGAGACGCCGCGCACCTGGTCCGCCCCGGTGAACGTGGGCGACTCGGTGCGGGCCGCCGTGGCCGAGGTCGAGCAGTACGAGCGGGCCGAGATCCGCTCGATGGCCCCGGCCAAGCTGCGGGGCAACATCGCCTCGAACGTGTCGCACCTGCTGGCCGAGCTCATCGAGAACGGCCTGAACTTCTCCCCGCCCGACAGCGTGGTCGTCATCAGCGGCCGTCTGCGTACCGATGCGTATGTCATCTCCATCATCGACGCCGGCATCGGCATCGACGAGGAGGAGCGGGCCACGCTGAACCACCGCCTGGCCACCTCCGGGTCCACCGACGTGGCCCCGTCCCGCTACCTGGGTCTGTTCGTGGTCTCCCGTCTGGCCGCCCGCTACGGCATCTCGGTGGAGCTGCTCGAGGGCGAGTCCGGCGGCACCCACGCCCGGGTGACCCTGCCCGCCGATCTGCTGGTGGTCGAGGGCCGTGCCGACGCCGCCGGTGCTGCGGCGGCGGCCGGTGAGGTCGATGAGGGCGATCGTGACCGCGCCATCCCGAACGGTACTGCCCCGTCCGGCTCGGCTTCCTCCAAGTCGCCGGCCTCGCCGAACGCCTCGAAGGCGTCGAACGGCTCGAAGGCTTCGAACGGCTCGAACCGGTCGAACGCTGCCAACGGGTCGAGCAGCGCCAGCAGCTCGAACGGGTCGAACGGGTCGAACGGTGGGAAGCCGGCCAAGCGGCCGACCTCCCCGCCGGCGCCCGAGGCCAAGGGCGCGTCGCAGCCGGCCGCCGCCGCGGTGGTGCGGCCCGAGCCCGCCCCGGAGGCGCAGCCCCACCGGGACCCGGTGGTCGTGGCGGGTGGCGAGCATGCCGATGACCACGCCGCTGACGGTCCCGTTGCCCCGGATGGGGGAGGCGGCCGCGGGTCGGTCAGTCCAGTGAGCCGTTCCGGCATCGGTGGTACACCGAAGCTCGGCGAGGCGCACAACGGTTCGAAGGGGTCCGGCGATGACGCCGTACCCTCCGGGATCTCCACGCCCGCCGGTGAAGCGGCGGACGGGTCGAAGTTGCGGACACGTCCCAAGCGGGACAAGCAGAGCAGCCCCGCGGGCAACGGCCCCGGTTCGGCGCGTCGAACCGAGGTGGCCTCCAAGGCTGGACCCCAACCGAAGAACCAGACGGCGAGCAGCCGTGGTGGGAGATCCGATGAGCAAACCGAAGAGGCGGAAGTCATGAGCTCGGGTCTGCGACGCCGAGCCCCCCGAAAGGCCCTGGACGATGGACAACCTGACGCCGCCGACGGTGGCGAGGCGAACGGGGCGGCGCCTGCCGAGGCCGCACCCCGCCGCAGCGCCGCCGACGTGCAGAACATGTTGTCGAGCTTCCGGGCCGCGCAGAACCGTGCGGTTCAGCGCACCAACCCCTCCGATACCAACGACGACGAGGTGACAGCGTGAGCAGGTCGACGACCGATCGGGATACCAACCTGGACTGGCTCCTGACCCAGTTCGTCCACAACACGCCCGACACGCGCACGGCGATCGTGGTGAGCTCCGACGGCCTGCTGGTGGCCATGTCGGGGGGCGCCGACCGCGATACGTCGGACCAGTTCGCGGCGATCACCTCGGGGCTGACGAGCTTGGCGCTGGGCGCGGCCCAGTGCTTCGACTTCGAGGCCATGAACCAGGTGATCATCGAGATGCGCGGCGGCTGGCTGTTCATCATGTCCATCAGCGACGGCTCGTGCCTCGCGGTGGTGTGCGAACGCAGCTGCGACATCGGACTGGTGGGCTACGAGATGACGTTGCTGTGCGAGCGCGCCGGCGACGTCCTGACCCCTGAGCTCATCAGCAGGCTGCGCAAGTCGCTGCCGCACTGAACTCGACGGAGCTGGCATGCCGGATTGGATGGAAGAGCACGACCTCGACGAGGACGTCGAATCGACGCCCGTCGTGCGCCCGTACTTCATCACCAAGGGTCGCACGCGGGCCAAGGTGGACTTCCCGATCGAGACGCTCATCGTGACGAGCGCGGAGGGCGAGAAGGCATCGGTCCGGCTGGGCTTCGAGCAGGCGCAGGTGATCGAGGTGTGCCGGGCGGCCCGCTCGGTGGCCGAGATCGCCTCGATCGTCGCCATACCGCTCGGTGTGGCAAGAGTCGTCCTCGGCGATCTCGCCGAGGAGGGGCTCATCAAGGTTTATGAACCGGGATCCCGGGACGACACGGCGTTGTTGAGAAGGTTGATCGATGGTATTCGCGCACTCTGAACCGACCACCGCAAAGAACCTGACGCCGGTCAAGCTGGTGATCGCCGGCGGCTTCGGCGTGGGCAAGACCACGTTCGTGCACACGATCTCGGAGATCCGTCCGGTGAGCACCGAGGCGCAGATGACCGAGGTGTCGATCGGGGTCGACGACACCTCGAAGGTGGCGGGCAAGACCACCACCACCGTGGCCATGGACTTCGGCCGCCTCCGGGTGGACGGCGGGTTCATGCTGTACCTGTTCGGCACGCCCGGCCAGGACCGCTTCGGCTTCATGTGGGACGACCTGGTGCGCGGTGCGCTCGGCGCCATCGTGCTGGTCGACACCCGCCGCTTCGACGACTGCTGGTACGCGGTCGACTACTTCGAGGATCGCGACATCCCCTTCGTGGTCGGTGTCAACTGCTTCAACGGTTTGCTCCACCACGAGCTCGAGGACGTGCGTGAGGCGCTGGCGGTTGGCGACCACGTCCCGGTGCTGTCCTTCGACGCCCGTGACAAGGAGTCGACCAAGGGCATGCTGGTGGCCGTCCTGGAGCGGGCGCTGGAGCGGGCGCTGCTGCGTTCCATGTGAGCCGGCGCGCCAAGGCGCGCGCTGTTCGATGTGACTGACTAGGGTACGCGGACATGCGTACGCCCGACGTTGCCCCCTCCCGTTCCCGCCAGGCGCGGCCGATCGCCGCGGCGGCAGCTGCGGCAGCTGCGGCTTCGGTGCTGGTGCTGTCGGGCGCCGCCGCCGGTGCGCAGGAGACGCCGGCTGCGTCGTCGACCACGACCACGGGGCTGGCGCCGGCTGCGGTGGGCTACGACGTGGGGCTGTCGAACGTGCCCACCGCGTTCACCATCGGTGACACCCAGGCGACGTTCACGTTGACCGTGTGCAACCAGGGCACGGTCAACACCGGACCGGTCGTGGTCCAGTACGCGGTGCCCACCGGCGCGGGCTACGTGAACCCGGTGTCGGGCAACAACGACGGGCGCCTGCTCGAGGTGAACGTGGCCGACCTGGCCCCCGGTGCGTCGAGCACGTTCCCGATCGTGGTGGGCTTCGCCCAGGGCCAGAGCTCGCCGCTGATCACCGCAGCCGAGGTCATCACCGATTCGGGCACCGATGTGGATTCCACCGAGTCCGCCGATCCGATCACGTTCGGCTCGGCCAACGAGGACGACCGGCTGTCGTCGACCGATGCCTGTGGTTCGGAGACCGACGCCAGTGAGGACGACCGCGACATCGCCGTGCTCGATCTGCAGGCCGGCATCCCCACCACCACCGCCCCCACGACCACGGCGCCGCCGCCGTCGTCGCTGGTCACGGTGATCACCACCGTGCCCGGCCCCGGGGTGTCGCCGAACACGCTGCCGGCCACCGGTACGCCCGACAGCGGTGCCCGGAGCCCGCTGACGTTGCTGGCGGTGGCACTGCCGGTGGCGTGGCTGGGCACCGTGCTGTCGCTGCGGTCCCGGCGCCTGCAGGCGACCGCTCGCTGAGCGAGTGGTCGTCCCGGTGGGGACGGCCGCTTCGAACCCATCTTCGACGGGCCGGTGTGCTGCGCCTACGATCCGTCCCGTGGTCCGTCACTGGCTGGTCAAGACCGAACCCGAGTCGTTCTCGATCGATGACCTGAAACGCCTCGGCCGCACCTCGTGGGACGGCGTGCGCAACTTCCAGGCCCGCAACTTCATGCGTGACGACATGGCGTTGGGCGACTGGGTCCTCGTCTACCACTCCAACGCCAAGCCGCCCGGGGTGGTGGGCCTGGGCGAGGTGGTGCGGACCGCGTACCCCGATCACACGGCGTGGGATCCGGCGTCGAAGTACTTCGACGAGCAATCCTCGCCGGAGGATCCCCGCTGGTTCATGGTGGACGTGGGCTACGTGGAGACGTTCCCCGGCTGGTGTCCCTGGACGAGCTGCGCTCCCACGGCGGGCCCGGGGCCGCACTCGAGGGCATGCCGCTGGTGACCAAGTCGCGGTTGTCGGTGCAGCCGGTGACGCTGGAGCAGTTCGAGTTCGTGGTGGCGTTGGCGGGCGGCAAGAAGCGCCTGCGGACCCGGCGCAAGCTGCCCGACGGCGCCCCGGCGCCGCTTCCCAAGGTGCCCGGCAAGCGCCGCTGACCTGGGCCTCTAGCCGGGCTGGGCTCCATCCCGGCGCGCCGAAGGCGCCAACTTAATGATGCACGCCGCCGTCGACGGTGAACTCCTGGCCGGTGCAATAGGCGGACTCGTCGCTGGCGAGGAAGAGCACCATGTTGGCGATGTCGATGGGCTGGCCGACGCGGCCCAACGGGATGGCCCGCTCCGCCCGGGTGCGCACGTCGGCGTCGGTGAACGCGCGCTGCTCAGCCGTCATCGGTGTCTCGATGAGCCCCGGGTGCACCGAGTTGACGCGGATCGCACGCTTGCCCCATTCGAGGGCGGCGACCTTGGTCATGCCCCGCACGGCGAACTTGGTGGCGCCGTACGCCGCCCGCCCCCGGACGCCCTCCAGGCCGGCCACCGAGGAGATGTTGACGATCGAGCCGCCGTGGCCGCCGGCGATTATGGCGTTGGCCACCGTGCGCATGCCGAGGAAGACGCCCGTCTGGTTGATGGCGACGACGCGCTCGAACTCCTCGAGTGAGGTGGCCTCGAAGCGGCGGTCGAGGTCGATGGCGGCGTTGTTGATCAGGATGTCGACGCGGCCGTGGGCGGCGACCGCATCGTCGACGACCTGCTGCCAACCGCTCTCCGAACGCACGTCGAGGTGGCGGTAGGAGGCGCGCTCGAGCCCGCCGGCGACCCGCTCGCCGTCCTCGTCGAGCACATCGGTGAGCACCACCGTCGCACCCTCGGAGCTGAACAGCCGGGCCTCTTCGGCCCCTTGGCCGCGCGCTGCTCCGGTGATGATCGCCACCTTGCCGTCGAGCCTGCCCATCGATGTCTCCCCCGGATCGTCGTTTGCCCGGGGAACCGTAGCGGGTGGGGCCTGCCGCGTCCGGCGGTCGCTCATCGCGTTCAGGCCGCCACTGAGGGGCTGGTGGTGGTGCGGTCATGGCGAATCGCCGGCGAATCGCTCCGAGGGGTTGGGCCGCTCGGGCCGGTGGAGCGCTAACCGTACCAAGTGGTATGGGGCGACCCTCGCTCGGTCGCCCGGTCAGTCGAACAGGTCGGGGTCGGTGTCGACCACCTCGTCCCACAACGTCTGGAAGGCGAGCCAGCCCATGGTGGGGTTCGAGAAGGCGGTGGCGAGACGGCGGGCGGTCTCTGCCGGCCACAGCTCTGGGGTGCCCGCCGCATCGGCCAGCAGCTGCACCTGGCAGGCCCGGTCCATCGAGATGAACGTCCAGGCCGCCTCGTCGATGCTCTGACCGGTGCTGAACAGGCCGTGGCCCACCTGGATGGCGCAGCGCATGGTGCCGAAGGCGGCGGCGAAGGCGTCGGCTCCGGCCCGGTCGGTGGCCAGCCGGGGCTCGCGGATCAGCGCCGTCTGCTCGAAGAACACGCACGCGTCCTGGGTGATCGGATCGAGGAGCTTGCCCAGGCTGGAGAACGCCTTGCCGTGTTGCGAGTGGGCGTGGCACACCGCGACCACGTCGGGCCGGGCGCGGTGCACGGCCGAGTGCAGGAGCAAGCCCACGGGGTTGACCGGGTGTCGTCCCTCGATGGTCGTGCCGTCGTGGTCGACGCAGACCAGGTCCGACACGCGCAGCTTGCGGAACGAGATGCCCATGGGGGTGGCCCAGAAGCGATCGGCGTGCTCGGGGTCGCGCACGGTGATGTGGCCGAGGAGCCCTTCGGAGAAGCCGAAGCGCCCGAACAGCCGTGCCGCACCGGCCAGTCGTTCGAGGCGGTGGCGCCGCTCGGCGGCGGGATCGTCGAAGGTGGGTGGGTGGCGGACGATGAAGCTGTTGTTGCCCACGGTCCGATCGTCGTTCGCTGCCATCGACGAGCAGTCTGGCACGCCTGCGAGGTGGCGCCGGTGCAGCGCACGGTGGTCGGTTCGCCGCTCGGAGCCGTCGGCGGACCATACCGAAAGGTATGCAGTGCTCGTTCGTTGGGCACCGCCCTGTCCATTCCCATCGGTATGGTGAACGATCTTCCCGGTGGCGTTTCGGCGCCCCACCCGGCGCAATCGGGCTCGGACAACGCAGAAGTGCAGGTCAGCGCCTCCGCAACGGTGCGTACAGCTGGCGTAACGCAGGCGTTACGACCGGGACATGCCCGGGAAAAGGCCCGATGGAACCTTGCGCAGCGTGAACCGGCCGCTGGCGCATCGAACGCAGCAGAAATCCAACGCAACGCGTCACGTTCGTGATCTGTTGCGGGTGATGGTGCTGCACAACCGCTTCAGCGCCCGCGGCGGCTCGCTGCCGAGCGAGGCCGAGCTCATGCTGGAGTTCGGCGCCACCCGGAACGTCGTGCGTGAGGCCTTGGGGCTGTTGCGCGACGAGGGCCTGGTCGAGCGGTTGCAGGGCGCCGGCACGTTCGTGGTGAGCGAGAAGCTGCTCCACCGCTTCGACATCCTGCACGGCGTGGGCGACGGGTACCCGAACCGCCGGCACCGCCTGCGGGGCGAGCTGCCCACCATCTCCCGCATCGCTGCGCCGCCGGTGGTGGCCGAGCAGCTCCGGCTGCAGCCCGGCGATGCCTGCCTGCGGGTGGACGCCTGGGTGGCCTTCGACGACGTGCCGTTCTCGTTGACCACGAGCTACCTGCACACCGACGCCGAGCCGGCGTTGCGGGCCACCCCGTTCGCCGGTGACTGGTACGAGCTGCTCGAGGCGATGGGCCTGCGGCTGGAGCGCTGCACCATGAGCGTCGAGGCCACCGTGGCCGACGACGTGGTCGGCCCCTGGCTCGGCATACCGATCGGTTCGCCGCTGGTCCTGTTCACCCGCACGATCTTCGGTGGGTCGGACCGGCCGGTCGAGTACGGCTTCGTGCGCGTCCGAGCCGATCGGGTGCTGCTGCAGGTGCCGCTGCCCCGGGCCAACGCCGGCGATCTCCCCGCGCTGGCGACCACCATCCGTCCGAACGACCACGAGGACCGCTCATGATCCGCTTCCTGCTCCGCCGCCTGGGCCTGGCCGTGCCCACCCTGCTCGGGGTGTCGCTGGTGATCTTCGTGACCATCCGCATCGTGCCCGGCGACCCGGTGGCCTCGCTGCTGGGACCCACCGGTTCGGCCGAGGCCCGGGAGCGGCTCACCCGTGAGCTCGGTCTCGACGCCCCGATCCCGGTGCAGTACGTGAAGTGGCTGGGCAACGTGGTCCAGGGAGACCTCGGACGTTCGATCGCCAAGCAGACCGATGCGCTGCCCTACGTGTGGGAGGCCTTCCGCAACACCCTCACGCTGTCCCTGTTCGCCGCCGCCGTTGCCATACTCGGCGGTATTGCCCTGGGCGTGCTGGCGGCGACCCGCAGGGGTCGGGTGGCGTCGGGCTTCTCCACCGCCCTCTCGCTGTTCTCCATCTCGGCGCCGCAGTACTCGGTGGGGCTGATCCTGATCGTGTACCTGTCGGCCGGGCGCGGCTGGGTCCCGTCGGGCGGCATGCGCAACCCCACCGGCGACAGCGGCGTGGGCGATCTGCTGCACCACCTGTGGCTGCCCGGCATCTCGGCCGCCCTCGTGCCGTTGGGCATCATCGCCCGGATGGTGCGCTCGTCGATGCTCGATGCGCTGTCGGCGGACTTCGTGGAGTCGTTGCGGGCCCGGGGCATCCCCGAGTGGAAGGTGCGCTGGCACGCCTTCCACAACGCCCTGCCGTCGGTGCTCACCATCGCCGGGCTGCAGGTCGGTTACCTGCTCGGCGGCGTCATCTTCGTGGAGATCGTCTTCAGCTGGCCGGGTCTCGGCCTGGTCGTGTTCCAGTCGATCTCCCAACGGGACCTCCCGGTGATCCAGGCCGGCGTGTTGGTGAGCGCCCTGGCCTTCGTGGTCATCAACCTGATCGTCGACACCATCCATGGCCTGATGGATCCCCGCATCCGCCGCTGAGCACCGATCCCTCCACCACCGATCCCCCAGTCCCACCGTCCACCCCGCTGACACCGCCACCGCGAGGTAGCCCATGACCGCCGTCCATGAGAGCTCCGACCGCACGCGCCCCGACGCCGCCGCCAACGGCGAGGTCGCGGAGCCGGCCCCCGTCGCCGCCGAGGCGAGCACGCCGACCAAGGCGATCAAGCGCCGCCGGCTCGGTTGGCCCGCCCGCATCGCCGGCGGGGTCTGCGCGCTGTTCTTCCTGGCGGCCGTCTTCGCCCCGCTGATCACCACCTCCGACCCGTTGGAGGGCGACCGCTCGCAGCGGCTGTTGCCGTTCTTCAGCGGCAGCCATGTGCTCGGCACCGACGGCCAGGGCCGCGACGTGCTCAGCCGGGTGATCTGGGGTGCCCGGCCCTCGCTGCTCACCGGGCTGATCCCGGTGGTCGTGGCCGGGTTGATCGGCACGGCGCTCGGCCTCATCGCCGGGCTGGGCACCCGCCGGATCAACAGCGTCGTGATGCGGACCCTCGACGTGTTCTACGCCTTCCCGGCGGTGCTGCTGGCCATCGCCATCGCCGCCGCCCTCGGTTCGGGCACCTCGAACGCCATCATCGCCCTGTCGGTGATCCTCATCCCGCCGATCGCCCGCCTGGCCGAATCCGAGACCGCTCGCATCAAATCGGCCGACTTCATGGAGGCGGCCCGGGTGTCGGGTGCGGGGTGGTTGTCGATCTCGGTGCGCCACGTGCTGCCCAACGCCGCCCCCGCCATCGTCGTGTACTGCACGGCCCTGGTCGGGTTGTCCATCGTCTACGCCGCCGGTCTGGGGTTCCTGGGCCTCGGTGTGGCGCCACCCAACGCCGAATGGGGTCTCATGGTCAACGACCTACGCCAGTACACCTTCAGCGCACCGCAGATCTCGCTGGTGCCCGCCGTGGTCATCCTCATCGCCTCCGTTGTGTTCGGCGACGGCCTGCGCGATCTGCTCGACGTGCGGGCGGAGGGCAAGTGATGGAGACGACGATCACCTCCGCCGGCGCCGGCCCGGCCGCCTCCGACAGCGCCGTCGGGGACGCGCCCGTGTCGGCGGCCACCCCGACGCTGCGCATCCGCGAGCTGCACACCACGTTCCGCTCCCGCGGCCTGACGGTGCACGCCGTGCGCGGCGTCGACCTCGACCTGCACCCCGGTGAGATCACCGTGCTGCTGGGCGAGTCGGGGTCCGGCAAGTCGGTCACCGCCAAGTCGGTGATGCGGCTCTACGGCGCCAACGCCCGCTTCGACGGTTCGGTGCAGCTGGAGGGGCGGGAGCTGCTGACGCTGTCGAACAAGGAGATGCTGCCGGTCCGGGGTGGCGAGATCGCCATGGTCCCCCAGGATCCGACCGCCGCGCTGGATCCGCTGCGCCGGGTGGGGGCGCAGCTGGTGGAGGTGCTGCGCCAGCACAAGGTGGTGCCCGACAAGGCGGCCGCCCGGGAGCGGGCGCTCGAGTTGCTGGCCCAGGTGGGCATCCCCGATCCCCGCCGGGTGGCCCGCAGCTTCCCCCACGAGCTGTCGGGCGGGATGCGGCAGCGGGCGGTCATCGCCATCGCCGTGTCGTGCAACCCGAAGGTGCTGATCGCCGACGAGCCCACGACGGCGCTCGATGTGACCGTGCAGGCGCAGATCCTCGATCTGTTCGGCCGCCTGATCGCCGAGCTGCACTCGGCGGTGCTGCTGGTCACCCACGACGTGGGGGTGGCCGAAGAGGTCGGCGACCGGGTGGGCGTGATGTACGCCGGCCGCATCGTCGAGTTCGGTCCCGCCGGCGAGGTGCTGCGCGACCCGCGCCACCCCTACACCAGGGCGCTGCTCGACAGCATCCCGTCGCCGGGGGTGGAGCGGGGGCGCCTGCGTTCGATCGTCGGCCAGCCGCCGGTGTCGGGCGAGCTGCCCGCCGGCTGCGCCTTCGCCGCCCGCTGCCCCGACGCCTTCGACCGCTGCCGCCGGCACGACGCCACCCTGGTGTCGGTGGGCGAGCGCCGCCAGGCGGCGTGCCACCTGCTCGATGCGGAGGTGCCGGCATGACCGCCGTCGACGCCGTCACCCCGCTGTTGGTGGCCAACGACCTCGTCAAGACGTTCGGCAACGGCGTGCGAGCGGTCGACGGGGTGTCGCTGACCGTGGCGCCGGGCGAGACGGTGGGGCTGGTCGGCGAATCGGGCTGCGGCAAGTCCACCACTGCCAAGATGATCCTGCGGTTGCTGCACGCCGACGGCGGCGCCATCTCCTTCGGCGGCACCGACCTGCTGCACGTGCGGGGCCGGGAGCTGCGCAAGCTGCGAGCGCGGATGCAGCTCGTCCCGCAGAACCCGCAGACCTCGTTCAACCCCCGCCTGTCGATCCGTTCGTCGATCGAGTTCAACCTGCGGGCCCACGGCGTGGCCCGCCACCAGCGGGGCGGCCGGGTGTTGGAGGCGCTCGAACGGGTGGGCATGCCGGCGGCCTACGCCCAGCGCTTCCCCCACGAGCTCTCCGGCGGCCAGCTGCAGCGGGCTGCCATCGCCCGTGCGCTGGTGACCGGCCCGGAGCTGATCGTCTGCGACGAGGCGGTGTCGGCGCTCGACAAGTCCATCCAGGCCCAGGTGCTGAACCTGCTGGTGGAGCTGCAGCGCGATCTGGGGATGGCGTACCTGTTCATCTCCCACGACCTGTCGGTGGTGGAGCACCTCTCGGACCGGGTGATCGTGATGTACCTGGGCCGGGTGGTGGAGGAGGCATCGGCGGAGGCGCTGTGGCTGCAGCCGCGCCACCCCTACACCGAGGCGTTGCTGTCGGCGGCGCCCAACTCGGGCCGGACCCGCATCATGCTCGCCGGCGACCCGCCCAGCCCGACCGACCCGCCCTCGGGCTGCACGTTCCGCACCCGCTGCCCCGTCGCCCTCGACGCCTGCGCCGGCGAGCGCCCACCGTTGCTGGCCACCGCCGGCACCAAGCACTTCGCCGCCTGCATCAACCAGGAACGGGCCGTGCCCGTGCCGGTGGCCGTGGCCTGACCGCCGGGCCCGCCCGCCCTCTCCGAACCCCCGAAACCCGAACCCCGACAACCCGCCATACCCAGGAGGATCCCACCGTGCCCGCAAGGCCCGCTCATCGAACGCGCCCCAAATCCCTTGTGCTCGGCGCCCTGGCGCTGACCGCTTCCCTGGCCCTCGCCGCCTGCGGCACGGGCGGGGGAGGCGGCACCACCGACGCCGGTGCCGGAGGCGACGTGGACAACACGTTGGTCATCGGCATGACGGCGACCAACATCCCGTTGCTGGACACCACCCTCAGCCAGAACGAGGGCTACGAGGGCATCCGCTTCGTGGGCAACCAGCTCTACGACGCCCTCTCCCGCTTCGATCTGAGCGACCCCGGCAAGATCCCCGACGTCGTGCCCGCCCTGGCCGAGTCCTGGGAGCCGAACGAGGACCTCACGGTGTGGACCTTCAAGCTGCGGCCCGGCGTGACCTTCCACGACGGCGAGCCGTGGAACGCCGATGCGGCCATGTTCAACCTCGACCGCATCCTCGTCGAGTCGTCCCCGCAGTACTACCCGGAGCTCAACGCCCAAGCCGGTCTGGCCATCGGCGGCATCGAGTCGGCCCGCAAGGTCGACGACATGACCATCGAGATCTCCACCAAGGGCCCGTGGTCGCACCTGCCCGCCGACCTGACCACGATCTTCTTCGGGTCGCCGAAGGCGATCCAGGAGCTCGGCAACGACGGGTTCGGCAAGAACCCGGTGGGTACCGGGCCGTTCAAGTTCAAGGAGTTCGTGCAGGGCCAGCGGCTGGTCATGGACCGCAACCCCGACTACTGGCGCGGTGCACCCAAGGTGGAGACGGTCATCCTGCGGCCGATCCCCGACCCCACCGCCCGGGTCGCCGCGCTGCGCTCCGGCGAGGTGAACTGGATCGAGGTGCCCCTGCCCGACGACGTCGAGTCGCTCGAGGCCGAGGGCTTCACCGTCCACCTGAACTCCTACGACCACGAGTGGCCGTGGGTGCTCGACACCTCCAAGGCGCCCTTCGACGACAAGCGCGTCCGCCAGGCCCTGAACTACGCCATCGACCGCGAGTCCCTGGCGAACGACATCCTGCAGGGTACGGCGTCGCCGTTGCCGCAAGCCGCCGCCGAGGCCAACTTCGCCTTCCGCAAGGAGAACGACCTCTACACCTACGATCCCGACAAGGCCAAGGAGCTGCTGGCCGAGGCCGGCTACCCCGACGGGTTCAGCTTCCGGCTGTCGTTCCCCACGTCGGGCTCCGGGAACATGGTGCCGATCCCCATGAACGAGGCGCTGCAGGCCGATCTGGCCGAGGTGGGCGTCAAGGTGCAACTCGAGCCGATCAGTGGGCGCGCGTGCGCTGCGAGACTTCTTCGTGGGCAACATCCCCGGCGGCGCGGGCGATCAACATCTCGCTCTCCTACCAGCAGGAGGGCTTCTGGACCTCGTGGTACGGCACCGACGCCGCCACCAACGCCGGCAAGTACTCCAACCCCGAGGTCGACGCCCTCTTCGCCGAGGCGAAGACGGTGGAGGATCCGGCCGCCCGGTCCGACGTGTACGCCGAGGCGGCGAAGCTCATCACCGACGATGCGGCCTGGCTGTTCATCGTCAGCGACATGAACCCCCGGGCCACCGCGCCGTCGGTGAAGGGGTTCAACATGCCCAAGTCGTGGTTCGTCGATCTGACCGGCGTGTCCGTGGGCAACGGCACCGAGAGCACCAACCAGTGAGGGAGCAACGATGACCGACATCCCCAAGACCATCACCGAGGCGGCGGCGCTGCTGCGCTCGGGAGCGCTGACCAGCGCGGCGTTGACCGAGGCGTGCTTCGCCGTGGCCGACCGGCTCGACGGTGAGCTGGGCACCTACATCAGCCGCTACGACGAGACGGCGCTGGCGGCGGCGGTGCTGGCCGACGAGGAGCTGGCGGCCGGCATCGACAAGGGCCCACTGCATGGCATACCGATCGGTATCAAGGACATCATCGCCTGCCGGGAGGGCCGGACCACCGGGCAGTCGCTGGTGTTCGACCCGGCGTGGTGGGCCGGCGAGGACGCACCGGTGGTGGAGCGCCTGCGGGCGGCGGGCGCGGTGATCACCGGCAAGCTGACCACCATGGAGTACGCCTGCGGTCTGCCGGATCCGTCGAAGGGCTACCCGACGCCGCGCAACCCGTGGGACACCACCACCTGGCCGGGTGGTTCGTCGTCGGGCTCGGGCTCCGGGGTCTCCGCCGGGATGTTCCTGGGGGCACTGGGCACCGATACCGGAGGCTCGGTGCGGATGCCGGCCGCGTTCTGCGGGATCACCGGGATGAAGCAGACCTACGGGCTGGTGCCGAAGGCGGGCTGCCTGCCGCTGGGGGTCACGCTCGACCACATCGGGCCGATGACCCGTTCGGCGGCCGACGCCGCCGCCATGTTGGCGGTGATGGCCGGCTACGACGCCAGCGATCCGTCGATGCCGCCGGGGGTCAGCGGCCAGGACTACCCGGCCATGTTGAGCGGTGACCTGACGGGGGTCACCATCGGGGTCGAGCGTGCGCACCACCTCGGCCGGCCCGGCTGCGATCCGGCGCTGGTCGAGGTGTTCGAATCGGCGGTGGCCGCCCTGGGCGAGGCCGGTGCCACCGTGGTGGAGGTCTCCATCCCGTACTACGACGAGCTGGCCCTGGCCACGATGCTGTGCTGGCCGGTCGAGGCGTTCGCGTTCCACCGGCAATGGCTGGCGGAGCGTTGGACGGACTACGGACGCTGGACCCGCTCGGTGATCGGCGCCGGTGCGCTGCTGACCGCCGCCGACTACGCCCAGGCGTTGAAGGTGCGCCGCATCGGCAAGGCGGCGCTCGACGAGCTGTTCACCACGGTGGACCTGATCGTCTCGCCCACCTGCACCGCCGGAGCCATCGGTTACGACCGGCTCAATTGGGACAACCTGATGCACACCATCTTCACGCCCTACTGGGACGCCGTCGGGAACCCCGCCCTGACCGTACCGATGGGTTTCACCGGCGCCGGCCTGCCCCTCGGCCTGCAGATCGCCGGGCGCCCGTTCGAGGACGGGCTCGTGTTCCGGGCCGGTGACGCCTACCAGCGCCTCACCGCCCACCACCTCCAGGTGCCGGCCATGGCCGCCACCGCCCTGGCCTGACCCGGATCGCACCCGATCCTCGCCCTCCGCAACCACCACCCGCTGAAAGGACCCTCAACCATGGACACCGAGACCACCGTCCGCACCCTGTTCGCGCTCGCCGGCGTCACCCCGCCCGAGGAGGAGATGGCCGCGTTCATCGCCGGCTACCCGGCCACCCGGGAGTCGCTGGCCACCCTGTACGCGGTGCCCGACACGCCGTTGACCGACGGCATCCTCGTGTTCCGGCCGGCGGATTGACGATGACGGCGCTCCCCCTCACCATCACCGACGCCGCCGCCGCCCTGCGCGCCGGCGAGCTCAGCAGCGTGGCGTTGACCGAGGCCTGCTTCGCCGCCGCCGATCGACTCGACGGCGACCTCGGCGCCTACGTCACCCGCTACGACGAGACGGCGTTGGCGGCGGCGGCGCTGGCCGACGAGGAGCTGGCGGCGGGCATCGACAAGGGCCCGCTGCACGGCATACCGATCGGTATCAAGGACATCATCGCCTGTCGGGAGGGTCAGACCACGGCCAACTCGGTGGTGTTCGATCCCGACTGGTATGCCGGCCGGGATGCGCCGGTGGTGGCCCGCCTGCGGGCGGCCGGCGCGGTGATCACCGGCAAGACGACCACGCTCGAGTACGCCATCGGCATCAACGACCCGACCAAGCCCTATGCGGTGCCCCGCAACGCGTGGGACCTGTCCACCTGGCCGGGGGGCTCCTCGGCCGGGTCGGGTGCCGGCGTGGCCGCCGGGCTGTTCGTGGCCGCGCTGGGCACCGACACCGGTGGTTCGGTGCGCATCCCGGCTGCGTACTGCGGGATCACCGGCATGAAGCAGACCTACGGCCTGGTGCCCAAGTCGGGCTGCCTGCCGCTCGGTGTCACGCTCGATCACATCGGGCCGATGACCCGCTCGGCGGCCGATGCGGCGACGATGCTGGCGGTGATGGCCGGGTTCGACGCCTCCGATCCGTCGATGCCGCCCGGGGTGGCCGGCGAGGACTACCCGGCGATGCTGACCGGGGACCTGCGCGGTCTGCGCATCGGCGTCGATCGGGTCAACCACACCGGTCCCGGCGCCGATCCGGCGTTGGCCGGCCGCCTCGACGACGCCGTCGCCGTGCTGGAGGCGGCCGGGGCGACCGTGGTCGACGTGGAGCTGCCGATGTTCGCCGAGCTGACCACGGCGTGCATGGTCACGATGTGCGTGGAGGCGTTCGCGTACCACCGTGACCGGCTGGCGACGCGGTGGTCGGACTACGGCTTCGCCATGCGCAGCTTCGTCGGTGCCGGCGCCACGTACACGGCGGCCGACTACGCCCAGGCCCAGAAGGTGCGCCGGATCGGTGCGGCGCGGCTGGTCGAGTTGCTGGCGACGGTCGATCTGGTGGCGATGCCCACCGCCGCGGCCGGGGCCCCGGCGCTGGACGGGCTCAGCCTGGAGGGCCTCATGTCGCTCATCTACACGCCCTACTGGAACCCGGTGGGTTGTCCGACCATCGCCATACCGATGGGTCTGGGAGCGTCGGGGCTGCCGCTGTCGTTGTCGATCGCCGGCAAACCGTTCGCCGACGGCCTCGTGCTCAAGGCGGCCGACGCCTTCCAGCGGCTGAGCGGCCACCACCTGCTGACCGCCCCGGTGTTCGAGGCGGTGCACGCATGAGCGGGCTCGCGCCCGGCAGCGGCCCGAGCGTCGAGTTGTTCGCGGCGCTGGCCGCCTACCAGGGCCTCACCTCGTTGACGGAGGCCCGGCTGGCCCTCGCCGTGGCCTCGCACCGGGAACTGGCCACGGATCTGGCCACCCTGCGGGCCAAGCCGATGGCGTTCCTCGAGCCCGTGCCGGAGCCGGCCCAGGCGCTGCGCTGGCTGGAGCGGGGAGGGGATCGGCCGTGAACCAGCCCCTGCACGACCGTCCCGCCGACCTCCCCGCCGACCTGGCCGACGCCACCGCGTCGCAGCTCCTGGCCGGCTTCAGCGCCGGATCGATCACGCCGGTCGATGCGGTGGAGGCGTGCCTGGCCCGCATCGCCGCCACCGAGCCGGCCTGCAACGCCATCATCGCCCTGCTCGACGGGCCGGCGCTGGCCGCGGCCGAGCGCAGCGGCCAGCGTTGGCGGGAGGGCACGGCCGGCCCGCTCGAGGGTGTCCCGTACGGCTTGAAGGACATCATCGCCACCGCCGGGGTGGCCTCGACCGGCGGTTCGTCCCTCTACCTCGACTACGTCCCCACGGAGACGGCGGCCCATGCGCGGCGCCTGGCCGATGCGGGCGGCATCCTGCTGGCCAAGCTGGGCACGTTCGAGTTCGCCTGCGGCGGGGCCGACAACCAGGCCTTCGGCCGGGTGCACAACCCGTGGGACCTGACCCGGACCACCGGTGGCTCGTCGTCGGGGTCCGGTGCGGCGGTGGCGGCGGGCATGCTGCCGCTGGCCATCGGCACCGACACCGGCGGCTCGATCCGCATCCCGGCGGCCTACTGCGGGATCACCGGGCTGAAGCCGACGTACGGCCGCGTGCCCCGCCACGGGGTCATGGGCCTGTCCTGGACGTTGGACCACGCCGGGCCGATGACCCGTTCAGCGGAGGACTGCGCGCTGATGCTGGGTGTCATCGCCGGTCACGACGAGCGCGACGCCACGTCCTCGATGCGGCCGGTGCCCGATTACCTCGGGGCGCTGTCGCAAGCGGTGTCGGGCCTGAAGCTGGCCCGACCACGCGGGTGGTTCGAGGACTGCTTCCATCCGGCTTTCGCTGCGGTGTACGAGGAGGCGGTGGCGGCGTTGGGCGGGTTGGGCATCGACGTGGTCGACGTGGAGGTGCCCGAGGTCGAGGTGGCAGCCGCGGCCGGTTGGGCCATCTGCTACGCCGAGATGTTCTCGTTGCACGAGGGTCACATCGCCACCATCGAGGAGCGCGACACGATGGGCGCCGGGCTGTTGGGCGCCGGGCCGTTCGTGACGGCCAACGACTACCTCCGGGCGTTGCGGTGGCGGCCGGCGTTCCAGCGGTCGTTGGCCGCAGCGCTGGGTGACTGTGCCGCCTTCGTGGTGCCGGGGGCCACGACGGCGCCGCCGGTCATGGGCGACATGTTGGTGGACACCGGCACGGCGGTGGTCGACTGGCTGGCCGTGGCCACCCGGAACCACATCCCGTTCAACTACGCGGGCCTGCCCGGCCTCTGCCTGCCGTGCGGTCTGGCCGACGGCCTGCCGGTGAGCCTGCAACTGGTCGGCTGGCCCCATGACGATGCGACGCTCCTACGCATCGGTGCGGCGTACCAGGCGGTGACCGACCACCATCGGGCAAAGCCCCCGATCCTCTCGGCGGTGGCCTGATCGGCGGACCGCCGCCCTGCATCCCGGTCCTCCCGACCCGCCGGCCGGCCGTGCCCACAACACGGCCGGCCGGTGCGCGTCGGGGCTCGGTCCACCTCAGGGTGCCCGAGACGGCTGACGCCGGGTGCCGGTCAGCGCACGCGTTTGGATGCCGGTCAGCGCTTGCGCCGGGTGCCGGGCAACGCTGTTGTCGGATCTTTTCGCGTCGTACGGTCCACGTCGCCTCCTACCGCCACGTGACCAGCCAGAGATGTCATGCAACGTGGGGATCTCACGCGCAACGGGTGAAAGACCCGACAACAGCCCCACCGTCGCTCTCGCAGCGGGGAGCACCTGCGCCGCACCGCAAGACCCCCCGTTCCTGCTCGCACCCGAACCCATCCGACCCCCGAACGACGAACACCGCCAAGCGGCCGGCGGTCGCGCCACCCGAGCGCTCACCAGGGGCGGTTCCAGCGGGTCCAGTCGAACGGCTCGATGCCGTCGTCGCAGATCTGCCAGATGCTGGCCGACGGCGCGCCGGCGTCGTCGATGTCGATGAAGCCGATCGTGCCGAACTGGTAGGCCAGGTTGTGTGGGAACGTGGGCGAGCCCGGGTTGACGCAGAGGATGTCGCCGATGCGGCGCACGTCCTCCACGTGGGTGTCGCCGTGCACCACGATGTCGGGCTTGACGCCACCGAAGAAGCGGTCGCACGCCCCGGCCAGGTTGGTCAGGTTGGGCCGCTCCGGCACCGGCGCCCAGTGGGTCAGCCCGATGGTGAGCCCGCCGAGGGACACCACCCAGCTCTCCTGCAGCGTCGGGTGGTCCGGCTGGCGGGGCCGGCCGCCCGAGCCGTCGTCCCCGTTGCCCCGGCACGCCCACAGCGGAGCGATCTCGGCCAGCGTGTCGAGCACGTGCAGGTCGTAGATGTCACCCGCGTGCAGGATGGCGTCGCACCCCTTGAACGCGTCCCACACCTGGGGCCACACCTCCTTGGCCTCGGGGATGTGGGTGTCGGAGACCAGGCCGATGCGCATGGGTGCGCACCCTACCCGGCAGGGCGCCCGTCGTTCGGGGGTCGCTGCGGGCGGCCGATCTCGCCGCGGGTGCCGGCGACGACGACGGTGGAAAGGGCGCGTTCAGACCAGGAAGTCGAGCAGCGCCTCGTTGTAGGCGTCGGGGCTCTCGAAGTACGGCGAGTGGCCGGCACCGGCCAGTTCCACGTAGCGGGCGCCCAACACGTCGGCCAGGCCCTTCAGGCCGGCGGCGGGGAAGATGGCGTCCTCCTCCCCCGCCACCACCAGCAGCGGGCAGCCGACGGCCCGGACCGCGGCGGGGTCCACCTCGACCTCGGCCAGCATCTTGCCCACCGCGCCCATGGGCGGCGTGAAGAACGAGCCGAGCTGCTGGTAGAGGAACGCCTGGGCCGGCCGTTCCCGCATGGTGGTGGCGCCGAGCGCCTGGTGCACGCCCACCACGTCGCTGGTCAGCCGGCCCGGCCGCGCGGTGCGGAAGTGCTCGCGCAACGCCTCGGTCCACACGCCGCCGGGCGTGTCGGACAGGGTGAGCGAGCGCACCCGGTGCGGGTGGGCCAGGGCGAAGCCGACCGACCACCACCCGCCCATCGACTGGCCGACGAGGTGCACCGCCTCGTCGGCGGCCAGGCCGATGGCGTCGAGCACGGCGGCGAGGTCGCCCACCGCGGCGGCCACGCTGAGCGAGCCACCGGCGAACGTGCTGTTGCCGAAACCCCGGCTGTCCCAGGTGAGCACCCGGAAGCGCTCGCCGAACGGCAGCACCTGGTGGAACCACACCGCATGGCTGCCACCGGCACCGTGGGAGAGCACCACCACCGGCCGGTGATCGTCCTCGCCGCGGGTGGCGAGCTCGTAGTAGATCGACTCGCCTTCGCGCTCGATGCGGCCGCGCTGCAACAGGGTCGGCGTGGGGTGCGTGGTCATGGCCGCGCAGCCTAGGACCGACCGCCGCGGCCGGGCCGGGAACCCGGGCACCCGCCGGCTCCTAGGCTGCGCCGATAGAGCTGAGCGTGGGACTCGACTACGTGCGGGCCAACACCCGTGCGGTGCTGCACACCTACCGCCGTGACGGCCGTCCGCAGCTGTCGCCGGTGACCGTCGCCGTCGATGGCGGGGACAAGGTGGTCATCTCCAGCCGGGAGACGGCCATCAAGGTCCACAACCTGCGGCGCGACCCACGGGCGTCGCTGTGCGTGTTCCCCGACAAGTGGCTGGGCCGATGGGTGCAGCTCGACGGCACCGCGCAGATCCAGTCACTGCCCGAGGCGCTCGAGCCGCTCGTCGACTACTACCGGGGGCTGCGCGGCGAGCACCCCGACTGGGACGACTACCGCCGAGCGATGGTGGCCGACCAGCGGCTGCTCATCCGCATCACCGTGGAGCGCGTCGGCCCCGACCGCCAGGGCTGATGCGGGCGCGCCGGTCGAACGGAGGCCGTTCGGCTGGGTAGCCTCGGGCGGACCGCGTCCGAAGTCCGTCAGCGACGAAGAGCCGAGAGCAGCGCATGAGCGATACCACCGCCAAGATCATCTACACCTACACCGACGAGGCACCTGCGCTCGCCACCCACTCGTTCCTACCGATCATCGAGGCGTTCGCCGGCGCCTGCGGGGTGGCCGTCGAGACCCGTGACATCTCCCTCGCCGGCCGGATCCTGGCGGTGTTCGCAGACCGGCTGACCCCCGAGCAGCGGGTGGGCGACGCCCTGGCCGAGCTGGGCGCGCTGTGCCTTCGGCCTGAGGCGAACATCATCAAGCTGCCCAACATCTCGGCGTCGATGCCCCAGATGAAAGCGGCCATCAAGGAGCTGCAGGCCAAGGGCTACGACCTGCCCGACTACCCCGACGACCCGCAGACCGACGCCGAGCGCGACCACAAGGCCCGCTACGACAAGGTCAAGGGCAGCGCGGTCAACCCGGTGCTGCGGGAGGGCAACTCCGACCGCCGGGCCCCGGCGTCGGTCAAGCAGTACGCCAAGAAGCACCCGCACTCGATGGGCGCCTGGTCGAAGGACTCCAAGACCCACGTGTCGCACATGGGCAGCGGTGACTTCTTCTCCAACGAGAAGTCGGTGACCATCGCCAGGACGGCTCACTGCGCATCCAGCTGGTCAACGATGCCGGCACCACCGTGCTGCGTGAGTCGGTGCCGGTGCTGGCCGGCGAGATCGTCGACGGCACGTTCATGTCGGCCAAGGCGCTGCGGTCGTTCCTGGCCGAGCAGGTGGCCGACGCCAAGGCCAAAGGCGTGCTGTTCTCGCTGCACCTCAAGGCCACCATGATGAAGGTGTCCGACCCGATCATCTTCGGGCACGGGGTGAAGGCGTTCTTCGCCGAGGTGTTCGACCGCCACGGCGCCACCCTCGATCGCATCGGCGCCGACCCGAACAACGGCTGGGGTGCGGTGCTCGACGCCATCGCCACGCTGCCCGAGGCGGAGCGGGCGCCCATCGAGGCCGACATCGCCGCCGCGGTGGCCGAAGGGCCGGCCATCGCCATGGTGGACTCCGACCGCGGCATCACCAACCTGCACGTGCCAAGCGACATCATCATCGATGCGTCGATGCCGGCGATGATCCGCACCTCGGGCCAGATGTACAACCCCGCCGGGGACCAGCAGGACACCAAGTGCGTCATCCCCGACGCCAGCTACGCCGGCGTCTACGAGGCCACCATCGAGTTCTGCAAGGTCAACGGCGCGCTCGACCCGGCCACGATGGGCTCGGTGCCGAACGTCGGCCTCATGGCCCAGGCGGCCGAGGAGTACGGCTCGCACGACAAGACCTTCGAGATCCCCGCCGACGGCACCGTGCAGGTGGTGGACCAGGATGGCGCCGTGCTCATCGAGCACACCGTCGAGCAGGGCGACATCTGGCGGGCGTGCACCGTGAAGGATGCCCCGGTGCGCAACTGGGTCGAGCTGGCGGTGGAGCGGGCCAAGGCCACCGGCGCCCCGGCGGTGTTCTGGCTCGACGCCGATCGCGCCCACGACGCCCAGCTGATCGAAAAGGTCAACGCCTACCTGGCCGAGCTCGACACCACCGGCGTCACCACCCACATCATGAAGCCCACCGACGCCACCACGTTCTCGCTCGAGCGCATCGTCAAGGGCGAGGACACCATCTCGGTCACCGGCAACGTGCTGCGCGACTACCTGACCGACCTGTTCCCCATCATGGAGCTCGGCACCAGCGCCAAGATGCTGTCGATCGTGCCGCTGATGAACGGTGGCGGCCTGTTCGAGACCGGCGCCGGCGGCTCGGCCCCCAAGCACGTGCAGCAGTTCGAGAAGGAGAACCACCTGCGCTGGGACTCCCTCGGTGAGTTCCTGGCCCTGGCGGTGTCCTTCGAGCACCTGGCCAACCGCTTCGGCAACCCCGGTGCGGCCATCCTCGGCGAGGCGCTCGACAAGGCCACCGGCGCGCTGCTGGAGAACGACAAGTCGCCGTCGCGCAAGGTCAACGAGCTCGACAACCGCGGCAGCCATTTCTACATCGCCCTCTACTGGGCGCAGGCGCTGGCCGAGCAGACCGCCGATGTGGAGCTGGCCGCCCGGTTCCGCCCGCTGGCCGAACGCCTGGCGGCCGAGGAGGCCACCATCGTGCGCGAGCTGATCGAGTGCCAGGGCAAGCCGATGGACATCGGCGGTTACTACGCACCGGACCCGGCCCTGGCCAACGCCGCCATGCGCCCGTCGGCCACGTTCAACCAGGTGCTCGCCTCGCTCTGATCCGTCTGTCGTTGCGCCCCGGGCGCCGCCTCCAGCGTGGGGCGGCGCCCGTGTCGCGCTCGGATCAGACCAGGCCGCGGCGCGGCGAGGGTGCGCCCGCCCGGCGGCCGGCGCCCAGCTCCTGCCAGGCGGCGGCGAGGCGGCGCAGGCCCTCCTCCACCTGCGGCCACGGCCGGTCGACGCAGACCCGCACGTGGGGGTCCGGCCGGCGGTCGGCCCGGGCGATCGAACCGGCGGCGATCTTCACGCCGTGGTGGCGGGCGAGGGCCACGAAGGGGTCGGTGTCGAGCAGCGTCGTGTCGATCCACAGCACCGAACCGCCCTGCGGCAGGGGCGCCGTCCACTGCGGGATGAGCGCACCGAGCAGCTCACGGGCCCGGCGGACGTTCGGTTCGAGCATGGCCCGCCGGCGCGCCCCGAGCTCGTCGAGGTGGCCCACGAGCTCGGCGGCGAGCAGCTGTGAGGGCACCGACGAGCCGAGGTCGCGGGCGAGGCGGTGCAGGCGGGTCCGCTCGATGAACGGTTCGGGGGCCCGCAACCAGCCCAGTCGCAGACCGGCCCAGGCCACCTTGGAGAACGAGCCGACCGAGACCACCGTGGCCCGCCGGCAGCGCGGCGCCAGCTCGGGCGCGGGCCCGTCGCCGTAGGCGAGATCGGCCAGCGTGCGGTCCTCGACGGCGGTCACCCCGGGGTGGCGGTCGAGCACGGAGGCGAGCTCGTCGAGCCGGTCCGCCGCGGTCACCCGTCCCGTGGGGTTGTGCGGCCCGCTCTGCAGGTAGAACACGCGCACGGCACCGCTGGCCAGCAGCCGGTCGAGCGCGCCGGGCACCACGCCGCCGTCGTCGGTGGGCAAGCTGACCGCTGGGGCGCCGAGCTCGTCGAGGATGTCGAACAGCCCGGGGTAGTCCGG
This sequence comes from Acidimicrobiales bacterium, assembly GCA_041394365.1. GTDB lineage: Bacteria > Actinomycetota > Acidimicrobiia > Acidimicrobiales > CAIXPF01 > CAIXPF01. The sequence goes on from JAWKIM010000007.1 coordinate 366,136, forward strand.
GTCCTCCACCCCCACGCCGACGCCCGGGCCGGCGAGCACGCCCAGGGCCACGGCGATCCCGTGGTGGGCGCCGGAGGTGACGTGGATGTGTTCGGCGCCGGTGGGCCAGCCGCGCTCGCGGTGGCGGCGGGCCAGCGCGGTGCGCAAGACGCCCAGGCCGAGCGGGGAGGCGGCCGGGCCGCTGCCACCGGCCAGGAGGGCGGCCACGTCGACGGTGAGCGGCGGGAGGTGGGAGGCGTCGGCAGGGTTGCCGGCCAGCAGGTCGATGCCGGTGAGGGGCTCGAAGTGCCCGGCGATGCGCAGGCCCGGCGGGTGCTCCGCCGCCGGGTGGCTGACCTGGGTGCCGCTGCCGCGCCGGGAGACGATCAGGCCCTCGCTGCGCAGCTCGTCGAGGGCGCCGGTGACCGTCGAGCGGCTCACGGCGAGGGCGGCGGCGAGGCCGCGCTCCGGTGGCAGGCGGGTGCCGTCGGGGAGGAGACCGGCGTGGACGGCCTGACGAAGGGCGTGGGCCAGCCGTTGGGCGAGCGTCCCGTGCGGGGCCTCCGACCACCCGGCCAACCGGGCCGCCACCACGTCACCGGCCAGATGGGCGGGATTGGCCTGTGAATTCACCGGCCAATCCTCCCCGATTGGATCGTGACGGCACAAGCGTCAGACCGGAGAGTGGCCGCCATGTTCGCTCCCCACTGCCCCACCTGTGGCCATCGCGTGCTGTTGGGGCTGCGCCGCCTCGTGGTGCCGCCCCCGACGGACCGCGGGCCGGGGCCGTTCCTGCGGTGCCATTGCGGCACCGTGCTCGATGCGTTGGCCGAGCACCCCGAGCCGGCCGTAGCCCCGACCATACCGACCGGCACGGAGCCGGGCGGAGCCCCTATGGGGGTCGCCGCACGATAGGGGCTCACCCCGATCCGGTATCAGGCGGAGGGTCGTACCGTTCGTGTTGTCACCAGGACGCACCAACCACCCACCAGCACCTGAGAGGGAACCTGCCATGAGCGACATCAACATCAACGATCTGTCCGGTAGCGAGGACGTCGACTTCGATCAGCGGATCGACAACGATCAGGTCATCGCCACCGCCGGCGGCGTGGCTGTCAACGGCGATGTCGATGACAGCGCCGTGAACACGGGCATCAACACCGGCATCATGGCCGGCGACGACGTGGACCTCGACCACTCGGTGGTGGGCGACGGCAACACCCAGATCTCCGACTCCACGGTGGGCGCCTTCTCCGGTCGGGGCAACGCCACCAACATCCAGGGCGAGAACCTGAACATGGGCTCGGGCGACCTGCTCGACATCGACACCGACGGCGGCGACGCCCAGGTGGTCAACGGCAACGGCAACCAGACCTTCGGCGACATCGATGTGGACGCCGACGGCGCCTCGGGCCCCGGCAACTTCGTGTTCGGCAACAACAACGACGCCAACGCCCTGCAGGACAACAGCGTCAACATCGACGACAGCTTCAACACCGACAACTCCGTCGAAGACTCCGGCAACGTGTCCATCGACGACAGCTTCAACCAGAGCTTCGAGGACAACGACACCACCGAGCTCTCGATCGACGACAGCGGCAACTTCCTCAGCGAGGACAACGACGTCACGACGTTCGACTTCGAGCAGTCCTTCGAGGACAACAGCGTGTTCGAGGACAACGACACCTTCTCGGCCGCCCTCGACGTGGACGCCACCGAGGTGGACCTCGACGACGCCGACGGCAACGACCTCGACCTGGACCTCTGAGACCAGGTCCTGGACCTCTCGAGACCAGGCCCACCTTCCCCCACCCACACCGCACACCGGCCCAGGGCGACCAGCCCTGGGCCGGTTGCGGTTTTCAGGCGCGCCTGCAGGGGCTGTTGGCCGATCCCCTATCGGGAGGTCGCAGGATCGGGGGTGGCCCCGATCCGGTGGGGGCCGGGGGTGCGTACCGTTCGTTTCAGCAAGCCACACGGCAGCGAACGACACCAACAAAGCACGACAGCAGCGAAGCTGCGCAACACGAAGGGGACAGAACAATGGACAAGGTCATCATCACCGATCTCTCCGGCAGCGAGGACGTGGACTTCGATCAGCGGATCGACAGCGACACCGTCATCGCCTCCGGCGGCGGCGTCGCCGTCAACGGCGACGTGGACCGCTCCGCCTTCAACACCGGCGTCAACACCGGCATCATGGCCGGCGACGACGTCGACCTCGACCACTCCGTGGTCGGCGACGGCAACACCCAGCTCAACGACTCCACCGTCGGCGCCTTCGCCGCCCGCGGCAACGCCACCAACATCCAAGGCGAGAACGTCAACATGGGCTCCGGCGACCTGCTCGACATCGACACCGACGGCGGCGACGCCCAGGTCGTCAACGGCAACGGCAACCAGACCTTCGGCGACATCGACATCGACGCCGACGACGCCACCGGCCCCCAGAACTTCGTGTTCGGCAACGGCAACGACGCCAACGCCATCCAGGACAACAGCCTCAACATCGACGACAGCTTCAACACCGACAACTCGGTCGAAGACTCCGGCAACGTGTCGGTGGACGACAGCTTCAACACCCTGGTGGAGGACAACGACACCACCGAGCTCTCCATCGACGACAGCTTCAACACCGTCACCGAGGACAACGACACCTTCGACATGGACATCTCGTCGCACTTCGAGGACAACAGCATCTTCGAGGACAACGACACCTTCGACCTGCAGGCCGACCTCGACGTCACCGAAGTCGACCTCGACGACGCCGACCACAACGACTTGGACCTCGACCTCTGAGACCAGCCCAACCGAACCCCCACACCGTGCACCGGCCCAGGGCAACAGCCCTGGGCCGGCCCGCGCGCCATGGCACGGCTCGTGGCCACGGAGGAGCCGCTACATTCGCTGGCGTGAACGACGTGCACCAGCTCCTGCTGTCCCATCGGTCCATCCGCAAGTTCACCGACGAGCCGGTGGACGACGAGACGGTGGCCCTGATCGTACGGTGCGGTATGGCGGCGGCCACGTCGTCGAACATCGAGGCGACCACGGTCATCCGGGTTCGCAACCGGGAGACCCGCCAGAAGATCGCCGAGGTGGCCGGCGGACAGCAGCACATCGTGGACTGCGGCGCGTTCCTGGTGTTCTGTGCCGACGTGAAGCGCCCGAACCTGGCTTGCACCATGCAGGGCGTGAGCCCCACGCCGGGGATGACCGAGCAGTTCATCATCGCCACCGTCGATGTGGCCCTCGCCGCGCAGAACGCCGTGATCGCTGCGGAGTCGCTCGGGTTGGGGATCTGCTACATCGGTGCGGTCCGCAACGATCCCCAGACGGTGTCGGACCTGCTCGAGCTGCCCGACCACGTCTACCCGGTGTTCGGGCTGTGCATCGGCCGGCCGGCGCAGGACCCCGACGTGAAGCCGCGCCTGCCGCTCGAGGTGGTGCTCAAGGAGGAGCGCTACGACGACAGCGGTGACGAGGCCGGCATCAAGGACTACGACGAGTCGATGCGGCAGTACTACCGGTCGCGCACGGGCGGGACGAAGGACAGCTGCTGGAGCGAGGAGATGGCCCAGCTGGTCGGCAAGGAGCGGCGACCGCACATGCGGAAGTTCCTGGCCGACCGCGGCTTCGAGCTGCGCTGAGGCGCGGCGCCTCGGTCCCCGCCTGCCGGCCGGCCACACCGGCGCACCTCGAGATGGATCCCACGCGGACCGATCGCGCCCTCACGCACCGCGACATCGCGCCCTTCCTCACCTCCCCTACCCCACCCACTCGTGCCGAATGGCCGTCGATTCGGCCCGAGCGGGTGGGGTAGGGGGTGCCGGAGAGCGAGGCTGGGGTCACGGTGGGTGCGGTGAGCAGCGCGTGGGGCGAGGTCGGGCTTCGCTGTCACAGGGGTCGTGGCATCATCCGCCCAGCCGCTCGGGCCCCGGCGCACGCAACGGGCCCTCGACACGCCACGCCAGCCGAAAGCGACTCGCCATGCCGAGCGCCACCAACCCCGACGACCCGCGAGACCACCGCCTCTTCAACCCCGACGACGACCCCGCCGGCCCGGACACCGACGGCACCGCCCGCACCGACCCGATCGCCCACCCCATCCCCATCGCCGGCGCCAAACGCCGCGCCGTCCAACAACGCTGCGAGCGCCTCACCAGTGACATCGCCGAGCTTGACCGCCAGCTCTTCGAGCTCAGCCGGCAACGACGCTCGATGGCCCGCGAGCTGAAACAGCAACGCCGCCGCCTGTGGCCCAACCTCAGCCGTCGCGGCCGCCGCCCCGGCCCCGACGGCGCCAACCAGCTCCCACCGCTGCCCGCCGACGCCCACCGCCTCTGGGGTCGACGCCTCCGCGCCACCTGCCGGGCCATCCTCTCCCGCCTCGGCACCGCCACCCTCCCCGAGCTGCACGCCCTGCTCCACCGGCTCGGCTACGCCATCGCCAGCAGCAACCCCGTCAAAGCCCTCGCCGACGCCCTCGGCTACGAAACCGACAACGACCGGCTGCAGCGCCCCCAACGCGGCACCTACCGCTTCCCACCCGACACGCCCAAGCCGAGCCGGCTCTGGCCCGGCGGACCACCGATCGGCGAACTGCCGAGCTGAACGCACTCAAGTTCGAACCCTCCGGAGCCGATCCGACGTCGATGGCCGGAGACCTGGATGCGCGTGCCGACGGTGGCTCCGCCAGCACCCAGGCCACCAACCTGCCGGCACGCTCGTGGCAACCGCGCCCCCAGGTTGCGGCGCTGATCCGCTGGAGCCGCACGCTGTTCGGGCTCGTCGTCTCCATGATCGCCGTGCGCATCGCCGCCGCCGCCGTGCCCCGGCCCGACGGCATCGCTCTCACCGCGCTGTGGCTCCTGGTGCTCGGTGCCCTGTCCGTCGTCATCGTGGCCGCTGCCGACCGCCTGACCCGGCGGCTGCTGCCCGTCGCCGCGCTGTACCAGCTGTCGCTCGTGTTCCCCGACCAGGCGCCGAGCCGCTTCAGTCACGCCCTGCGCCACAGCTGGGCCGATGCCCTGCCCACCGCATCGCCCGGCGACGGCTCCGAGCCGACGGTGCAGGCCGAGGCGGAACGGCTGCTCGCCCTGGTCCAGCGGCTCACCGCCCACGACCGGCGCACCCGCGGCCACACCGAACGGGTCCGGGCCTACGCCCGGCTCATCGGTGAGGAGATCGGCCTCACTGCCGACGAGCTGGACAAGCTGAACTGGGGGGCGCTGCTGCACGACATCGGCAAGCTCGACGTCCCCGCCGAGCTGCTCAACAAGCCGGGGCGCCCCACCGAGGAGGAGTGGTCGGTCCTCCGCGACCACCCCCACCATGCCGAACGGTATGTCGCCCCGTTGCGCCCGTGGCTGGGCGAGTGGCTCGACGCCGCCACCCAGCACCATGAGCGGATCGACGGGGCCGGCTACCCGCTCGGCCTGCACGGCGAGCACATCTCCCTCGCCGCCCGCATCGTGGCCATCGCCGACGCCTACGACGTGATGACCTCCGTGCGCTCGTACAAGCCGGCCCTCTCCCCTGCCCAGGCCCGGGCCGAGCTCACCCGCGCCGCGGGCACCCAGTTCGACGCCGGGCTGGTGCGCGCCTTCCTGCGCGTCTCCGTGGCCCGACTGCGCCTCATCGTCGGGCCGCTCGGCTGGCTCAGCCAGCTGCCGTCGGTGTTGCAGATCCCGGTGTCCACCGCCATCACCGCCGGTGGCACCGTCGTGCTGGGGCTCTCACCGATCGTGCCCACCGTGGTCAAGGACGTGGTCGCCACCTCGCCCGGCGGCACCGCCGTGGCGGCCATCGTGGAGCACGCCAACACGGCCGCCGTCGCCGGACCCGAGGAGCTGGCCAGGCTCGACGACGGGTACACGGTGCCGGCCACGAGCCCGGCGGTCACCGCCCGCCCCGGCGCCACCACCGACACCACCGCCGACACGGCCACCAGCGGGGCGAGCACCTCGGTCCCCGCCGAGGCACCCACCGCCGACACCACCGATGCCCCGATCCCCACCGTGCCCACGCCGACGGCCACCACGACCCCGCCGCCGACCACCACCACGACCACGGCGGCGCCGACCACCACGACGACCACGGCGGCGCCGACCACCACCACGACCACCAACCCACCCACCAACCCCGCCGTCGATGACAGCGGCGCCATGGGCGTCAACGGAAACCAGGTGTTCCAGGTCACCACCAACGACCTGTTCGCCGCCAACGGCCACACTGTGGCGACCGTCGAGATCATCGTGGCGCCCGGCAGCGGTACCGCCAGCGTCGTCGGCAAGAACATCAAGCACGTGTCGGGCCCGAGCCCGGGCACGGTCACGATCGTCTACCGCGCCTGCTCCACCAGCGACTGGTGCGGGCAGGCGACGCTCACCATCGACATCACCTGACCCGCGGAATGCCGCGCCCGCCCGGCGATGCGGGCAGAATCGCCGCATCTGATCCGGTCACCGGGGAGGTCGCCGGACACGCACCGGGGGAAAGGGAGACATCGATGAAGCTTGGTTTCGTGGGCCTGGGGAACATGGGCCAGTACATGTCCGCCAACCTGCTGGCCGCCGGCCACGAGCTGCGGGTCAACGACCTGCGCCGTGAGGCCGCCAACCGCCTGGTCGAGGAGGGCGCCACCTGGGCCGACACCGTCGCCGCCGCCTGCGAGGGCGTCGACGCCGTGTTCCTGTCGCTGCCCGCCCCGCCCGACGTGGAGAAGGTGGTCACCGGGCCCGACGGCTGCCTGGCCGGGCTGTCCTCCGGCTCCACCATCATCGACCTGTCCACCAACTCCCCGTCGATGGTCCGCAAGCTGGCCAAGCTGGCCGCCGACAAGGGCATCGGCTTCCTCGACGCCCCGGTCTCGGGCGGCACCCGCGGCGCCCGCGAGGCCACGCTGGCCGTCATGGTCGGCGGCGACGCCGAGCTCTACGCCCGCTTCGAGCCCGTGCTCAAGGCGATCGGCCCCAACGTGTTCAACACCGGCGGGGTGGGCACCGGCAACGTGGCCAAGCTGATCAACAACCAGCTCGCCTTCATCAACATGATGGCCATGAACGAGGCCCTGCTCATGGGGGCCAAGGCCGGCATCGACCTCGTCATGCTGCGCGACATCGTGCGCGCCTCCTCGGGCGACTCCTTCGCCTGGGCCGGCGGCGCCATCGCCGTGCTCAAGGACCGCCTGCCCACCCGCTTCTCCGTCACGCTGGCGGCCAAGGACATCGGCCTGGCCCAGGAGCTGGCCGACGAGACCGGTGTCGACTCCAAGATCGGCCGGCTCACCTACGAGATCATCAAGGGCTACCGCGACAACGGCTTCGCCGACCAGGACATCCTCGCCACGGTGAAGGCCAACGAGGAGCAGGCCGACTACACCGTGCGCGGCCTCTGGCACGACTGACGCGGTCACCACGCGCTTCGGGGCCGGCGCCGCACCGGCACCGGCCCCGAACCACGCAGCTACGAGCCCCGGATCAGTCCCTCGGGTAGTTCGGCTCGTTGTCCCAGATGTGATCGCCCTTGGTGATGGCGATGTGGGTGGCGTCGTGGCCCTCCATGGCGCCGTGGATGTGGCGCGTACCGGGCGGTACGTGGATGATCGTGCCCGGATCGCACTCGATCACCGGCCCGTCGTGGTCCTGGGCCATGCCCTTGCCGCTGACGAAGTACAGCACCTGGTCGCCGGTGTGCAGATGCCAGTTGGTGCGGCCGCCGTCGTGGAAGTGGACGCGCCCGTGGGCCGTCTTCGACTCCTTGTCGAAGAACACCGCCTCCATCTCCACGCGCCCGGTGAACCACTCCGCCGGTGCGGGCTTGCGCTCCCGCTCCAGCTTGCGGATCGGCTGCTCGTCGCTCACGGTGGATCCTCCCCTGTCCCGATGTCGGCCGACACGTTAGCGACCGCTCCGCGTAGGCTGCGCGGCGATGTACCTCAACGAGTTCGCCGACGGCCTGGCTCCCCGGGACATGACCGACACCGAGGAGTTCGCCAGCCTGCTGCAGAGCGCGGCCGACCTCGGCATCGCCCACGACCGCACGGTGCGCTACCACTCCCGCCACACCGTGGTCCGCGGCCAGCGCTTCCACTTCCTCGAATGGGGCGATCCCGACGCCCCGCCGGTGCTGCTGCTGCACGGCGGCAACCAGTCGGCCCACTCGTGGGACCTCGTCAGCCTGCACCTGGCCGACCGCTACCACGTGTACGCGCTGGACCAGCGCGGCCACGGCGACTCCGAGTGGAACCGCGAGCTCGACTACTCCATCGCCGCCATGGTGGCCGACGCCCGCGCCTTCATCGCCGACCAGCAACTGGCCGACCCCATCGTGTTCGGCCACTCCATGGGCGGCCGGGTCACGCTCACGCTGGCGGTGGCCGAGCCGACCCTGGCCCGGGCCCTGGTCATCGTCGACGTCGGCCCCGAGATCTCCGCCGAGGGGGCCAAGACCATCCAGAACTTCGTGATCCGCAACCTCGAGTTCGACGACCTCGAGGTGTTCCTCGACAACGTGGAGAAGTACGACCCGTTCCGGACCCGGGCCCACATCGAGCGCACCATGAAGTACAACGTGCTGCGCCGGGTGGACGGCAAGTACATCTCCAAGGTGGACCACCGGCGCATCCCGGTGCCCAACCGCGATCTTACGCTCGAGCAGATGGCCACCCTCGGGCGGCCGGTGCTGGTGCTGCGCGGCGCCGAATCGAACATCTTGGAGCCCGACGCCGCCCAGCGCTTCGTCGACGCCTTGCCCAATGGTCAGCTGGTGACCATCCCGAAATGCGGGCACAACGTGCATTCCGGCAACACGCCCGGCTTCCTCGACGCCGTGGGCACGTTCCTCGACGGTCTCGAGCGGGGCGACCGGTAGCGGGGCGTCGCCGCGGCCGACCGGTCGCCCGGTCGGGTTGGCCTCAGGTCGTGCGCTGGCCGGGGTGCACGGCGTGCGAGGTGGAACCGGGATAGAAGATCGTCACCCGGCCGTCGTCCCAGCGCACCCGGTAGTGCGGGGCGTCGCTCTCGGGGTCGAGCACCTCGAGGATCTCACCCTTGCGGGCGGGTTCGTTGAGGTGCACGCCATCGACGACCAGCTGGTCTCCCACGCGGGCATGCAGATCCATGACCACTCCCTTCGCCGGCGTTCGCCTTGCACCCCCACCGTCGCGAACGGGCGGCGGCGGCGGCAGGGCCGGACGGCCCCAACCGCGGCGACCAACGCTCGGTCAGCGACGGCGGACGGCCCGCACCGGCAGCTCGGTCATGCCCACCAGCCGGTTGTTGTTGGTCCAGCGCGGTTCGCCGGCCGGTTCGAGGTGGTCGAAGCGGTCGAGCAGCTCCTCGTACATCACCTTGATCTCGAGGCGGGCCAGGCTGGCGCCGAGGCAGAAGTGGGTGCCCAGGCCGAACCCGACGTGCGGGTTCGGGTCGCGCCCGATGTCGAACTCGAACGGGTCGGTGAACACCGCCTCGTCGTGGTTGGCCGACATCTCCCACAAGGTCACCTTGGACCCTGCCGGCAGGTGCCGGCCGCCGAGCTCCACGTCCCGCCGGGTGGTGCGCCGCTTGTACACCGAGGGCGAGGTCCAGCGGACGATCTCCTCGATGGCCACCTTCAGCCGTGCGGGCTCCTCCTGCAGGGCCCGCCACTGCTCGGGACGCTCCATGAGCGCCACCAGCCCGCCGGCCATGGCGCTGCGGGTGGTCTCTGCCCCGGCGGGGAACAGCAGGTTGAAGAACGCCCGCAGCTCCTTGTCGGTGAGCCGGGAACCGTCGTCGAGCTCGGCGTGCACGATGATCGACAGGATGTCGTCGGCCGGTTCGGCCCGCTTGGTCTCCAGCAGCGTGCGGGCGTAGCCGCTGAGCTGGCGCACCGCGTCCATGGCCACCACCTCACCGGTCTCCGCCCCCACCCCGCGATCGACGATCTCGCACAGCTCGAGGCGATCCGATTGCGGCACGCCGAGCACGCCGCAGATGGCCTGCAGCGGCAGCTCCCGCGCCACCCGGGAGACGAAGTCGAACGGCGCCCCGTCGTCCACCGCGTCGAGGATGGCGCGGGCCCGGCCGCGCAGGTCATCCTCCAGGCGGCCGATCATGCGGGGCGTGAAGCCCTTGTTGACCAGCGCCCGCAGCCGGCGGTGGTGGGGGTCATCGGTCTGGTTCAGCTGCAGCCCGGCGCCGTTGGAGGCGGCGATCTGGGTGCCGCCCAGCTCGGAGCTGAAGGTGTCGGGGTCCTTGAACATGGCCACGACGTCGGCGTAGCGGCTGACCACCCAGAACCCCGCACCCTCGGGGGTGTGCTCGGTGGGCTCGTGCCACCACACCGGCGCCTCGCGGCGCAACCAGGCGAAGAAGGGGTGGGGGAAGCCGTTGGCGAAGGTCCTCCCCCAGGAAAGGTCGAGCGGTTCCACGCCGCGGAGGTTAGCGGCTGCCGGCGGTGACCGATCCGGGGCCGGCGGTGATCGATCGCTAGCCGCCGGGCGCGCCGGTCAGGTCGGGCTGCCGGTCAGGTCGGGCTGCCGGTCACGTCGAGCACGGCGGCACCGGAGATCCGCCCGGCCCGCAGCCTGCTCAGCGCCGCACCGGCCTGCTCGAGGCCGAACAGCTCGATCTCCGTACGGATCGGTATGTCGGCGGCCAGGCGGAGCAGCCCGGCGACGTCGTCCCGGGTCACGTTGGCGACGCTGCGCAGCTGGCGCTCCCACCACAGCAGCTCGTAGGGGAACTCGGGGATCCGGTCGAGGTGGATGGCGTTGATGGCCACGATCCCGCCCCGGCGGACCGAACGCAGTGCCTCCACAACCACATCGCCGGAGGGTGCGAACGTGATGGCGGCGTCGAGCTCGGCCGGTGGCCGCTCGTCGTAGGTGCCGGCCCAGACCGCACCCAGCCGTCGGGCCCGGTCCTGTTCGGCGGAGGAGCGGGTGGCCACGAACACCTCGCAGCCCTGGTGCACGAGCACCTGGATCACGCAGGTGGCCGACGCCCCGAAGCCGTAGAGCCCGACCCGGTCACCGGGCTGCACCTCGGCCACGCCGAGGCAGCGGTAGCCGATGACGCCGCCGCACAGCAGCGGCGCGGCGGCCCGGGGATCGATGCCGTCGGGCAGGCGGTACGTGAAGCGGGCGTCAGCGGTGGCCTGCTCGGCGAACCCGCCGTCGCGGTCCCAGCCGGTGAACGTGGCCGTCTCGCAGAGGTTCTCGCGACCCCGCAGGCAGAAGCGGCACTGCCCGCAGGCGTGGGCCAGCCACGCCACCCCCACCCGATCGCCGATCGCCAGGTGCGTCACCTCGGGGCCGACGGCCGCCACCCGACCGACGATCTGGTGGCCGGGCACCACCGGCAGGCGGCGCGCGGCGAGATCGCCCTCGCACAGCTGCAGGTCGGTGCGGCACACCGCGCAGGCGTCGACGTCGATGCGCACGTCGTGCGGGGCGGGCTCGGGCGACGGTCGATGTTCGAGGCGCAGTGCGTCGGCTGCGGCGCCAACCCCTTCGAAGGGCGCCGGCCGGTGCAGGACCACGGCGCGATGGGTGGCGGCGGGTCGGTCCGTGCGGTGCTGGGTGGTCATCGTCGCCACGTTGCCCGCCTCCGCCGGGCGCTGTCCAGGGTCCCCCCACCCGACCGCCCGCGGTCGGACGGCCCCGCCGGCGCGCTGCTACGGTCCCGCCCATGGGCGAGCCGCGGGCGACGCAGCCGACGGGGGCGACGCAGCCGTCGGAGGTGACGCGGCCGCCGGTGCTCGTGGTCGGCCTCGGCGGCAACGCCCTGGCCGGGCTGCGCGACACGGCGGGCGGGTCGTCGGGCGTCGATCACGTCGACGAGGCGGCCCGGGCGCTGGCCGGCCTGCTCGGTTCGTTCCGGCTCGTGATCACCCACGGCAACGGCCCGCAGGTGGGGCGCCTGGCCGAGGAGCACCCGGAGGCCGGCCTCGACGAGCTCGACGCCGCCACCGCCGGCCGACTCGGCTACGACCTCGAGCGGGCCCTGCGCCGCCACGCCCCCCACGCCGACGTGCTGGCCACCCTCACCCAGGTGCTGGTGGACCCCGACGACCCGGCCTTCGCCCGGCCCACCAAACCGATCGGCGCCCGCTACGACGAGGCCACCGCCCGCGACCTCGCCGCCCGCCACGGCTGGCAGGTGGCCGCCGAGCCGGGCGGCTGGCGGCGCGTGGTCGCCTCCCCCATACCGATCGGTACGCTGGAGCTCGACCCGCTACGGCTGCTGGTGGACGCCGGGGTGACGGTCATCTGCGCCGGCGGGGGCGGCATCCCGGTGGCGTACGGCGCCGACGGCGCGCTGCACGGCGTGGACGCCGTCATCGACAAGGACCTCACCACCGCCCGCCTGGCCGTGGAGCTCCACGCCGATGCCCTGCTGCTGCTCACCGACGTGGCCGCCGTCGAGCACGACTTCGGCCGCGCCTCGGCGCAGCCCATCCGGCGGCTGGGCGGCGACGAGGCCGACGCGCTGCTGCCCACGCTGCCGCCGGGCTCGATGGGGGCGAAGGTGCGCGGCGCGCGGCAGTTCGCCCGGGCCACCGGCCGGCCCGCCGGCATCGGCCGCCTGGTCGACGCCCGCGCCGTGCTCGACGGTACGGCCGGGACCACGATCGAGGGCTGAGGAACCGCCTCCTGCACCCAGACACGCCCGCGCCCGCCGGCGGTCAGCGAGCCGCGGTCCAGCGGGCCAGCCACGGGGCGAGGGCCTCGGCCAGCGTGGGGTGACCGTGGTCGGCCAGCCCGTAGGACACCCGGCGAACCGGCCGCTCGGCGGGCAGCCCGAGCACCCGGGCCAGGTCGATGGGGGTTCCCGCCACCACCACGTCGCACGGCGTGGCCATGATCGTGGCCCGCAGCGCCGCCTGCTGGGCGGCGCCGTACCCCATGGCCGGCAACACCGGCCCCAGGTGCGGGAACCGGGCGAACGTGGCGGCCACCTCGGCCACTGCGTACGGCCGCGGGTCCACCAGCTCCCGGGCCCCGGCGTGGCGGGCCGCCACCGTGCCCGCCCCGAACGCCATCCCGCCGTGGGTGAGGGTGGGGCCGTCCTCCACCACCAGCACCCGCCGCCCGGCCAGCGACGGGCCGGCATCGAGGGACACCGGCGACGCCGTGCGCACCACCACCGCCGTCGGGTTGACCGACGCCACCGATGCCACCACCGAGGCCACGTCCACATCGGCGGCGGCGTCGACCTTGTTCACCACCACGACGTCCGCCGCCCGAAGGTTGGCCTCACCGGGGTGGTAGCGCAGCTCGTGGCCGGGCCGCAGGGCCTCGGTCACGGTGACCAGCACATCGGGCCGGTAGAACGGCAGGTCGTTGTTGCCGCCGTCCCACACGATCACGTCGGCCTCGGCCTCGGCGGCCCGCAGGATCGCCTCGTAGTCCACCCCGGCGTAGAGCACGAAGCCGGCCCGTACCGGCGCCTCGTACTCCTCCCGCTCCTCGATGGTGGGCCCGGCGGCGTCGATGTCGGCCTGGGAGGCGAAGCGCTGCACCCGCATGGCCGCCAGGTCACCGTACGGCATGGGATGGCGGATCAGCACCGGTCGCAGGCCCGCGGCGCGCAACAAGCCGGCCGTGTACCTGGCGGTCTGGGACTTGCCGCACCCGGTGCGGGTGGCGCACACCGCCAGCACCGGCTTGGTCGAGCGCAAGATGGTGTGGCTGGGTCCGGCCAACACGAAATCCGCCCCGGCGGCGAGCACCAGCGAGGCGCGGTGCATCACCTCCTCGTGGGACAGGTCGCTGTAGGCCAGCTCCACCGCATCGACGTTCCCGCCGGCCAACAGCGCGGCCAGCTCGGCCTCGGGCCGCACCGCAATGCCGTTCGGGTAGCGGGGGCCGGCCAGCACGGCCGGGTAGCGCCGGTCGTCGATGCCGGGGATCTGGGCGGCGGTGAAGGCCACCACCTCCACGTCGGGATCGTCGCGGTAGCGCACGTTGAAGTTGTGGAAATCGCGCCCTCCGGCGCCCATGATCACGATGCGTCGCACCCGGGCACTGTCGCGTGCGGTGCAACCCCGACGGAAGCGGCGAACGGCGCACGGCCGGGGACCTTCGCCGCTTTCCGGGGCGGCGGCGCTGTGGCGAGATGGCAGCATGGCGGCGATGAGCACCGGTGACGAGGACGGCGCGGCCTTGGCCGACGCAGGGGCGCCCGGCCCCGCGCCGCAGCCAGGTGCGCATCGCTCCGGCCGCCTGGCGTTGGTGGCCGCGGCCGTGGTGGTGCTCGGCGTGCTCGTGGCCGCCGTGGTGCTCGCCGCCAACCGCACGCCGTTGCGCACCGAGCCGGGCTCGCCGGAGGCGACGGTGCAGGCCTACTTCGAGGCCGTCATCGACCGGCAGCGCCTCGCCGCGCTGGACACGTTCACCGAGGAGCTGGCCGATCGCTGCGACGCTGCCCTGGGTGACCAGTTGCGCTTCACCTCGCTGAGCCGGGTGGCGCTGGATCACGTCACCGTGGACGGCACCCGCGCCGAGGTGGCCGTCACCATCACCGAGACGTTCGAGGGCGGCCTGCTCGACACGGGCCGCAACCAACTCACCGAGTCGGTCGTGCTCGAGCGCACCGCCGACGGCTGGCGCATCAGCGAGCCGCCCTGGCCGCTGTTCGGCTGCTCGGTCCGGACGGGCTCCTGAGCCGGCGACGGGGGTGTTCCGCATGGCGATCAGCCTGATCCTGCTGCTGGTGGTGGGGGCGGTGGCGTACGCCGCGGCGCGCGCCGCCGCCGCCCGCCGCGCCGGCCCGGGGCCGGACGGCGAGCCCGGGCGCCTCGCCGGTGACAGTGGCGAGGGGCGTGACGGTCCCGCCGACGCGCGCGAGACGGTGGCGCAGCTGTTCCGGCTCGGCCTGCTGTTCGCCGCGGTCATGCTCACCGCCAGCGGTCTCAGCGGCGTGCTGGCCGAGGTGCTGGGCCGGCCCGACGAGCTGGCCGACGACCCCGCCCGGCTCGCCCGGGCCCTGGCCTTCACGGTGGTGGGCGCCCCGGCGCTGCTCGCCTCGGGCTGTGGACCGGCGCCGGCCGCACGCCGGCACCACCGAGGCCCGCTCGCCGCTGTGGGCGCTGTACCTCACCGCCGGCGAGCTCGTCGGGCTGCTCGCCGCCGTGACCGCGCTGTTCGAGGTGGGCCGCTGGGTGGTGGGCGAGGCCGACTTCGACGGCGACGCCCGGCCTGCTCGGTGGTGTGGCTGGCGGTGTGGGCCGGCCACGCCCTGCTGAACCGCCGGCGCCTGCGCTTCCCCGACCACGTGCCCACCGCGGTGCTGGCCGGCTCGGCGGTGGGCTGGGTGCTCACCGCCATCGGCGCCGGCAACCTCCTCGCCGCCGCCCTGGAGGTGCTCTACGACCGGGCCTTCGCCGACGTGCTCGCCGGCGACCAGGGCCGCCCGCTCAGCCGGGCGGCGGTGAGCGCGGTCATCGGCGCGGCGGTGTGGGCCTGGTACTGGCTGGCGACGGCCGGCGCCGGCCGGTCACCGTGCCGTGGACGGCGTACACGCTTGCTGGCGTCGCTCGGCAGCCTGGTGGCCGCGGTGGTGGGCACCGCGGTGGCCGGCCACCGGGTGCTGACCTGGCTGTTCGGCGACCCCGAGGCGGCCACCGCCGCCGCCCACTTCGCCTCGCTGCCCGGCCCGCTCGCCGCCGCCGCGGTGGGCGGGTTCGGCTGGCTGCACCACCACCGGGTGGTCCGCCGGCGTACCGCCGCCACCACCCGCCTCGACGTGCACCGGGTGGCCGACTACCTGCCCGCCGCCGTCGGTCTGGTCACCCTCACCGTGGCGGTGACCACCTCGGTGGCCGCTCTGCTGGCGGCGCTGGCGGCGGATGACCAGCTGGCCGGCGACGGCGCCATCGCCGCCGGCGACGTGATCACCGCGGTGACGCTGCTGGCCGTCGGCGGCCCGCGTGGGCCTGGTTCTGGCGGCGGGCGCAACGCCACGCCGCCGACCCCGGACGAGCCCGGTCCACCCCCGGCGGCTCTACCTGCTGGCCATCTTCGGCGTGGCCGCGCTGGTGGCGCTGGGCGCCACCCTCAACGTGGCCGTCGTGCTGTTCGAGGACATCGCCCGCGGCGACCGGCCGCACCACCCTGCACGACCTGCGCATACCGATCGGTCTGGTGCTGGCCACCGGCGTCATCGCCGGCTACCACGCCGCCGTGTACCGCCGCGACCGGCGGCTGGCGCCCGGTCCCGCCCCGGACCGGCCCCACGGCGCGGTGCTGCGCCAGGTCATCGTCATCGGCGCCGGCGAGCCCTCCCGGGAGCTGGCCGATTCGCTGGCCGCCGAGCTGCACGAGCAGTTCGGCGTGCGGGTGCGGCGACTGGAGCGCCTGACCGACCGGCCGCTGCTCACCGTGCGGGCCGGCCAGGTGGCCGACGCCGTGAACGATGGCGATCAGCCGGTGGCCATCATCCTGCTGCAACCCGACGGCGAGACCGCGGTCATCACCGCCAAGGATCGCGAGGCCGCACCGATCACCTCGAGACCGACGACCCGACCCCACCGGAGCGTGACGATATGGTCACACGCTCAATGAACGCGGGCCTGTGACGATAGAGTCACAGCACGGTGAGCCGTGTCGGTGTGACCATACCGTCACACAGAGGGAGGTTGCGGTGCCCCGTCGAGCAGCGTTTCGTCGTCAGGTCCCCCGAGGACCTCGGCCGGGCCGTCGGTGAGCTCCGACGTTCTCGAGGACTCACCCAGGCACAGGCGGCAACCAACGCCGGCATCAGCCGCGGATTGAGGCCGGTCCAACTCGAACGAGGCCGCCAGAGCCGATCGTTCTCGATCATGCTCCGCCCTCATCCGACCGCCTCGGCGGCGGCCTCGTCGTCATCCACGCAGAGGCACCAGATGGCAAAGCGTGAACCGCTCGCCGTCTGGTTGCACGGCATGCGGATCGGCACGCTGACCTCCACCGGCAAGCCGTACCACCTCGCGTTCCACTACAGCGCTGAAGCGCTCGAGACCTGGCCCGGGAACACGCCGCTGCTGTCCTGCTCCCTGCCGCTGTCGAGCCGGACGCTCAACCGCGCGAGTACTTCCGAGGGCTGCTCCCGAAGGCCCGCACCTCAGCCGCATCGCCGGACTCGCCCAGCTCAGCGTCACTGACCTACACGGGCTCCTCGCACGCTACGGCCGCGACGTCGCTGGCGCCGTCACCGTGCTACCTGAAGGCGAAGATCCGGCCGGGCGGGACGGTGGCGCCGTGGCCTACGACCCCGACAGCCTCGCCGGTGACGTGGAGAACCTCGAGACGACGCCGCTCGCGATCCACGATGACACCGAGCTCTGCTTGCCGGCATGCAGAACAAGCTGCTGCTGATCCGCGACGGCGGAGCATGGTTCCGCCCCACCGGCGGACGGCCGTCCACCCACATCCTCAAGGTGGAGGACCGCCGCTTCCCGGTCTCGTCAACGCCGAGGCCGCCGCCATGCGGCTCGCCCGACGGATCGGGTTGACGACGGTCGACGTCGAGATCGTCACGGTCGCCGGGCTCGACTGCATCATCGTCGAACGGTACGACCGCATCATCGGCGGTGAAGGAAGCGTCACTCGCGCCCACCAGGAGGACGTGTGCCAGGCACTCGCCCATGACCATGCGGCGAACCGTGGGGCTGCGAAGTACGAACGCGGCGGAGGCCCTGGTCTGGCACAGGTCGCCGGCCTGCTCGACCGCTACGCCGACGATCCGGTGGCCGACCTGCGACGGCTCGTCCGCTACGTCACGTTCAACACCGTGATCGGCAACGCCGACGCACACGCCAAGAACCTGAGCTCATCCACCATCGCCGGGGCAACCTCGAACTTGCCCCGCTGTACGACACGGTACCGACCATGCTGTTCCCCAGGTTGCAGGACCGTGCCGCGATGTACGTCAACGGTCAGAGCGTCCTCAGCCGGGTCACTGCAGACGACATCGTCGCGGAAGCGGTCAGCTGGCCACTCGACGCCAACGTCGCCCGCACGGAAGTGGCCGCGACTGCCAACAGCATGCTCGGCGCCCTCGATGACCTTCCGGTGGCGCTCGCCACCGTCATCGGCGAACGCGCCCGCTTCCGATGACCGGCGGACACCGGAAGATCACCACCCTCGTCAGCACGCCGAGCCCGGCCGGACGTCCAGAGCTAGAGGATGGCCACCGCGCTGCCGGGCGAGCCGAGCCCGTCGGGCACCTTCAGCGGTGCGGCCACGAAGAAGAACGACCAGTCCTGCCGGGCCCGGCAGCGCTGGGCCAGCGTGTCGAAGTCGAACATCTCGCCCAGGGCGAAGCCCGGCGACGGCAGCAGGCGACGGTGCAGCGAGCCGACCGCCGGGTCGCTGGCACCACCTCCACCGCCGGATTGTCGCACAGCAGGGCGGCGGGGTGGTGGTTCCACAGGAAGCGGGCCATCTCCTCACCGGCGTGCAGGCCCGAGAACACGGGCCCGCCGGCGTAGCTGGTGCGGTCGGCTGCGTCGAGCCCCCGGTAGGCGTGCACCCAGCCGGTGCGCACGCAGAGGATGTCACCGGTGCGCAGCTCGGTGCCCTGGGCGTCGAGCGTGTCCTGCAGCTCCTCGACGGTGATCGGATGCGACGCCAGCGCGCCGTACCCGTGCCCGCTGCCCTCCAGGTGGGCGGCCACGTCCACCAGCACCACGGCCGGCGATGCCGTGCTCGGCCCAGCGGTCGATGCCCAGCCTGTTCGGCCCCTCGGTCGGGTCCTGGGTGCGGCCGCCGTAGTAGCCGTGCTCCCGGCAGCGCACATGGCACAGGGCATCCCACTGGGTGGAGGCCTGCAGGTGGAAGCAGTCGAGCCGGTCGTCCATCTCGTTGCGGTTGAGGGCGAACACGGTGTGCTCGTAGGGCTGGCGGCCGAACAGCGGCGGTTGGGCAGATCGAGCGGCAGGTCGAGCGACACCAGCTCTCGCCGGAGCGCACCAGCGCGTGGCCGCCGCCACCCGGGCCGACGTGAGCAGGTTGATGGTGCCCAGTTCGTCGTGGCGGCCCCACACGTCCCAGCTGTGGCGCAGACCCAGGTTCTCCAGCAGCGGCAGGTCGTCGAAGTCGGGCAGGTGCTCGGTCATGGCGTTCGTCTTTCGTGTTCGTTGGGCACGGCTCGGCTGACGCTCAGCGGGCAGCGCGGCGGGCGCGCCGAGCCGCCGAGTCACGTGCACCGGCCACATGTCCTGGTCCTCGCCCCACGCCTCGACGCCGTCGAGGTCCCAGCGGATCACGCTGTTGGCGTCGATGAAGCTGTGGCGGTTGGTGATGATGCGGCTGACCGGCCGGCCCACCGCCCGCAGCTCCCGCCCCTCGGCGTCGACCGCGTCGATCGACAGCTCGCGCACCCAACCCTTGTCGTCATCGCGCTCGACCCGGCGCTCGCCCCGCACCAGCGGCACGGTGCGGCCGTCACGGCGGTGGAAGCCGTAGGCGATCGGATCGCCGTCCGGGGTCGTGTTGGTCACCGCCAGGAAGCCGTGCTCGCCGCTGGCGGCGCCGGTGACGTAGGCGGCCTGGCGGGGCCGGTGCTCGGGCCGCGGGCCCCACGTGCGGTCCCGCATGCCGATGCAGTCGATGTCGATGTGCTCGCCGTGCAGCACGATGTGGCCGTGCACCCGGCCGAACTGGTCGAAGTGGTGGGCCGAGCCGAACGTGGAGCCGACCGCGGTCAGCGGCTCGGGCGGCATGACGGCGTCGAAGCGCAACCGGGCGACGTACCGGTCGGGATCGTCGTAGCGCAGCTCGTAGGAGGTGCACGGCTCGAGCACCTTGATCGAGCACCCGTTGGGCAGGGTGATGTCGCGCAGATCGGCCCCGGCGGGTAGCTGCAGCGCCGTGTAGTTGACCGAGAACGGCACCTCCCAGGGCAGGTCGGCGGTGGCGTCCCACACCCAGGCGCCGCCGGCCACGGTGCCGATGTTGGGTCGGAACATGTTGTAGAACCAGCCACCCAGACCGGTCTCGGGCACGTGGAAGGAGAACCAGCACGTCTCCGTCTCCCACCACCGATCGCTGAGCTGGTCGAAGTGGAACCCGTCGTCCTCGGGCCGGAAGACCGGCCGCTCGCTGCCCTCGCTCATCGTTGCTGCGCCCTCCTCGGCGTCGTACCCGCGCGGTGCCGGACGGCCATACCGATCAGTACCCCAACCGCCGGGCGGCCTGGTCGAGCACCACCGGCACCGACCAGCGGGTGCGGGCCAGGCGCAGGTCGGGGTTGCGGCCGGTGGCGAACAGGCCCGACGCGCTCATCCAGAACGCCGCGGAGCGCATGGCGTAGAGCACGTGGTAGTAGTCGCACACGGCCGGGTCGATCTCGATGCCGGTGGCCGCCTCGTACCGGCTGACGAACGTGTCGCGCTCCACCAGGTTGGACAGCAGCTCGGTGCCCTCCCGGTTCAGCTCCGACAGCACGTAGGCCACGTCGTAGAGCGGGTCACCGATGACGGGGGTCTCCCAATCGAGGATGGCGGACACCCGGTCGTCGTGGATCAGGACGTTGCCGGTGCGGTAGGCGCCGTGCACCAACGCCAGCGGCCGGCCGTCGGTGGCGGGGGCGTTGGCCTCCAGCCAGCCGATCGTGTCGGCCAGCACCGGGTCGGGTTCGATCTCGGCCTGCTCGATGAGGCCCTTCCAGGTGGCGATCTCGCGCCGGCAGAAGTCGTTGCCCGGCCCCGGCACACCGAGGAAGTCGAGCCCGGCGGCGCGCCAGTCGCAGGTGTGCAGCTTGATGAGGGCGTCGGTGAAGTCGAGCGGCAGCACCCCCCGCTCGGCCGCCTCCCGGTAGAACTGCTGGCCGGCGCGCCCCCACGGGCTCGGGCACACCCCCGGCACCTTCTCCATCACCAGGAACGGGGCGCCGAGCACGGCCGCATCGTCCTCGTAGAAGTAGGCCGCCGGGGCGGGCACGCCGGTGCCGGCCAGCCCCTGCAGCACCCGGAACTGCACGCCGAGGTCGGACAGGTTGCGCAGCAGGGCGTTGCCGGGGTCACGGCGCAGGCAGTACCCCACGGCATGGTCGCCCTCGGCGTCGGACCAGACGGCGTCGAACAGCCACGTCTCGTGCGACCAGCCCACCGCGATGCGCTGCACGTCGCGCAGCTCCAGGCCGGCGGAGGCGCCGAGCTGTCCGGCCAGGTAGTCACGGATGCGGTCCACGAGGGCGGGCTCGCCGCCGGCTGCGGTGTCGGCGCTCATCGCGAGTAGGCCAGCTGGCGGTCGAGGCGGGCCCGCAGCGCAGTGCGGGTGCGGCCGAGCAGGGCGTCGAAGCGCTCGGCGCCCAGCGCCGCTCGAGCGGCGTACAGCTCGGTGACGAGGGCGTGGAGGGCCCCGCCCACCGGGTCGCCGGCAAGGGTGTCGGCAGGGTCGTCGGCGGGGTTGTCGGCGGGGTCGGTGTCGCTCGACGCAGCGCGGTGCAGCGCTTCGACGCTGCCGCGCAGCGAGGCCGGGTCCCCGGGTTGCAGGGACGCCTGCAGCTCGGCGGCCAGGGCGCCGGCATCCGCTCGATCGGCCCGGTGGTGGGCGACGGCGTGGCGAAGCTGGCCCGCCACCTTGTCCAGGATCACCCCCGCCATGAACGCCTGGGTCTTGGCGAAATCCTGCTGCACCTGCGGGCCGACATCGTGGCGGAGCACACCGGCGATGCGGCTGAGGAGCTCGTCGTCGCGCAACATGGGCGCGCACGGTAGCCGCGCCGATGAGTTCGCCGCACCCGTTCCGTCCGAGCCGGTGGTGGCCACCATGACCGTGATCCTGCGCTGCCACGGCTGCCGGCCGGTCTCCTTCGCCGTATCGGGGCTACCGGCCGACCTCGGCACCGTCGACCGCCTGCTCCGGCTGGTGCTGCGCGCCCGCCGCGCCGGCCTCGGCGTGCAGGTGCACGTCGACGGTGACCTGTGGCCCCTGCTCCACCTGGCGGGTGTCACCCACCTGGGGGGCATGGTCCCGCTGGACGGTGCGGCCCGGGCGGTACCCCCTCAGCGGTCGCCGTCGGGGTCCGACTCGATGCGAGGGGGCAGGCCCACCTCGGCGAAGCGTTCGGGGTAGAGGAAGTTGTGCTGGGCGGCGATGCGCCCGCCGACCACCTCGATCACCTGCAGCCCGAACGGCTCCCACAGCCCGGGCCGGGTGAGCCGGTAGTTGCCGAAGCCGGCGCAACCGTTCACCGCCACCGGCAGCAGGCGCCCGCCCTTGCAGCCGATGCCCTGGTTGGCCCACCAGTGGCCCAGCTCGGCGGGGCCGCGCAGCCACAGCGGGAACGGGGGCATGCTCAGCACCACGTCGTCGCGCAGCAGCGACACCAGCTCGGCCACGTCGTAGCGCTCGAAGGCGTCCACGTAGCGGGCCAGCAGCGCCTGCGCCGCCGCGTCGGTGGGGTCCTGCTGGGTGGCCGACGGCTCGAGGGCGGCGAGCGTGGCCCGGGCCCGCTGCAGCGCGCTGTTCACCGAGGCCGTGGTGGTGGACAGCAGCTCGGCCACCTCGGCCGCCTGCCAGCGCAACACCTCGCACAGGATCAGCGCGCAGCGCTGGCGGGCGGGCAGGTGCTGCAGGGCGGCGACGAAGGCCAACCGGATCGACTCGCGGTGCAGGGCCTGCTCGGCCGGATCGGCCGACGGGTCGATCACGGCGGCATCGGCGATGGGCTGCACGTACGTGCCGTCGGCCTGCGCCGGGCCCGGCACCGCCCCGGCGGCCGCGCTGGCCGGACCGAGCTCCATGGGCAGGGCGCGACGCTGGGGGCTGCGCAGCATGTCGATGCACACGTTGTTGGCGATGCGGTACAGCCACGAGCGCAGCGACGAGCGGCCCTCGAAGCGGTCGTACGCCCGCCAGGCCCGCAGCAGGGTCTCCTGCACCGCATCCTCCGCTTCGGAGCCGCTGCCGAGCATGCGGTAGCAGAACCCGGTGAGCTCCCGCCGGTGGGTGGCGAAGGCCTGGTCCAGGGTGGTTGCGTCGGTGCGGGCCACGGTCATGCCGCCCACGGTAGAGCGACGACGGCGTGCACCGGAGCCGATCGGGCCACGTTCCCGGAACGCCTCCCTGCCCGATGCAACGCCGGATGGGCCGGGGCGCCGCCCACGGTCACCGCACGCCATACCGTGCGGTATGGAGGCGCCGCTCAGGCCGAGCCGGCGGCGGCCTGCCCGACGGCCCGCCACACCCGCTCAGGGGTGAGCGGCAGCTCGTCGACGGTGACGCCCAGCGCGTCGGCCAGGGCGCCGGCCAGCACGGCGTTGGGCCCGAGGGTGCCGCCCTCGCCCACCCCGCGGACCCCGGTGGGGTTGTCGGCCGGGTGGCTGACGTGGCCGAGGCGGACCGTGGGCACGTCGGCCGGGCCGGGCAGGAGGTAGTCGAGCAGCGTGGCGGTCTGCAGCGTGCCCAGCTCGTCGTACACGTGGTGCTCCAGCAGGGCGCCGCCGATGCCCTGGGCGATCGAACCGATCACCTGGCCGTTGACGATGGCGGGGTTGATCACCGTGCCCGGATCCTCCACGCAGGCCCAGTCGAGGATGCGCACCGCCCCGCTGGCCCGGTCCACCTCGATCACCGCCGCCTGGGCACCGGCGGCGAACGCGCCGAGCACCGGGTCGTAGAAGCGGGTGGCACCCAGGCCGGGCTCGACACCGGCCGGCAACCGGTTCGACTCGAGGTAGGCGATGCGGGCCAGCTCGGCCAGCCCGGCGAGCGGTTCGGACGACCCGGCCACGTAGACGGCGCCGTGGCGCAGCTCGAGGTCCGCCTCGGCCGCCTCGTGCAGCTCGGCGGCGAGGCGCAGCACCTGCTCCCGTACCGCCTCGGCGCTGCGGTGGGCGGCCCCGCCGGCGATCACCGCCTGGCGGGACGAGAACGCCCCGAACCCCCACAACGATTCGTTGGTGTCGCCGTAGCGGACGTCCACGTCGTCGACGGCGACGTCCAGCACCCCCGCCACCCCCTGGGCCAGGGTCGTCTCCAGGCCCAGCCCCTGCGAGGTCACCCCCGAGAGCACCAGCACCCGGCCGTCGGGGTTGATCCGCACGGTGCAGGCCTCGTGCCCGGTGCGGAACGGCATCCGGGGCCCGGCCGACGCCGCCCGGCCCAAGCCGGTCAGCTCGTTGTAGCAGGCGAAGCCGATGCCGATCGGATCCCCGCCCTCGGTCCGACGGCGGGCCTGCTCGGCCCGCCAACGCTCCAGACCCAGCAACGCGACGGTCCGATCAAGGCACTCGGCGTAGTGCCCGGTGTCGTCCACCAGCTTGGTGGCCATACGGTATGGTACGTCCGCCGGTCCGATCAGGTTGAGGCGGCGCAGGTCGACCGGGTCGATGCCCAGCCTGCGGGCGGCGTCGTCGAGCAGCGCCTCCATCACGAACACGGTGGCCGGGCGGGCCACCCCGCGGTACGGGCCCGACGGCGCCGTGTTGGTGGCCACGCCCCGCACCGTGCAGTCGTAGTGGGCAACCTTGTACGGCCCCGCCAGCAGCCCGCCGGCCATCAGCGGCTCGATGCCGGCGGTCCACGGGTACACCGAGTACGCGCCCACGTTGCAGGTCACGTCGCCGCGCAGCGCCAGCAGGTGGCCGTCACCATCGAAGGCGGCGGCCACCTGGTAGCGGTGGTCGCGGGCGTGGGTGGCGGTGCGCAGGTGCTCGCTGCGGTCCTCCACCCACTTCAGCGGCGTGCCCACCATGGCGCGCGCCGCCAGGCAGATGGCCACGTCCTCGGGGTAGAGCACCGCCTTGACCCCGAACCCGCCGCCGACGTCGGGGGCGATGACCCGCACGTTGGACTCGTGCAGCCCGAGCAGCTCGGCCAGCAGGTTGCGCACCAGGTGCGGCACCTGCGTGCCGGACCATACCGTGAGGTGTGTCGGGTCCTCCCAGCGGGCGATGGTGGCCCGGCCCTCGAGCGGCACGCCGCCGTGGCGGTTGGTGACCAGGGTGCGCTCGACCACCAGCGCCGCGGCGTCGAAGGCGCCCTCGACGTCGCCGGCGGCGAAGCGCCGTTCGAGCAGCACGTTGTCGGGCGCCTCGACGTGCACCGGGTCGCCGGGCCGGTCCCAGGCCCGCACGGTGGGCCGCAGCGGCTCGATGTCCACCACCACCGCTTCGGCGGCGTCCTCGGCCAGGTAGCGATCGGCGGCCACCACCAGGGCCACCGCCTCGCCGGCGAAGCGCACCCGGTCGCCCGCCAGCACCGGCTGGGCGGTCTCCACGTAGCCGGGCAGGGCCGAGCGGGCCCGCAGGGCGACGTCGAAGCCGGGCGAGGCGGCGGTGAACACGACGGCATCGAGGCCGGCCGTGCCGCTGTGGTCGATCGAGCGCACGATGCCGTGGGCGACGTCGCTGCGCACGAAGGCGATGTGACGCAGGCGCGGCAGCTCGAGATCGGTCACGAAGCGACCGCGACCGCTGAGCAGCCGGTGGTCCTCCTTGCGCAGCACGGCGTGACGATACCGCAGCGTTCACGGCGGAAATTCGCTGGACCGCCGTCCGGCCGCTCTGCTCGACTGCGGCCACCGCTCAACCCGCAGCGGTGCGATGCGAGAGGAGGTGCCGATGACGATGTCCCCCACCGCGGCCGTCAGCGGCGCCGGTTGGCAACTGCCTCGCTCGCTCCGCACCGTCTGATCCGGCTCACCCCCGCCGTCCCACGGCAGCGGGCCCGGTTCGCTCGCGCCGTGCCGGCTGCCGCCGCGCACCGTGCCGGCCCGCGCCGACCGACGTCACGTCTCGAACGCGGGCGCGGCGCGTCCTCACCCTCCAGACCACAACGCAAGGAAGCACCGTGTACCACCACCCCGAACTGCTCGCCCACCTCGCACAGGACCGCCGCGCCGAGCTGCTCCGCGCCGCCGGCCGGCCGGGCCCGTCGCTGCTGCTGCGGCTGCGGGCCCTGCGACGTCGTCGACGGCGCCGCGACGAGGACCCCTACGTGCTCGCCGCCTGACCTGATCGGTGCGCCGGCGTGGCCTGGCCGACCGGGGCGGCCCGCGGGCGCCTGCACGCACCACGGCCGGGCGGCGCACGGGGTTCGTCCCCGGCGTCGCCCGGCCGTGGTGCACGGTCAGGACGGGCGCGACCTCAGCGCGGCGGCATCCGGATGCCGCCGTCGACGCGGATCGTCTCGCCGTTCATGTAGGGGTTGGTGATGCACTCGAGCACCATGAACGCCAGCTCCTCGGCCGACCCGAGGCGCTTGGGGAACAGCACCGACTCACCGAGGTGGGCCTGAACTTGTCCGACTCGGGGCCGCTGCCGTAGATCGGCGTGTCGATGAGGCCTGGGGCGATCGTGTTGACCCGATGCCGGCGGCCGACAGGTCGCGGGCGATGGGCAGCGTCATGCCCACGATCCCGCCCTTGGAGGCGGAGTAGGCGGCCTGACCGATCTGGCCGTCGAAGGCGGCGGCGGAGGCCATGTTGACGATGGCACTGCGGGCGCCGTCGGCGTCGAGCAGCTCGGTCTTGCCCATGGCGGCGGCCGACAGGCGCAGCATGTTGAACGAGCCGAGCAGGTTGATCCTGATCACGAAGTCGGAACGACGCCTGCGGCATCGGCTCGTTGTTGCCACGGTCGATGGCGCGGGCGGCGGCCCAGGCCGGCCGAGTTCACCAGCGCCCGCAGCGGGCCCATCTCCGAGGCGGCGGCGACGGCGGCCAGGCCGTCCTCCTGGACACGTCGCGCCTCGGCGAACAGGCCACCGATCTCTTTGGCCACCTCGGTGCCACGGTCCTCCTGCAGGTCGGCGATGACCACCTTGGCGCCGAGGCAGCGAGCTGGCGGGGCCGACGCTTCACCGATGCCGGACGCGCCGCCGGTCACGATGGCGGAGGCTCCGTTGAGGTTCATCCTGGGCATGATCTGGTCTTTCCTCTCGTACGGGGGAGCGCGGCGGGGCGCGGCTCGGCGCCCATTCTTCCTGCTGTCGCTGCGTCGACCAACCCTCGCGCCCGGCGCCGGTCGCCGCGCCGGGGGCCCGGAGCCGGCGACGTCGCCCCTCCGATCGATCACCCCGCCCCGCCAGCGAATCGCGGCGAATCGGCAGGCCCCGCTCACGACGAATCCGCGGCAATCGGCCGGAACCCGCTCCCGGCGAATCCGCGACGAATCGGCCCGAACTCGGGGTCGTGCGGGCCAGACTCGCGGATTCTGGCGCGCCGCGCCGGACAGCTTGGCATTGCGTGACGCAACCATGCTGGTCAGGCAGCTGGCACGGGCGGAGCGCTCGAAGCCGCGCGCCAAGATCCGCGGGTCAGGCCGCCGAACCCGGTCCGGGCGACCGCAGCCGGGTGCGTCGCCCGATCAGCCCGACGCCGGTTGCCACTGGGGCAGGAGGATCACCGCCCCGTCGTCGGCGTGGCGCTCCTCCCAGATCGCCTCCACCGCCATACCGATCCGGATGTCCTCGATCGGCACGCCCGGCATGTTGCCCACCACCCGCAGCTCCGGCGCGTCGTCGAGCGAGACGAGCACCACGGCGTAGGGCACGTGCTCGGCCAGCGCCCGGTTCACCGCGTAGTGGGCCACCGTGTAGCTGTGCAGCGTCCCCCGCCCCGACAGCGCCGGATAGGTGAACGCCATCGACCCGCACCGATGGCACAGCTCTTCCGGCGGGTGCTGGCGGGCGCCGCACGCCTCGCAGGTCTGCACCGCGATGGTGCCCGACGTGAACCACGCCGTGGTGATGGCGTTCGGCGCCGGCAGGGCCCAGTCCTCGGGAAGCACGCTCATGATCGCTCTCTCCTTCATCCGCGCCCGAACAGGACGGCGCTGCCCGGGGCGTAACCCGGGCCCGACACCGACAGGCTCAGCTCCACGTCGGCCACCTGGCACGTCGACTCGCCGCGCACCTGGCGCACGGCCTCCACCACGTTGCCGAAGCCGTGGATGTAGCCCTCGCCCAGGTTGCCGCCCGCCGTGTTGATCGGCAGCCCGCCGTCGGGCCAGCGGATGTTCCCGTCGGCCACGAAGTCGTTCAACTCGCCCGGCTCGCAGAAGCCCATCTCGGCGATGGCCATCAGCACCGGACCGGTGAAGTTCTCGTAGAACTGCGCCACCTGGATGTCCTGCGGGCCGCAGCCCGCCCGCTCCCACAGCTTGGCGCCGACGTGACGGTGGTGGGCGGTGGGGAAGTTCGCTTCGCCGAAGGCGGCCACCCCGTCGCGGTGGGCCAACCCGTGGGCGGCGGCCACGATCGGCACCGGGGCCTTGGCACAGTCCCGGGCCCGCTCCTTGGTGGTGACCACGATGGCGGCGGCCCCGTCGTTCTCCGGGCAGCAGTCGTAGAGGTGGAACGGCTCGGCGATCCAGCGTGAGGCGTGGTACTCCTCCCGGGTCAGCGGTGTGCCGTAGCGGATGGCCCGGGGGTTGCGCTGGGCGTGCTCGAAGCAGGTGAGCACGATCTCGGCCAGGCTGTCCTGGGTGACGCCATGGTCGTGCATGAAACGCATCGTCTGCATGGCGCAGATCTGCGCGGCCGACAACATGCCGTACGGTGCGGTGAACGCTCCCGCCCCCCGGGTGCGCCGGGGCCGCCCCGCTTGGCCGTAGCGGTGGAACTGCCCCTGGGCCAGCGCCCGGAACACCACGATGGTCTCGGCGTAGCCGGCGGAGATGGCGGCGTCGGCCAGGGTCACCGCCGCCGCCGCACCGTTGCCGCCGCCGCCGAAGGTCTGGGCGGTGAAGTTGAGCGCGCCCACACCGAGCGCCGCGCTCATGCGCACCGGTTCGTTGCGGTCCATGTACGACGTGAACCCGTCCACGTCGGACAGCTCCAGGCCGGCATCGGCCACCGCCCGGCGGATGGCGGTGCAGGCCAACTGGAACTCGCTCTCGGTCGCCCCGCCCCGCTTGTAGTAGGTGGACTCCCCACCCCGACCACCACTGCCGCACCGTGCACGACGACCTCCTCACCCCGGCTGCTCGGACCACGACTGCCTAGCAGGCCCGGCGCCCCGGGCGCCCGCCCGCCGGGTGACGTAGCGTTCCCGCCCGACGGCCGGCCGGGGACCCGGCCGCCACCAAAGGGGGAGGATCGACGTGACGGACCGGCCGGTCATCATCGAGTGCGCCATCAACGGCGTCACCCGCCGCGAGCGCAACCCGAACGTGCCGCGCACGGCGGCGGAGGTCCACGACGAGGTCCTCGCCTGCATCGACGCCGGCGCGGCATCATCCACGCCCACAACGAGAAGATCCGCATGACCGGCCGGGCCGCGGCCGATGACTACCTCGCCGCCTGGCGCCCGCTGCTCGCCGCCCGGCCCGACCTGCTGTGGTACCCCACCGGCGTCGCCGCCAACGACCTCGCCACCCGGCTCGAGCACCTCGAGATCCTGTGCGACGAGCTGGGCGACGGCCTGCGCATGACCTACGTGGACCCCGGATCGTGCAACGTGGCGTGGCAGGGTCCCGACGGGCTGCCCACCGGCTACAGCTACGTGCACTCCTTCGAGGACATCGCCGGCTTCTTCGCCTTCTGCGAACGCCGCCGCCTCGCCCCCGGCATCGCCATCTACGAACCGGGCTGGCTGTGCACCGTGCTGCACTACCACCGCGCCGGCCGGCTGCCCGCCGGCGCCATGGTCAAGCTGTACTTCCACGGCCCCTACGACATGTTCGGGACGGGCCCGGCCCCAGCTTCGGCCTGCCCGCCACCACCGCCGCCCTGCAGGCCTACCTCGACCTACTCGACGGTACGGACCTGCCCTGGTCGGTATCGGTGTGGGGAGGGGACCTCATGGCCACGCCGATCGCCCGCATGGCGGTGGAGCGCGGCGGGCACCTGCACGTCGGCCTCGAGGAGTTCGCCGGCGACAGCCAGCCCACCAACGTCGAGCTGATCGGGCAGTGCGTCTCCCTCGCCGCCGAGGTGGGGCGGCCGGTGGCCACCTGTTCCCAATCGGCCGACCTGCTCGGCGTCGCCCGGC
The DNA here is from genome assembly GCA_041394365.1 of Acidimicrobiales bacterium. Lineage (GTDB taxonomy): Bacteria > Actinomycetota > Acidimicrobiia > Acidimicrobiales > CAIXPF01 > CAIXPF01. Next base: position 396,027 of record JAWKIM010000007.1, read on the forward strand.
GCGCCGGCTGACGCCGACCGAGCCCGATCGAACCCAACCCAGGAGCACAGCCCCATGACCATACGAGTCGGTATTGTCCCGGTGAACTCGGGCGGCTACCTCAAGGAGGATCTGCTGCGCGACACGGCCCGCGCCGCGGAGGACGCCGGTTTCGAGTCGCTGTGGACCTTCGAGCACGTCATCATCCCCGAGCGCTACGACTCCGTGTACCCCTACAACCCGTCGGGCAAGATCGCGGTCAGCGGGCAGGACCGCTTCGTCGACCCGCTCATCGCCCTCACCTGGGTGGCGGCCTGCACGGAGCGGTTGCGCCTCGGCACCGGGGTGAACATCCTCAGCCAGGTCAACCCGCTGTACTTCGCCAAGCAGGCGTCCTCGGTGGACTACCTGTCCAACGGGCGGCTCATGCTGGGCCTCGGGGTGGGTTGGCTCAAGGAGGAGTTCGACGCCCTGGGCGTGCCCTTCGACGATCGCGGGCCGCGCGCCGACGAGTACATCGACGCCATGACCGCGGCGTGGAGCGGTGAGCTGGTGGACTTCGACGGGCGCTTCGTGCAGTGGCACGACTTCCGCATGCTGCCCCGCCCTGTGCAGCAGCCCCGCATCCCCATCATCATCGGCGGCACCTCCAAGCCGGCCATCCGCCGCCTCGTGGCCAAGGGCGACGGCTGGTACGTGATCCACAAGGACCTCGACCACTTCGCCGAGCTCATGACGCAGTTCAAGGCCGAGTGCGACCGCCAGGGCCGCAACCCCGCCGACTACGAGATCACCGCCTACTGGAACCACCACCGCGAGGGCGTCGAGGGCGCCAAGGCCTATGAGGCGGCCGGGGTGCACCGCCTGCTCATCAACCTCCAAGCCGTGCGCATGGGCCCGCCATTGGAGGCCATCGAGCGGTTCGGTCGGGAAGTCCTCAGCCAGCTCTCATACGTAGTGCGTTCGTTTGGACGCACAACGTCGGCGAGCAAGCCCGTCATCGAACGGTGCAAAAGACGGCAACACCGCGCAGGTCACTTGTAGCATCGACTGCGACACGTTCAGCGTCCGCAGCCGAAAGGGGAACCATGCGCGACACCGACCGAACGGACGACCCCTCCCGCCACGAGATGGTCATGACCACCTCCACCGAGCACGAGGCCGCCTTCGAGTGCCCCGTGGCGGGGTGCGGGCGGCGGGTCGTGCTCGACCGCGCCACGCTCGCCCTGCGCGTGCAGCACCCGGGTCGCCCCGGTGTGCTGCACCGCGGCAGCACCGCCTCGACCGCCCTCCGCTCCGCCGTCGCGTAGTTCGCTGGCGCGTAGTTCGCTGGCACCTTCGGCACTCCCGGATGGGGGCTACGCGGGGCGCTCGAGGATGGTCACGGTGCCCTTCGAGCCGTCGACCTCCACGACCATGCCGTTCTGCAGCGTCGTCGTGCCCACCAGCGTGCCCACCACCGCCGGAAGCTCGAACTCACGGGCGACGATGGCGCAATGGCTGAGCACACCGCCGGTGTCGGCCACCACCCCGCTGACGATGGAGAACAGCGGCACCCACGGCGGCAGCGTCATCTCGCACACCATGATGTCGCCGTCCTCCAGCACCGACGCCTCGGCCAGGCTGCGCACCACCTTGACCGTGCCGCGCACCACACCCGGCGAGCCGGCCACACCGGTCAGCACGTTCGGGTCGGCCTCGCCCTCGTCGGGCGGGCGCACGCCGAGCAGGCGGGTGACGACGGCGTCCATGAACGGGTCGGGCTCCGGCGGCGGGGGCGGCATCTCCCCCAGCGCCGGCGGCGGGGTCAGCTTGGCGCACGCCGCCAGCTCGGCCCGCCGCTCGGCCACCAGCTGGTTGCGGTCGACGCCGTCGCGCAGCGTGTCGACCAGCTCCGCCTTGGTCAGCATGAACACGCCCTCGTCGTCGGGGATGAGCCCCCGCTCGGCGAGCACCCCGCCCACGTGCTTGACGAAGCGGCGGATGATCGTCACGCCCATCTGGTCGATCCAGAACGCGTGGTTCTCCGTGACCGGGTTCGAGTACCGGGCCGCCTCGTAGAGCCGTTCGAACGTGGCCAGCTTCTCCGCATCGCCGGCCAGCCGCTCCCGCGCCTTGCGCTGCAGCTCCTCCCGGGTCCGCACGGCGCGCTCGTGCAACGCCTCGGGGCTGTCGGCATCGTCGAGGTCGACGTAGCTGGCCAGTGCGGCCAGCGGGATGGCCGGGTTCTCCCGCCAGGTGACGTCGCCGATGTCGTACACCGCGTCGGACCGCCAGCCGAAGCGGTCGAGGTAGCCGTGCAGCTCCTCCAGGAACGCCCGGCCCGACGGCTCCTTCTCCAACTCCTCGACGAGGTCCTCCACCGCCGTCTCGGAGAACAGGGTGCGCAGGGTCTGGTCGGCGTGCACGATCCGGCTCAGGCGCCACAGACCCCGGCTGGCCTCCACCGACTGGGTCTCCCAGCCCTGGATGGACTGGTAGGCCTCGGTGGGGTCGGCGGGCTGGAGGTGCTCGTCGTAGAAGTCGCAGTAGGCGGCGGCGGAGATGAGCACGAAGTTGATGCGGCCGTGGACCTGCCACTGGTCGCGCATGCGCTGGTGCAGCTCCTCGAGCTTGGCCAGCAGCTGGTCATCGCTCCAACCGGTGTAGTCGGTGTCCCGCTCCGCCTGGTTCTGGGCGATGATCTGCGGTTCCCACTCCGTGGCCCACAACCGCCCGACATGGGGCACCTTGGCGGCCAGCGTGTCCTTGTAACGGGTGAGCCGGTCCTCCGCCGCGGCCTGATCGGCCATGGGGTGGAACGCCGAGTAGTAGAAGCCGTGGACCAGGTTGTGGCTGACGTCGATGGGGGCGTCGAACTCGGCGTGGGCGGCGGTGAAGCCCTCCGAGAGCGTGGCGATGATGAGATCCACCGCCAGCGGCGTCACCGGCCGCGGCGAGTGCATCTTGTCGAAGGCCCAGAACCCCTCGACCTCGTTCGGACCGGGGAAGGTCCGCTCCATCTCAACAGCAGTCACAGTTGCATCCCCCGCGAGTCGTGGGCACCCGGAATCGGCGACACGAACGATCGTGTCAAACGTCACAGAATAGCCATCGCCGGAGCAAAAACCGAGTGCGCTCGGTTGAAGATACGCGCGTCGTCGGCGCCGACGACAGTCACCGGGCGAGCGACGGTGGACCGTGCCCGGCGGCCGGGCTCAAGGCCGGCGACGGGGCGGCCGGATGGCCACCAGCTGCGCCGCCACCTGCTCCTGACGGCGCCAGCTCCCGTAGGCCCCGCCCTGTGAGGCCAGGCGGTCGAGCTCGGTGCGCAGCTCGGCCGGCAACGGCTCCGTCGGCGCGTCGCGCAGCGGCGTACCCGGCAACGGCATGAACGCATGGCTGTGCACCCGGGCGCCGAGCGCCACCAACCGGCGGGCCAGCGCCAGGGTGGCGGCGGCGTCCTCGGCGGTCTCGCCCGGCAGGTTGAACAGCAGGTCCACGTTGGGTTGCAGGCCGGCCGCCACGCAGCGCTGCGCCGCCCGTTCCACGTCGGCCACCCCGTGGCCCCGGTTGGTGGCGGCCAGCACCCGCTCGGAGCCCGACTGCCCGCCGATGACCAGGTTGTCGTTGTCGCAGTAGCGACGGATCAGCCGCAGCGCCTCGTCGGTGACGTGCTCGGGGCGCACCTCGGAGGGGAACGTGCCGAAGACCACCCGCCCGTCGGAGCCGGCCGCGGCCCGGGTGGCCCGCAGCAGCTCCTCGACCGCGTCGAGGCGGACGGACTCGTCGTCGGAGCCGTAGGACAGCGCCGTGGGCGTGACGAAGCGCACGTCGCGGCGGCCCGACGCCACCAGCGCGCCCACGTGGTCGGCCACGTCACCGGGCGGGCGGTGCCGGAACCGGGCCTTGGCGCGAACGGGGTCTGACAGAACGTGCACCCGTACACGCAGCCCGGGTGATCTCGATCGGGTTGAAGCGGCCGTGGCGGCGGGCGAAGGCCGGGTAGCGGCCGAGCGGGTGCCGGGGCGCGGGCTCGCCGCGCACCACCGCGCCATCGGGGCCGGGGCGCACCACACCGGCCGTCGTCCCCAGCACCTCCGACGCATCGGCGCCGTCACGCAGCGAACGGACCAGCTCGACGAAGGGCGCCTCGCCCTCGCCCACCACCACCGCATCGAAGCCCGACGCCAGCGTGGCGGCCGGCTCCGCCGTGGCGTGGACACCGCCGGCGACGTTCAGCACGTCCTCCGACGGCGCCTCGGCCCGGAAGCGGGCCAGCTCGGCGGCCACGGTGGTGACCTCCGGCGAGTAGAACGACCAGGCCACCAGCACCCGGTGCCCGCCGGCCAACGCCGCGGTGACGGCGGCCAGGGCGGCGTCGGCTCCGCTGGCCGGGTGCAGGGCGACACCCGGGTCGGGGCCGAGCTCCTGCTCCAACGCCCCCAGCAGCACGTTCAGACCATACGAAGCGGTACGGCGGTAGTGGAGCACGACGGCCAGCGGGCGCACCCGCCCAACGCTACCCATGCCGCACCGACGCGATGCCGCGCACCGACGGAGCCCGGCGCCGGTGAGCCCGCCGGTCAGGAACGCTGCAGGATGCGCACCGGCAGCCGTCGCGGCCCGCGGATCTGGCCGCGGGACCACGTGACCGCCGCAGGATCGGCGAGCTCGAAGCGGGGGAAGCGGGCCAGCACCGCCTCCAACGCCACCCGCAGCTCCAGCCGGGCCAGGTTCGAGCCGAGGCAGCGGTGGATCCCGAGCCCGAACGCGCTGTGGCGGTTCTCGGCCCGGTCGATGACCACCTCGTCGGCCCGATCGAACGCCGCCGGGTCGCGGTTGGCGGCGGGGAACGGCAGCAGCACCCAGTCGTCCACCGCCAGCCGGCGGCCGTGCAGCTCCACCTCGGCGGCCACCAGCCGGGCCATGGTCACCGGGGCGTAGGCCCGCAGCAGCTCCTCCATGGCGGTGGGCACCAACGACGGTTCGGCCACCAGCCGGGCGAGGTCGGTCGGGGTGCGGGCCAGGTGCCACAGCGACGAACCGATGGCGCTCCAGGTGGTGTCGATCCCGGCCAGCAGCAGCAGGATGATCGTGCCGCGCACGTGCTCGTGCGACAGCTTCTCGCCGAAGATCTCTACGTCGAGCAGGTAGGCGGTGAGATCGTCACCGGGGGGCCGGCCGGCGTGGGCGGCGATCTGGGCGTCGATGTAGGCCTCGAGCCGTTCGGTGGACGCAGCGCGGACCTCGGCCGGCTCGTCGACCGCCTCGAGCACCTCGTGCACGAACTGGCGGAACAGCTCGGAGTCCTCCACCGGGAAGCCCAACATCCGGGCGATCACGTTCACCGGGATGTGCTGCGCGTACTGGCGGGCCAGGTCCACCACGTCGACGTCGCCCATGGCATCGAGCAGCTCGTTGCACAGCCGGCGCACCTCCTCCCAGGGGGCGATCAGGCGCGGGCGAAGGCGGGCAGCAGCAGCCGGCGGGCCTCGTGGTGGAACGGCGGGTCGGAGGTGATGGGCGGCGCCTCGCCGATGGGGGCGGGGGCCAGCGGCCGGCCCGGGCTGACCACCACGCTGCGGGAGGTGAAGTGGTCGGTGTCGTAGGCGATGGCGGTGACGTCGGCGTGGGTCACCGGCAACCACGCCCCGCCGTACCGCTCAGTGTGGGCAACGGGGCAGCGCCGGCGCAGCTCCTCCCAGATCTCCGGGGCGCGCTCGTTGTAGGAGGGATCGACGTGGTCGAAGTCGGTGGCCCAGTCGCGCACCGGGCCGTAGGGGCTGCTCATGCCGACATCCTTCCTCAGGGACGCGGGGCGCCGTCGACGTTGGCCTCGCGGTCGAGGCGCCACAACACCGCACTGGTCCGGCCCACCAGCACCACCAGGGTGACCACGTTCAACGCCAGCACCAGCGGCACCCCCCAGGCGAACACGCCGGGGCCGGCGAACACCACGAACGTGTCGAGCACGATGTAGCCGATGCGGATCTCGGTGGGGCCGATCCCGTAGTAGGCGATCTGGAACCGGTTCGTGGCGGCGAAGGACAGGAACGAGGTGGCCATCATGGCGCAGGTCACCAGCAGCAACAGCAGGAACAGCAGCCGCAGCCAGGCCCCGTCGGCGAGGAACGAGTAGGCGATGACCACGCTGCCGGCGAACAGCAGGTCCAGCAGGTGGTCCATGAAGAAGCCCCAGCGCACCAGGCCCTGCCGGCGGAACTTGCCCAGCGACCCGTCGAGCGAGTCGGTCAGCCACTGCCCGGCCACCATCACCGACACGGCGTGGAGCCAGACGAGCTGGCGGGAGGCCAGCCAGCCGAACAGCACCGTGCCCACCGACCACAGCACGGTCAACATGGTCAGGTGCTGGCTGCGGATCGGACCGGGGATGCGCGGCACCACGGCGTCGATGAAGCGGCGTTCCAGCGGGCCCAGCAACGACTGACCGGCCTTGCGATCGCCGGCGAAGCCCGACTGCTCCCCTGCCATGCCGCCCAGTCTGCCCGCTCCCGGCCGGTTCCTGATCACCGATCAGGGGGAATGGCCTACAGTCGCCGCCCATGGGTCGCTTCGACGGCAAGGTCGCGCTGATCACGGGCGCAGGGACGGGCATCGGTGCAGCGGCGGCCCGCCGCTTCGCCGCCGAAGGCGCGGCGGTGGTGATCGCCGAGCTGGATCGGGCCTCCGGCGAGGCCACCGCCGCGGCGGTCACCGAGGCGGGCGGCACCGCCCTGCACGTGCCCACCGACGTGACCGACGAGGCCCGCGTCGAGGCCTGCGTGCAGGCGGCCACCGCCGCCTTCGGACGGCTCGACGTGCTCTACAACTGCGCCGGCGGGTCGATCCCGGAGGACACCACCGTCACCGACGTGGACCTGGCCGTGTGGGACCACACCATGAACCTGGACCTGCTCGGCACCGTGCTGTGCTGCCGGCACGCCATCCCGGCGATCATCACCTCCGGTGGCGGGGCGGTGGTCAACATGTCGTCCACCGCGGCGCTGCAGCCGTGGCGGGCCCATGTGTACTCGGCGGCCAAGGGGGCGGTGCTGTCGCTGGCTGCTCCCTCGCCCGGTCCTGCGAGCGCCAGGGCTGCGGGTCAACGCCATCTGCCCCGGCTACGTGCTCACCGAGCGGGTGCTGGCCCGCTTCGCCGAGGCCGACATCGCCACCGCCCGCCGCAAGTACCCCTACGGCGTGGGGGACCCCGACGACATCGCCGCCATCGCCGTGTTCTCGCCTCCGACGAGGCCCGCATGATCACCGGCACCCACATCGCCGCCGACGGCGGCATGTCCTCCCACTGAGACCCCAGGAGGGATCACCGTGCTCGGACACCTCGGCTCAACGTGGCCGACCTCGCCGTCGCCCGCCGCTACTACGACCGCCTGATCGACCTGCTGGGCTTCGAAGCTGTTCCTGGCCCACGATGACGAGTTCGCCTACCGGCCGGCGGGCGGCAAACCGGGCACGTTCCTGTTCTTCTACCCGTCGCAGACGCCCGGGCCCTACGCCCACACCGCCACCGGCCTGCAGCACCTGGCGTTCATGGTGCGCACCCGCAGCGCGGTGCGGGCGGTGCACGAACAGGCGGTCAGCTCAAGCTCGCCGTCGTGCACCCGCCCCAAGTGTTCCAGTACCCGAACTCGCAGGCGATCCTCGGGAAGCTGTTCGCCGGCGTGGCCGAGGCCGATGTCCACAAGCTGGTGTGGTCCAACACGATCGAGCTCTACAACATCGACGAGTCGAAGCTGTAGCGGTCGCGGAAGGCACGGGGCGCGCCGGCGCGCTCAGGCGGGGCGGAAGCGCAGCAGCGTCATCCCGTCGGCGCCGTGGTCGAACACCGGCTCCACCGCCCGGCCGACCACCAGGTCCTCGTCGCCGCAGTCGACCATCGTCGTGGTCAGGCGCACGCCTTCCTCCAGCTCGACCACCGCCAGGCGCTGGGGCACCTCGTCGGCGAACGCGGGATGGGTGGGCTGCCGCCCGATCGTCCAGGAGTAGATGCGGCCGCGCCCGGACACCACCTGCCAGTCCAGCGCGGCCGACAGGCAGTGCGGGCAGCGGGCCCGCGGGTAGTACACCCAGCTGCCGCAGTCGGCGCAGCGCTGCAGGCGCACCTTGTCCTCGTTGAGCCCATCCCAGAACGGTTTGGTGGTGGCGATGGGTGCCGGGCGGGGCTTGCCGTCGAGCTCGGCCATGATCAACCTCCCTGCACGATCAGCGCGGTCTGCTCCGACATGATGCCGCCGGTGCCCGAGCAGTAGGCCACGTCGCAGCCGGGCACCTGGCGGTCGCCGGCCTCGCCGCGCACCTGCCGGATGCCCTCGAGCACCTGGGTGAACCCGCCGGCCAGGCCGGTCTGGCCGAAGCTGAGCTGCCCGCCGTGGGTGTTCACCGGGAAATCGCCCCGGTAGGTCAGGTCGTGGTCGCGCACGAAGGCCATGCCCTCGCCCTTGGCGCAGAAGCCCGAGTCCTCGATCGACAGCAGCACGGTGATCGTGTAGCAGTCGTACAGCGACGCCAGGCCGATCTGGTCGCGGGTCACCCCCGCCTGGGCGAAGGCCCGGTCCGCCGCCGGGCGGATGGCGGTGTCCATCAGGCTCGGGGCGTAGGTGATCGTCTTGTGGGTGGTGCACTCCCCCGCCCCCAACAGCCACGCCGCCGGCCGGTCGAGCGAGCGGGCCAGCTCGGCGCTGACCACCACCAGCGCCGCCCCACCGGCGGCCGGCATGACGATCTCCAGCAGGTGCAGTGGATCGGCCACCATCGGCGAGGCGAGCACGTCGTCCACCGTGATCGGCTCGCCATAGAACCACGCGTCGGGGTTCATGCAGGCGTTGTCGCGCTGGTGCACGGCGATCTTGGCCAACTGCTCGGGGGTGGCCGCCTGCTCGTGCAGGTAGCGGTTGGCGATCATGGCGTAGCCGATGTTGGCGCCCACGTTGCCGTAGGGCACCTCGAACTCGGCCCACGCCGAGGTGTCCTTGCCGCCGACGCCGGCGGTGCCGCTCGATCGCTTGCGCTCGGGCTTGCGCTGCTGGCGGCGGGAGGCGGTGACGCACAGCACCGCCTGGCACTGCCCGGCGGCGATGGCCGCCGCCGCCCGCCACACCATGGCCGCGCCGGTGGCGCCGCCGAGGTCCACCGTCTCGGCAAACGTGCAGCGCAGGCCCATCGACTCGATCAGCGTGGAGGGCACCAGCATGGGCACACCGGCCATGGGGTGGGCGATCAGCCCGTCGATGTCGGACAGCTGCAGGCCGGCGTCGGCCACCGCCTGCAGCCCCACCTTGGTGAACAGATCGATGGTGGTGACGCCGTCGGTCCAGCGGCTCGGCTTCAGCTCGGCCACGCCGACGACGGCGGCGGATCCCTTGAGGCTCATCGGCCACCTCCGAAGTCGATCAGCTCCAGCACGGTGCCGTCGGGGTCCTTGAAGCAGGCGAAGCGGGTGGGGTTGCCACCGCCCATCGTCACCACCGGCGAGAGGAACTCGACGCCGGCGCTGCGCAACCGCTCGTACTCCTCGTCGATGCCGATCGTCCACAGCGCGATGCGCACCGCGCCCACGTGGGTCAGATCCGGCGGCGTGCTGCCCTGCGTCGGCGGGTCGATCCACTCGATGAGATCGATGCGCGTACCGCGCGGTTTGTCCGGCTCGAGCATCATCAGCACCGCCTTGGCCTTCTTGCCCGGCGGCAGGCCCAGGCCGGTCAGCATCTCCGGCGTGCCACCCACGCCCAGCTCGACCACCACCTTGAACCCGACCAGCTCGTAGAACGCCCGAGACCGCTCGAGGTCTGTGCAGTTGATGTTGACGTGGAAAACGTCCTTGATCGCCATGCGGCCCCCCTTTCGGCGGGCAAACCTACCGGCGGGCGCCGGGCCGCGCCCACCGATCAGCCGGCAGCCGGCGATCCCCGAGCGGTCAGCCGGTGCGGTCAGCCAGTGCGCTCAGCCGGCCTGCGCCGGGGCGGCCATCGCCTCGGCCCGGCCGTGGTCGAACACCTCGGTCACCGCGCCCGACCCGTCCAGGTAGGCCACCGCGCCGTAGAGGCTCAGCAGGTAGGTGCTCGCCACCGCCGCCCGCAGCGGCCCGCGCCGGGCCCCCACCGGCTCCAGCAGGTGGTCGCCGGTGGCGAGGACCTCGCCGTCGACCTCGAGGCGGCCGTCGAGCACGAACAGCTCGGCGCCGCCGAAGTGGATGCGGGCCGGCACCTCGCTGCCGGCGTCGGCCCGGACCAGCAGGTGGACGTGGCCGGTGTCGGCGCAGCTGCGCAGCACCTGGACCCGCCAGCCGGGGGCGAGGTCGCACCACGGGGCCTCGCCGGTGCGCACCAGGGCGGCGTCGAGCGGGTCGTAGCCGGAGTGGCTGGGGCCGCCGCCGGCGGCGCGGTCCACCAGGCGCTGGGTCGACAGCCAGTCGACCATGCGGGGCGGGCGGCCCTCCTTGTTGTGGAACGCCACCGGGCCGTAGATCTGGCCGAAGTAGACCGTGTCGACGGGGTGCGTGGTGGCGTCGTGCACGGAGCCGGCGGGCTCCCACACCCAGTCGCCCTCGCGGGCGGAGCCGCCGCGGTAGTCGAAGCCGCCCGACAGCACGTAGAACGAGGCACCGCCGATGTGGGTGTGCGGCGGGTTCACCTGACCGGCCCGACCCTTGATCAGCATGGTGAACCACCCGGCCTCGGGGTTCAGCGCCAGCACCCGGACCCCGGCGCCGTGCTCATCGCCCAGCCACGGCAGCTCCTCGCTGCGCGTGATCTTGGGCGGCGCGGTGGCCGCGGCCGTCGCGGTCGACGTGGCGGCGCCGGAGGTGGCGGTGTCGGAGGTGGCTGCGGTCGTGGTCCCCATGGTCACAGCCTGCCACAGCCGGCGTTCAGTCGGGCTGGGTGTTCCAGACCCGGAGCTGCCCGTCGAAGGCCCCGCTGTGGTGGAAGTTGCGCAACCGCTCGATGAGCACGGGGGTGAGCACCGCGCCCGAGCGCACCAGCGGCATGCCGCTGGCGGTCACCACGTCCTTGGCCACCACGTAGCCGGGCAACAGCTCGCGCACCGCGCACTGCAGCAGGGCGGCCTTGCGATCGGTGTGCTGGTGGCCGAGCAGGTCGAGCACGTGCGGGTCGAACGACAGACGCCGCATCCGCTCCACCGCGTCGGTACGGTTCACGCCGCTGAGCAACAGCTCCTCGAGGGTGAGCACCGCCTGGAGTTGGGCCACGTCGCCCGTCGCGTCGGCGGGGGCGCTGCGCTCCGCCCGGGCCACATCCTGCAGCAGCGACGTCACCCGCTCGAAGCGCGGGATGTGCCCGATCACCGCAGTGGTGGTCAGCACGGCGCGCTCCATCTGCTGGCGGCCGACGCCATCGAGCGGCTCGCCCAGCAGGTACTGCTGCAGCGTCTCGTCGGGCACGGCCAACCAGCCCACCCGGGCGAGCATCGCCGCCGTCTCCAGCTCCCACGACGCCTCGAGGCCGAGGTCCCCGCGTAGGCGGCGCAGGGCGTCGCGGGTGGCGGTGGCCCGGCTGAGGCCGTGGGGCAGGGCCAGCGTCATCACCTCGACGAGGGCCTGCACCACCCCGGTCACCGTGCGCTCGAGCAGGTCCCGCTCGGCGGTGCGCAGCCGGTAGAGCTCCATCGCCTCGGCCACGGTCGCCTGCAGCTCCTCGTCGGACGCCGGCTTGGTGAGGAAGCGGAAGATGCGGCCGTGGTTGATGGCGGCGATGGCCGAGGCCACCTCCGCATGGCCGGTCAGCAACACCCGCATCGTGGCCGGATGGCGGCGGCGGACCTCGGCCAGCAGCTCGGCCCCGTCCATGCCGGGCATGCGCATGTCGGAGACGACCACGCCGCAATCGGCGCGCTTGGCCAGCAGCTCGAGCGCGTCCTCACCGCTGTCGGCCACCTCGACATCGAAATCGAGACCCAGCGTCAGCGACAGGGCGTTGAGCACGCGCGGCTCGTCATCGACGCAGAGCACCCACGGGGCACCGGTTTCGGTCATGTCGTCTCACTGCCTTCCAGGACGGCCGCGGCGCCGACGGGCGCACGGCCGGGGTCATGGGTGACGGCAGCCCGTTGGGCCGCCTCGATGATGCGGGCCAACCGGGCCAGCTCCGGATCGAGGCGCTCGGGGGCGTGGTGGTGCTCCACCAGGCTCACGATCGCCGGGTCGAACCGCCAGCGCTCCAGCAGACGGGCGCCGAGGCCGGCATGGTCCACCCCGAACAACGCCCGCTCGGTGTCGAGGCACGGCTCGGGGTCGAGTGGCGCGCCCGCCAACAGCCGGCGGTACTGCGGGGCGCCGCGGGCCAGCAGCACGAGCTGGCCGATGTCGTGCAGCAACGCCGCAGTGAACAACATCGGGCAGGACGGGTCCTCGGCGTGAGCGCGGGCGGCGACGTCCACCGCGTGGGCGGACGCCCGCACCACCGCGTCGTCCACGTTCGGGTACAGCTGCTGGGCGCCGAGCTGGGCGATGATGGCCAGGGTGGCGTCCGTACCGAGGCGTACGGTCGCCTCGGCGGGCGTGGTGGCCGGCGTGCGGAACCCGAAGAAGGCGGCGTTGGCGATGTGCAGCATGGCGGCGGAGGCCACCACGTCGGACTCGATCTGGGCGCCGAGGGCGGCTGCGTCGCCGCCGCGCTCGATCACCGCCTGGCAGCGCACGAGCAGATCGGGCCGCACCGGCAGCTCGTCGATGTCGCCCAGGGCGAGGCCGGCACCGCCGCCCTCGAGCAGGGCGTGGGCGCTGTCGAGCGCGGTGCGCAGCTGCTCCTCCCCGGCCGGCTTGGCCAGGAAGTCGTGGACCATGGGCAGGACCCGGTAGGCGATCGCCGATTCGGTGTGGCCCGACAGCACCAGCCGCACGACTTGCGGCCAGCGGTTGCGCACCTCGATCAGCAGGTCCTCGCCCGACATCACCGGCATGCGCATGTCGGTGACGATCACGTCGATGTCGCCGGCCTCCAGCAACGCGAGCGCCTCATGGCCGCCGGTGGCGAAGCAGGCGTCGATCTCGTAGTCGGTGTCGAGGTCGAACAGCACGCTGCGCAGACCCGACAGCACCCGGGGCTCGTCATCGACGAACAGCACCTTCATCGCCGCACCCCGACCAGGCCCCTCGCGGCGGGCCGGCGGCGGGTCATGCGGCGACCTGCCCTCGGGCGGCCGGTCCTCGACCGGCAGGCGGATGGTGAACGTCGAGCCGTGACCGATCTCGGAGTCGACCGCGATCTCGCCCTGGTGGTGGACCACCACCGATTGGTGGGCCAGCGCCAGGCCCTGGCCCGATCCACGCCCCACCCTCCTTGGTGGTGAAGAACGGATCGAAGATGCGGGCCCGGATCTGCGGGGTCATCCCGATCCCGTCGTCGCCCACTGAGATCGACACCCGCCGGGTCGGCGCGCCGAACCGGGTGCGGATCGTGATCGTCCCCCGGCGAGCGCCGTCGCGGCCGTAGCGGTCCTCCACCGCGTGGGCGGCGTTGACGATCATGTTGAGCAGCACCTGCTTCAGCTCGCCCTCGAGGGCGGCCACCTTGGGCAGCTGCTCGTCGAAGTCGGTGACGACATCGGCCACGTACTTGTACTCGTTGCGGCAGACGACCAGCGTGGCCGCGATGGCGCTGTTGAGGTCGGTGGGCGCCTTCTGGTCGCTGCCCGGGTGGGCGAACTCCTTCATGGCCCGCACGATGCGGCTCACCGTCTCCACCCCGTCCTGGGCCTCGCTCACCGCCACCGGCATGTTGGCCAGGATGTGGTCGATCTTGTGGCGCTTGCGCACCGTCTGCCAGGCGTCGGCCACCTCGACGGGGAGGTCTCCCTCGAGCGCCGAGAAGTCGTCGAAGGCCAGCCGGATGCGCTCCTGGGCCTTGTGCACGAACGTGAGGTGGCTCGAGATGTACTGCAGCGGCGTGTTGATCTCATGGGCGATGCCGGCGGCCAGCGCGCCGATCGACTCGAGCTTCTGGGCCTGCGACAGCTGGGCCTCGAGCTGCTTGAGCTCGGCCAGGTCGGCCAGCACCCCGAGCATGCCGATGATCTCCCGCTCGTTCGACAGCGGTGCCACCGTCAACATGGAGGGGCGGGGGCTGGCCTCGCCCACCACGACCTTGGTCTCCATGCTGAGCTGCGGGCGCGGCCGGTGACGATGGCCCGGCGCTGGTCGTCGTCGGGGCCGATGGGGCGGCGGAACACCTCGGCGTCGCGCCGGCCGACGATGTCGTCGAGGTCGGCAACGCCGGCCACCCGCAGGAAGGCGGCGTTGCTGCCGAGGTACACGCCGCTGCGGTCGGTCCAGAAGATGGCAACCGGCGCCGCTTCGAGGATGGCCCGCAGCACGGCGTGCTCCTCGACCTTGACCCGGTACTGCCGGGCCCGTTCCCGGCTCAGCTCCAACTCGCGGGCGAGCTCCTCGGTGCGCTGCTGGACGTGCCGCTCGAGCTCGGCGCCGCGCCAGTCCTCGTCGTGGTGGTGGGCGGGGCTTCGGCGGCGGCGTACCCGTCGACCAACATGGCGTCGAGCTCGGCCTGCTTGGCGTCGAGCTTGGCCTGCTTGGCGTCGAGTGCAGCCTGCTTGGCGTCGAGCTCGGCCTCGAGCTCCTTGATGCGGGCGACGATGCCGGCGGACCGGTCGAGGTGTCCGGCGTCGGGTCGTGCACGCATGTGGATCACCTTCCGGGAAGCGACGTCTCGCTTTGAATATCGCCCCGGTGGGATGGGTCCGAAGTCCCCGATGTGGTGAATCGGCGCAACGCCCGCCGCCGTTTGCTCAGGGCGTCGGCGCGGTCTCCACCGGGTGGCGAGCCGCCCGCTCGCGGCGCCGACGGCGACGGGCGCCGATGCGCTCGACCACCACCAGCTCCCCGCCGGCGCCGGGCCGGTGCGCCCACACCTCCTTGGCCACCACCAGGCCGGCGCCGGTCACCGGGACGGCCAGCAGCGCGCCGAGGATGCCGAACAGCTCGACACCCACCAGCACCGACAGCAACACCACCAGCGGGTTGACCCTGACGGTGCGGGCCATGACCACCACCTGCAGCACGCTGTTCTCGAACTGCTGGTAGAGCACGAAGAAGACCAGGGCGACGACGCCGGCGGTGGGCGAGACCAGCAGCGCGGCGAGCACGGCGACGACCGCGCCGATGGTTGCGCCGACGAGGGGCACGAGGTCGGCCACGGCCACCCACAGGGCGATGACGGCCGGGTTCGGCGCACCGAGGATGACGAGCACGACGAAGGCCGACAGCCCGGCGCAGGCGCTGATGATGAGGTTGCCGATCATGTAGCCGCTGATGGCCCGGGCGGCGTCGCGGCCGGCGTCGGTCACCCAGTCGCGGTGGCGGCGGGGGACGAGGCGGGTGGCCAGGTCGCCCAGGGCGCGCGACTGGGTGAGCAGCAGGCAGGTCATCACCACCACGGTGACCACGGCCACGAGCGCGCCGGCCGCCTCGGTGATCATCGAGGGCACGGAGGCCTCGAGGGAGGACAGGGCCTCGGTGATGCGCGCCTCGTTGCGTTGCACCACCGACTCGAGGTGCAGCCCGCTGACCACCCGACCCCAGGGGCCCTCGCCGCGCCCGGCCTCCTCGACGGTGCCGGGGAGGTCGGTGGCGACGTTCAGGAGCTGCGAACGCAGCGGTACGAAGAACAGGGCGAGGAGCCCGGCGACGAGCCCGAGCGTGACGCCCACCACCAGGCCGACGGCCAGACCTCGGCGCACGCGGCACCGACGCTGCAGCGCGGCCACCGGGCGGGCGAGGACGACGGCGAAGAAGCCCGACACCACCACGAGCACGACCACGTGGGAGGCGAGGTACAGCGCCCACAGGCCGAGCAGGGTGGTGCCGACCACCGCCACCGACGCCACGATGGTGCGCCACGGCACTGCGGACCAGCCGGTGCTGCCGGCCGGGGACTCCGGTGGGGACTCGGCCCGGCCCGGCGGCTCGGAGGCGGCGGGGCGGTCGGGCAGCAGCACGGCGCCGTGGTCGGGGCGATCCTGGGCGCCGGGCATGGCGCGGCCACTACCCCGCGGTGCAGCGCCCAAACGTGTTGCGTCGGGTCCGGCTCCGACGTCGGGTCAGACGGTGATGTTGTAGAGCTTGGCGGCGTTGTCCTGCACGACCTTGCGGCGGGTCTGCTCGCTGAGACCGCTCAGCGCTTCGCGGACGCGGGCGTCGGAGCGGGGGTAGAGGCAGGTGGGGTGCGGGAAGTCGGTCTCGAACAGGACGTTGTCCTCGCCGATGACGTCGAGCAGGCGGTCGATGGCGACCCGCTCGAACCAGAAGCAACCGTAGAACTGCCGGCGGAAGTACTCCGAGGGCATGAGGGAGAGCTTGCGGCGCTGGCCCGGCGCGGTCTCGCCCATCTGGTAGTCGAGCGCCTCGAGGAAGAAGGGGATCCAGCCGATGCCGGACTCGACCGACACGAAGCGGGCCTCGGGGTAGCGCTCGGCCACACCGCCGAAGATCAGGTTGCCGATCACCTGGGCGTTGCCGAGGAAGATGTTGGCCGAGCCGATCGACAGCTTCTGCTCGCCGTTGAAGGAGGGCCAGGGCATCCGCCCGAACCAGTCCATGAGCGACTTGGAGCTGCCGATGTGGAAGTTGATGGGCAGGTTGAGCTCGATGCACACCTCCCAGAACGGGTTCCAGTGGTCGGTGGCGAGGTCGGGCACGCCGGCGTCGTGGGGGTTGGAGCAGGCGACGACGCCCTTCATGCCCATGGCGTGGCAGCGCCGGATCTCGTCGACCGAGGCGTCGACGTCCCACCAGGGGACCAGGATCATCGGGAAGATGCGGTCGCCCGACTGCTCCTGGAACTCGGCCATGGCGTCGTTGTAGATCTGCACGCACAGCAGCTGCAGCTCGGGATCACCGGCGTTGAGGAAGTTCTGGGCACCGAACCCGGCGAGGTTGGGGTAGACGATCTGGGCGTGGATGCCGAGCGTGTCCATCATCTTCACGCGGGCGCCCACCTCGAAGCTGGCCTGGTGCACCTGCTCGTTGGTGAGCTTGACGAAGCCGACGCCCTCGAGCTTGCTGCCATCGGCCTGCACCACCGAGGCCGCGCCCTCCCGACCGATCACGGTGTCACCGTTGAGCACCCACATGCGCTGGCCGTTGACGGTCTTGAGCTGGGGGACGGCGTCGCGGTACTTGGCGGGGGCGCGAGAGGTCCACAGGTCGTAGGGCTCGGAGATGTGGGTGTCGGCGTCGATGATCTTGAGCCCGGCCAACAGGTCGCTGTTGTCCACGGTGGTGCGCTCTTCGACGACGGTCATGCGGGTTCCCCTTCGCGGCTGGGCCACCGTTCGGCGTGCGGTGGTGTGCTCGGGTCCGAGGCTAACCGGCGGGTCAGGTGGTGAGCAGGTAGAGGCGCTCCACGAGGAGGCGCAGGGCGACGGGTTCGCCACGGCGGGCACGCCGGCGGGCGTTGCGCAGCACGTGCTTGAGGCGGGCGAGGTCGGCGCTGGGCTGGATCGGACGTTGGAGCGGGTGGCGGTGGGCCAGGGTGTCGCACGTGCGGCAGACCGGGAAGCGGTGGGCGCCCGGTCCGAACCGGCGGACGACGGGCAGGGCCCGGGCGGTGGCACCGCACAACGTCGGGCGGGCGCCAAGGCGGTCGGGTGGGCCGTCGGGCCGGAGGGCGTGGGTTCGCGTGCGGCCGCGGCCGGGCTCATAGCAATGGGGGCCGGGGGCCTGGTCGGGCCGGGCGGGGTCGGGACGGATGAAGGCGAGCTCGGGGGTGGGGAGACGGTGGTGCTCCGCACCCCGGCAGCGGGCCTCGTAGGCGCGTTGCCGGCAGGTGCGGGTGCAGTAGTGCGGGCGGCGACCGGTGCGGTGGCGCCGGACGAAGACGTCACCGCAGCGTTCGCAGGCATAACGATCAGGGGCGAGCTCCATGGCGAACACCGTACGCAGGGGGTGTGACAGCGAAGGGTCCGCCGGTTGCCGTCACATCCCCTCGTGCCCATCGCGGTCGACCCATCCGCCGCCGACCTCCCACCGACCGTCCCGCGCCCACCAAGCGCCCCGGGCCCACCATCACGTTTTTCCGGTGACGAAACAGGCCACACGTTTCGTCACCGGGCTGTGATGGTGCGTGAGGGGTGTGGCCGGGCCGGTGGGATGTGGCCGGGCGGCGGGGGTGTGGCCGGGCCGGTGGGATGAGGGGCGGCGGGGCGGGTGGGGTTGGCGGAGCGCAGCGGGCGGGGTGGCGGTGGAGGGGCTGGTCGCAGGAGGGCTGCGGTGAGCCAGGAGCGTTGCCGGGCCGGTCGGCCACGCAGCGGCCGGATCACCGATTGCCGCCCCGGCAGCAGTGAGAGCCGACACGGGACGACGGACGCAGGCGCGGGTACGTGGGCGCACCCGACACCGGCAGGGCGCCTGCCCCCTACGATGCGGACATGGCAGATCCCTCCGGCCCGGTCGTCCGCTACGACGTGCGCGCACGTCGCCACCATCACCCTCAACCGACCCGAGGCGTACAACTCCCTCGACTACGAGGCCTACGAACTGCTCTCGGCCCGCTTCCGTGAGGCGGGCGAGGACACCGACGTCCGCGCCGTCGTCTTCACCGGCACCGGCCGGGGTTTCTGCACCGGCGACGACGTCCGCAAGCTGCTCGGCGCCGGCGCCGCCGAGCTCGCCCGCCGCCTGGGCTCCGGCGAGCTCGAGCTGCCCGGCTCCGCCATGCGCCGCTGCGACAAGCCGATCATCGGCGCCGTCAACGGTGCCGCCGTCGGCTACGGCATGGAGCTGAGCCTGCTGTGCGACATCCGCTACGCCGCACCCGACGCCCGCTTCTCCGAGATGTTCGTGCGGCGCGCCATCGTCGCCGGTGCCGATAGCTTCGAGCTGCTCCCCCAGATCGTCGGCGCATCGGCCGCCGCCGAGCTGTTGATGTCGGGCGACCTCATCAGCGCCGACCGGGCCCTCGAGCTCGGCCTCGTCTCCAAGGTCGTGCCTCAGGACCAGCTGCTGGCCGAGGCCACCGCGCTCGCCGCCCACCTCGCCGCCAACCCCCCGCTCGCCGTCCAGGCGGCCAAGCACGCCCTCCGCCTGGCGCGCGCCGGACGCCCCGACGAGCTGCGCGCCTTCATCGGCGGCCGCGGCCGCGAGCTGCTGGCCACGGCCGACCACCAGGAGAGCGTCGCCGCCTTCCTCGAGCGCCGCGAGCCGCGGTTCATCGGTCGCTGAGGTGAGCGGTCGCTCGCCGCTCACCGACTGGCTGACCGCCCTGGACGACGCACTCGCCGGCGCCGGCTCGCTCGACGTACCGTGCGGTACGTGCGTCGCCTGCTGCTCGTCGTGGCAGTTCGTCCACATCGAGCCCGACGAGACGGCCACACTCGCCGCTATCCCGCGGGCCCTGCGCTTCGCCGCCCCCGGCCTACCGGCAGGCCACGTGGTGCTCCCCCACGACGACCGCGGTCGCTGCCCGATGCTCGGCCCGCACGGCTGCACCATCTACGCCGTGCGCCCGCGCACCTGTCGCGCCTACGACTGCCGGGTGTTCCCCGCCACCGGCCTGACCTCGCTGCTCGCCACCGAGCCCGACAAGGCCGCCATCGCCGCTCGGGCCGCCGAGTGGGAGGCGCCCCACGGCGATCACGGCGATGACGGTGAGGACGGGGCGCGGGCCGATGACACGGAGCGAGCCACGCTGCGGCGCGCCGGCGCCTACCTGCGCGACCACCCCGAGGTGTTCACCGACGCCGGCCGGCACCCGCCGGCCGCAACCGGCTTGGCGATCCTGGCGGTGCGGGCGCGCCGCGCCTTCGCCTCCGACCGGCCACCCACCCCCGAGGAGGTCCGCGCCGAGCTGCAGCGGCCGTGACGAGATCAGGGACGCAGCGACGGATCGAGCTGCAGCGCCTTGGCCTTGGCGTAGGTCAGCTTGCGCACCAGCTTGTCGCCCTCCCAGTGCAGCAGGTCGAGCCCCCGCCACGCGGTGGGCTCGCCGCGCGCCTCGAGCGTGCACGTCCAGCTGACCATCACCTTGCCGGTGTCGGCATCGATGAACAGATCCTCCTCGAGGAACTTCATCTCACCGAAGCGCCCCGTGAACTGCGGCTCGAAGGCGGCCCGCACGGCGTCGAACCCCACCGCGGTGGTCCCGTCGAACTGGTCGTACACCCCATCGGCGGCGAAGAAGCCCATCATCGCATCGAGATCGCAGCGGTTGAACGCATCGAGGAAATCGACGGTCAGACGGTGGAGGCGGTCACGTTCGCTGGCCATGGCCGTCACCGTAGCTGCAAGACTCCGGCCCATGGAGCCCGACCTCGGCCTGTCAACCGCAACCGAGCTCGCCGCGCTGGTCCGCACCGGTGCGCTGTCCAGCCGGGACCTGCTCGAGCACTACCTCGAACGCATCGATCGGCTGAACCCGGCCATCAACGCCGTGCCCACCATCGACGCCGACCGGGCGCGCGCCGAGGCCACCGCAGCCGACGAGGACCTCGCCCGGCGCGGCCCCGATGCCGTCGGCCCGCTGCACGGCCTGCCGGTCACCATCAAAGACGCCATCGCCACCGCCGGCCTGCGGTCCACCGGCGGTGCCACCGAGCTCGAGGACCACGTGCCCACCGAGGACGCCCCGGTCGTCGCCGCGCTACGCCGCGCCGGTGCGGTCGTGTTCGGCAAGACCAACCTGCCCCGCTGGTCCGGCGACGCCCAGGCGTTCAACACGATGTTCGGCACCACCAACAACCCGTGGGACCTCACCCGCGGCCCGGGCGGGTCGAGCGGCGGCGCCTCGGCCGCCGTCGCCGCCGGGCTCACCAGCTTCGAGGTGGGCACCGACATCGGCGGTTCGGTGCGCCTGCCGTCGCACTTCGCCGGGGTGTGCGGCCACAAGCCCAGCTTCGGCCTCGTGCCCCAACTCGGCTACCTCGACCACACCACCGCCGTCGACGCCGTCGCCGAGGCCGACGTCAACGTCTTCGGCCCGCTGGCCCGCTCCGTCGCCGACCTCGAGCTGCTACTCGGCGTGCTGGCCGCCCCCCACCCCCGACCGGGCCACCGCCTGGCGGCTGGAGCTGCCCGCACCCCGCCACGACGCCCTGGGCGACTTCCGCATCGCCGCCTGGCTCGATGACCCGGTCTGCCCGGTGTCCTCCGGCGTGGCCGCGTTGCTCGACGGGCTGGTGGTCGGCCTCGAGCGCGCCGGCGCCCGCGTCGACCGCGAGGCCCGACCGGGCGTGGGCCTGGAGGAGGTGTGGAACGTGGGCGTCCCGCTCATCGCCGCTGCCACCAGCCCGGCGCGCACCGACGACGAGTGGGCCAACCTCGTCGCCCTGGCGGCCGAGGCCGACCGCCCCGACGCACCCCCGGCCGCCATCCGGGCCCGGGGCTCGGTGCTGTCACACCGCGACTGGTTGCGCCTCGACGAGCGACGCCACCTGCTGCGACGCCGGTGGGCAACGTTCTTCCGCCACCACGACATCCTGCTCTGCCCGGTGGCGGCGATGCCGGCGTTCCCCCACAACCAGGAGGGCAACCTCTACAGCCGCACGTTGGAGATCGACGGCAGGCAACGGCCCTACGCCGACGTGATCGCCTGACCTCCTTCATCGGCTTCGTCTACCTGCCCGCCACCGTGGTGCCCATCGGACTGACCCCCGAGGGCCTGCCGGTCGGTGTGCAGATCGTGGCGCCGTTCCTGAGGACCGCACCGCTGCGCTTCGCCCGCTTCGTCGAGTCGATCACGGGCGGTTACCGGCCACCACCGATGGCCTGTTCGCCGCACGGCGCGGACTGACGCCAACGGGTCACCGGCACGAGCCGCGGCGCGAACCGACGCACCACCCCGTGTCGAAGGGACGCAACTGGAGCAATCCCCCACCGCGCATCGCATGTTCGTCACCGGCGCTCGCCGGTTGAGGTCAACACGACGCGGTGCGCGTGATACGTCGAACGACACGCCTGCGGCAACTCTGTGCGTCGGAGAAGTGATCCGCTCTCGCGGCAGCGTTCGGCCCGTTGTCGATACAGTCGACGCGAGCCGAGAGGGAACCGAGCAACGCACGATGCAGCAGACGCCGCCCGAGTCTTCGACGGGGATCGAGAACTCCTCGCGCGCCGAGCTGGCCGAGCAGCTCTCCCAGCAGTTGTGGTTCTCGCACGCCGCCGAGGCTGTGCTCATCGGCCTGCTGCTGGCGTTGCTCCACACCCAGGTCGACGGCAACGCAGTGCTGTGGTGGGCGGTGGTCGCGCTGCTCGACACCGCCCGGGGCGCCCTGGCCAACCTCATCGACACCCGCCGTCGGCGAGACGGGCGCCACGACGCCACCTACGCGGCGCGCAACGTGCCGCACTGGGCCATCTTCGGCGCCGTCTGGGGGCGCTGCCGGTGGTGGTGGCCTCGGCCGACGGCACCACCGACGCCCGCTGGCTGTCCATCGTCGCCGTCCTCGCCGTCGCCACCGCACTGGTCGTCGTCGCCGCCGGCCTGCGGCTGTTCTTCTCCGTCGCGCTGGGGGCGATGCTGGCGGTGCTGTCCATCGGCTTCGCCCTTGTGCCCTGCCTCGGCGGGCGTTCATCGCGCTGGTCTTCGTGTTCGCCGGGCTGATCGTGCGGCTGCACGCCGCCATACACCGGGCGCTGGTCACGTCGGTGCGCTCGAAGTTGGAGCACGCCGCGGTGGCCGATCGCCTCTCCCAGGTGCTCGCCGCCCAGGATCCCCTCACCGGCCTGCTCAACCCCGCCGGGTTGCGCCAGTGGGTTGACGAGCAGGTTGCCGGGCGCACGGACGCCACCCGGCTCGGTGTGGCGGTGGCCAACGTCGAACGGCTGGCCGCCATCAACGAGCTGTTCGGCATCGCCGAGGGCGACCGCGTGCTGGCCACGTTCGGCGCGCGGCTGCAGGCCTTGGACCACGGCGTGGCCGCCGCCCGGTTGGCCGGCGACGAGTTCGCGCTGGTGGCGGTGCTCGCCCACGACATCGAGGTCGTCGGCCTGCAGGACCGCCTGCTGCACGCCGTGCTCGAACCGTTCGTGGTGCACAGCCAGCCCCTCGACGTGTCGCTGCGCACCGCCTACGCCGTCGGGGGCCCGCACGATGTCGAGCGCCTGCTGGCCCGCGCCACCGCCCGGGTCCGGGAGCAGCGGGTGGTCCGCACCCCGAGCCTGACCCGCACGACCGGGCCGCTCGAAGAGCGACGCCAGCTGTTGGAGGAGCTACGGGCCGGGCTGGTGCGCGGCGAGATCCAACCGTGGTTCCAGCCGCTCGTGGGCTGCGCCGACGCCAACATCCGCGGCTGGGAGGCGCTGGTGCGCTGGGTCCACCCCGCCCGCGGCATCCTGCCGCCCAGCCGGTTCCTCGGCCTGGTGGCGCTCGGCGGGCTGACCACCACCGTCACCGATGTGATGCTCAGCGGCAGCGTGCGCTTCGCCCGCGCGCTGGTCGACCAGGGCCGGGCCGGGGCGGCGCGCATCCACGTCAACCTCACCGCACCCGAGGCCAGGCGACCGGACCTTCCCGACCTGATGGCGCGCTCGGTGGCCGAGGCCGGCCTGCCCCCGGGCTCGCTGGCCACCGAGATCACCGAGCAGGACGTGCTCCACGTCGATGCCGCGCTGCTCGAGAACCTGCACCGCTTCGAGCTGCTGGGCATCGGGGCCGCCATCGACGACTTCGGCACCGGGTACTCGAGCCTCAGCCACCTGCTCGACCTACGGGCCCAGGAGCTCAAGATCGACAAGCGGTTCGTCGACGGCCTGCCCGCCGATCGCGCCAGCGCCACCCTGGTCCGGGCGATCATCGGCGTTGCCGGCGGGCTGGGCCTGCGCACGGTGGCCGAGGGCGTCCAGGACGTGCACCAGGCCCGCTTCCTGGCGGCCAACGGCTGCGACCAGCTACAGGGCCATCTGGTGGCGCCGGCCATGCACTTCGATGCGGCGCTCGCCTTCGCCGCCCGCTGGACGCCGGCCGCCGGGCGGGTGCAGATGTACCAGAACGATCCCCTGACGGCGGTCTGACCACCGCCCGCCTCCCCCCGCCACGGTCCCACCACACCACCGTCCCACCACTCGGAGCGGTGGGAATTTCACCGTACGGGTTAGGCTGCGCTCCACGCCGGACGCGCCACACGGAGGAAGCACATGGGAATCGGCCCTCGACCGCGACGAGCGCAGCAGCGCGCCGCCACCCGTCGGCGCCTGGTCGCCTCGACGCTGCTCGCCGGGGCGCTGAGCGTGGCGCTCCTCGGGGCCGGCAGCCTGGCGGGCTCCAGCGAGGTGGCCACCGACGCTACCGACGCGGCCGGCACGGCGTCCGCCCTGCCCACGGTGACCGCCCTGGCGCCGAACAGTGGACCGCTCGAAGGCGGCCAGGTCATCGCCATCACCGGCAGCGGCTTCACCGGGGTGAGCGGCGCCGACGGCGTGGTCTTCAGCGGCGGCGGCAGCGACACCAACGCCACGAACTACGTGATCGTGTCGGCCACCCGCATCATCGCCACCGTGCCCGACTCGAGCGTGGCCGGTCCCAAGGTGGTGAAGGTGCGCAACAGCGACGGGCAGAGCAGCAACAACACCGTCTACGCCTACGGTGCGCCCGTGGTCTCGGCCCTGAGCCCCGGCTACGCCGACCCCTCCGCCGCCGCCGCCCAGGTGGTGACCATCACCGGCACGGGCCTCGCCGGCACGGCGCTCAACGAGGTCAGCTTCATCGATGCCGACGGCAACTCCTTCGCCGCCGGTGCGCTGTGGGTCGTCTGCTACACGCAGCTGGTGGAGAAGGCGCCGCTGGACGACACCTCCGATGCGCAGAACCCCGACCTGGTCACCCGCGGGGTGCTCAACGTCCGCATCACCCGCAACGGCGTGGCCAGCGCCACCTCGGCGAGCTCCCGGTTCCTGTTCAGCACCGGGGCCCCGGCCGTGACCACGCTCGGCACGGCCGGCTCGCCCGTCACCGGCACCGACGGCGCCCCGGTGGGCAGCAACCTCACCCTCACCGGCTCACGGTTGTGGGGCGTGAACCGGGTCAACTTCGGCTCGACCTCGGTCACCGCCAGCGCCGACATCTCGGTGGCGGCCGACGGCAACTCGATGACGGTCAGAGTGCCGGCGCGCGGGATCCTCGGGCCCGTCGATGTGACGGTGGAGAACCCCATGGGGGCGAGCGTCGCCAACCTCAGCACCCGCTTCAACTACATCGGCACCGGCGCGCCCACGATCAGCTCGGTGAGCCCCAACGCGCTGAACAAGGCGGCGAGCGGCGGGGGCGGCACGTTCCTGGTGTCGGGCTCCGGCTTCGCCGGCCTCACCACCGCCAACGTGACGCTCAAGTGCACCAACGACGTCACGCCCACCGCCGTCGTGGTCGCATCCGACGCTGCGCTCATCGTCACGGTGGGCGGCAACGGCGGGGTGGCCGAGTTCTGCGGCCTGCAGATCTCCAACGCCCTCGATGCGACCAGGCGGGTCACCGCGGCCAACGCGCTGCGCTACGTGTGAGCCCCACGCGACGTCCGAGGTTCTAGCGGCGTCCGTGGCCGCCGGGGGTGGGGCCCACCGAGCGGCGGGTACCCTCGACCACGGAGCAGCGATCCCGCCCGGTGCGGCGAACGCTGCCGATGGGCCGCCGGCGCCGGTGCGCAGCGGCCTCCCACCCAGACCGACACAGGGCCGCCGCCCCCCGGGGATCCCGGGATGCGGCAGCCCTGCGTCGCGTTCAGCCACTGATCACCGCCCATGCCATACCGGATGGTCTGCGGCCCCAGCGGGGTGACCGCCGCCGGCGATCGGCGCGCGGCGGTGGCAGCTCAGTCGGCGGGGGCGTCGCCCCGGCTGTTGGCGATGGCGGTGCGCGGATCGCGGTTGGGGTCACCCACGCCGCCGAGCGAAGCCTGGAACAGCGTCATGGCCCGGTGGCGCTCCTCCTCGCTCAGGTCCGCCTCGAGGATGCGCTTGACCGAGGGGGCGAGGTCCCCGTAGTCGTTGAGCACGGCGAGCGCCACGCGCTGGGAGCCGGTGAGCTGCTCCTCGGGCACGTCGGCGAGCAGCGTTGCCGCCGCGGACTGGGTCTTGGGTTTCCTCGGGGCCATGCGTTGTCCTCGTCTCGGGGGCGGAGCCGACTCGGGTGTCACGATCCCGGCTGGTCCCGGCGGCGCCGGTCCGTCCCCCCAGGCTAGGCGCCGCCGGCACCCCAGCTGTGCCACCTGCTCCCACCGGCCATCCCCCACGTCGGTGAACCTGGCGGCCCGGCCCGCCGACCGAGGACTGGACAGCGGGTGGCCGCAGCGACGAACCTCGCCGAGCCGGTCCCGGGGGCGGACCGGGAAGGGGGAACGCAGCCGTGGGCACCTGCAACCGGGTCCTGATCAGCAACCGCGGCGAGATCGCCATCCGCATCGCCCGGGCGGCTTCGGCGCTGGGCATCGAGTCGGTGGCGGTGTACGCACCCGTCGACGAGCAGGCGCTGCACACCCGTTTCGCCACCGAGGCCCACGCCATCCGCTCGACGAGCACCGATCCGGTCGGCGCCTACCTCGACATCGACGCCATCCTCGCCATCGCCGAGCAGACGGGCTGCGATTGCGTCCACCCCGGCTACGGGTTCCTGGCCGAGAACGCCACCTTCGCCGAGCGCTGCGCGGCCGCCGGCCTCACGTTCGTCGGGCCGTCGCCCCGGGCCCTCGCCCTGTTCGGCGACAAGCTGCGGGCCCGGGCGCTGGCCCAGTCGCTCAACATCCCGGTCGTGTCGGGCAGCACCCACCCGCTGCGCTCGGCGGCGGAGGCGGCCGAGCTGGCCGCGCTGGTGGGCTTCCCGGTGATGCTGAAGGCGTCGGCCGGCGGCGGGGGCCGGGGCATGCGCGCCGTGCACGACGCGGCCGGGCTGGCCGAGGCGTTCGAACGCTGCAGCAGCGAGGCCGAAGCCGCGTTCGGCGACGGGTCGGTGTTCCTGGAGCGGCTGGTCAGTCGGCCCCGCCACATCGAGGTCCAGGTGCTGGCCGACGGCGCCGGCCACGCCGTGCACCTCCACGACCGGGACTGCTCGGTGCAGTTGCGCAACCAGAAGGTGATCGAGATCGCCCCCGCCCCCGGCCTCGAGGCCGGCCTGCGCCAGCGCATCCTGCACGACGCCCTCACGCTGATCGGCGCCGCCGACTACAGCAACGCCGCCACCGTCGAGTTCCTGGTCTCCCCCGAGACCGGCGAGCACTTCTTCATCGAGTGCAACCCCCGCCTGCAGGTGGAGCACACCGTCACCGAGCAGGTGACCGGCATCGACATCGTCGAGGCGCAGTTCCGCATCGCCGGCGGCGCCGGGCTGGCCGAGATCGGCCTGGCCGCCCAGGACGACGTGCCCGCGCCCCGGGGCTTCGCCGTGCAGGCCCGGGTGGTGGCCACCGGCGTGGGCACGATCGGCGCCTACCGCGAGCCGTCGGGGCCCGGCATCCGGGTGGACGGCTGCGGCTACCGCGGCCTGCGCCCGCCGCCCCAGTTCGACCCGCTGCTGGCCAAGGTGATCGCCACCACCGGTCAGGGCAGCACCATCGACGCCGCCGTGGAACGGGCCGCCCGGGCGCTGTCGGAGTTCCACGTGGCCGGGTTGCCCACCAACATCGCCTCGCTGCAGGCGGTGCTGGCCCAGCCGGCGGTGCGCGCCGGCGATGCCCGCACCACGTTGTTCGCCGAGGTGCCCGAGCTGCTGCAGCCGGCCGGCGACGGCCGCGGGTCGGCGGTGGCGTTCCTCGACGAGCAGGCGGCGCGCCTCTCCCCCGGTGGCACCGCGGCCCTGCTGGGCGCCGCCCCCGACGGCGCTGGCGTGGTGGCCACCGCGGTGCCGGCGCTGACGGTGGAGCCGGGCCAGCGAGCGGTGGCCTGCCCGATGGACGCGTCGGTGCTGCTCGTGCGGGCGCAGCCGGGCGACGTGGTGGCGGCGGGCGACACGCTGCTGGTCATCACCGCCATGAAGATGGAGACCCTGGTCACCGCCCCGTGCGCCGGCCAGGTCGCGGCCGTGCAGGCGCTCTCCGAGGGCGACATCGTGGCCGCCGGCCAGGTGGTGGTCACCCTGGTGCCCGCCGCGGTGGGTGCCGGCAGCGACGGCGACGCCGCCCTGCCCGGCGGTGAGGACGGCTGGGCCCCGCTGCTCGAGGAGGTGGCCACCCTGCAGGGCCTCGCCCACGAGCGCCTGGCGCCGGGCTCCACCGATCCCGGCGTGGTCCGCCAACGCAACCGGGGCAAGCTGACCTGCCGGGAGCGCATCGAGGTGCTGCTCGACGAGGGCAGCTTCCGGGAGGTCGGCAGCCTCGCCGGGTTCGCCAGCTATGGGGCCGACGGGTCGGTGGAGGCGTTCACGCCCGCCAACCACGTGGGCGGCTCGGGCACGATCGAGTCGCGACCGGTGATCGTCTGCGCCGACGACTTCACCTCCCGGGGCGGCCACGCCGACGGCGCCATCGGGGCCAAGAGCTTCCACCTCGACCGGCTGTCCACGGAGTTGCGGATCCCGTCGATCCGCCTGCTCGACGGGTCGTCCGGCGGCGGCAGCGTGGCCGCCATGGTGCCCGAGCAGCGCAAGACCGACGACAGCACGGTCAAGGAGAGCTCGGTGAAGGAGAGCTCGGGGGCGATCACCGCCGGTCGGCCGCGCGTCTCCGGCGGGGGCGGGTCCTTCCTGCCCGGCCACCTCGGGTCCACCCAGTACGCCGAGCAGCTGGCCACCGTGCCCGTGGTCAACATGCTGCTGGGCAGCGTGGTCGGCATCGGGGCGGCCAAGGCGGTGCTCGGCCACTTCTCGGTGATGGTGCGCGACATCGCCCAGCTGTTCGTGGCCGGCCCCCCGGTGGTGTCCCACGCCATGGGCTACGACATCACCAAGGAGGACCTGGGCGACTGGCGCATCCACTGCCGCAACGGCTCGGTGGACAACCTGGCGGAGACCGAGGAGGAGGCGGCCGAGATGACCCGCCGCTTCCTGTCCTACCTGCCGGCCAGCGTGTACGAGGCGCCGCCGGTGCTGCCGCCCGATCCCGACGACCCCGCCGATCGCCGGGACGACGAGCTGTTCGCCCTGATCCCCCGCAAGCGCACCACCACCTTCGACGTGCGGCGGGCGATCGAGCTGATGGCCGACCGGGGCTCGTTCTTCGAGGTGGGGCCGCTGTGGGGCACCGACCAGGTGACCGGCTTCGTGCGCTTCAACGGCCACCCCATGGGGGTGATCGCCTCCGACAGCCGCCACGTCAACGGCGGGGCGCTCACCGCGGACGGGTGCGACAAGCTGCGCCGGCACATCGACCTGTGCGACCTGTTCCACCTGCCGTTGCTCAACCTGGTGGACAACCCCGGCTTCGCGGTCGGCGTGGAGCACGAGCGCACCGGCACCATCCGCAAGGGCGGCGAGTGGATGGTGGCCTTCGCCCAGGCGACGATCCCGATGTTCACCGTGATCATGCGGCGAAGCTCGGTGTGGCCGGCAACAACTACGCCACGCCCCGCTCGCAGCCCTCGGCGCGGGTGGTGTGGCCGGCGGCCGACGTCGGCGGCATCCCGCCCGAGGGGGGCATCGAGGCGGCCTACAAGCGGCAGCTCGCCGAGGCGGCCGATCCCGCCGCGCTGCGGGCCGAGATCGAGGCCCGCATCGAGGCCGCCCGCGGGCCGATCGGGCCGCTCATGCGCTTCCAGATGGAGGAGATGATCGACCCGCGCGAACGCGTCGGCTCGTCTGCGAGTGGGTGCCCACGGCATACCGTCGGGTATCGCAGGCGGGAGCGCTGGGATCGCGGCCGTTGCAGTTCCGGCCGTGATCGGGCCGGGTGACCGGTGACCCGGGGGCCGGCAGCCGCTGCCACCGGCAGCTCCCCGCCCGTTCTCCGGCACCACCCGGGCGCCCCACCGGCAGCTCCCCGGCGGCCCTCGGCACCACCTCCGACGCCGATTCGAAATCGATTCGCCGCAGTGGACAGGCGCGGACGACGAGGCCGCTCCTGGTGACCGGCGGGAACGGTTCGGACTCGGGCCATCACCGCGGGTGGCCGGACTTCGTGTCTGGTGACCAGTTCCGATTCGACGTCGAATCGAGCGCGACGGTCTCGTCGGAGCACACCGGTGTGACGGCTCTCGACCCCCAGCGGGTCTGCCACCCGCCGTCGCCGAACCACGACCCGATGCGCACGGCGGCGCCGAGCGGCAACCGGGCGATGCCGGCGGCGGCCAGCACGACGGGTGCCGGTAGCGTCGGCCCCGCAATGCCGGCCCCGGCGCTGCCCCACGGTCCCATGCGCACCACCCCCGACAGCCCCACCGGTGACAACCCCGCCGGCGACGCACCCGATCTCGATGCCGAGTCCGATGGGGATGCACAGCTCGAGGCGCAGATCGTCGCGCTCTACGCCGGGCCACCGGAGCGGTTCGTGGCGGACCGGACTGCCCTGGTCAAGCAGCTTCGAGCCGCCAAGCGTCGCCAGGAGGGGAACCTCGTCGCCAAGCTGGCCCGCCCGTCGGTGGCGGCGTGGGCGGCGGACACCGCGGTGCGTGCCGACCCCCGACTGCTCGATGCGTTGACCGCAGCCGGTCGGGTCCTGCTCGACGCCCAGGCCGCGGCGCTCGGCGCGGCCGCCACCGGGACCGGGGCCGACGCGCTGCGCCGAGCGGTGGCCGAGCGGCGCCGCGCCGTGCAGGCCCTGGCAGATGCGGCGCTCGCCACGCTACGGCGCGAGGGACGGCCGGCCCCTGCGGCGCGCGACGAGCTGTGGACGATCGCCGAGGCGGTGTCGCTCGACCCGGCGGCGGCCGACCAGCTCCGCCGGGGCCGGCTGGCCCGCACACCCGAGGTCCCGGCGGGGTTCGAGCTGCTGAGCGGCTTCGCCGTTCCCCTGCAGCCGTCGAACGATGCCGGCGCGGGCAGCGCCGTCCCCGAGGCACCCGGCGGCCCCGAGGCACCCGGCACGGCCACGGCCGCCGCGACGGCGCAGGTCGAAGCGCAACGGCGGCGCCGGCGGGAGGAGGCCATCGCCGCCCGCTGCGCCGCCCTGGCCGCGCTCGACGACGCCGACCGCGCCGCCGCGCAGGCCGAGGCCGCGGTCGCCAAGGCGCAGCGCATCGTGCAGGAGCTCACCGAACGGCTCGACGCCGCCCGCCGCAGCGCCGACGACGCCCTCGAGGTGGCCCGGCTCGACCGGACCCGGGCGCAGCAGGCGCTCGATGATGCCACCCGAACGAACGAGGACCTGGGTGGGCCGGCCGAACCGGATGCGCCCGGGGCGACCGACGCGTCCGCACGCTGACGGCGACGAACGGTGATCAGAACAGGCCGACGACGAGGTTGGCGAGGGCGACGGTGGCGATGGCCAACAGGCACAGCAGCACCAGCGTGACCGCGCCGAGCGCCACCACGATGTTCCTGCTCTCCGCCTCCACCGCCTCCCGCTCGAGCTCGTAGCGGTCGATGGCCCGCAGGTTGCGCTCGTTCGCCTTGAACACGAAGTCGAGCACGGCGCCCAGGAAGGGCACGGCACCGATGGCCGCGTCGGCAAGGGCCACGACCACCAGGCGGGCCAACGTCCACCCCCGGACGCCGAGCAGCGCGCCGCGGGTCACCACCGCCATCGACAGGGCGAGACCGGCGGCGTCGCCCACACCGGGCACGAGGCCGACGACACCGTCCCACCCGACCCGGCGGCTGGTGCCGGGCACGGGGATCGAACTGTCGAGCCAACGGGTCCAGCGCAGCGCCTCGGCCCGGCGCTCGCGCCGTTCGAGCACCTCGACGCCGGCACGGTCCTGCACGGCGACGATCGTAGGGGCTCAGGCCGCCCTGACCGGCCCGCGTCGCAGGCGCACCCGGCCCGACAGCAGCCCGTCGTCCCAGCGGAGCTCGATGCCGTGGCGGGCGGCCAGGCGCAGCGCCGGCCGGTTGTCGGCCGCGATGGTCACGACCACCGGGGCCAGCCCGAGGCGGATGGCGTCGGTCACCGCCAAGCGGGCCAGCGCCGGGCCGAGGCCGCGGCCCTGCACGGCGTCGGCCACGGTGACGGCGAGGTGCGAGCACGGCTCACGCCGGGAGGCCGCCACCCGCGCCTCGCCCACGCAGCTGCCGAGACGATCTCGGGCCAGCCAGACCGGCCCGAGATCGAACTCGGTGAGGGCCCGCCGCAGGCCGCGGTCATAGCGGGGCACCGGCTGGCCGAAGCGGCGCAGCCGGGAGTCGGGCCCGAGCGACTCGTACAGGGCGAGCACGTCGGTGGCGTCGGCGGCGTCGGCGGCGTGGACGGCGTGGACGGGACGGCACCGGTAGGCCACACCCGCCCGCACGACGTCGACGGTCCGGTCGGCCGCGTCCGGGGCCATCACCGCAGCACCGCCCGCACCCGGTGCCCGCCGTCCGCCGGGGGCGGGGGCGGCGGGGTCCCAACAGCTCCCCGGGACAGCCGGAACGCCCGGTCGATGGCCCGCAGGTGGGGGCCCGCCACCACGGCGAGGAGGGCGTCGCTGCCGGCCACCACCGTGGCGGGGCTGGTGCCGCCTTCGAGCAACTCGGCGCCGAAGGCCGCTCCCGGCGCCAGCATCGCCTCGACCAGGCCGGCGGCCGAGCGCACGGCGCTGCCGCGGCACAACACCATCAGGCCGGGGGCGGGGGCGCGCTCCACGGCGAGCACGGCGCCCGGCGTCGGCGCCACGAGCTCCACGTGGCGGGCCACCACGGCGGCGAGCGCCGGGCGGGCACGGTCGAAGCACGGGTGCCCGAGCACCGCCGCCACCGCCTCCTCGCGATGGCCACCGGCGTCGGCGAGCGTGGGGAAGGGCAGCGCCGCCGGTTCCCGCCAGCCGTGGCGCAGCTGCCAGCGCCGCAGCGGCCCCGGCGCCCACCAGTTGGCCTCGCCGGTGAGGCGCATCAGCGCGGGCACGAGCGTGGCCCGGATGAGGAAGGCGTCGACCAGCACGGCGAGCGCCAGGCCGGCGCCGATCATCCGCACCGTGACCACGCCCGAGGTGCCGATGGCCACGAACACGATGGTCAGCAGGCCCGCCGCCGCGGTCACCACGCGCCCGCTGCGGCCCAACCCGTGGGCGACGGCCGCCGCGTTGTCGCCGTGGAGGTCGTAGTGCTCCTTGATGGCGGCGAGCAGGAACACCTCGTAGTCCATCGACAAGCCGAAGGCGATGCAGAACATGAGGATGGGCGTGAACACGTCGAGCCGGCCGGTGGCGCTCACGCCAAGCAGCCCGGCCAGGTGGCCGTCCTGGAACACCCAGACCAGGGCACCGAAGGTGGCGGTCAGCGACGCCAGGTTGAGCACCAGCGCCTTGAGCGGGACGACCACGCTGCCGGTCATCACGAACAGCAGCACCACCGTGGTCACGGCGATGACGGCGGCCGCCCACGGCGCCCGGCGCTGCACGCCGTCCACGGCATCGATGGTGGCGGCGGTGGCGCCGGACACGCCGGCGCGGCCGTCGAGGGCCCGGATGGCGCGGACCACGGCCCGGGCGTCGTCGGACTCGGGGTCGAAGGCGGTGGTCACGCTGAACCAGGTCCCGGCTCCGGGCGGACCGGTGAAGCGGGCGTGGTAGTCGGTGGGCGGGATGGTCCGGCCCGCCACGCTGAAGCCGAGCGCCGAATCGACCCGGGTCACGCCGGGGACCGCCGCCAACGTCTGCACGGCACGGCGCAGGCTGACGGTGTCGGACGGCTCCAGCCAGGGCACCGCCACGTTGATGGGGTGGAACTCGCCCTGGTCGAAGTGGGTGCGCAGCTCCTCGGCGGCCAGGCGGGCGCCCGCCCCGGCGGGCAGGATGCGATCGTCGATGCGGCCGGCGTGCAGCCCGCCGAAGGGCACCCCGGCCACCACCAGCGGCACCGCCACCGCCACCGCCCACCACACCGGCCGGGCCATCACCCGGCGGGCCTGGGCCGCCCAGCCGGCGTCCGCCCGGCGGTCGATCCGTGCCCGGCCGATGCGCTCGCCGATGGCCAGCAGGGCGGCGGGCACCACCACCAGCGCAGCCGCGGCGGCGATGAACACCACGGTGACGCCGGCGTAGGCGAACGAGCGCAGGTAGGGCACCGGCATCACGAGCAGGGCCAGCAACGACAGCGCCACCGTGATGGCGCTGAACAGCACCGTACGGCCGGCGGTGCGGACGGTGCGCTGCACGGCGGCGGGCACGGACTGCGCCCCGGTGCGCTCCTCCCGGAAGCGGGCGACGAGCAGCAGGCTGTAGTCGACGGCCAGGCCGAGCCCGAGACCCGTGGTCAGGTTCAGGGCGAACACCGACACCGTGGTCACCGTGGCCAGCAGGCGCAGCACGCAGAACGTGCCGAGCACCGCCACCACCGCCACGCCGAGGGGCAACAGCGCGGCGCGCCACCCCCGGAACACCACGAGCAGCCCGATGAGGGTCAACGGTGCGGCCACCAGCTCGGCGCGCAGCAGGTCGCGCTCGGCCTGCTCGGCGGCCTGGCGGCTGATCTCCGCCGGGCCCGTGGCGCCGATGCGAAACGCCTCCTGCTCGCCGGTCAGCCGGCTGAGCCGCTCGGCGGTGCGGCGCTGGGCGTCCTCGTCGCCGCCGAGGCGGAGGGCGATCACGGCGCGACGGGCGTCGTCGCCGATGAGCGGGTTCGGCGCGCCGGCGGGCAGGGAGCCCAGCGTCCACGGTGAGAGCACGTCCGCCACGCCGGGCTCGGCGCGCAGCCGGGCCACCAGCGTGCGCCCGGCGTCGGCGTTGGCCTCGTCGGTGGCCGTACCGTGCAGCATGGTGAGCACCAGCACCTCGTTGGGGGCGGCGGTGCCGAAGGCCTGCTCGAGGTGGCGGGCCACCCGGGCCGACTCGGTGCTGCGGTCGACGAAGCCGCCGACCGACAGGTCGCGCTGCACCCCGCCTCCGAGCACGGCGAGCACCGGGACGGCGAGCGCGGTGACGAGCAGCACCGTGCGGTGCCGGCGCAGCAGGGCCGCGTGCAGTCTGGTGAACATGGGTGCCACCGTGCGCCGGCATCGTTGCCGCCCGCAGCGGAGGAATCGGCAAGGTCGGGCGGTATCAACGCTGCGCCGGCGCCATCGCCCCGTCCGACGGATCGATCGCCCCACCGGCGGCGGGGAGGAGGACGAGGGACGAGGCAGCGCTCGTGGGGCGGCCGCGCCCGCCTCCTCCTCCGGCCCACCCGACCATACCTCTTGGTGTGTTTCACGCACGGTGGTCACCCCGAACCCACTCGCACCGATTCGGGGCGGATTCGGTGCGAGTCGGTGGGGCGGGAGGTCCGGACGAGTCGAGCAGCGTGGGTTGACGACGGCTGAGCCCGACCACGTTCTGCGCCGGCAGACCCGCGCGTTCCCGGCCTCGAGCGCGGGGAGGTCAGCCGGCGGCGCGCCGTTCCAGGGCGGCCCGGTCCACGATGGCGCCGCGCCGCCCGTCGAGCTCCGCCCAGCCCAGCGTGCGCACCGCCCGCAACCCCTTGACGAACGCATCGCGCGACAGGCCGCTCCAGCTGGCCAGGTCGTGCTGGGACAGCGGCACCGGGAACCAACTGTCGCCCGATGCGCCCGCGCGCGCCGCCAGATCGAGCAGCAGCCGGCACACCCGGCCCAGCGCATCGTTGGCGCCCAGCTCCACCTGGCGCTCGGTGGCAACCCGCACCCGCCCGGCCAGCAGCGCGAGCACCGCGGCGTTGAGCGACGGCTGCTGTCCGAGCAGCGCCCGGAACCGACCGGCCGGTACGGCGAGCACCCGCAGCTCGGTCAACGCCGACACGGTGGCCGTGCGGGGCCCGCCGTCGATGGCGGCCAGCTCGCCGACCAACGCCCCCGGCTCCACGACGTCGAGGACCAGCTCGCGCCCGTTGGCCGCCCACGCGGTCAGCTTGGCCGCACCGGCGAGCACCACGTACACCGCCTCCGCCGGCTCACCGGCCGCGCACAGGACCTCGCCCCGGGCGATCTCCCGCACCTGCCCGGCGGCCGTCAGCGCCGACGCTGCCGGGGGGTCGAGCCCGGCCAGGAACCCGGCGAACGTGCGCCCGGCGAGCCCGCTGGTACCGGTGGCGCGCGGCCGCCACTCGGGATCGGCCAGCGGCGGGCTCATGGGGCCACCCCCGATTCGTCCGTCGCCAGCTGCCGCGCCTGGGCCGCGTACACGGCGTCGAGGGTGACGTCGAGCACCGCCGAACGTTCCATCGCGGCGCCGACGGCGGCCAGGGCGGCCCCCGCCGGGTGACCATGCAGCGCCGCCGGCAGCTGTCCGAAGCCCCCGAACACGCCGGCGGCGTCGAGCGGGTGGTGCGCGGCACAGTGGCCCGCCACCGTGGCGGCCGCGTCGAGGCCACCGAGGTCGGCCAGCACGGTGGCCACCGCGCCCAGCAGGCTACCGAGGAACACGCCGTAGCCGGTGCGGCGCACGAACGCGAGCGCCTCGGCGCAGTCGTCCACGGCGTCGGGCCGCTCCAGCGTGGCGGCGAGCACGGCGGCCATCAGCAGCGACTGCGCCTCGTCGAACACCGAGCCGGCCGAGCGGGCCATCGTCGTGCCGGCGCGGCACAACGCCAGCGCGCTGTCGAGATCGGGTGGCTTCTGCAGACGGGCGAGCATGGCGCGCTGCACGGCGGCGTTGGCCCGCATCCGCGGCGAGCCGACCCGCTCCTGGTCGGCGATCAACGCCCGGCGGGCGGCCCGAACCGACGGCCAGTCGTCCCCGAGCCCGGCGAAGCTCCGGGCGAACAGGGCGAGTTGGCGGCCGTGCCCGTCGCCCAGCCGAGCGGCGAGCGCCTCCGTCCGCCCGGCGGCCTCCTTGGCCGCTGGGCTGCGCCCCGACATGGCGTGGATGTGGG
Organism: Acidimicrobiales bacterium; assembly: GCA_041394365.1. Lineage (GTDB taxonomy): Bacteria > Actinomycetota > Acidimicrobiia > Acidimicrobiales > CAIXPF01 > CAIXPF01. The sequence goes on from JAWKIM010000007.1 coordinate 432,785, forward strand.
CCAGCATCGCCCAGCACCCGGCGAGACCGCGGACCGCCAGCACGTTTCCCACCGGACCCGCCTCTGCCGCGGTGCCCGCCACGCCGTCCTCGGCGTGGCGCAACGCGGCGTCGTAGTCCCCCGCCAGCACGGCCCACCGGCAGGCGATGGCCCGAGCGACCGGTGACGCGGTGTCGGGGGCGGCCAGCGCCTGCCGGGCCCACTCCCCAGCTCATGGCGTACCCGGTGGTATGCGTGCTGCTCGGTGGCGGCGAGGATGCGGGCCGACAGGACGGCGTCGCCGTGGCGGACGGCCCAGTCGTGGGCGGCACGGATGTTGTCCCAGTCGGCGTCGAAGGCGGCGTCGCCGTCGAGCTGGCGGGTGCTGTGCACCAGCGCGTCGGCCGCCTCGGCGGCGGTGGCGTACCAGGCCGCCTGGGCGGCGGCCGTCCGCTGCTCAGCGGCGGCCTCCAGGCGGCGCCCGGCCGCCTCCCGGATCGGGTCGAGCAGCCGGTAGCGCATACCGAGCGGTGTGGGCCGGGCCAGCACCAAGGAGTGCTCGACGAGGAGGCGCAACGCCCGCTCGGCCGCGGCGTCGTCGAGGTCTTCGCCACGGCCGACCGCCAGCGCGGCCCGCCGGTCGCCACCGCCGGCGAGCACCGACAGGCGACGGAGCACGGCGCGCCGGATCGTCCAACAAGCGGTAGGACCAGTTCATCGCCGCCTGCACCGACACATGGCGCATGGCCACGCCGTCGAGCCCCCCGGCGTCGAAGAGGCGCACCGCTGCGGCGCCCGCTCCAGCGGTACCGACGGCGGCGTCGCCGACGGGGTCGCCCGCCGCCGCATCGAGCCCGGCCAGCACGTCACCCGGAGCGAGCCAGCGCAGCTGGGCGGCGGCCAGCTCGATGGCCAACGGCATGCCGTCGAGGCGGGCGCACAGCCGCTCGACGGCGGCGGGGTCGGCATCGCCCGTCGGCATGGCGTCCAGCGAGGCCGCCCGCTCGCACAGCAGCGCCCGGGCGGCGGAGGGCACCAGGGGATCCACCGCCAGCAGCCGCTCGGCCCGGTGGCCGAGGCGCACCCGGCTGGTGGCCAGCACGGTGAGCCCCGGTGCCGCCTCGAGCAGGCCGTCGAGCACGGTGCGGACCGTGGCGGCCAGGTGCTCGCAGGTGTCGAGCACCACCAGGAGCTGCCGGCCCTCGAGCCAGCCGGCGATGCGGGCCGCCGGGGCGCCGGCACCGGGCGGCACGCGCAGCGCGGTGGCGACCACGTCGAGAACCCGATCCGCGGGCGCGGCGATCCCCGGCTCGACGGCGGCCAGCTCGACCAGCCAGGCGCCGTCGCCATGTCGATCGATGCGAGCGGCGGCGACGGCCAGCGCCACCGCGGTCTTGCCGATGCCGCCGGCGCCGCACAGGGTGACCAGCCGGTGGCGGTCGAGCAGGTCGACGGCCCGGGCGACGAGCTCGGCGCGCCCCACCAGCGGCGCTGTTGAGCGGGCAGGTTCGTGCGGCGCACCGGCACGGCGTTGACGGGGACGGACCGCCAGGGCGTGCGGTCGTCGTGCGCGCCGAACAACGCCACCGGCGCCTCGATGCCACGCAGGTGGTAACTGCCGAGCGCCTCGAAGCGCAGCCCGCCGCACGCCGCAGTGCAGCCGAACCCGGGCCCGCACCTGCACCCGGACCCGCACCACCGGCCTCGGCCGGGCCGGCGACACGCCGGTGCACCGCCTCCGACACCAGCACCTGCGACCCGGCGGCCGCGCTCATCACCCGTGCGGCGAGGTTGACGTGGGGTCCGTACAGATCGCCGTCACGCGGCGCCGCCGGACCGTGGTGCAGGCCCATGCGCACCGCCAGCACCAGCCCCGCCGGCCAGCGCTCGGCGGCCAGCTCTCGCTGGGCGGCGAGCGCAGCGCGCACCGCCGGCCCGGGCGCGTCGAAGGCGGCGGCGAGCCCGTCACCGCGCAACCCGAAGACCCGCCCGCCGCCGGCCTCGACGCAGGCCCGTAGCAGCGCGTCGTGCCGGGCCAGCGCGTCCTTCATGGCGTCCGGTTCGCGCTCCCACAACACGGTCGACCCCTCGATGTCGGTGAACAGGAACGTCCACTGCTGCCCCTCGCCCACGCCTGCCCCTCCCCACGATGTACCAATTGGTACACGCTACCCGTCGCCGACGAGGATGTACCAAGCGGTACACTCTCGATACCGCGTGAGTGAAGTTACCGGCGGGGAACCGACGCTGTCTTGCACATTTCGGACACGTCGGACAGCGCCCTATGCTCCCGCACGGCACTGAGCACGTTCAGCGTGGGCGCCACGCAGGGGGTCGGCAGATGAAGGTCGGGATGATCGTCGGCGAGGCCACGCCGCTCTCGTGGGACCGCTGGCGCCACGTGGTCGGCCTGGCCGAACGCCTCGGCTTCGCCAGCCTGTTCCGTTCGGACCACTACTTCAACGGCTACCAGAAGGACGCCATCGACGTGTACCTGTCCTTCGTGGCCGCGGCCATGGAGAGCAGCGACATCCGCTTCGGTCCGCTGGTGTCGCCGGTGACGTTCCGGGAGCCGGTGAACATGGGCCGCATGGCGCAGCAGCTCGACGCGCTGTCGGGCGGCCGCTTCGTCATGGGCGTGGGCGTGGGCTGGTTCGAGGCCGAGCACCGCATCTACGGGCTCGACTACCCACCCCTCGGCGAACGCTACGACCGGCTGGCCGAGGCCATCGAGCTGATGAAGGTGCTCTGGTACGACAACCCGGGCACCTACGAGGGGCGCTTCTACCGGCTCGACGGCACCGATTCGCAGCCCCACCCGCCCGCCGGACGGCCGCCCATCCTCATCGGCGGTGCGGGCCCGCGGCGCACGCTGGCCATGGTCGCCCGCTACGCCGACGAGTGGAACGCCACCTACCACAAGCCCGACGAGTACGCCGCCAACGTGGCCCGCCTCGAGGAGCATTGCGCCCGCATCGACCGCGACCCGGCCACCATCCGCCGCTCGATGCTGCTGTTCACCACCGCCGGCCCCGACGACGCCATGCGCGAGTTGGTGGCCCGCCGCGCCATCGACATGTTCGCCTACGGCTCGGGCATGCAGCCGTCGGACCTCGGCGAGGACGGCGGCCGCCCGCGCCTGTTCACCGGCTCGAAGGAGGAGCTGATCGACCGCTGCGGTCGCTTCGCGGAGCTCGGCCTGGAGGAGGTCGTGTTCGAGCACTTCTGCCACGAGCGCGACGACGTGCCGGAGTGGTTGGCGGCCGAGGTGATGCCCGAGCTCCACAAGCTCTGACGCGGTCCGAGCCCGCCGCCCGAGCGGAATGTTGACTTGGTAGGTCGGCTAAGGTGGCGGTGACCGTCGACCAGGGATGCGCACCATGAAGATCGCCGAGAACGTCACCGAGCTCATCGGGAACACGCCGCTGGTGAAGCTGCAGCGGGTCACCGAGGGCGCCGGCGCCGAAGTGCTGGCCAAGCTCGAGTTCTACAACCCGGCCAACAGCGTCAAGGACCGCATCGGTGTGGCCATGATCGACGCCGCCGAGCGTGATGGGCTCATCGGTCCCGACACGATCATCGTCGAGCCCACCAGCGGCAACACCGGCATCGCGCTGGCCATGGTGTGCGCCGCCCGGGGCTACAAGATCGTGCTGACCATGCCGGAGACGATGAGCAAGGAGCGGCGCATGCTGCTGCGGGCCTACGGCGCCGAGCTCATCCTCACCCCCGGGCCCGAGGGCATGGGCGGTGCCATCGCCCGGGCCGAAGAGCTGGCCAAGAGCGACCCGAAGTACTTCATGCCCCAGCAGTTCGAGAACCCGGCCAACCCGGCCGTGCACCGGGCCACCACCGCCGAGGAGATCTGGCGGGACACCGACGGCACGGTCGACATCGTCGTCGGCGGGGTGGGCACCGGCGGCACCATCACCGGGGTGGGCCAGGTGCTCAAGGAGCGCAAGCCCGACGTGAAGATCGTCGCCGTCGAGCCGGCCGCCTCACCGGTGCTCTCCGGCGGGCAGAAGGGCCCGCACCCCATCCAGGGCATCGGCGCCGGCTTCGTGCCGGGCGTGCTGGACACCGCCATCTACGACGAGGTCGTGCAGGTGGCCAACGACGACGCCTTCGCCACCGCCCGGGCCATGGCCGCCACCGAGGGCCTCCTCGTGGGCATCTCGTCGGGCGCCGCCACCTGGGCCGCGGTGGAGCTGGCCAAGCGCCCCGAGAACGCCGGCAAGCGAATCGTGGTGATCATCCCGTCCTTCGGCGAGCGCTACCTGTCCACCCCGCTCTTCGCCGACCTGGCGGACTGACCGTGCTCGGCCTGCGACGCGACCTCGCCGCCGCCAAGGCGCAGGACCCGGCGGCGCGCTCCTCGTTGGAGGTGGCGCTGCTCTACCCGGGTCTGCACGCCGTGTGGTTGCACCGCGTGGCGCACGCCCTGTGGACGCGCGGGCTGCGCTTCCCGGCGCGGGCGCTGTCACAGGCCGCCCGCTGGTTCACCGGCATCGAGATCCACCCCGGCGCCCACATCGGTTCGGGTCTGTTCATCGACCACGGCATGGGGGTGGTCATCGGTGAGACGGCCGAGGTGGGCGACGACGTGATGATGTACCACGGCGTGACCCTCGGGGGCACCACGCTGAACAAGGGCAAGCGCCACCCGACCATCGGTGACCGGGTCACCATCGGCGCCGGGGCCAAGATCCTCGGCCCCATCGAGGTGGGCGCCGACAGCCGCATCGGCGCCAACGCGGTGGTGGTCCGGCCGGTCCCGCCCCGTTCGGTGGTGGTGGGCGTGCCCGGTCAGATCCTCTCCCGTCGGGAGGAGCGCGCCGCCCCCGCACCCAACGGCAACGGCAACGGCAACGGCAACGGTGCCGCCCGGCCGACGACGGCGCCGGCCATCGATCTGGCCAAGCCGTCGCTGCAGGGGTCGGTCATGCCCGACCTGATCGGGTCGAGCCTCACCGCCCTGCTCGACCGGGTCGACAAGCTGGAGACGGCCGTGACCGGGGCGTCCACCCGTGGCCCACGCCCCTCCACCGACGGCGTCTGGTCGGCCGAGGACTTCTCGATCTGACCGTCGCCGGCGACGGGCTCCACCGGTGGCGAGCGCCCCGCGGCCGATCAGAACCGCTCGTCGCCCCGCTGACGGTGGGGGTCGGGGAAGTCGCGGTACAACGCCGCCTGGAAGTTGGTCACCAGCGAGTTGACGTCCACGTGGACACCCTCCCAGGGCTCCGCCCGGGTGGAGACGGCGGTGAAGGCGGCGTCGAGCTGGGCGAGGTCGCGCGTCTCGATCAGCAGCTTGAACTCGCCGCCGGCGCCGAAGCCCAGCTTGCGGCGCAACACCCGGAACGACTCGATGCGCCCGTCGGCCTGCAGGGCGCCGAGGTAGCGCTGCACCGCCTCCACGAACGTGAGGTCCCGCACGCCCGCCTTGAGGTCGACGGAGATCTCGTACACGTCCATCGGCCCGCTCCTCAGCGACCGGTGTCCGGGAGCCGGCCGGCCAGCGTGGCGGCGATGCGCTCGCCGATCATCACCGCCGGCAGGTTGGTGTTGGCCCGGGTGATCGTGGGCAGCAGCGAGACGTCGGCCACCACCACGCCGTCGAGGCCCCGCACCCGGCCGTCGGCGTCGCACACCGCACCGGCGTCGCCGTCGGGCCCCATGCGGCAGGTGCCCACCGGGTGGTAGTAGTGGGCCACGTTGGCCCGGATCGCTTCGTCGCTGTCGAACACGTCGAACGGCGCACCGAGGATGTCCCGCAGCGCCGGCTGGGCCAGCAGCCGCTCGGCCAGGGCCAGGCCGTCGCGCAGCACGGCCAGGTCGTGGCCCTCGGGGTCGGCCAGGTAGGCGTGGTCGATGGTGGGCTGGGCCTCCGGGTCGGCCGACACGATGTCGAGCCGGCCCCGGCTGCGGGGGTTCACGCAGGCCACCTCCACCAGCGTGCGACCGTGCAGCAAGCTCGTCTGGTTCGATGCGCACACCGGGAACAGGTGCAGGTCGTACAGCCCGTCGGTGGCCTGACCGGAGCAGAACTTGCCCAGCGTCTGCTCCTCGGGCAGGAACCCGGTGGCGGCCGCCTCGTCCAGCCACCCCTGCAACCGTGGGGTGACGAGCCGGCCGGCGTGGATCATCGGGTGGTCGTGCAGGTCGGCGCCCACCCCGGGCAGCTCGTGCTGCGGGGTCACGCCCACCGCCCGCAGGCGGTCGGGATCACCGACCCCGGAGCGCTGCAGGATGGCCGGGGTGCCGTACACCCCGGCGCTGAGCACCACGGTGGCGGCCTCGATCTCCACCGGCTCACCCTGCCGCGTCCCGAACACCCGCACCCCGCCGGACGCTGCTGTGCTGGACCGTACTGCGCTGGACCGTACTGCGCTGGACCGTACTGCGCTGGACCGTACCGTGCCGGATGGTACGCCGGCGGGCTCCAGGTGGGCGACGATCGTCTCGTCGAGGACGCGCAGGTGCCCGCCGCCGCGCACCGGATCGAGGTAGGCGAACGCGGTGTTCCAACGCAGCGTGCCGAACACGTTGACCGTTTCCAGGCCGAACGATTCGCCGGCGTCGAGATCGCACAGGTCGCTGGCGATGGGCCAGCCCGCCTGGGCGGCCGCCTCCAGGCAGGCGGCGTGGAACGGGCCGGCCTCGTGGCGCTCGTAGGCCCGCACCCGCATCCGCTCGCACACCGTGCGGTACAGCGGCTCCACATCGGCCCTGCGCCAGCCGTCGAGGCCCCCAGGCGTCGTAGTCGCGCGGTGCCCGACGGCGGCGATGGCGCCGTTGTGGGCCGAGCAACCGCCGATCACCCGGGCCCGCTCGAACGTCCACCGCCCGGCGCGGTAGTCCCAGTCGTGGGTGGTGGCCAGCATCCGGGCGTCGACCAGCTCGGCCGGCCAGCGGCCGCCGTCGAGCGGGCCGTAGTCGGGTCCGGCCTCGACCAGCAGCACGTCGCAGCCGGCCTCGGCCAGCCGGCCGGCCACCACCGCGCCGCTCGACCCGCCGCCGATCACCACGGTGTCGGCGCGGTGGCGGGCCACCCGGCTCACGGGATGCCGATCATCTCGGTCGACGAGCGCAGCACCAGCGTGCGATCGGCCTGGGTGAAGCGCTCCATGCCGTCGGGCTCGATGGTGGCGTTGAACGCCTTGAACACCTCGGCGTCGGGGAACCACAGCTCGGCCATGCCGCCATACGGGGCGGTACCCGGTTCGACGCTGTGGCTCACCACGTAGCGCAGCCCGCCGACGCGGCCCATGACCTCGCGCACGTTGGGGACGTGCACCTCCAGCCAGTGGCGGTGGAACGCGTCGTGGTCGATGCCGTCCTGCGCGCCCACCAGGAACGTCACCTTCAGGTAGCCGCTGCGGGTGCAGGGGAACGGGTCGTTGAGCGTGTTGGGCCGCACCTCGAGCGCCGGCACACCGGCACCGTCGATCACCACGTGCTCGGTGGTGGCCCACGGCGAGTACGGCTCCGCCTTCTGCTGGAACGTGTCGGCGGGCTCGGTGCCGTGGGGCACCGGCGGCGCGGGGACGACCTCGTCGAAGGAGAGCTGGGCCATGCCGTCCCAGGGGTGGGTGCCGTCGCGCTGGGCGTCGAACAGGGTGGCGATGTAGCGCCAGGCGTGCACCCGGCCGCGCTCGCGCTGGGCGTGCTGGCCGGCGATCACCGCCGGCATGTGGTTGGCGAACCAGTTGGCCACCAGCTCCTCGCGGCTGGCGGTGGGGCGGCGCTTGATCAGGTAGATCATCTTGGCGCCGGGCGTGGGGGTGACTGCGCTGGTCATGGCGGCGGCTCCTTGTGGTCGGCCGCCCGTTCTAGCCGACGCCGGCGGCGGCGTTCCCGCCCACGCCGGCCGGCCGTGCTCAGGACCCGTTGTCCATGCTGACCGAACCGAACGTCAGCGCGTCGTTGGCCTCGCCCACCAGGTACACGATGGTGAGGCGACCCTCCTCGGCGGTGAAGCTGCCGGTGGCCAGCGCCGGCCCGTCGGGGCAGTTCGCCGCGCTCACGTCGCGCAGCACCAACCGATGCTCGCCCGCGCCCACCGCGTTGCGGCTGCTGTTGTTCGACCGGTCGAAGTCGAGGCACGTGCCGTCGAGCTCGAGCACGGTGGAGGTGCCCTCCAGCGAGGTGGGCATCGAGGCCGACGCCAGCAGCCAGGCGGTGTCGGTGCCGTCGGCGGAACGCAGCAGATCATGGGATTGGTACTGCAGCCCGGCCGGCCCGTCACCGGCGTAGCCCGGCCCGTCGTAGAGCGCGAGGAACGGGGCCTTGCCGTCGACCCGCAGCCGCACCGATGCGGAACCCAGCTTGTTGGCGTCGTTGGGCCCGAAGGGATCCGGCTTCTGGCCCCCGGCCGGGGTCAGGTAGATGATCGGATCGGCGAAGCCCTTGACCACCTCGATGGTGCCCACCACGCCGTAGGCGATCGGGCCGCCGACCTTGATCAGATCGGCGGGATCGGCGGGGTCGGTGCCCCAGACGTCGATCGTCGGACCGGGGGTGGCCTGATCGGGCGAGTACAGGTGCAGCAGCTGCGCGCTGACGAGCACGGCGTCGGACCGGCCGAGCACCCCCGAGCCGCCATCCTGGTCGGTGGTGGCGCCGGGCTCGCCCGCCTCGATGCCGTTGCCGGTGCTGGTGGGCGGGTTGGGATCGGTCACGACCACCCCCACCGGGGTGGCGGTGTCGGCGTCGCCGCCACCGCACGCGGCGGCCGTGGCCGCCAGGGCGATGGCGAGCAGGGGCGTGGCGGTGCGTCGGCGCTTCATCGTCTTCGCAGGGTAGCGAGCCCCGCCGAAATCATCACCCAGCGGGCCCTAACAGTTACTGATAGCGCTCGACGGCTCGCGCTCGGTCGGCTGGTCAGCAGGCCGCGGCGTCGTCGGAGGGCAGGAAGCCGGCGGAGGCGGTGGCGGCCTCGGTCCAGGCCGGGGTGCCGGTGGGCGGCTCGGCGCGCACCGCCGGTGGCGGGCCGGCCAGGGTGAGCACCACGAACCCGGTGGGCAGCTCGGCGTCCTCGACCAGGGTCACGGGGTCCTGCAGCCAGCCGGCCAGCAGCTCGGCGCGGTAGCGCTCGGTCGGCGCGAAGTGGACCTCGCTGCGCCCGGCCGGCGCGGCGACGGTCGGGGCCTCGTCGCCCACCGGCACGAAGCCGACCGTGTACAGCGCCGGCTCGAGCGCATCGGCCCCCGGGCCCTGCACGCTGACCGGTACCGCGGTGGGCGACCACGGGTTGAGCCCGCGGAACAGGTCGAGCACGGGCTGGGCGTCGGCCGGCCGCAACCGCAGGATGGCGGCCCCACCGGCCGTGGTGTCGGGTGTGGTGGGCAGCGCGAAGGCCGGCAGCGACGCCGGGTCGAGGTCGCGGAAGCGCAGCGCCAGGCGCAGCATCTCCTCGGCGCTGAAGTCCTGGTCGACGGTGATGGCCCCGATGCCGGCGTCGATGAGGGCGTTGGCCGTCAGCGGGTTGGACAGGCCCTGGTCCTTGGCCCGGGCGAAGGCGCGGCGCAGGAAGTCCTGCTGGCGGCGGATGCGGGACAGGTCGGCGGAGGGGTCGGCCTCCCACTCGCCGTCGACCAGGCGCTGCAGGTAGCGGGAGCGGACGTAGTTCAACGCCTGGTCGCCATCGAGCACCACGCAGCCCGCCTCGCCCACGTACAAGCCGCTGTTGTCGTCGCGCACGGGGTAGGCGAAGGGGAACGGCACGCCGCCCACCGCGTCCACCAGCGCTTCGAACTGGGCGAAGTCGACCTGCACGAAGTGGTCGATGGTGATGCCGAAGTTGTCGGTGATCGTGCGGATCAGCAGCTCGGGGCCACCGAGGGGCAGCGCGCTGTTGATGCGGTCGTTGCCACCGTCACCGCCGAGGGGCAGCCACAGGTCGCGTGGGAACGACAGCAGCGCCGCCAGCCCGGTGTCGGGGTCGAGCCGGACCAGCATGATGGTGTCCGAGCGCAGGCCGCCGGCGCCGCGCCCGATGCGCACCCGGTCGTCCGCGGCGAGGCCGTCGGCGTTGTCCACGCCGACCACCAGGATGTTCTGCGCCGAGGACGGGACCGGTTGCACCGGGCCGGCGCCCTCGCCGGTTGCGTTGGCGGCGACCGCAGTGCTGGTGGTCGTGGGCCGCGGGCCGAGCACGCCATTGACGGTGATGCGCTGCACGCTCGACGCCTTGTCCTCCACCAGGTGGAGCGCACCGGCGATGAGGAAGCACAGCACCGAGACCATCGCCCCGGCCAAGATGGCCAGCCGTTGGGGCCAGGTGCGCACCAGCTTGCCGTCGGGCGTCTCGACCGGCGCCTCGAGCGCCTCGACCGGCGCCTCGGGCGCCACGTCGGGCTCTTGCGCCACGTGGGGCTCGGGCGCCTCATCCGGTTCGGTGGTGAGGTCGCTCATGGCCGGCCGACCAACAGCTCGAACCGGCTGGGCGGCCGGCGACGTCGCAACCGGGCCACCCAGGGTCGGGCCGCCCAGCGCCAGCCGTAGAACGGGCGGGACCGCTGCCAACGCAGGCCCAGCTCGCGCCCGAGGCGATCGAGCTCGGCCGGCGTCAGGTACTGCCGCGAGGCCACGCTGTCGGAGCGGCGGCCGAAGCGGCGCTCGAAGTCGGCGTGGCGTTCGGCCACCATCTGCCGGCCGGCGCGGTCGTGGCGGTAGATCGGCGAATCGAGCACCACCACCGCCCCGCCCGGGCGCAGCAGCCGCCTGGCCTCGGTCAGGGTCACCGCGTAGTCGACGCTGTAGTGCAGGCTGGCGTCGAACAGCACCACGTCGGCGCAGGCGTCGGCGAAGGGCAGGTGGTCGAAGTGGGCCTGCACGCACCGGAACCCGCTGTCGTAGTGGCGGGCGGCGCCGAGCCCGTCGAGCGGGTCGAGCGACACGTCGACGGCCACGACATCGTGGCCCCGCTGGGCCATCCGGTTGGCCAGCCAGCCGACCCCGGCGCCGACGTCGACCACGCGCCGCGCCCCGCCGGCCGCCGGCAGCACGCGCGGCTCGGCGTGCTGCCACGAGCGGGCCCGCATGGCCCACTGCCACTGCAGCGGGTCCGTTGCGGGGACCGCCGGCAGGTTCCGGTAGTGGTCGGGGTCGTCGCTGCCGCGGCCCTCCGCCCGCCGGATGTGGGTGTAGTCGGCCAGGAACCGCTCGATCGCCGCCCGGTCGGCCGGGCGCAGCAGGCCCCACGCCCCCGCCGGTGCACCGGGCGCGGCCGTCGTCGGGGCGGCCCCGGCGAAGGGGTGCCAGCGATAGGAGGCGCACCCTTGCGGGCAGGCCACCTCGGCCCCCGCCGGGTCCGGGCCGGCGCAGTCCGGCGCGGTGGGGTCGGGCCCGGCGGTGTGGATGCCGAGCGGCGCCCGGCAGGCCGGGCAGCACAACGGCCAGCCGGCCCGCCGCTCACCGTCGCTCCAGCTCCAGCAGGTAGTGGTCGGCGGTCCACACCAGCGGGGCGCGGGTGGCCAGCCGCCGTTCCAGCCGGTCGAGGGCGCGCAGCACGCCCCGGTGGCGCCGGGCCAGGTCCTCGGCGAAGGGGGCGGCACCAACGCGGCCAGCGCATCGGCACGCACCGGCGCCCACCCGGTGGCCAGCGCCGAGCGCCGCACCGACCGTACCGATGGGTACTGCAGCGGCAGACCCCGCCAGGTGGGCCGGCGCCGCAGCCGCCGGCCGGCGGCGCGCCAGTTCCCCCGGGCGGCGAAGAACGCCCACTCCCAGGGCACGACCGGCCCCATGATGCACAACCAGGCCCGGCCGCCGGGCCGCACCAGGGCGGCGAGATCGGCGAGCACGGCGTCGAGGTCGGCCACGCAGTTGAGACCACCGAAGTTGGACAGCACCGCGCCGAACGGCCGCTCCGTACCGTGCAGGATGCCGAGCTCCTCGAGCGCCAGCGTCACCACCGACACCCGCTCGGCCACCCCGGCGCGCCCGACGGCCAGCCGGGCCTGGCCCACCATCGCCTCGGACACGTCGGTGGCGAGCACCCGGTGGCCGCGGCTGCCGAGCCACACCGCGTCCACGCCGGTGCCGCAGTTGACCTCGAGCACCCGGGCCCGGGCCCCGAGCCCGGCTGCGAGCCGTTCGTGGACCCGGCCGCGCAGCAGCGCACCCAGCACCGTGTGGCTGAAGCCGGCGTCGTAGTCGGCGGCGAGCTCGTCGAACGCCGCAGCCGGCGGTCACGCCCACACCACCGTCACGCCCACACCACCGTCACGCCCTCGAGCACCGTCACGCCTCGAGCACCGTCACGCCCTCGACCACCGTCACGCCTCGACCTCGGTTGCCGCAGCGTCGAGCGCGGCGCGGGCGGCGGCGGCGTCGGCCCGGCGGGCGGCGGCCGCGGCCGGATCGGTGGGAGCGAGCCGGTGGGCGTCGACCGCGGCGTGCAACCAGGCATCGGCGTGCTCGTAGTAGCGGCGCGAATGGCGGCCGGCCACCTTGAGATCCCGGTCGGTACGGTCGGCCCACTCGGTGGTCACCTGCAGCCTGTCCTCGACGGCGGCGTAGTAGCCGGTGCCCTTGATCGGGTAGGACACCGTGGTGAAGTAGAGGTCGGGGTCGCAGGCCTTCACGTGGTCGATGGTGGCCTCGATGTCGGACACCTCCTCGCCCTCGTAGCCCCACATGAGGAACATGCCCACCTCGATGCCGTGGCGGCGGGCGGCCTCGGCGGCCCACTGCACCTGCTCCACCGTCACCCCGCGCTGCATGGCATCGAGGATCCGCTGACTGCCCGACTCCGAGCCGATCCAGATGCGGTAGCAGCCCATGGCGGCCAAGGTCTCGAGCACCCGCTCGTCGGCCATGCGGTCGGCCCGGGAGATCGTCTCGAACGGCACCCGCAGGCTCCGCCGGGACAGTTCGGCGGCGTAGTCGTACAGCCACTTGTGGCTGATGGTGAACACATCGTCGGCGTACCACACCTGGTCGGGCGCGTAGCGCTGCACGATGTGGGCCACCTCGTCGGCGCAGTCGGCCGGGCTGCGGCGCCGGTGCGTGCGCCCGAACGTGGCGTGCGAGCACCAGTTGCACTTGTACGGGCAGCCGCGCGCCGTGATCAGGTTCACCGAGCCCATGCCGTGGTGGGTGCGCCATACCTCGACGTACCGATCGATGTCGATGGCCTCGCGGTCGGGCCACGGCAGGCCGTCGAGGTCGCGCAGCTGGGCGCGGCCTTCGTTGGTCACGGTGCGGCCGTGCTCGGTGCGCCACACCACGCCGGCCACCGAGCCGAGGTCGTGCGGGCCGCGCTCGGGCAGCACCCGGAGCAGTTCGAGCAGGGTCTCCTCGCCCTCGCCCAGCACCACCGCGTGGGCACCGTGGCGCAGGTACTCCGCCGGGTAGTTCACGCTCTCCGGACCGCCGCACACCACGGTCCACCCGCGACGGCGGGCCTCGCCCATCAGCCACACCACGTTGGAGCGGGTCAGCAGGTTCGTGTAGATCCCCAGCGTGCCCGGGCCCTCGTCGAGCCGGGCGAGCAGCTCCTCGCGGGTGGCGAAGGTGGTGTCGAACACCTCGGGCTCGAGCCCGGCGCGCTTGAGGTAGGCCGACAGGTAGAGCAGCCCCAGCGGCGGATAGGGCTTCATGATGGCGGCCTCGTTGGCGTCTTCCCACAGGAAGTAGCCGTGCGTGAGGAGCACGTCGGGCATGGCGGTGACGCTAGCGCGCCCCGACGGCGGATACTTTGCCGCGCAAGGACTAAGGTGCCGAGCCGTGCGGCGCCGCCTCCGCCCCTTCGGCATCACCTTCGACCTCATCGGCGACGACGGCCGGGTGTTCGATGCCGCGGCGGCGGCGCTGGCCCGCTTCCCCCGCGACGCCGGCGCCGAGGGCCACCTGCAGCTCGAGGTGCGCACCGGGTGCGACGGTCCCGACGATCCGGCCTGGCCGATCACCGCCGTGCGGCTGTCGCCCGATCGCCGGTCCCTCACGCTGCGCTGCGGCAGCGCCCGGCTCGACGCCGACATCGCCGCCGGTCGGGCATGCGCCGTGGTGCCGCCGTCGTTGCTGGCACTGCCCGACGCGCTGCGCATGATCGTGGAGGGCGCGTTCAGCGCGTTGGCCATCAACGCCGGCCTGTTGCACGCAGTGCACGCCGGCCTGGTCCGCCACCGGGGCCGGGGCCTGTTGCTGCGCGGCCCGTCGGGGGCGGGCAAGTCCACGCTGACCTACGCGCTGCTCGCCGCCGGCTGCCACGTGGTCTCCGACGACTGGACCTATGCGGTGGCCGGTGGTGCGCCCGGCCGGCTGTGGGGCTACCCGTGGCGCCTGTTCCTGGTGGACGAGGCGCTGCCGTACTTCCCCGAGCTGGCCGGTGCCCCGCGGGTGCCGCACCCCGGCGCCGATCGCATCAAGCTGGCCATCGAACCGCCCCCGGCCCGTCGGCGGCGGGGCGCAGCGCTCGACGCGGTGGTCTTCCTCGATCCGGCGCCCGAGCTCGACGTGCGCCGCGTCGATGCGCAGGAGGCGCAGCGGCGGTTCTGGGACCCGGCCCTGCCCACCGAGCGCGACGGGCTGCCCGCCGACTGGGTGGAGGCGCTGCTGGCGCGGCCCACCTACGTGTTGCAGCGCGGCCGCGACCCACACGCGGCCGCCGCCGCCCTTCAGGAGCTGGCCGACAGCCTGCGGTAGAGGCCCTCGAAGGCGTCCACGGTGTGATGGCGGTCGTGGTCCACGGCGAAGCGGCGGGCCACCTCGGCCAGGGCGCCGCGCCGTTCCGCGTCGCGCAGGGCGGCGATGATGGCCGCGCCCAACGCCCGGTCGTGGCCCGGCCGCACCGCCACCGCGCCCGGCGGCCGGGCGGCGGCGAGGTCGGCCACGTGGCCGACGAGGGTGCCCACGGTGGCCAACCCGCAAGCGGCCGCCTCGAGCACGGCCACCGGCCCGGCGTCGTGTCGGGAGGCTAGCACGTGGAGGTCGGCGCGCTGCAGCAGCAGCGGCAGCTCGTCGGACGGCACGAACCCGTGGGTGCGCACCGGCAGGCGCAGTGAGGCGGCGAGCGCCGCGGTGCGCCCGCCGAGCACGTCGGTGCCCACCAGGTCGAGCTCGATCGGCAGCCGCTGCTCGCCGGCCATGGCCAGCGCCCGCAGCAACGTGTCATGGTCCTTGATCGGGTTGAGGTCGGCCACGCACACCAGCCGGTACGGCCGCTCCCGGCCCGGCGTACCGGCGCGGGCTCGGGGCAAGGCCGGAACCGCTCGGTGTCCACACCGAGCGGTATGGTGGCGTCCACCCGGAAGCCGCACGACGTCACGTGGCGGGCCATCCGGTCGCTGGCCACCGTGACCGCGGCGCGGCGCAGCACGGTCGACGAGATCGGCCGGCCGCCTCGGCCCAGCGCACCGCCGTAGGGCAGCTCGGGCCGGGCCACCAGCTCACCGCCGGCCACGTGCACCACCGAGGGCACCCGGTGGCGGCGGGCGGCGAGCACGGCCGCCAGCCCGCTGACCGACGCCCACCACCCGTGCACCACGTCGGGTGGGCCGGCGGTACCGGCGGCGGCCACCGCCCGGCGCAGCTGGCGGGCGAGGCGGTGGGGACCGTGCCGTTCGGGCGGCACGTTGATCACCGTCGCCCCCAGCAGCGGGTAGGTGGTGGCCTGCGGCTCCTGGCCGAGGGCGACGACGGTGACCCGGTGCCGGGCGGCCAGCCCCTCGATCAGCCACAGCAGGGCGGGGATCACCCGCTCCCGTCCCGATCGGTCGACCCCTCCGGGCACCACCATCACCACGTGCACCGGCCCATCAGAGCACGGCGGCGGTGACGGCGCCGGTGCAGCGGTGGGCGCGCTGCCGTTCGTTAGCATGCGCGGCCATGGCCACCGCCGATCTCGACGCGCCGCTGGTGGCCGTCCTGGCCCTGCTCGACGGCGACGCCGACGCTTCGAGGCCCCGGCGCTGGGTGCGCTGCGGGCCGACACGCCGGCCTTCCAGCGGGCGGGCTTCGCCTCCGGCCTGACGGCCGCTGTTCGTGGCCGCCGAGCAGTGCGGCGTGGCGCCCCCGGCCAGCTGGCGGGCCTACGGCGAGGACCAGCGCCGGGAGGTGGCGGCCCGCCTGCAGCGTTTCGCACCGGTGCTCGACAACGCGCCGTGCGTCGCCGGTGCCGACGTCCCGGCGTTGCCGGTCAAGGGGCGGTGCTGGCCGAGGGCGGTGGGCGGCCGCCGGGCTGGCCGGGCGCGCCCCATGTCGGACCTGGACCTGCTGGTGGCCCCTCGCAACGGAACGGGCGATCGCCGCCCTGGCCGGCTGCGGCTACCGGTTGGTCGAGCGCAGCCCGTGGGAGGACACGGTGCTGGCGTGGGGTGACGGCTCGGTGGGCCGCACCGACGGCGAGTCCGCCGACCACAACGGCAAGATCGAGCTGCACCCGGGGTGGGTGGAGCGGCTGCACCACTACCTCGTGGACGACGGCGGGCTGCTGCTGGGTGAACTGGCCACGCCAGGCGAGCAGGCGGACGGGCCTGCCTGCGCCTCGACGACGCCGCCTTGGCCCTGCACGTGCTCGGCCACCTGGCCGCCACCGTGATCCGGGCCGAGACCCGCCCGATGCATCGCTCGATGCGGTGCTGTGCCTGGAGGCCCTCGATGACGACGATCGGGCTCGGCTGTCGGCGCTCGGTCGGCGCATCGATGCCCGGCTGCTGGCGCCGGCGCTGTGGCTGGTGGCCCGCTACCGGCCCCATGCCGTACCGGATGGTCTGCTCGAGGGCAGCATGGCACGCCTCGGGCCGCGGCCCGGCGGAGGCTCGAGCACAGCGACCGGCAGGCGGTGCTGCTGCACCCGTCGAACCGCACCACCGTGGCCTGGCGGGAGGCGTTCACCACCACCGCCGCGGAGCGGCTGGCCATGGCCCGCCAGGCGCTCGCCCCACCGGGCGTCGACCGGCGCGGCGGTGGCGCGCTGGGGTTGGCGGCAGGTGGAGCGGGCCCGTCGCCTGCTCCGGGTGCCGGGGCGGCGATGAAGCTGGCCTACGTGCTGCCGGTGCCGCCCACCGGGGACGGGCCGGCGGCGCGGGCGGCGGCGTGGCCCCACAACCAGCGGTTGCTCCAGCTGCTCGCCGACCGTCACGGCATCGAGGCCCACGCCGTGTGGCCATCGACCGTCGAAGCGACCGCCACGATCGGCGCCGTCACCCACCACACGTCACCGCCTCCGTGGCCCGGGTGGTGCGCTCTCGGGCCCGACGTGGTGCACCTCAACGGGCTGGTCTTCCTGCGGCTGGCGTGGGCGTTGCGCCGGGCCGCCGGGCGGGGGCCCGGGTGGTGGCGCAGCACCACGGCGAGCTGGGTGCCGGTGGGCGCGCTCGCCGGCTGGTGGCCTGCCGCACCCAGCGGTCGGTGGTGGACCGCTTCCTGTTCTGCGGGCTACCCGGCCAGGCCGATCCGTGGCAGGCGGCCCGGGTGTTGGGTCCAGCACGCCGGTGGCGAGGTGCTGGAGGCGTCGACGGATCTGGTGGCCGAGCGGGCCGCCGCGGCGCCGGTCGGCCCGACCGGGGGCGGCGAGCGGGACGGGCACCCCGACGGGGGGCCCGATGTGCTGTGGGTGGGACGGTGGCACGCCGACAAGGACGTCGCCACCGTGCTCGACGGCTTCACCCGGTTCACCCGGCAGCGGCCCGGGGCCCGGCTGTGGCTGGCCGGCGGCGAGGGCCCGCCACCGTTCGACCTGCCCGATCGTGTCCGCACCCTCGGGCGCCTGGCCCAGGTCGAGCTCGCCGGGTGGTACGCCGCCTGCCCGCTGCTGGTGTCGGCCAGCCGGCACGAGGGCTCGGGCTACGCCGTGATCGAGGCGATGGCCAACGGCTGCCTGCCGGTGCTGTCAGACCTGCCGTCGCATCGCTTCATCGCCGCCGAGGTGGCGGAGCACTTCCCGGTGGGCGACGCCGCCGCCCTGGCCGATGCGCTCGGGCGCCGCCGGGCGCGCCGCCGAGCCGGGCTGCCGGGCGTCGGTGCGGGCCCGTTTCGATGCCGCCCTCACCTGGGAGGCCGTCGCCGACCAGCTCGTCGCCGCCTACCGCTGAGCGCTGCGTTCCGAACCGACCCGCTGGTGCCGGCGAATGCGGCGCCGGCGTCCGAAGGGGTCGGTCGACGCAGCGTGCCGGGCGAACCTGTTGTCGGATCTTTTCGCCTCATCCGCTCGATGTCGGCACCTTCCATCACAACCAGCGAGCACCTTCTGACGTTCCATAAAGATTTCGCCGACCCAGCGGCAAGGATCCGACAACAGCCCCGTGTTCCGACGCCCGACGAGATCCCGCCGGTCGGCCCGCCCCTCGCACTCCACCAACTCGCACCGAATCACGCCGAATCGCTGCGGGCTCACCAGCTCGCACCGAACCGGCGCCGAATCGCCGCGGGCCGGCCCACTCGCAGCGAATCGCCAACGAATCGCCACGACCAGGTGCGCCCATACCTCCTCGTATGGAGAGCCGGGGAGGGTCCGTCGGCCGACCACCGGGCCCCGGTCACTCCCAGCGATGGGGGAACGACACCGGCGGCAGCCACGCCGGTCGGGGCACCGCCTCCTCGTCGACCACCCGGAAGCTGTGCACCAGCACCCACGCCCCGTCCCGACCGGTGCTGGCGTACACCTGGTACACGCCCGGCGACAGCGGCAGCGCCTCGATGTGGCAGCGAGCGATGGTCCCCGCCCGCTCGGGACCGAAGGTCATCGTGGCCCCAGCACGTTCCACGCGTGACCGTCGCGCACGCCCAGCGCCACCGTGATGGGCCCGCGCCCACCGGCGGCCGGCGGCGGGAGCGGCACCTCGATGGTGAGGGGCTCCCCCGGCCGGCGCACCGCCGCCGAGCGACCACCGCCGCCGCCCCGCCACCACCCGAATCCCCGGCACCGGCCGCTGGCACCACCGCCGTCGACCCACCGCAGGTAGGCCGCCACCGTCTCGTCGGTGGGCCCCAGCGCCGCCACCCGCCCGTCGAGCAACAGCATCGCCCGCCGGCACGTGCTCTCCACCGTGGCCAGGTCGTGGGACACGTAGAGCAGCGTCGTGCCCTGCCGCACCAGCTCCTGCATCCGATCGAGGCAGCGCAGCTGGAACCGGGCATCGCCCACCGCCAGCGCCTCGTCCACGATGAGCACGTCGGGTGCGACCACCGTGGCGATGGCGAAGCCCAACCGCAACTGCATGCCCGATGAGTAGTGCTTCACCGGTCGGTCGAGCGCCCCGTCGAGCTCGGCGAAGGCCACCAACTCGTCGAAGCGGGCCGCCAGCTCCCGTCGCCGCAGGCCGAGGATGGCGCCGTAGAGGCCGATGTTCTCCCGTCCGGTGAGCTCGGGATGGATGCCGGCGCCCACCTCGATCAGCGCCCCCACCCGACCCGCCACCCGCACCCGGCCCGACGTGGCGCCGTGATGCCGGCGGCCAGCGCAGCGCGGTGGACTTGCCCGCCCCGTTGGGTCCGATGACGGCGAAGGACTCCCCGCCTCCACCGAGAACCTGACGTCCTCGAGGCGGGCCGGGCGGGTGCACGGTCGCCGCCGCCGGTGCGACCCCCGCCCGGCCCGCAGCTCCTGCAGCGACCGGTACGCCGGCCCGCCCCGGAAGCGCTTGGTGACCGAGTCGAAGGCCAGCGCGAGGCTCACGCCACCACCCCGGCGGCGGCCGGCGGCGGGAGCACGATCACAGCACGTCGGCCAGCGTCGGGGCCTGGGCGGAACCAGCGGTAGCCCACCAGCCCGATGACCGCGGCGGTGGCCACGCTCACCGGCAGCGTCCAGGTGGGGCCGCGCCCCTCGGCCAGCGCCCGGCGCAGCGTGTCGAGCGGGCCCGCCGCCGGGTTGCACACCGCCAGCAGCAGGCGGCGCCGGCCGGTGCCCATCGGGAAGAAGACCGGCGAGACGAACAGCCACACCAGCACGGCGAAGGGCAACCCGTGGCGCACGTCGCGGTACACCGCGTTGAGGGCCGCCAGCGGCAGCGCCAACGCCAGCGCCACCACGGCCAACCCGCCCACGCCCAACAGCACGCCCGGTATGGTGGCCCAGCCCCACCGGGCGCCGAGCAACGGGCCGACCGCGGCGAACAACGCCAACCCCACGGCCAGCTCCACTGCGGCCGCACCCACCGCCGCCACCACCGGCGCCTCACGGGGGAACGCGGTCTTGCGCACCAGCACCGCCTCGTTGACCAACGCGCCGGCGCCGCCACCCACCGCCTGGGACAGGTACTGCCAGCCGATGAGCGCAGCCAGCGTGGCCGCCGTCGCCGTGGCCGCTGCGGAGGAGCCCGCCGCGCCGCCGGACCCGCCGTCCTCGCGGCGGAAGAACCACAGGTACGGCACGAGCAGGGCGAGCGGCTGCACCACCGCCCACGCCACCCCGAACAGCGCCTGGCGGTAGCGGATGCGCACGGAGCGCACCGCGAAGGCCCGCACCACCTCACGCTGGGACCACAGCGCCCGCAGCGCCGCCGTGGCGCCGACAACGCCTCCGCTCCCGATGGTCCGCACGTCGGCCACGTCGGGCTACAGTACTGCTTGCGTATGCAAGCAGTACTGGTGGCATCGACGTACTACCTGTGCCTCGATGCCAAGCAGACCCAGAAGATGCGGCCGTTCCCCCCGCTGGCCACCCTCTACGTCGCCGCCGCGTTGCGAGAGGCCGGTCACCGGGTGGCCTTCTTCGACGCCATGCTGGCCGACGGTGAGCAGGCGTTCGAGGCCGCGCTCGACCGCGAACGGCCCGCCACCGTGGTGCTGTACGACGACAACTTCAACTTCCTGTCCAAGATGTGCCTCACCCGGATGCGCAAGGCGGCGTGCACCATGGCCGCCGCCGCCCGTGCCCGCGGAGCCTACGTCATCGTCTCCGGGCCCGACGTGACCGACCATCCCGAGCAGTACCTCGCGGCCGTGGACCACGCCGCCGCGGTCGGCGAGGGTGACCACACCGTGGTCGAGCTGGTGGCCTGGCGGGCGGCCCACCCCGATGCCGGTGAGGTCCCCGGCCACATCGGCGGCGTGGTCACGGCCACCTCCC
The DNA here is from genome assembly GCA_041394365.1 of Acidimicrobiales bacterium. Classification (GTDB taxonomy): domain Bacteria; phylum Actinomycetota; class Acidimicrobiia; order Acidimicrobiales; family CAIXPF01; genus CAIXPF01. The sequence continues at coordinate 453,783 of JAWKIM010000007.1, forward strand.
GCACGGTTCGGGCGAACGAACGCCACCCCGATGTGTTCCCCCACCCGGCGCGCGACCTGCTCGACATCGAGGCCTACCGCCGACGCTGGCTCGAGCACCACGGCCGCTTCACGCTCAACATGGTCTCCACCCGCGGCTGCCCGTTCCACTGCAACTGGTGCGCCAAGCCGATCTGGGGTCAGCGCTACGCCATGCGCAGCCCCGCCGACGTGGCCGCCGAGCTGGCCGCGGTCAAGGCCGACATCGGCCCCGACCACATCTGGTTCGCCGACGACATCTTCGGGCTGCGGGCCTCCTGGATGCAGGAGTTCGGCCACCTCGTCGAGCAGCTGCAGGCGCGCATCCCCTTCACCATCCAGAGCCGCGCCGATCTCATGACGCCCGACGCGGTGGCGGGCCTGCAGCGAGCCGGTTGCGCCGAGGTGTGGCTGGGGGCGGAGAGCGGCAGCCAGCGCGTGCTCGACGCCATGGACAAGGGCATCACCGTCGAGCAGATCTGCGCCGCTCGCGCCGAGCTGGGCCGCGCCGGGATCCGGGCCGCGTTCTTCGTGCAGTTCGGCTACCCGGGCGAGGACCTCGACGACATCTGCGCCACCCGGGAGCTCGTGCGCAGCACCCTGCCCGACGACATGGGCGTGAGCGTCAGCTACCCGCTGCCGGGCACCCGCTTCCACGCCATGGTCGCCGACCAGCTCGCCGCCAAGGCCAACTGGGACGACTCGGGCGATCTCGACATGATGTTCGAGGGCACGTTCACCACGCCGTTCTACCGGCACCTGCACACCACGCTGCACGACGACCTCGACCTGCACCGCCGGCTGGCCGGCCTGCCCGGCGTGCCCCACCCGTCGCTGGAACCGATCGGGCTGCGGGCCCAACGCCACCGGGTGGCCGAGGGCTGGGCCACGCTCGAGGAGCTGGCCACCACCTGCCGGGCCCGGCGGCCGACGCTGCTGGTGCGCAGCGAACCGATGCCCAGGGCGCCGGACCTCTCGCGCAGCTACAACTGATCAGCGCCGCTGCTCGCCGTGCGAGCCGAACGAGCGCAGCTCGTCGCCCATGGCCGACACCGACTCGGCGCTCGAGGCCACCCGGTCGGCGGTGGTGGCCACCCGCTGCATGCACTGCACGGCCTTGCCGACCCCGTTGCGCATCCGCTCGGTGAGCTCCTCGATGTTGCCCAGCGATGACTCGGTGGAGTTCGCCAGCGACTTCACCTCGGCCGCGACCACGCCGAACCCGCGACCCTCCTCCCCCGCCCGCGCCGCTTCGATGGTGGCGTTGAGGGCGAGCAGGTTGGTCTGGGCGGCGAGGCCGCGGATGACCTCGATCACCGAACCGACCTGCTCGGTGAGCGCGGCGAGCTCGTCGAGCGCGGTGCGGGCATCGGTGACGGTGGCGCCGAGCCCGTCGTGCGGGTCGCCGGCCAACTCGCGCAGCGCCGACCCGACGACCGCCAGCTGGGTGCTGCTGTCGCGCAGGGCCTCGAAGCTGACGAGCCGGCGATCCCGCACCGTCACGAAGACCCGCATCCACACCAGCGCCACGCACACCGCGTAGCGCTGCATGGTGCGGGCCAACTGGCCGGAGTACTGCCGGGGTAGCTGCGCCCGTTCCGCCAGCTCGCCGACCACCGCCGGGGCGATGGTCAGGTGCGGGAAGGTCACGCCGAGGTCTTCGGCCTCGTAGGTCTGCGCGCCGATGCGTCCCTCGATGTAGTCCTGCAGGCCGTCATCGAAGTCGGCGCTGAACAACCGGCGGAGCTGGCCGGCGAGCTCGGCCCCGTCCATGGCGCCGAAGACCACGTTGGCCCGGTGACCCGGCGGCAGGCTCCGGGTGTGGGCGTGCACGGCGGCGGCGATGTGGGTGTAGCCGTCGGCGTGGTCGAGGAACCGGGCGAGCCGGCCCACCGCCTCGGGCTCGAGGCCGTACACATCGCTCAACGCCCGGTAGGCCGGGGCGATGCGACCGGGCGGCCCGTCCCACCACGGCGGGGGCGCCACAGCAACGCCGGCCTCGATGCTCTGTGCTGGTCGCCGGAAGATGCCCACGGCGCCTACGTCGTCCGGCCCGGTCACCGCCTTGAGGCAGGTCGGCCGGCGCAGGCGCGAACGCACCAGACGGCCGGCCCGGCACGATCGGGTTGACCGGCCCGTGCCCGATGCGATCGGACCAACTCGCGCGCCGAGGCGGCTCAGACGGAGCGTCGGTTGAGGATGACGCCAACCGAGGCGAGTGCGATGCCACCGCCCACCAGCTGCAGCACCGACGGCTGCTCGCCGTGGATGGGCCACGCGGCCACGATCGACACCGCGGTGGCGCCGAGCTGGATCATGGCCGACAGCGAGACCGGCACCCAACGCACCGCCCAGCCCAACATGAGCTGGGCGCCCACGCCGGGGCCAACGAGCATCACCATCATCCAGAACCAGTCGGCCCGGCCGAGTTGGTCGAAGTGGCCGAGCCCACCGCCGATGGCGGCCACGGGGGTCACCACGAGCGAGCCCTACACCATCACGCCCATCACGAACTCGCCGGCGCCGAGCGTCTGGCGGGCGTGCTGGAGGACAGGAAGTACGCCGCCATGCACAGCAGCGAACCGACCGAGCAGGCCACGCCGACCGCGTTGGAGTGCACCTTGGCCCCGGCGCCGAGCACCGCCAGGGCGGCGCCGCCGATGGCCACCCCGGTCATGGCGATGGTCCAGCGGGTGATGCGCTCATCGAAGATCCGCCAGGCGCCGAGCATGACCACCGCCGGCTGCAGCGAGCCGATGACGGTGATGGTGGCGATCGACGCGTTGTGCAGCGCGTAGAAGAACACGAGGGAGTTGATGCCGAAGGCCACCCCGCCCACCACGCTGCGGCGCATGGCCTCCCGGGTGGGCCGGATCCCCTTGGCCAGCTGCAGGCCCATGATGCCGAACGTCGAGGTCCACATGCGCCCGAAGCTGACAGTCAGCGGGGGGCCGCTGATGAGCTTGGACAGCGGCGGACCGAGACCCCACAGCAGCAGCACCGAGCCGAGAGCGACGAAGGGCCAGATGCCGGGCCCGACGTCGGCGGCAGGCACGTGCGGCCCGGCCGACGCACCCCCGCCCTGTTGCGATCCGGGGGCCGACTCGGCCGATGTTGCGCGCACAACGTGCAGCGTGGCAGGTGCGGGCCGTGCCCTCCAAGCGCGCGGCCGGCGGGGCCGGGCCGCGGCGGGCGGGCCCGCCGGTCCTCTACGCTGCGGCCATGCAGGCTGTGACGTTGGATCTGGAACTGCTCGATGCCACCTTCGGCGCCGTCGTGCACGGGGTGGAGATCCGCTCCATGGACGAGCCGACGTGGCAGGCGGTGCGCGCCGCCTGGATCGAGCACGCGCTGCTGATCTTCCCCGGGCAGTTCCTGACCCAGGACGAGCAGAACGCGTTCGCCGAGCGCTTCGGCCACCTGGAGTTCCCGGCCACGCCGATCTCCAACGTGGGCAAAGACGGCGAGATCCACAGCGAGGCCGACGACGACTGGGTGAAGTTGCTGCGGGGCAACGAGGGCTGGCACCACGACAGCACCTACATGCCGATCCAGGCCAAGGGGGCGGTGTTCTCCGCCGAGGTCATCCCCTCCAAGGGCGCGGCCACCGGGTTCGCCGACATGCGGGCCGCCTACGAGGCGCTCGACGACGCCACCCGCGCCCGCATCGCCGACCTGCAGGCCTACCACTCGCTCTACTACAGCCAGGGCCGGTCCGGGTACCTGCCCCGCAAGAACGCCCAGGGCGGGTACAACGGGTACGGCTACCACGACGGCGAACCCTCGCTGCGACCGCTGGTGAAGATCCACCCGGAGACCGGACGGCCGAACCTGTGCATCGGTCGCCACGCCTACGGCATCGTCGGCATGGACCCCGACGAGTCGGAGCGCCTGCTCGACGAGCTGGTCGAGCAGGCCTGCCGGCCGCCCCGGGTGCACTTCCACGAGTGGACGGTGGGCGACACCATCGTGTGGGACAACCGGCGGCTGCTGCACTGCGCCACCCCGTTCGACCTGCGCGAGCCCCGCAAGATGTGGCACACCCGCATCGCCGGCGAGCGTGAGACCGAGCTGGCCGTCAACCTGGCCTGATCGCCCCCGCCCCGAAACGGGTGGCCATGGCCCAGGCGATGCCGCGGCCTCGGCGCATCGCCAGCTCGGCCATCGGGCCGCTCCAGCCACCTTCGAGCGTGGTCCGCAGGATCTCGAGCCACAGCTCGAACAGCTCGGTGTCGAACGGTGCCCGGTCGTGCAGCCACCGGTGCGCCTCGATCACCGTGGCGGCGTCGTCGTGCTCGCCACCGAAGAGCAGCCCGCACCAGTACTCGGTCAGCACCTTGGTGTGCACCGACCAGTCGACCGACGCCAGCTCGCCGAAGTAGCGGTGGAAGCGGGCCTCCTGGGCGATCTCGCGGTAGAAGCGGGTGACCAGCTCCGCCACCTCGGCGGGGGTGTCGAGATCCCGGCCCCGGTGCTCGGCCGGGCGGGTGCCGCTCATCGCCCGACCGCCGGCGATCCGGCCGGACGGCCGATGCGCAGACCGTCACGCCGGCGGTGCACGGTGAGGTAGCGGAGGCCGCCGCCGTCGGCCAGCACGGCGCGCTCGGCGTTGCGGCGCACGAGCAGGGCGACACCGGCTCGCACCTCGTGCACCTCCCCGTCGACCACCAGCCGCCCGGTCCCGGCGAGGACCACGAACAGCACGTCGAGCTCGACGTTGGTGTGGGCGGCGATGCCGCCCTCCGGCCCGAGTTGCACCAGGTTGGCGTCGAGGTCGCCGCCGTGGGGCAGGCTCCACAGCACCCCGCCCGTACCGCTCGGTACGGTCAGGTCGGCCACCACCGGGGCGAGCACCGGCGGCGGGTCCGTCTCGGCCAGCCAGCAGGCCGGATCACCGCCGCCTTGCGCCCGGCTCATGGCCGGTCACCGGCCACGGCACCGTCGAACAGCGACGCCGACGCCACCGTCGTGGAGGACAGCGAGCGCAGGAGCTGTGCCCTCGCCTTCAGCCACGGGGCGTGCAGCGCGCAGGTGCCCTGCTCAGCGCACGGCCGATCGGCCAACACGCAGCGGCCGGTGTCGGTCGGGCCCTCCACCGCCTCGATCACGGCCAGCACCGACACCCGGCGCAGGTCGGCCACCAGCAGGTACCCCCCGGTAGGGCCGGGATCGGATCGCACCCACCCGGCTTTCACCAGAGGAGCCAGGACCTGCGGCACGAAGCCGGCGGTGCTGCCCACGGCGTCGGCCAGCTCGTGACCCTTCAGCTTGTCGGCCCGCTCCGCCAGCACGCGCAGGGTGCGCACGGCCAGATCGCTGCGTCGGGAAACCTCAAGTCGCACACTTCAAGATTAGAGGATGGCGGCGCGCCAAGCGCGGTGGGCCGGGAGCGCGCGCCATGGCAACCCAAGGAGGACGGGCTCGGGGCCCGGCTCGACCGGAGACCGATGTCTCGCGGTCCAGCCGGGCCCGGCCCCCCGTGGTGGACGATCGCCGGCGGGGCGCTCCGGGGGGTGCCCTGGGCAGATGCTCAGCCGGCGTAAGCGAGCTCTGCCCGGCGTGCCCCGACCACCGGCCTTGCGGCGGACGGGGCGGTGTCGGCGCCGGGTGGCACGACCACCACGGCGCAGGGGGCGAGGGAGATCAGTTGGCGGGCCACACCGAAGAGGCGGCGGCCGGAACTGCGGCCACGGCCCAGCACCAACATGCCGGCGCCCTCGCAGCACTCGAGGAGACGGGGGACCGGCGAACCCACGAGGACGCGGGTCTCGATGGTGGCCCGCAGCGCGGGGTCGGGCACGGCCCGTTCGATGCTGCGTTCGAGCGCCACGGCGGCGTCGAACACATCGGGCTCGGGCAGGTGGACCACCGCATCGAAGCCGGCGATGGCCGTGGCGGATGATCGCACCACGTGGACGGCCCGCACCGGGTGGCGTCCGGCGGCCTGGGCCACCGCCCAGCGCAGCGCGGCATCGGCGCTGCGGCCGGCCCCGACGCCGACGATGATGGCGGGGGGTGAGGTCTGGATCGAACCGGACATGGCGGGACTCCTGCTCGCGTCTCGACGGAACAGGAGGTCTTCCCCGGCCCACCGGACCCGGCAGGCGGATCGACCGGAGCGCCGCAGCGCACGTGTTGACGACCGATCACTTGGGTGGGGTACTCCCCTCCTGCATGGAGCCTCGCGCCGCGACCCACCTCAAGTCAAGAAATTTGACTCCTGATTTTCACTTCCATCTCGGACGGTATGGCGAGGGTGCGGTTGCGCTGGTGCGGGCCACCGGATCGGTCGGCCACCAAGCGGGGGCACCGGCGCCTCCGGGACTGGCGACGGCTGCTGATCGCACCGCACCGCACCGCACCGCACCGCACCGCACCGCACCGCACCGCACCGCACCGCACCGCACCGCACCGCACCGCACCGCACCGCACCGCACCGCACCGCACCGCACCGAGATGAGCGTGCCTCCCGCCACCAGGTTGCGCAGGTCCTTCGGCGGCGATTCGAAGTCGATTCGGCGAGGCCGACGCACCAGGAGCGGCTGTCCGCCGACGGCGTCCGGTGCTCACCGATCGGGCCCGCGCTGGCGCATGGAGCGTCAGAACTTCGTGCCACACGACCAATTCCGATTCGACGCCGAATCGAGCGCGACGGTTTCCCGGGCACCCCCGGACCCCTGACGCCCTCGCAGGACAAGGGCGTCAGGGTGCCGGGGGTTCGAGGAGGGGCGATGGCCCGCCGGCGTGCTCGCCAGGCGGTCGGTCAGCCCGGCGCCGGGGCGTCGGCGTCCGACGCCGGCGAGTCGGCCTCGGTGTCGTTGGTGGCCAGACCGGGGATCGGCCACGCCGGGTCCTTGCCCTGGGCCAGCAGCTCTTCCGGGGTCGGCGCCCCGGGGTCCCGGTTGTCCGCCTCGCCGGGTCGGGAGGCGTCGGTGCTCCGTTGCCGTTCCTGGTCTCGTGCTCGTTCTGCCATGCCGGCGCCCTACCCACCGGCCCGGGGCCCTGAACGCCGGCCCGGCCGCGCCGATCCGTTGGTTACCGAGCCTCCCCGGTGGGTACACACCGCGGGCCGCAGAATTCTGGGCGCCGCTGCATCCGATCGGGCCGACCCCGGCGAAGAACGTCAAAGGTCGCCCGCCCCGACCTTCGTCGCCGTCGTGCCAGGGAGTCCGCCGTGTTCCGATCCACCCCGCCGCTGCAGGAGCACCTCCGGCCCGTCGCCGTGCGCGATCGTCCGCAGGCCGACGTGGACGGTTACCTCGACGCCGTCGAACGCCGGCTCCGATCGCTGTTCGGCGAGCAGCGGGTCCGCTGGCAGCACCGCTACCCGCAGCTCGGGGTCGGCTTCGATGCCGTCGAGTCGTTCGTCCTCAACGGCGGTAAGCGCCTCCGTCCCCGCTTCGCCTACTGGGGCTGGGTGGGCGCGGCGGGCTCCGGCGGCCGGCACCCAACCCGATCGACGCCCTGCCGGTCGCCTGGAGCACACCGCTGGTGGAGCTGGGAGCGGCCATCGAGCTGTTCCACGCCTTCGCCCTGATCCACGACGACGTGATGGACGGCAGCGCCACCCGCCGCCACCAGCCCACCGTGCACCACCGCTTCGCCGCCCTGCACGGCGAGGCCGGCTGGCGGGGCGAGTCCCGCCGCACGGCCGAGGGCTTCGCGATCCTGCTCGGCGACCTCGCCTTCGCCTGGTCCTCGCACCTGCTGGTCGCTCTGCCGGCCCCGGTGGCCGCTCCTTCGACGAGATGCGCATCGAGCTGCACATGGGCCAGTACCTGGACCTGTTCTGCGCCGCCACCGGCGACGAGGACCCCGCCACCGCCGCCGACGTGGTCCGCTTCAAGACCGCCGCCTACTCGGTGCAGCGCCCGCTGCAGCTCGGCGCCGCCCTGGCCGCCTGCGGGCGACGGCACCGACGGCGCCCGGCTCGACGGCGAGCCGCTCGATCGGTGCTGGACGGCCTACGGGCTGGCCGTGGGTGAGGCCTTCCAACATCGCGACGACCTGCTCGGCGTGTTCGGCGACACCGCCGTGACCGGCAAGCCGGTGGGCGACGACCTGCAGGCCGGCAAGAACACGCTGCTCCTGCAGCGCACGCTGGCCGCCGCCGGCGCCGGGTCGCTCGAGGTCTTGGGCAGGATCGGTTCCGGCGAGCTCCGCCCGCAGGACATCGAGGTCATCGGCACCTTCATGCGGGACTGCGGGGCCGTCGACGCGGTCGAGCGCCGCATCGCCCGCCTGGTGTGCGAGGCGGTGGCGGCGGTCGAGGCCGCGCCGCTCGAGCCCGAGGCCGCCGACGGGTTGTGCAGCCTGGCCCGCGCCGCTGCCTGGCGGGCGCAGTGAAGCCGTCGCTGCCCGTCGTCGTCGTCGGCGCCGGGTTCTCCGGTCTGTCGGCCGCGGCCTGCCTGCGCGGCGCGGGCCACGAGGTGCTGGTGCTGGAGGCCGGCGACGAGCCCGGCGGGCGGGCGTCGGTGCTGCGCCATGGCGACTACCGGTTCGACTGCGGGCCGACGGTGGTCACGATGGTGGACCTCTTCGCCGACGCGTTCCGCGCCGTCGACGCCGACCTGCACGACTTCTGCACGCTGACCCCCATCGATCCGCTCTACCGGGCCACCTTCGCCGACGGCAGCTCCCTGGCGTTGCACGCCGAGCCCGATCGTGCGGCGGCGGAGCTCAGCCGCTTCGCCGGGCCGGCCGAGGCCGACGCCTACCGCCGGTTCCTGGCCTGGGTGGGTGAGCTCTACCGCGCCGAGTTCGGGCCGTTCATCGAGTCCGACGTGCGCAGCGCGGTCGATCTCGTGCGCCACCCCGGCGCCATGGCCACGCTGGTGCGCATCGGCGCCTTCCGCTCGTGGTACGGCAAGGTCAGCAGCCTGTTCAGCGACGAGCGGCTGCGCCGGCTGTTCTCGTTCCAGGCGATGTATGCCGGGCTGTCGCCGCTCGACGCACTCGGCCTGTTCGCGGTGATCTCCTACATGGACACCGTGCGCGGGGTGTACGCAGCGCAGGGCGGCACGCAGGCCCTGGCCGACGGGCTGGCCCGGGCCGTGGGCAAGGCCGGTGTCGAGCTCCGCCTGCGCTGCCCGGTCCGGGCGGTGCGGCCCCACCCGCAGCACCCGCGGGTGGTGCTGGCCGACGGCGACGAGATCGAGGCGGCCGCGGTGGTGTGCACCGTCGACCTCCCCCTGGCCTACGACGACCTGCTCGGTCTGCGCCCGCCCCGATCGGTGCGGCGGGCCACGTCGGCCCCGTCGTGCGTGGTGTGGCACCTGGCGGCCCGCGGCGACCTACCGGACGGTACGGCCCATCACAACGTGCACTTCGGCGCCGAGTGGGAGCAGGCCTTCGACGAGCTGCTCGGCCAGGGCCGCCCGATGCGCGACCCGTCGCGCTTCGTCACGGTCGCCTCGTTGACCGACCCGACCGCCGCCCCCGCCGGCGGACACGCCCTCTACGTGCTCGAGCCCGCCCCGAACCTCACCGCCGATGTCGACTGGTCCGCCCGCACCCCCGAGCTCACCGAGCGCATGCTGGCGTGGGCGGCACGGGCCGGTTACCCGGTCGAGGGCGCCGAACTGGTCACCGTCATCGACCCGCCCGCCTGGCGCAGCCGGGGCGCGGCGCTGGGCACCCCGTTCAGCTTCGACCACCGCTTCACCCAGTCCGGTCCGTTCCGACCGGCGCCGCAGGACCGGCGGGCGCCCGGAGTGGTGTTCGCCGGGGCCGGGACCCGCCCCGGTCTGGGGCTGCCCATGGTGCTGATCTCCGGGCGCATCGCCGCCGAGCGGGTGGTCGACCAGCTGCGCGACACGGGCTCCCGATCCACGTCACGGCGGGCCGGGAACGGGAGCGCACCGCGATGACCGCCCCCCTGCGACTCCTGCGCTCCCCGGCATCGCCCGAGCTGCAGCCCGGCGGCGGGCCGACCGTCACCCTGGCGCAGAGCTACGAGGAGTGCCGCCGGCTGCACCGCCGCCACGGCACGACGTACTACTGGGCCACCCAGCTGTTGCCGGCGGTGGCCCGGCCCCACGTGCACGCCCTCTACGGTCTGTGCCGCTACGCCGACGAGGTGGTCGACGCCTTCGACGGCGTCGAGCCGGCGCTGCGCACCGTGCGGCTCGACCAGCTCGAAGCGGAGCTGCTCGAAGGGCTCGAGGTGGGCCACAGCGAGCACCCCGTGCTGCGGGCGGTGGTCTTCACCGCCCGCGCCCACCAACTGCCCACCGACGCCTTCCGCCGCTTCTTCGCCGCCATGCGGGCCGATCTCACCGTCACCCGCTACCGCACCTACGACGAGCTGTGCGGCTACATGGACGGCTCGGCCGCGGTCATCGGCGAGCTGATGCTGCCCATCCTCGAGCCCGCCGACCTGGCCGCCGCCACCGGCGGGGCGCGCGACCTCGGCATCGCGTTCCAGCTCACCAACTTCCTGCGCGACGTCGGCGAGGACCTCGACCGCGGCCGCGTCTACTTCCCGCAGGACGAGCTGGTGGCCTTCGGCGTGGATCCCGAGCTCGCCGAGCGCCGCGTCGACGATGCCTGGCGGGCGTTCTGCCGGTTCCAGATCCAACGCATGGCTGACCTCTACGCCTCGGCGGACCGGGCCATCGAGCTGCTGCCGCCGAGCTCGGCCGGCTCCATCCGTACCGCTCGGGTGCTCTACAGCGAGATACTGGAGCGCATCGAAGCGAACGACTACGACGTGTTCAGCGCCAGGGCGCGCGTCCCGCTGGCCCGCAAGCTGTATGTCGCCGGCCGCCTGCGGTGGGGCCGGTGAACGAGGGCCGCACCGCCGTCACCGACCGGGTGATCGTGGTCGACGAGGAGGACCGCGAGCTCGGCACCGCCGACAAGCTCGAGGCCCACCGGCCGCCGGCCCAGCTGCACCGGGCGTTCTCGGTGTTCGTCTGCGACGACGCCGGCCGGGTGCTGCTGCAGCGGCGGGCGCCGGGCAAGTACCACTTCGGCGGGTTGTGGAGCAACGCCTGCTGCAGCCACCCCCGACCCGATGAGGCCGTGCTCGACGCCGCCCGCCGGCGGCTGGCCGAGGAGATCGGCCTCGACGGGGTGGTGGTGCGGGCCGCCGGCACGTTCCGTTACGAGGCCACCGACGAGGCGTCGGGCCTGATGGAGCGCGAGCTCGACCACGTCGTGGTGGCCCGCACCAACGATCGACCGCCTCGACCGGCCGAGGCCGATGCCTACCTGTGGCTGGAGCTGCCCGCCCTGCAGCGCTACCTCGACGACGGCGAGCTGCGGGTGACACCGTGGTTCCGCCAGGCGCTGGCCGTGGCCACCGCCAGCGGCTGGCCCACCCGACCGGAGCAGGACCCGCAGGCGGTGCACGCGTGAACGAGGTCGTCTGGTCGCTGATCATCCCGCTGACCACCACCGTGGTGGCGTGCGCAGCCATCACGGTGTTCGTGCTGCGGGCGCCCGCCCTGCGCCGGGCCTGGCCCTCGATCTCGGTGCCGGCGGTCAGCGTGGTCATCCCCGCCCGCAACGAGGCCGACAAGCTGGGCCTGCTGCTGGCCGACATCGCCGCCCAGTCCGCCCGGGTCGACCCGTCGGGCATCACCGACGCCGGTCGGGTCGTGGGCGTCGGCAGCGAGCCCCGGCCCGTGGTCGAGGTGGTGGTGGTGGACGACGAATCCACCGACGGCACCGCCGAGGTGGCGCGGGCCGGCGGTGCGGTGGTCATCGACAGCCGGCCCCGACCCGCCGGCTGGAACCCGACGGTGTGGGCGTTGTGGTTGGGTTCGGCCCACACCCACCACGACGAGCTCGTGTTCCTCGACGCCGACGTCCGCCTCGGTCCCGGTGCGCTGCGCGCCGTGGTGGCCGCCCGCCAGCGCGAGGGCGGCCTGGCCAGCGTGGCCCCGCACCACCGCGCCGTCGGCCTGCGCGAGGCGCTGTCGGCCGCGGCCAACGTGGTGGCCGTGGCCGGTGGCGGGCCGGGGATGCGCACCCGGGCGGCCGGCGCGGTGGGCTCCTGCGTGGCCATGCACACCGCCGACTACACCGCCATCGGTGGGCACGGCGCCCACCCGGCGACCATCGTCGACGACCTGACCCTCGCCGCCACCGCCCGCAGCCACGACCTGCCGGTCACCCTGTACCGGGGCGGTGACCTGGTGGCCATGCGCTCCTCCCCCGACGGGCTGCGAGCGGTGGTCGACGGCTGGTCCAAGAACCTCGCCGCCGGCATGGGCCACACCCGACCGTCGGCCGCGGTGGTGGTGGCCCTGTGGATCACCTCGCTGCTGCTGCCGGTGGCGCTCGCCGCCCAGCAGCGCTGGGTCCCCGCCGGGGTGCTGTGGGCCCTGAGCGCCGCGCACACCGGGTGGCTGAGCCGCCGGGTGGGCCGGTTCCACCCGCTGGTCACCACGCTCGGCGCGCCCGTGCTCGGCCTGTTCACCACCTACCTGACCATCCGCTCGGTGCTCGCCGTGGCCACCCGGCGCAGCGTCACCTGGAAAGGCCGGGCGCTGGGCGCCGACGGCCTCGAGACCGAGGCCCCGATCGAGGACCCCTCGGCGACGGGACCACGGGAGGGTTGCCGGTGACCGCCGCCCTCTCCCCCGGGCGCAGCGCCGTGTGGGTGGCGGCCGGCAGCGCCGCCTGGGTCCTCATCTCGGTGCTCGTGGGCGCCGCCGCGGCGTCCCTTCCGGTACGGCTGCTGGCGCGCGACACCGTGGTGACCCGCATCCGCTCCTGGGAGGCCGGCGGCCGGCCGTACCGCCGGTTGGGCGTGCACCGCTGGAAGGCGCTGCTGCCCGAGGTCAACGGGCTCGGCCCCGGGCAGCGGCCGTCCAAGGCGGTGCTCGGTGGACGTCAGGGGGTGGAGCCGCTGCTGCGGGAGACCCGACGGGCCGAGTACGTCCACCTGGCCGTGGCCGTGGCCGGTCTGTCGTTCCCGCTGTGGATGCCGGCGCCGCTGGGGTTCGTCATGCTGGCGGGCGGGGTGGCCTTCAACCTGCCGTTCGTGCTCGTCCAGCGCTACAACCGGGCCCGCCTGCTGCGGGTCCTCGCCGCCGGCGACGCCGCGGCCCGACGACGGGAGGTGCTGCGATGAGCGCAGCGCAGCGGGTCCCCCGCAAGGAGCACCGATGACCGTGTTGGAGTGGCTGCTCACCAACGGCGAGCGGTGGCACTACCTGGGCGCGCTGGCGTTCTGCGTGGCCGTGACCCTGCCGCTCGAGTTCCTCTTCGGCGCCCGGGTGTACCGCCACCCCCGGCGCCTGCTGCTCACCATCGCCGCGGTGGCGATCCCCTTCGTGGTGCTCGACTGGTTCGCGGTGGGCGCCGGCCTGTGGTGGTTCTCGCCGCGCCACACCGTCGGCGTCGAGCTGTTCGGGCGGCTCCCGCTCGAGGAGCTCGCCTTCTTCGTGGTGATCCCGCTGTGCGCACTGCTGACCCACGGCGCGGTGTCGAGCCGGCCGTGGGAACGGCTGCGCCTGCGCCGCGCCCCGACGACAGGACGCTGACGTGCCCGCCTACACCGCCATCACCCTGATCGGTATGGTGCTGACCGTGTTGCTCGACGACGTCGTGCTGCGCACGCGCCTGGTGCGCACCGCCACGTTCTGGATCAGCCTGGGCATCATGTTCTTCTTCCAGATCTTCGTCGACGGCTGGCTGACCCGGGCCCGCGACACGATCGTGTTCTACAACCCGGATGACTTCAGTGGCATCCGGGTGTTCTTCCACACCCCCATCGAGGACTTCGGCTTCGGGTTCGCCCTGATCCTGGCCACCCTGTCGGTCTGGCAGGCGTTGCGCCGACGGGAGCAGCGACCCGGGCCGGCGCGCACGAGGAGCGACGACGATGCCGGATCCGACCCTGCGGACGGCGGCCTGGGTGCTGCTGCTGGTGGCCACCGCGGTGGCGATGGAACCGATCTCGGCGGCGGTGCACCGCCGGCTGGGCCACGGGATCGCGTGGGGTCTGCACCGTAGCCACCACGAGCGGCCGGTGCGCGGTCCCGAGCCGAACGACGTGATCCCGGCCATCTCGGCCGGGATCACCATGGGGTTGTTCGCACTGGGCACCTGGGTGGCGGCGCTGTGGTGGCTGGTGCCGGTGGCCGCCGGGGCCACCGCGTACGGGCTGGTGTACTTCGCCGTGCACGACCTGTACATCCACCGGCGCCTGCCGCTGCTGCCGCGGCACATCGGTTTCCTGGAGCCGTACCGGGAGGCGCATCTGCTCCACCACCGAACCGGCACCGACTGTTGGGGCATCTTCTCCAAGGTGCCCCAGCGGGTGCGGGTCAGCAGCGGCTGAGCGGCGACCCGGCGGTCACGGCTCGATGACCACCTTGCCCACCGCCTTGCGATCGATGAGGGAGCGCAGCGCCTCGCCGGCCCGCTCGAGCGGGTAGCGGCCCGACACGTGGGGACGCAGCCGGCCCGAGGCGGTGTGCTCCAGCAGCTCGGCCACGATGGCGTCGCGCAGGGCCGGGTCCCGGGCGGTCATCGCCCCGTAGAACACGCCCACGATCTGACAGCTCTTGAGCAGCGTGAGGTTGAGCGGGATGCGGGGGATGCCGGCGGTGAAGCCGATGACCAGGAAGCGACCGTCCCAGCCCGTGGCCCGCAGCGCCTGCTCGGCGTAGTCCCCACCGACGCAGTCGTAGACCACGTCCACGCCCTCGCCGCCGGTCAGCTCCTTGGCCCGGTCCTTGAGGCTCTCGGTGGCGTAGTTGATGGTCTCGTCCGCACCGCGCTCCCGGCAGAGCTGCAGCTTCTCCTCGCTGGAGGCGGCGGCGATGACCCGGGCGCCCATCAGCTTGCCCAGCTCCACCGCGGTCATGCCCACGTTGCCGCCGGCCCCGAGGATCAGCAGCGACTCGCCCGGCTTGAGGTTGCCGCGGTACTTCAGCCCGTAGAGCGTGGTGCCGTAGGCGTAGTTCAACCCGGTGGACTCGGCGAAGCCGACGCCGTCGGGCAACACCCGCGAACCCGCGGCGGGGACCACCGACAGCTCGGCATACCCACCGGTGGTGCCGAGGCCGCCGACGATGCGGTCACCCACCCGGAGGCTGTCGACGCCCTCGCCGAGCGCGGTGACCACGCCGGCCACCTCACCGCCGGGCACGTACGGCGGCGCCGCCTTGAACTGGTAGCGGTCCTCGAGCATCAGCGTGTCGGGGAAGGTCACGGAGGCGGCCTTGACCTCGACGAGCACCTCGCCCGGACCGGGCGTGGGATCGGGCCGCTCCTCGACGACGAGGTCCTCGGGCGGTCCGAACGCCTTGCACACCACAGCTCTCATGACATCTCCCCTTCGTGGCCCGGCCGGTCCGGCGTGCCGACCCCGTCGACCGCCGAAAGCTAGCAGGGCGCACCGCGGCCGCTTCCCGGCCCTCCGGTCCACCGCCCGCGGACCGGTGGGCAGCCCGCGGTCAGCGGGCGGGCGGCTCGGCCAGCCCGTTGGCCCGGGCGGTGGCACCCACCACGTCGCCGATGTCGACGAAGTTCACGGCGATCACGTTGACCGGTCTCCCCCGCTCGGCCCGGCAGCGTTGGACGTGGGCGTCGAGGAAGGCGGCGTCGTTCAGCAGCCGGGCCTGGTCCTCCACCGCCGGCCGGCGGCCAGCCAGTGGTTGAGCAGGAACAGCGGCGCGTCGGCGGGGCCCCGGTTGGCGGCGCAGGACAGCTGCTCGGGGCGGGCCGCGTCGTAGGGCGTGTCCTGGGTCAGCGCGAACGCCCGCTGGAACCACGCCGGCGTCCCCTCGGTGCCGCCGTGCTGCTCGGCCAGGACCACCAGCCGGGTCCCCGCCGAGATCATCGAGCCGAGGGTGGGCCACGGCGCACCGTCGGGGTGGGCGTAGGCGTAGCGCGCCAGGCCGGCGTCGTCCAGGGCCCGCACGGTGTCGCCCGGCTCCGTGCTGTCCTGCACGTAGAGCAGCACCACCTCGTCGGGGTTGCGCTCCAGGAACTCGCGCAGCTGGCCGAAGCCCTCCGACGCCGGCGTGGCCCCCAGCTCGCAGTAGCCGTGGCACAGGAACACCTCGGCCTGCTCGGAGGTCCGCACCAGCGAGGGCCGCAGCCGTTGCATCGAGGCCACCACGTCGGCGCCCAGCTCCCGCTCGAGGCGGGTGAGCTCGGCCCGCCGGAACTCCGTCCACACCACACCGGAGGTGGTCGTCCGCAGCCCGTACTTGGTGTCCACCAGCAACGCCCGTACCCCGCGGTCGAGTTGCTCGCCGATGGTCAACCGCTGCTGGGCGAACAGGAATCCGGCGTCCACCGAGGCCATGGCGTTGTGGCTGCCGGCGAAGGTGACCTCGTCGAGCGGCCGGTCGCACAGCTCCACGTGGCCGTTGCAGCGTTGGGGCCCGGCCGCCCGGGGGGCCGGCGCCCCGGCCACGTCCCACCACAGCATCGCCCCCAGACACGACAGCGCCGCCGCCAGCTGGCCCACGCCGGTGGCGCAGCCGTCCACCGGGCCGGCCCGCCCGGCGCGGCGGGCAACGCGATCCGTGCTCCACCCCCACCCGCACCGGCGGTCGCACCTGCGGTCGCACCTGCGCTCGCCGCCGCCCGGGCTGCCTTGGGGCAGGCTCCGGGCCACGGCCCGGGCGAAGGCCCACAGCGCGGCGCCGAGCGCCACGGCGACGGCCGCCGTTGCGATGCGCTCGGCCGAACGGGCGGCGAGCACGACACCGGCCAGGGCCGTCGCCGCCACCACGGCGCGGGCGGGCGGCGGGGCGGCGGCCAGGCGGGCCCGAGCGGCCGGCACCAGCCGCGCCGGCGCACCCTGCACCCGGCTGCGCCAACGATGGCGCCGGGTGTGCCGGGCGGGCAGCGGGGTGGCGGCCACGATGAGCACGCCGGCGGCGGCCACGCCGAGGGCGGCGGTGGTCCACCCGGCGGTGGCCTGCTCGAAGGTGGCCCGCAGCGCCCGCCCGCCACCGCTGTGCGGATCGCCCAGGGGCAGCCGCCCGGCGGCCAGGGGTCGCACCGCAACCCCTGCCATACCGATCAGCATGGTGTGCAGCCCGACGGTGCGCCAGGCCCGCCGCGGTCGCCGGGCGGTGGCGATCAGCAGCACGTGGGCGGCCACCGCGCCGAGCACCAGCGTCGAGGCCCACTCCCAGCCAGGCCCCGACCTGCACGGTCCGGGCGAGCGGCGAGTCCTGGCGCACGTCGACCACGCGGGTCTCCCAGCCCCGTGGCACCCGCTGCGCCACCGAGGGGTTGATGGCGTTGAGCACGGAGACGAACTCGGTCTCGATGTCGGCCAGGGAGGTGCCGTTCTCATCGGTCCCGGTCATCACCGCCCGGCTGCCCTGGCGCAACGCCACCTGCACCACCTCGGCGAACTGCCGGGACTCCACCAGGATCTCGGCGGCGGTGCGCAACGCCGGCTCGGCGGCGATCAGCCGGCTGTCCGATTGGGTGACGGTGCGAGCGAGGTGCACCGACAGCTGCCGTCGCACGTCGGGCTCGGCCAACACCGAGCGCACCCGCCGATCGAGCGCCTCCGGTCGTTGCACCTCGATGCGGATCCACACCGCCGCCAGCGAGGCCAGCAACAGCACCGGCGCCAACACCGCGGCGACGGCGTGCAGCAGGGGGCGCAGCGATCGGGCAACGGCCCGAGCGCCCTGGCGGCAAGGGGGCACCTCCCCTGACTAACCCACCCCCGGGACCGGGGCAACGTCGGAGCGACGATCGTGACGAGAGTCGCGCACGGCGGCGAGATCGGCGCGACGGGGCAACAGACTCGTGACGCGACCGTACCGGGCGGCGCGCAGCCGGCCGGTCGCCTTTCGAGCCTCGCCATCGCGCTGCGGCACATACCGTCTGGAGAAATCCACCACCGACCGATCGCCCCGCGATGCCTACAATCGGCGAGGCGTTCGGCGGGGCCGGCGTGGGGCCACCGGACGTGCGGGTCGGTCGGGTCGGTCGGGTCGGTCGGGTCGGTCGGGTGATCGGCGCAGACGAGAGGGGACGGTACGCCATGGCAACGCAAGCGACCCTGTCCCGGCCGACCGGCCGGATGGCCCGCTCGGTGCCGGCCGCCCGTCACCTGCTGATCGAGGTGGCCGTGGTGGCCGCCGTGTTCCTCGCCTACCGACAGATCCGGCTGCTGACCGCCGACCAGCTCCGCGACGCCCACGCCAACGCCGTTCGCATCATCGATCTGGAACGATCGCTGCACATCTTCAGCGAGGGCGCGGTGCAGGATCTGGTCAGCCGATCCCACACGTTGGTGCTGTTCCTGAACCGTTACTACGTCACGGTGCACTTCCCGGCCACCACGCTGTTCCTGGTGTGGCTGTACGTCCGCCATCGAGCCCACTACCGACGGATCCGCCGCTGGTTCGTGGCCGTCACCGCCTTGGCCCTGGCGGTGCACATCGCGTTCCCGCTGGCCCCGCCCCGCCTCGTGCCCGGCATCGACCTGGTCGACACCCTGCAGCGCTTCGGCCCGCAGATCTACAGCGCCGACACGACGGCGTCGGCCGCCAACCAGCTCGCGGCGATGCCGTCGCTGCACGTCGGCTGGGCGTTCATGGTGGCCGCATCGTTCGTGATGGTGAAGCGCACCCGGGCCAGCCTCTGGCTGCTGGCCCACCCCGCCATCACCCTGCTCGCCGTGGTCGCCACCGCCAACCACTACTGGCTCGATGCCGCCTGTGCCGTGGTGCTCGCCGCGCTGGTGTGGCTGGCGGCCGGGTCCCTGCTCGGCCGGCCCGGGAACCGTGACGTCGAGGGAGGTGCGGAGGGCCGCGCCGATGCCGACGTCCGTGCCTGCGTCGGTGCCGACGTCGGGGCTGCCTCCGGTCAGGACCCCCGGTCGGAGCCGTCGAGGGCGGGGCGCTCGGCACGCTCCCCGTCGTAGGCGACGTGCTCGCCGTCGTCGGTGGCGATCGACACCCGCACCGACTGATCGACGGGCGGCAGGTCGCCGCGCCGGGCCAGGCGGGGTTGCAGCACCCGACGCCACAGCAGCACGGCCCCGCCGGCCACCAGCGCGAGCAGCAGCGCACCCTGCACCAGTCCCATCACGTCACCGACGCGTCGCCAGCGATCTCCCAGGATGGCGCCAGAACCGACCAGGGCGATGTTCCACACCAGGCTGCCGATGGCGCTCAACACGGTGAACCGCACGAAGGGCATGCGCTGGAAACCGGCCGGTATGGACACGATGGAGCGGATGACCGGCACACAGCGACCGATGAGCACGGCGGCGTCCCGGCGCTGCTCGAACCAGCGCTCGGCCCGCTCCAGGTGCTGGGGTCGCAACCCGAACCATCGACCGTGCCGGGCCACACCGCGATGGAGCCGTTCCGGGCCGATGGCCGCCGCCGCACCGTAGAGCACCCACGCGCCCACGACCGACCCGAGGGTGGCCGCCAGCACCATGCCCACCACCGAGGCGTCGCCCCGACCGGCCACGAAGCCGGCGACGGGCAGCACCACCTCGGAGGGGATCGGCGGGAACACGCTCTCGAGGGCCACGAGCACCGCCACCGCGGCGTACCCGTAGGTCTCGACCGCTCTGTCCACCGAACCACCGAAGCCGCCGAGCACCCACGCCACCCTACCCTCCTGCCCCGAGCGGGCCGCCGCCACGCTTGCGATCACCTACGGTTCCGACCATGAGCAGCAACAGTGGACGGGTGTACGCAGTGACGGGAGCCGCCTCCGGCATCGGCCGGGCGACGGTCGAGCGGTTGGCGGCCGACGGCGCCATGGTGGTGGCGGTCGACCTCAACGCCGAGGCCCTGCGCTGGACCGACGCGGTGGACGGCGTGGTCGCCCTCGACGGCGACGTCACCCGTGAGGAGACCAACGAGGCGATGGTCGCCGCCGCCGAGGAGCACTTCGGGGCGCTGCACGGCGCGTTCCTCAACGCCGGCATCCCCGGCTTCGGCCTGATCGACCGCATCCCGATGGCCACGTTCGACAAGGTGATCGAGGTCCACGTGCGGGCCGTGGCGCTGGGCATCAAGGCCGCCCTGCCCGCCCTGCGCAAGGTGAGCGACGGCGCCATCGTCGTCACCGGCTCGACCTCGGGCCTGGCCGCCGACCCGGGCGGGTGGACGTACAACGCCTCCAAGGCGGCGGTGATCAACATGGCCCGCTCCATCGCCCTCGACGTGGCCCACGAGGGCATCCGCATCAACGCCGTGTGCCCCGGCCCCACCAAGACGGGCATGACCGAGCCGATGCGGGCCCGCGACGACGTGGACGAGACGATGCGCATGATCGTGCCCATGGCCCGCTGGGGCGAGTCCTCCGAGCTCGCCGCCGCAGTGGCCTTCCTGCTGTCGCCGGACGCCTCGTTCATCACCGGGGTGGCGCTGCCGGTCGACGGCGGGGTGATGGCCACCACCGGGCAGTTCCCCACGTTCGCCTCCCGCGCCGCCAAGCGCTGACGCGCCGGCGCCGCCGGGCGGGGCCGTGCCTGAGCCCGGGTGGCGCAGACCCGCGCTCAGGTGAAGCGGGCCTGCTCGGCGCGCGCCAGGCTCTCCTGCTTGTGCAGCCGTTCGTCCAGACCGATCTGCCGGAACAGGTCGCCCCGGCTGGCGAAGCGGCCGTACTCGGCGGCGAAGACGCCGTCGTAGGGCACCTGTTCGAGGTCCGGGTTGTCGCGCACGAACTCGGCGTACTCGTGCTCCGCGTGATCCTCGAAGTCGGCGTTGAGGCGGTAGCTGAGGCTCGGCCGGATGACATAGAGCAGCCACGAGAGCTGGTAGTAGGCGAACGCCAGCACCTGCGGGACGACCTTGTCGAGGACGAGCCGCTCGCGTTCGCCGCGCTCGTCGAGCAGCTCCTGCAGGATCAGCAGGTGCCACTGCTCGTTGTCCTGCTGGGTGCGGGCCTCGGTCACCCGGTCGAAGACCCGGCGGGCGAAGCCCTCGTCCCGGTGGCGATGGGTCAGCGCGATGTAGGCCACCTGCTCCCAGGCCTGGTACGGCACCCGGGCCACGATCTCCAACACCTTGAACTTGCGAAGGCTTCGCTCACGGCCGTACAGCGCGTCGAGGGAGCGGAACAGCAGCCGCGCCGCCGGCGCGTAACGCCGCCGTCGTGCCGCCAGGGTGGCTGCGTGCTCGGTGGCGAGCTGCTCCGAAGGCGGGCGCGCCCGGCCCACGTCGTCGTTGGCGCGAGGGGCGCCGGCCACGGTGGTCGGTTGCACGGAGCTCTCCCATCTTCCGCCGCTGGTGGTCCTCATCGGCTACCCCGGCGGGAGGGGGGCGTACACGCCGGGGCCGGCGGGACGCGGCGGGGCGGCTACCGTGCCGGCGATGGACGAGCAGCTGATCCAACGCAACCTCGACACCGTTCGCCGCATCTGCGAGCACTGGCACGAGCTCAGCCAGGAGGAGTTCCGCGAGCTGTGCTCGCCGGACCTCGAC